>JBKCTT010000201.1:0-8032 GCA_046318795.1 Pirellula sp.
AACTTGTCGTTTGAGTTTTATCAGCTTGAGTCGCTAATCGATCGACGTTATGCAACCTGATCGTTCCCATTTCCCAGGCACCACTGGTTTTCCAAGCACCAATGGGCACATCCTTGAACAGCAACGAGGTATTTGATGCCCAAAATTTTGTGTTTAACTGGATTGGTGATTTCTGGCTTGGTGTTCGTGTTGTTCTTGGTTGATTTGATCATGACCGTAGCGGGATTTGGATCCTTATTCCAGTACCCTAGTTATTTCATGGCTATCGTATTTTTGCTTGCTTCTGGTACGCTTGGCTACGTAAGTTGGTCGACGTTTCGCGAATTGAAGTAAGACGAAAATGAAATTTGATCCTGAGGCGTGGTCGTTTCGACAATCGCAATTCGGAAGTTTGGACGCCGCACTTATCGCGCCGGTCCGAGAAAAACCCAGAGCCCTGATCGTGTTGTGTCACGGCTTCGGCGCACCCGGTACAGATCTTATCAGCCTGTTCGACAATATCCTGCACCTTCTGCCGGAAGCCTCTCCCGCTTGTAGCTATTTGTTCCCTGAGGGACCTGTCTCTCTCGAGGACATGGGTATTCCTGATGGACGCGCTTGGTGGCCGCTGAACATGGCCCAAATGATGCAACTGGCAGCAGAAAATCGATTCGATGCGATGCGAGATACCGTTCCACCAGAAATCGATTCGGCACGCAATGAACTCGTGCGAGCAATTGCTGCTTGTCGAGAACATCTGGCAACCGAATACAAAACTAAGACGGAGTTACCAGTCGTTCTCGGTGGCTTCTCTCAGGGCGCTATGCTTTCGGTAGACACCTTGCTGCGAGGTGGCCTCAACGGTGTCGCGGGCCTTATTGCATACTCCGGTGCATTGATTTGCGAAAAACTTTGGCGGTCGGCCCCCCAATCTGTTCGAGGCCTGCCGTTTATTCAAAGCCACGGTCGACAAGATCAAATTCTTCCGTTCGAGACGGGCAAGTGGCTCAATGAATTACTGCTCGATCTCGGTATGTCAGGAAGCTTGCTAGAATTCGATGGACCGCACACGATCCCTATGGAGTCGATGTTACAAACGGCCAAGCTGATTCATGCCATTGCGATGGAATCAGCGTCTTAGATCGCAGCTTTAATCTCGCTGGAGCTCTTTGATGTATTCGCCGAAGCGAAGCAACTGCTCTTTACCGACCTCAGGGAACTTTAGATCGAGAGACTCCAATTCGCTGGCGATAATATCGGCAATCGCCGCCCGAGCATACCACTTATCATCGGCCGGGATAATGAACCACGGAGCATCCTTTGTGCTCGTCGCGGAAATTGTATCCTCAAAGGCGGTTTTATAATCGCTCCAACGTTTTCGCTCCTCGATGTCGCGTGGATTAAATTTCCACGCCTTATCTGGGTTGACTAAGCGTTCGAGGAGTCGTGACTTTTGCTCGTCTCTCGACACATGCAGAAAGAATTTGAGCACTGTCGTTCCATTGTCCGCTAAAGTCTTCTCAAAGTACTTTATTTCGCGATAACGTGATTTCCACAGATCCTGAAGTTCGCTCGCTTCAAGACTCTTCACGGCGGGCAACTTTTGTGGAATGAGCAGTTCCGGATGAACTCGAACCACTAGCGTTTCTTCATAATAGGACCGATTAAAGATCGAGATCATGCCCCGCGCTGGTAAATAAGGCATTGGCCGCCATAAGAAATGATGCGCCAATTCCTCTTTATTCGGTGGTCCAAAACTATGAACACGGCATCCTTGCGGGTTAATGCCATGCATCACGTGCCGAATTGTTCCGTCTTTTCCCGCTGCATCCATACCCTGGAGAATGATCAAGAGGGCTCGATTCCCCTCGGCATACAACCGTTCTTGGGCCTCGGCTAAGAATTCGTTGTCATCGGAAAGTGCCGTAGTTGACTGGCTTTTCGTTAACTCCTCTTTGGATCCTTTCGTAGAAATCTTGCTAAGATCGATCGTATCCCCCTCTTTCACGCGAAACCGGGAGGCATCAAATTGGTGTTTTTTCATGTGACAAAAATCCCGCGTTTGCGATCCAAATCAAAAAGTACGTCCTACGAACTTCGCACATCGTACCGGATTTGTCTTTCCCTTTGCAGACACAGTCGCCATTGATAAGCTCTTGGCGGGAACCGGGCTCAAGCTAGAATCGCTCTCTACCGGAATGCACGCTCCACTTTTTTCACCGAATTTTGTCGAAAGAACCAGCAGGAATGGCTAAACCCCGCGTTCTCGTACTGCGAGCTCCTGGCACCAATTGTGATGTCGAAACATCTTATGCGTTCGAGCTAGCGGGGGCTGAACCAGTCCGACTGCATATTAATCAGCTCATCGAAAACCCTGCCTTAGCCTCGTCGTTTCAGATGCTTTGTTTTCCCGGCGGTTTTAGTTATGGAGATGACATCGCAGCCGGCCGAATTCTGGCCACGCAGATACAAACTTTTCTGGGGGAAATGCTCGAATCGTTTAAGAATGACGATCGTCTAGTTCTGGGCATCTGCAATGGCTTCCAGATCATGATGCGGCTCGGAATCTTTTTTGATGAATCGGAATCAACACCACCAGCCACACTGGCATGGAATGCACAAGGTCGATTCGAAGATCGTTGGGTTCATCTAAAGCCCACCAGTGATCGATGCGTATTCTTGCGAGGTATCGAGCAAATTTATCTGCCAATGGCTCACGCCGAAGGACGATTTCTTTTCCGAGACGATGCCAGCCGAAACCATTTGGCCGCCGAAGGACAGTTGGCGATTCGCTACTGCTCCCCAAATGGAGAGACTAGCGAAGACATACTCAGTTTTCCGACCAATCCGAATGGTGCCCAATCCAATATCGCCGGAATCTGCGATGCTTCCGGGCGGATCTTTGGACTGATGCCACACCCCGAACGACATCTGTTCCCGACGAACCATCCTCAATGGACGCGCCGCGAAACACAACCTGAGCACGGCGAAGGCTTGAAGTTGTTCCAAAACGCCGTAGCCTATTTCGCATAATGTAAACAATTGTTAGCGATTTGCGGTACTGTGCCATCGGTATGCACCGTACCGTGTGAACAAGGTAGCAGCCCAAACGTAAAGCTTAAAGATGCGAGTCATTCACTCACCGCTTGAAATCTATTCACTCATCGATTTTGAGCGACGTGAAAACAGACGCGTCGGACTGGTTCCCACTATGGGAGCACTGCACGAGGGGCATCTTTCTTTGGTGACCCGTGCGAAACAAGATTGCGAGATCACGGCGGCCACTATTTTTGTGAACCCAACGCAATTCGGTCCTAACGAAGACTTTTCTAAATATCCTCGGACCCTCGAATCCGACTTGGAAAAGCTCGCATCAGTTGGGTGCGACTATGTGTTTGTTCCGGCAGCTGATGAGATCTATCGTCCTGGTCATTCTACCTACGTCGATCCACCGCAGGTTGCTTTGCCATGGGAGGGTGCGATACGGCCTGGTCATTTCCGAGGGGTCACGACGATTGTTTTGAAACTCTTTATGATGGTACCTGCTCACATCGCTTTCTTCGGTCGCAAAGATTATCAACAGGTTGCCGTAATTCGAGGTATGGTTGAAGATCTTAATCTACCTATCCGTATCGAAACATGCGAAACAATACGCGAGTCGGACGGACTAGCGATGAGTAGCCGCAATCGATACCTAACCGCAGACGAACGACGACGAGCGTTGAGTTTGTCGCGAGCACTCAGCACTGCGCGCGAAATGATCTCACGCGGCGAACGAGATGTATCAAAAATTGAGGCCGCAATGAACGAAGTGTTGCTTGCGGCACCCGTCGACAAAATCGATTATGCGAAAATCGTTCACGCCGACACGCTAGAACCATTGTCACAAGCCGAATCGCCAGCAGTCGCGATTCTAGCCGCCCGCCTCGGTTCAACCCGCCTCATCGACAACTGCCCACTGCTCTAGAAATCCCAAGCTCGCGGCGCAGCGAGGACGGATTTCAATACCAGCCCGAAAGCGCAAGGTGAGGGATTGCCCTTGTCTAACTCCGGCCTAAATCGCGCGAAACAGCGTTGCTTTACCTCGCATGCGATTAGTACCTACGGGGGCGTGGCGTTCGAGTTGCGAATGCTTTGGTAACGTTAACCGGCACGCTGCCCCTCTGCTCGCGCAACGGGCTAGTATTGGTCCATATCTCCAATCCCCTTACGGCAATTCGTTGTACTCAGCTTCTGGATCCATCAGCTGACGAAGAACTTCTTTGTCGACGTCCTTTGACATAAATCTGACGGAACCATCGAGATAACCAGCAGTCACCCCCCCAGCGTGATACGACGACAGTATGCTTCGACTACGACCGGGCTGGTCTCCATCCAAATTCACGCCAAGCGTGTCATCTTTCAATTCCGCATCCCTGGGTTCACTCCAAACAATCTTCTGCCCGCACGCTTCTAAAACTGCTAACTTACGAGAGTAGCGTTCCGGTAATTGGTCTTTCCGAAGATGGAACTGATTCGACAAAACACCATCGCCCGTTGGGATTGTGTAGGCCGTGAAAAGCAAATCCGATTGCGAGGCTTCAGCTTTACCCAACGAACGAGCATCGGGAATCGAATTGGGATCGCTCGGACAACTATAAACCATCGGCCCACCGGCACGATGTTGCAGCGGCTCGTTGTGCGAGGAATCCCACGGTTGGCCCTGATCATACCGCTCGTACAAATCGTTGCGTTCCACATATGGCAACAATGTAACCCGCCAGAAAACCTGATCACCTTTCGGCCCCGCGCCCGTCACGAGCGGAAAGTACAGTTTCGTTCACTGTAGTTTTGCATACTTAAAAGGATCTGCTTCATATTGTTCGAACATTGCATCCGTCTCGCCGCTTCGCGGGCCGCTGGCACAGCAGGCAGTGACAAACCAATCACCAAAAAAAGCAGTAGGCTAATTCCGATGATCGCCGCAATAGGAGTTCGACCTGACTGTCGCTTCAATCGAACACTGACCACCCACATGGTGACAACAATGACTACAAGGAAGTAAATCAGGTATCCCGCAAAAAGGGTCGTTCGTAATCTCTCGCGGACTGCGACAAGATGAGCACTCCCACGGGAATCACAACAAGCGCGAGCAGCAACAACCAAAGATCAGAACTCCTGGCTTTACGCTTGGACCTGTAAAGCAAGAACGCAAATGGTAACGTAGCAAGAGTCAACAAGCATAGATGAACCATTGCGGTCCACCATGTAAACTCTGAAGTCGACGGTGGAAATGGGTACATGACTTTTCGCCGGGCTGGGCGTCTCGCTTATCGGGTTCCGTTCAAAACAACTCACGCATTGCCAGCATGAGCCAATTCGCGTGGAGCGGCCGCTTGCCGCTCATAGTTGAGTACAATCTTAATGTGCTCGTAACTGACTTGCTGCTGAAGATGTTCAAAAATCGGCTTGAGCTTCTCTCGGCCGACAATATCCGCCGCGGCGAGGACTCGCTTCTGTATTTCCATGGGGACCCAGGTATCAATGCTCTCGACGATTTCGCTCTGCATTAGCTCAGCCAAGTGCCCCAGTACGGTGCTGATCGCTAATCCAGCCCTGGTTGCAATTTCTTCAATCGGCTGCATTTGCCTAAGAAGAGGATACGTGATAGATCTCGATCCGGTGAGCGTTCCTGGTCGATTCTGGTCGACAGGCTCACTAGTCCTCCAAACCACATCGTGAGCCACCCCAGCACGAACACAGTAATCCCGAATCGCTTCCAAAAACCTAGCACCGAACTGATCCATCTTCGCTTGTGCCATCCCATTGACTCTCATCATGGCTGATACATTGGAAGGACGACTAGCACTGAGCTCCAGCAGAACATTGTCGGTAAAGACAATATAAGGAGGCTTGCCAATGGCTTGGGAGATTTCTCGCCGGATGTTTCGTAGTTCTTCAAACAGCTGCATATCAGCATGCCCTGTAGCCTCAAACTGAATCGCCTGCTTGCGTTGCTCTGACTTAGAAACGGTTCGTATCAAACGAGGCTCCGCATTGCCTTGGAGCACACTCTTGGCATCCCGCCCCAGCTTTACCACGGGAAACTCACCATCATCGATGACCAAGAGATCTTGTCCGACTAACTGGTAAACCCAATCCCTCAACTGACTCTTAGGATACCCTTTGAGGATGCCATAGGTACTGAGCTGATCATGTTTACGTTTTACAATATCCGCTCCTCTGGAACCGACCAGCACATCGACCAAATGGTTAACGCCAAAGCGTTCCTGAATTCGGAATACACACGACATGATCTTCTGTGAAATGACTTTTGCGTCGGGCACATTATCGGTATCACCCAAACATACGTCACATGCTCCACAGTTTTCCGATTCGTAGGTTTGTCCAAAATACTCGACCAGCGATCGGTGGCGACATTTCGGGGTGTGACAATAGCTGGCCATCTCCTCCAACTGCTTTTTGGCAGTCGCAATGATTTCCGGAGCGGCCCCCGCTTCTTTCAAACTCGCTTCGGTCATCCTACGTTGGACAATCAGATCGCTCGTAGTGAAAAAAAGAACGCACTCCGAAGGCAACCCATCCCGTCCCGCACGCCCCGTCTCTTGTTGATAGTGTTCGATGGACTTCGGCATTGCCGCATGAGCTACGAATCGCACATTCGGACGATCAATACCCATCCCAAATGCGACTGTTGCTACAACAATGTCAACTTGCTCGTTGACGAACGCGTCCTGTGCTTTTTTTCTCTGTTCATTCGACATCCCTGCATGATAACCAACGACCGAATAGCCCTTTTTAGCTAAGTAGGACGAGATCGAATCGACATCGTTTCGCCGCATACAATAGATAATCCCCCCCGAGCCACGATGCCTCTGACACACCTCTTCGAGCTGTGTACTTAAGTCCAATTGCGGTAGTATTCGAAAAGTCAAATTGGGCCGATCAAATGAACTAACTAATACCTTGGGAGACCGTAGCTTTAATTGCTCGACGATGTCCCGCCTTACCTTCTCAGTCGCCGTTGCAGTAAACGCGTGTATGGCGACATCAGAAAATTGAGTTCGCAATGCCCCCAACTGTCGATACTCTGGTCGAAAGTCGTGCCCCCATTGCGACACGCAGTGAGCCTCATCGATTGCAATGGTGTGAACCGAAATTCCCTCCAAGAACTTGAGAAACTCCGGTGAAGTCATTCGTTCGGGAGATACGAAAAGCAATCTAGCATCCCCGGACTTAATTAATCGGGCCGCCTCTCGCTTCTCTTCTGTATTGAGCGTGCTATCGACACGAACCGCGCAGACGCCAACCGCGTTGAGCGAGTCGACCTGATCTTTCATCAATGCTAGAAGCGGGGAGACGACGATCGTCAATCCACCTTGATAGACCCCTGGTGCCTGATAACAGAGAGACTTACCTCCCCCTGTTGGCATGACAACCAAAGTATCGCGACGATCTAAAATGGATTTGACCGCGTCGATTTGTGATGGGCGAAGGCAGGAGAAACCCCATACCCTTTGTAGCATCTCGTAAAAGGCAGAATCCAAACGAGACGACTCAGACGCAACAACATGTGCGGACATGATGGACCTCTAATATAAAATGAAAACTATCCGAAACCGAACGTTTTGAGTCCATCAAAAGACGACGCACTTCCAAAGTGCTTCACATATTGTAGCAAAGTCTGTTCACCAAACTACACCCCCATTAAAAACAATCGCACCCCGAACGCGTAAAGCCTCGGCTGCTTTGTTTGTAGCTTGGGCAATCCTGCAAGAAGCGTGTAGGTTGGGCAATCCTGCAAGAAGCGTGTAGGTTGGGCACTCCTGCCCGACGCGTTTTGGTTGGTCACTCTCGCTCGACTAATGTCGCTTAAGTCGGTCAGGAGTGCCTAACCAACTTTTAAAGCAACAAGCCCTCACGCTGCGAGCTTGGGATCGTTCCTATGGCCCGCTTTGTGATTCGAGATCGGTCCTGTCGGTGTTACTTTACGCCGAATGGATGGCTCGGCTGTCTACGGCCAAGGCGGCTTCGTGCATGGTTTCGGCCAGCG
>JBKCTT010000202.1:0-6249 GCA_046318795.1 Pirellula sp.
ATGACTTGACCTATGAGTTCGAGGCAACCAGCCGTCCGCGGGTCAAGCCGGGTTTCGACGGGCCGACTTTTCTCCTGATCGGAGAGGGAACCTACTCAAGCGCCATGATGTTCGCGGATGCCGCCCGCACCTACGACCTCACGCTCACGATCGGCCAGCCGACGGGCGGCGTGCCGAACGCCCTTGGCGACATCGGGCCGTTCCAACTGCCGAACTCGGGGATCGTCGTGAACTTCAGCCAGAAGATGTTCATCCGTGCGAGCGGCGACGAGACGGATTTGGGCCCCGTGCGGCCCCACATCGAGGTCGCCCCCATCCCAGGCCGCGATGCCACGCTAGAGCGCGCGGTCGAAGAAATTCGAAAGATGCAAGCGGAGCGCAAGCAATGAATGAGAGACGGGGACGGGGGGCAATTCGTGATTTGCCCCCATCCCCTTTTTCTCTCTCTTGGGACCCCGAAACAGATTTCCGCTCTGGTTTGTCCGATCTATTACCATATACCCCGATGGGTGGAAGGTATATTGAGCAAAACAAGGTCGTTGTTATACGCATTTTTGTTGGGAACTTTAGACAGATGAGTAAACGTCGAAGCAAACTCTTGTCCAGACACCATAGTGGTTCTGCGAGAATCTGGGCTGATTCATTTGTTCGAAAAATTAAGGTTGTTTCTAAGCCGCTCTATAGCACCTTGAATATCGCATTCATGACGACTCCTATTATTCCCCAAAAAAAAGAAACGCAAAACTAATAAGACTAAGGAACGGTTCAAAGAGGCACGAAAGATGCGACGTAAAATGCGGAAGAGTGCTATTCAAGAAGAGAAGCTAACTGAGGTTACTTGGTCAAAAAAGATTCCAGAAATTCCTAGCCCAGTTCGCCCAAGTATTGACTCAACTTCTTCATCTCGCTCTTTCGAGAGATTCGTACGTGCAGTGTTGGTTCGGAGGAAGTAAACATTCTCCGCTAAGGAACATTTGCGAGAACATATCACAATTCCCCATTATTAAAAAAAACATTTCATTGATTCAGTCTACGAGAAGGCTTAGATGGACTGGGGATGGCTCCATTCCTTTTCATTGCGATGGATTGTTTGTTCCAGAGTCGTGGCAGGATCAACTTGAGCCATTTGTAGTGCTATCAGGCGATGATTGGAATTGTTTAAGCGAGCTCGAAACGGAACTCAAATTAGGGTAGAAAGCTATAGCCGAATTAGGACCGAGAAGCATCGACTCAGTAGCAACAGCCACTATCAACTCCGATAAAAATCGATCCACTCCATCTTGAACGCCTTTGGATTGTCCTCGATGAACTTCTTAGGCAACTGCATCTCGAACGAACCATCCTTTAGCGGAATGGCCTTGGTTGGCTTGCCATCACTATCCAGAATTTTGATCTCCATCCAATAAGGACACTTTGAGTCCAGCGGTGAATCTTCCTTGCCGTCCTTCCAAAATCGTACATTGGCATCATGACTCGATACAGACGCTTCCAGCTTCAGCTTGTCGGTTGATAGTTTGAAGCTCTCCAGCCCCTTCAATCGCAATTGGATCAAAACCTTGTCCGGCCACTGCTCTGTGGTTCGCTCGATGGTCGCATTGCTGATTCCAAAGGGACTGCGAATGATGAACATTGCTTTACCTTTCTCGGACTTCAGTTCCACTCGATCATCAGATCGCTTGGTCGTAATCTTGAATGGCTCATCGGCGATGGTCAAAGTAGTCAGTAAAACGACGAACGATGCTGCTATAGAATAGTAGTTCATAGTTAGGACTCCAACTTTGCATCACTAGCTTGCTCGAATGCAGCCACAAACACATTGGGGGATTGTGCGCCAGACAATGCTATCTTGCTGTTGACGATGAAGAACGGAACGCCTTCCACATGATATCGACTTGAAAGTTCCCCTGCCTCCTTAATCGCATTTTCGATGTCACCCTTCTCAAGCCATACAGATGCACGATTTTGCCAACTAACAGCGTCCGATGGACTCAGGCGAATTCTTTCTGTATAGAAATTAAGAGCTTGTTGAATATCCATAAGGTCTTTCTTTTGGACGCAAGCTCGGCCCAGCCAAAGCCAATCGCCGCTTACATCTCGAACTGTTGCAGGGCAGGAGATTTTGGACCAATCAATCGTGTCGTTGCCGACCTTGGCAACTGCACCATCTTTTATGAACACCCTTTTTCCAAGCCAAGGGTCACGCTCTTGTGCGTTAGTTACGGATTGCAGGACTGTAAAGAGTAGTATTGAGAGACGTAACATTGACTTGCCCTTGGGCCGTTGGAAATGGAAACAGGGACTTAATTATGGCAAAACCCGAATTGATCTGGACCTGTTGAACCTTTCCTCGGCTCGCTTTTCGATAAGTTTCCCCTGAACGCATTAGCAACAGTCCAGGTCATTTCGCAAAATTCCTCCTCAACGAAACAACGAACCTGTCCACCAAAGCTTCAGTCTCGGCATGCCAATCCTAGGTTGCCAACGAAATAACACGGCAGAAAAATCGAACGCAGAAAAATGAACATCCATCTTTCTGCGTTCGATATTTCTGCCCTTTCACGCTCACGATTCATATAGCAATTGGCAACGACGGGTGATTGCTCGAGTTGTTAGTCGTCGTCGTAAAGCATGATGTCGAATACAATCCTGGCGATTGATTCGGAAATCCCGAATAGTTCAATCCGTAGGGAATCGGCAGTTTATGGTGAAATGCTTTCAGACATTAAACCACTAATCGAATAAATCACACGAATGAATATACAGATGGACCAAAAACATGACGTCTCCTTGGTGGTCTTTCAGAAGCATGAACTGGAACGAACACCTTTTGAATTTATCAACAACCTGTCTTTATTCGTTTGATTCGTTCCATTCGTGGTAAAACCTCTTTATGAACCAGCACATCAACCATCATTCTACAACGAAGAATGAAACAAAATGGAGCGACACGTTGATCGTTAAACACCGGAAGCCTAGTCAAACGGGTATGATGCAGATTGAACTCAATGATGCGTTATTGGTCCTTCTTAGCTAGTCTACCACCAGCAGCAATCATTAACAAAGTTGCTTCGCTTGTGGATTTATCCCATAGAACATAACTATGCCTTGCCGCTTGTATTCTACCGCACAGAAACCAATCCAACGTGATGAATGACCTGACACCAACTGAAACAGAGGCATTGCATAAAGTTACGATTCGAGAATCGTTTTGGACTTGGTGTCGTATTGCAGCATTGAGCTTCGGCGGACCAGCGGGGCAAATCGCTGTGATGCACCGTATCGTTGTGGACGAGAAAAAGTGGATTAACGAAGAACGGTTCCTGCACGCACTCAATTATTGCATGTTGCTTCCTGGGCCAGAAGCCCAACAACTCGCCACCTATATCGGATGGCTGATGCACCGCACGATTGGCGGTTTACTGGCAGGCGTGTTGTTCGTTCTGCCTGGGTTCGTCTCGATTCTCGCCTTGAGCATCATTTACGCCTGCTATGAGGATTCGAGCTTCGTACAAGCATTGTTTTTCGGCCTCAAGCCTGCTGTCATGGCAATAGTCATTCAGGCAGTGATTCGGATCGGAAAGCGCGTGCTGAAAAACCGCACGATGGTCATGTTGGCAGCAGCGTCATTCTTGGCGATATTCTTCTTGGATGTACCATTTCCCATGCTGATTGTTTCAGCAGGGCTGATCGGACTAATCGGAAGCCAGATTGCGCCAGAACGATTCGATGTCATCAAAGGTCACGGCCAGAACAAAGATGCCGGCACACAGTCCGCTTTGCCAGATCACCGTGCGAAGCAAGTTGTTTCGCGGCCCTCGATACTGCGCAGCTTTTATGTTAGTTCTATTTGTCTGACTCTCTGGTTCGGCCCCTTAGTCGTAGTGTGGCTCTTATTCGGCGTCTCTTCTGTTTACTTCCAAGAAGGCGTGTTTTTCAGTAAAGCAGCAGTCGTGACGTTTGGGGGTGCCTACTCTGTACTGGCCTATATCGCTCAACAGGCAGTCGAAAAGTACGGCTGGCTGCGACCTGGGGAGATGCTTGACGGCCTCGGCATGGCGGAGACAACTCCAGGCCCACTTATCATGGTCGTTCAATTCGTCGGATTCATGGGAGCATATCGCGATCCAGGGCCTTTCAGCCCATTAGTTGGCGGCATCGTTGGTTCGATACTGACAACATGGGTCACATTCGTACCTTGCTTCTTTTGGGTTTTTCTCGGAGCACCTTACATAGAGCGATTAAGAGGAAACAAGCGACTGAACTCAGCACTCTCGGCCATTACCGCTGCCGTTGTCGGTGTAGTCTTGAATCTAGCTTTATGGTTTTCGCTTCACACGCTGTTTGGGAAAGTGACAACCATGAAGTTCTTCGGTTTGAGGCTTCAAGTCCCCGAACTTGCAACTGCGGACATAGCAGCTTGCGCAATTGCAATCCTGGCTTGCATGTTGACCTTTCATTGGAAGAAGGGAATGGCAGTAACTCTTGGGGTGTCTGCCGCCGCGGGAGCAGCGTTGTTCCTAATTCGATGACATGGCCTCTTTGGTGGCATTTTTGGTTGTTTATTCCTGGCTTGCTAATGATAGAATGCACTGCATGAACGACCACAATCTCAATGTACAGCGGGCCATTGAACTGGCAACGAATGTCCCCGATTTCCCTTTTGGGACGGTGAAGCCAGTAGAAATCAATGTTGTGGGCTTCATGTTGGGCAACAAAAAGGCTGGACCGTTCAAACTTGAAGTTGAATGGATTCAGGTGGAACGGGCAAAGAAGTGAGTTGATGTTAAAACGGAGAAAATGGCGATGTCACACACAAATCCTTGGAATATTGACGCTAGTGGGTATCCACAGAACGGCCCATGGGCAGACCGACTCACCTTCCTTCTTCGCTACGCTACTCTTGCTCCATCCAGTCACAATACGCAACCGTGGTCGTTCCGGGTTCGGGAAAATGCCGCTGATCTGTTTATAGAGGAAACTCGTTGGCTCAAAGTGGCGGATGTCGATCAAAGGGAACTCCATATCAGTATCGGGTGTACCCTCGAAAATCTGCTGGTGGCTGCCGAGCATTTTGGTCTTGATTGTGAGACAGACTATCTGCCGGATTCTAAAAATCCGATGCTCGCTGCCACCGTGCGTATTCAGCACCGCGGGAAGATCTCAAAGGAGCGTCCGGCTTCGTTGTTCCCGATGATTGGGATTCGACACACAAACCACGGAGAATATGAGAGCACTGCGATTCCTGTTGACATACTGGATCAGTTTCAGAAAGTGTGTGTCGAATCTGGAGTCATCCTGTACATGACGTCCGATCTGGAAATCAGGCAAAGAGTAGATGAATTGGTCATCCACGCTGATGCCCTTGAGTTTGCAAACCCGGCATTTCGGGAAGAACTTGGTTACTGGATTGGTCAGGGAGTGTTTGGAACTTCGTGGCTGATATCAAAGATTGGCAAGCTGGCCGTTACCTATGTGAACATGGGTACTTCACAGGGCAAGAAAGATTCTTCAGTGTTGATGTCTTCTCCGGTACTGGGGCTGATCAGTTCCGATGTCAATGACCGGATCAGCCAGATCAAAGTGGGGCAGGTTTACCAGCGATTGTCGTTACTGGCGGCGTCCTTTGGTATTTGGACCCAGCCGATGAGCCAGATTCTTCAGGTTGAAGAATGCCGAAATCTTGTCGCCGATCTGCAACCCAATCCGAAGCTATTTCCCCAGCACCCGTTTCGCATGGGGTACGCCCCCCCGGAAAAACATCATACTCCGAGGCGAGAGCTTTTTGAGATGCTGAAGTAGTGCTTGTCGTTCAATCGAAACCGCATCAGAACTTCACTGTCCCGTGACCTTGTCGTTACGACTTCGCATCCTCGCCGCCAGGAGCGGCGATAATGCCATGAACACAAGCCCGAACCCCAAGAAGCCACCACGGGTGATGCTATAGTCTTCAGTGATTCGATCCCATGATAGATCAAGGACCAAACGGCCCAATGTGATCTCAAAGAGAACTGTTAGCGCTACCCACAGTACGCCGACAACGATCAATTGGAGGTTTTTCTTGGCTGCGATCCAATTGATGAGGAACAGTGTTACTCCAAAGATCAAGAGCGAGCCGGTGAAGACTGAAAGTTGTCTGGCTGGAAAATCACCCATCATCGGAACGAGAAGCAAGATCCGAAGAATGCCGTGAACGGTTTCGACTGCAATAATGAAAAGCCAAACAGCAAAGGCTCGAAGAAGGAACATCAT
>JBKCTT010000203.1:0-20410 GCA_046318795.1 Pirellula sp.
AGCAGCTTGCACTGGGCAAAAAGCTCGTAGAAGAAAACAACATCAACCCTCAAACCAACTGCGCAGTGTGTCACCGATGAGCCTCACCGGTAAAGAACATCAGCAACGATATTTTCGTAGCATTGACGAGCTGCAGCAAACACCTGAGTTTCAGGAGTTTGTGACTCGTGAGTTTCCGCAAGCCGCTTCGGAGTTCCCTGAAGGGGTATCGCGACGTCGTTGGATTCAGATGATGGGCGCCTCGCTGGCTCTGGGTGGAGTCGCTGGCTGCCGCTATCACAAAGAAGAGATCGGCGCGTTTGTGGTGCGTCCAGAGGGACGAGTTCCAGGCATTCCAGAGTACTTTGCGACCAATTTCGAGTGGGCGGGAAGTGTCGTCAACGCGTTGATTGCCAACATCGAGGGACGGCCGATCAAGGTGGATGGTAACGCAGATCATCCTGCTTATGCAAATTCGCAGCCCAAGGACTTCGCGGAAAACAAGAAGCTGCGGTCTGCGGGTACCAACGCGATGACTCAGGCTTCGATTTTGTCTTTGTACGACCAAGATCGCGTAGCGTTCCCGCTTTATCGTGAGAATCTCGGTAGTACAGCAAAAAAGTTTGATTCCGACGAGTCTCGCAACAAGGCTGCAGCTTGGGATTCGCTTGCTCAGTACGTTGATGAACAAAGGAACTCGCTGGCCGAAACGCAGGGTGAGGGGTTAGCGATCGTTTATGAGCCAACTCAAAGTCCTTCGTTGC
This sequence comes from Pirellula sp., assembly GCA_046318795.1. Taxonomy (GTDB): domain Bacteria; phylum Planctomycetota; class Planctomycetia; order Pirellulales; family Pirellulaceae; genus JBKCUI01. Next base: position 744 of record JBKCTT010000203.1, read on the forward strand.
GTCGTGCACTAGCAGACGTCGTTGCGATGTACCCCAAGGCGAAGCTCGTGAAGTACGAGTCCGTCTATTCTGGTAAAGTCGCCAAGGCGTTAGACGCCGCTGGAGTAGCAGGCGGTTCGATCGGTTTAAATTTGGATGCGGCCAAAATCATCGTGAGCTTGGATGCGGATTTGTTTGGAGCGGACGCAAACGGCGTGCACAACGCGCGTCAGTTTGCCAATCACCGCAATCCGGATGGCGAGTGGGTGAACCGCCTGTATGTGATAGAGTCGCAGTATTCCGTGACTGGTTCTGCCGCTGATTTCCGACTGGCTTTGCAGTCGCGGCAGATGGCAGCTTTGTTGAAGAAGATTGAGGCCGCTATTGATGCGGGAACGATCGTAGAAGACAAGCTGGAAGAGACCGTTTACAACAAACTCGATGATGCCGGCAAGGTGTCTCGTGTAATCGAATGCATTGCCAGCGATTTGCTAAAGAATAAGGGTGAATCGGTTCTGTGTGTTGGATCCCATCTCGATTTGAACGTTCAATTGGCTGCTCTTCGGATCAATCAGAAGCTCGGAAATATTGGGAAGACAGTTAATATATATCTGGCACCAGACGAGCTTGGTGAAGCAAGTACGCTCAAACTCGATGAGTTTGTCAATCAAGCGGCGTCGTTTAAGTTCGTTTGGATACTTGCTAATAACCCAGTATTCACAGTTCCCGGCGATTTGGGATTCGCTGGTGCGCTTGAAAAAATCAAGGGTTCTGTCTACTGGGGAACACACGACGATGAAACAGCGGCACTGTGTGTTTGGACTGTGCCGGCGGCCCATCCATTTGAGGTATGGGGTGACGTGAGGAACTCCGACGGCACCTATGGTGTTGGTCAACCGCTGATCGATCCATTATTGGACAGCAAGTCCGCGATCGAGTTTTTAGCAATGCTTGCTGGTTTGCCGTTGGCTTCGGGGCAGCAATATGTAATGGAAACCGCCAAGGCTGTCGGGGGAGGGACCCTCAGCGAACGAACATGGAAAGAGACGCTGCACAGCGGATACTTGGCTGGTAGCGCACTGTCTCCGTATTCAGGCGAACTAACGTTTGCACCGAAGACTTCAGAGGGTGAGGGAGTTACCGTTTCGGCGAATGAGTTGCCAGATGCAGAACTTTCTTTGGCATTGGATAAGAAGCAACTCGAAGTGGTGCTTCGTCCTAGCGACACGATTTATGATGGTCGGCTGGCGAACAATGGCTGGCTTCAAGAGTGCCCACAGCCGCTTACAAAGTTGACTTGGGATAATGCTGCGATTTGCAGCATTGGCACCGCTAGGGAACTTGGTCTCAAGCAAGGTGAACTCGCTAGCCTGAGAGTCGGCGAATCCAGCGTTTTGCTTCCTGTGTTTGTTGTCCCCGGACATGCTGAGGGCTCCTTTACGGTGAACTTGGGTTACGGGCGGGCCAAGGGTAAGGCTGGTATTAATGGTAGCGAGGTCGGAACGAACCTGTCTTCATTTCGTCGTTGGAACCAGGCAGCGATTTATACGAGTGTAGAAGTCAAGAATACTACGACTCCTTATCCGTTAGCGACGACGCAGGATCACTTCGCGATTGAAGACGAGCGCGGAATGCGCGAGAACGCAAAGCGAGCACCTGCGTTGATACGCGAAGGAACGCTCGATGAGTACAAGGCGAATTCCGACTTTGCCTACGAGACTGTGGAACATCACTTTGCGAACGAGTCGTTGTGGGAAGAGCCAAAGGTCGACGAAAATTATAAGTGGGGTATGGCGATCGACCTGAACAAGTGCATTGGTTGTAATGCATGCGTGATTGCGTGTCAGTCTGAGAATAATGTCCCTATCGTTGGTAAAGAGCAAGTTCGAAAAGGCCGTGAGATGCACTGGTTGCGACTCGACCGGTACTTCACATGCGATATGGAAGCAACAGACGCGAAGGGATCCTTCCGCGACCCGATCGATCCAACCATCGTAACCCAGCCAATGATGTGTTCTCACTGCGAGACTGCACCGTGCGAGCAAGTTTGCCCGGTTGCGGCAACCGTTCATACCGAGGAAGGCATCAATGCGATGGCCTACAACCGCTGTATCGGGACTCGGTACTGTGGTAACAACTGCCCAACCAAGGTTCGTCGGTTCAATTACTTTAGCTACGTCGAGCAGTACGGATATAATTACGGATGGACCGATAATCGCGAAAAAGCATCTGCTAAATTGCAGTCGTTGGTTCTCAATCCCGAGGTAACCGTCCGAGGCCGTGGTGTCATGGAGAAATGTACCTACTGCATTCAGCGAGTACAGAACGGCAAGATTCATGCCAAGACCAAGGGAGATGGTCGCGTCCATGACGGTGACATCATCACTGCATGCCAACAAGCCTGCCCAACTCAAGCGATTGTCTTCGGCGATCTTCACGACAAAACCAGTCGTGTCTATAAACTTCACAACGACCAACGAAAGTATGCCGTTCTTGAAGAGTTAAACATCAAGCCTCGAACGTTGTATCTGGCAAAGATTCGCAATGTTCCTAAGCGCTTGCAAACCGCTACCCAAGTACATCCGCATCGACCGGGCGAAGCTCACGGTCATTCGGACGACCACTCACACGAATCAGGTGACCATGGCCACCACAGCTAAAATCGCATCGTACAATCCTCGTGAAATCGACAATACGGCCGACATTCCGGGGCATCGCGCACCGCTGATAACGGGTAACCAGACTTACAGTTCCGTTACGGAGATGGTCTGCAATGTTGCCGAGGCGCCGCAGCCAATGTTGTGGTATGTACTCTTCGGTTTTTCGGCAGTGACCGCGGTTATGTTTTTGTCCTTGATCGGCTTCCTGCTTTACATGGGGGTTGGTATTTGGGGTAACATGAATCCGGTCTTCTGGGCTTGGCCAATTGTTAACTTCGTTTTCTGGGTCGGTATTGGACACGCGGGTACGCTGATTTCAGCAATTCTGTTTTTGTTCCGCCAGAATTGGCGCACGAGCATTAACCGTGCTGCGGAAGCAATGACGATTTTCGCGGTGGTTTGTGCAGGTATTTATCCAGGGATTCACGTCGGTCGGGCGTGGTTAGCGTTTTGGCTACTCCCCTATCCCAGTTTGAATCTTTGGATGTGGCCGCAATTCCGCAGTCCTTTGCTTTGGGACGTTTTCGCGGTGGGAACTTACGCGTCAACATCGTTGGTTTTTTGGTACATGGGTATGATTCCTGATTTGGCGACTTACAGGGATCGCTCTAAGACGCCTCTGAAACGATTCATTTACTCCGTTTTTTGTCTTGGTTGGACAGGCTCGTCGAGACATTGGCTGCGTTACGAAAAGGCCTACACGCTTTTGGCAGCTTTGGCGGCACCGCTCGTTTTGTCGGTTCACACGGTTGTTAGCTTCGACTTCGCGGTTTCGCAGGTTGCCGGATGGCACACCACCATTTTCCCGCCGTATTTCGTTGCAGGAGCTATTTTCTCCGGGTTCGCGATGGTGGTAACGCTGTTGGTTCCGATGCGAAAGATCTACAAGCTTGAGAACTTGATCACGCTTCGTCACCTAGACAACATGAACAAGATTATTCTCGCTACCGGGTCGCTCGTCGGATTAGCGTACGGCACGGAATTCTTTATCGCTTGGTACAGCAAGAACCCGTACGAAGGTTTTACGTTTATCAACCGTGCATTTGGACCGTATTGGTGGGCTTACTGGATTATGGTTTCTTGCAACGTAATCTCGCCACAGCTGTTCTGGTTTAAGAAGCTGCGAACCTCGCCGTTCTGGATGGTGATCATTTGCATCTTCGTCAACATCGGAATGTGGTTCGAACGATTTGTGATTACGGTAACTTCTTTGAGCCGCGATTATTTGCCGAGCTCGTGGGGATACTTTAGTCCGACCATTTTTGACGGTTTGATGTTCTTCGGTAGCTTCGGTGTGTTTATGTCCTTGTACTTGTTGTTCTGCCGTTATTTGCCGACGATTGCGATGTCGGAAGTCAAGGGTGTCATGTCCTCCGATGCGCACGCAAAGCATGCTCAAGAAGAGTTACTAGGCGTTCACTCGTCTGGTCATCACCACTAATCGTTGTGTAAGCGGATCAAGCCAAACAAATTACCTACATATAGACGTTCCTTACCATGAGTGATCACAAGCCGAAAAGTTCGAGCGGGACAAAGGCACCTAGGGCCTATGGCTGGATGGCTGAGTATTCTGACGAGCATCAATTGCTGGAGGCGGCCCGTAAGGTTCGCGATTCCGGTTATACAGACACTGATGCATTCACTCCGTTTCCGGTGCACGGCATCGACCATGCATTAGGGATCAAGCCAACGGTTTTGCCCTTCATCGTATTATGCTGTGGTTTCACAGGATTGTGTTTGGCTCTGGCCATGCAGTACTGGATGAACGGTGTCGATTACATGTACATCATTTCCGGAAAGCCGATGGGCATCACGCCTGCGTCGATCCCAGTATCCTTTGAAATGACAATTTTGTTTTCGGCGTTTTCCACCTTCTTGGGGATGATTGCTTTGAACAAATTGCCGCGGTTTAGCAATCCGGTTTTTACGAGCCCACGATTTGACCGTGCGACTGATGACAAGTTTTTCTTGTACGTGAGTGCTTCAGACAAATATTACAATCGAGAGTCGGTCAAGGAGTTGCTTGGTGGAACGGCGCCTGACGTGTTGGAAGAGGTCGTGGATGACAGTTCACCCGCCGAGCTACCTCGATTTGTTTGGTTGGGAGCGTTGTTGCTCGTATTGGCCGGTTTAATTCCTTTGATGATTGTGTTAAACATCCGAGAGAGCTTTAGCGATAAGCCCCGGTTCCACGTCTTCTTGGACATGGACTTTCAACCGAAGAAAAAGGCACAACAGCAAACGACCGTCTTTGCGGATGGTCGAACCATGCGTCCGCAAGTTGTCGGTACTGTGGGTCGAGGCCAACTTGAAGAGCAAGACGCTTTTTATCTAGGCTATGATCCCAATGCATTGGCAGCAACATCCTGGTTGACCCCTGCTAAGTTGGTCTCTGTTCAGGACGGTACAGTCCAGCCGCCGGCAGAGGTTCCAGTCACGGAGCAATCGGCAAAGCCGGCAGAGGTTCCAGCCACGGAGCAATCGGCAAAGCAGGACGAAGCGAAGCCTGCAGAGACGAATGCTCAGGCACCCGTTTCTGAGCCTGCGGTACCAGCGGCTGATTCTGCTCCTGCTCCCGTCGCACCACCAGCACCCGCTGCGGCGGCTCCAGAAAAGCCTTGGATCACCGAGCTACCGATTGAGGCCAACGAAGAGAACATGAAGTTGGGTGAGCTCAAGTTCCAGATTTATTGTGCAACTTGTCACGGGTATGCAGGATTTGGAGATGGATTGGTTCACAAGAGAGCTGATGCGTTAGCGCAGGGAACTTGGTTGCCTCCGACCTCGATGCATATCGATCGAGTCAAGGCGCAGCCAGTTGGAAAGATATTCAACACAATTTCTAAAGGACAAGGAAAGATGGCTGGGTACGCTAATGCCATCACACCGAAGGAGCGTTGGGCGATTGTGTTGTATGTTCGAGCATTACAACGTTCGCGAGATGCGAAGCTTGACGACATACCTGTTGAAAAGCGATCCAGTTTGGAAGAGGCGGGAAGCAAGTAATTACGGCAATACTCCTCTGTAAGACAACGATCAACAAGATTAGAGAATCATGGGCTTAAAGTACGACAAAGAAACGATCGAGCTTCCCGCATCTTGGAAGTCAAAACCACTTCCTCTTATTGCTGTGGGGTTGATACTCCTGACGGTCTCCTTCACGATTGGGTTGACCGTCGCAGGTGGTAGCGGCGACACAGAACGAGGGATGAAGTTTGCAACGCACTCCTATTTAGCCAACTTCATATTCTTGATGTCGTTCTCGCTAGGCGCGTTGTTCTTCATCATGGTCCAATTTCTAACGAGAGCGGGTTGGAGTACAGCGATTCGACGCGTGGCGGAAATCAAAATGGCGATTCTGCCTTATTCTGGTATTTTGTTTATCCCGATCATTGGGCTTGTTCTCACAGGCAATCATGCGCTTTACGAGTGGAATCAGGATCCGTCGAAGATCCATAACTCGTTGATTCGGGGCAAAATCGAGGATGGATATTTGCAAAGCAACTATTTCACACTGAGGAGTGTGATCTATTTATTGTTGCTATCCGGTATGGCGATTTGGTTCTTCAATAAGAGTCGAGCGCAAGACGAGTCGGGCGATCCTGAGTTGTCGTTGGCACGACAAAAGTGGTCAGGGCCATTCATAATGGTCTATGCACTGACTGTGAGCTTCCTGGCTTTCGATTGGGTTATGAGCATCGATGCTGCTTGGTTCAGCACGATTTTCGGAGTTTACGTATTCGCTGCGAGCATGTTGGGATTCTTTTCGATGATGGTGATCATCAACATGGCTTTGGAAAAAGCGGGTAAGCTAAATGGACTCATCAGTGTCGAGCACTACCATGACCTGGGTAAGTTCATGTTCGGCTTCGTTATGTTTTGGTCGTATATCGCATTTTCGCAGCTAGTTCTGATTTGGTACGGAAACATTCCGGAAGAGACAGAATGGTATCGCGTGCGGTTGAACGGAGGCTGGCAGTATTACTCCTACGCTCTTATCGCCGTTCACTTTGCCATCCCCTTCCTGGGATTAATTAGTCGGCACGTCCGTCGCCATCGTGCTGGCCTGCTGTTTTGGGCTTGCTGGTTGGTGGTAGTTCATTGGATGGACATGACGTACCTGGTGATGCCTAACGTAAAGGGTGGTTTTTCCGTGATCCCCATGGTAGGGCACTTGGTAGGCGGGGTTGGAGCTTTGGCTGTGTTCGCAGGCTTCTTCCTGCTGAAGGCATCTAACGTGCCATTGGTGGCCGTTCGCGATCCTCGAATGCCTGAATCGTTGACCTATTCGAATCCGATCCTCTAAGAGGAATAAAAATAATGGCACGTTACGACGATTTAAACACAAAAATGATAGCCTACGCCACGGTGCTCAGCATTGTCGTGTTGGTTATTGTACTGCAGGGCTTACAAGCCTTGACTTATGCTTTGGTGAATTCTGAAGATGAACGAAAGATGAGCTCAAAAACCGATGCCGCCGCGGTTGCTAAAGGTGAACAATTAGCAAGTCTTGACGGGTATAAGAGGCTGAACGTTCCGGATGAAACGTCTGCGACGCCTGGTGCTACAAAGGAGATTTTCCAAATTCCGATTGTAGAGGCCAAGAAATTCGTGCTCCACGAGCTCGGCAAGCAATAGGCTGCGGCTATTCCTAAAGGCTTTCCATGTATAACGCAATACTCAAACTAACACGATCAGCAGGTCTCCTGCTTACGGCAATGGCGTTTGTCAGTGCATCGTGTTTTGTTGGAGTTGCGAGTGATGGGGGCATTCCGGATAGGAGGATTGGCGTCGGGGTAGAGGAAAAGTTGGACTCGAATGTTCCGGCGAACGTCATGTTTACCGACGATCAGGGAAGGCGAGTCGATCTTGGAAAGCTACTTGAGCACAAGAAGCCTATTATCCTAACACTGAATTATAGTAATTGCCCGGGCTTGTGCGTCGCGCAGCTTAATGGGCTGGTCAAGGGTATCAACAGCGTCAAAAGTCTTGCGTTGGGGGCAGATTTTCATATGGTTTCCTTGAGCATCGACCCCAGAGATACGGTCAAAAAGGCTGCTGACACGAAGGCTCGCTATTCGGTGGACCTTGAGCAACCGCACTCGGCAGCGGGTTGGACTTTTTTAACCGGTTCGGAGAAGGATATTGTGACCATTGCTAAGGCCGTCGGTTTCAATTACACGTACGACTCCAAGCATGATCAGTACAATCATCCGGCCGCTGCGATTTTCATATCGCCAAAAGGTCGTATCACTCGATATCTCTACGAGGTTGGTTTCGTCGGTGACACCTTAAAAATGGCTCTGGTCGAGGCTGGCGAAGGAAAGATAGGTAGTACTTTAGACGCTTTTGTTTTGTGGTGTTCACATTATGACGCCAACGAGAATCGGTATTCCACCAGTGCTCGGACGCTTCTGTCTGTCTTTGCTGGAATTTTTTTGACAATGGGGCTAACTGCGTTACTTCCTTTCTGGCTTTCCGGTCGCAAAGGAAGGATGTTGGAAAGAGCAAAATCTTCCCAAACCGAGACAATTAGTCACGCATCGCCTGTTTGAGATTTAGGTACACTAACGGATCAAGCGTGTTTTTGACGCGTTACTCCTGACAAGCTTTATCATGAATATGTCATTTTTAGCAGATATAGCAGAAGGTTTTTGGTTTCCTAAGGCTGCTTCGAGCTTTGCGGATCGCATTGATTTTCTCTACTACGCCATACTCTGGATTTGCGTGATCTTTTTTGTACCGATCGTTGTCGCGATGATTTACTTTACTTATAAGTATCGTCAACGACCCGGTTACAAGGGGAATACGGAAGCCCTTCACAACAATACGCTCGAGGTGACTTGGACCGTCATCCCAACGTTGATTGTTGTTTGGATCTTCTGGGAAGGGGCGGCGGGATATCTTGAGATGTCACGGGTTCCGGATGACACATTGGATATCAACGTTTACGCTCAAAAGTGGAACTGGAACTTTAAGTACAAGGAGAATGGAGGCGAAAGCAACATTCTTTACGTGCCAGTGGATAAGAACATTAAACTGATCATGCAGTCCAAAGACGTGCTGCATAGTTTTTTCGTTCCGGCCTTTCGTGCGAAACGGGACGTTGTACCTGGGCGATACACGTACATGTGGTTCCGACCGACCGCAGAGGGAATTTACGATTTGTTTTGTACTGAATATTGCGGTGATAGCCACAGCAAGATGATCACCAAGGTTCACGTGGTTTCCGAGGAAAAGTACAAAACCCAGCTGGCGGAGATGGTCAAAGAACCAGAGGATATTATCGAGCGCGGCAAGTGGTTTTACCAACGCAAGGCTTGCATGTCGTGCCACGCTGCTGGCGGAATTGGTGCGAAGGGGCCTGGTCCTAATTACAATGGATCGTGGGGCAAGCCTGTTAAGCTGGCTGATGGAACAGAGGTTGTCTTTGATGAACAATATGTCTTGAACTCGATTAGAAATCCGAGTTCTCAGAAGCGGGCGGGCTACGAGAATGCGTCGGCGATGCCCGCGTACAGCAAGAGCGACCTCAAAGACGAGCAAATCGACGCAATTATTGCGTTTATTCAATCCTTGAAGGACGAGAAGCCTTAAAGGTCAACTAGAGTTACACATGATTCAATTGAGGAATTACTTCTTCATCCAAGGAATATAGAAATGAGTGCGGTTACCAGTCCTATTACTGCGCCGGTAACAACCGAGGAGAAAGTCGAGCATCACTATCTCAACCATTCCTCTGGTTTTCTAAGCTGGGCAATGACGCTAGATCACAAGCGAATAGGCTTGATGTATTTAGCGGGTATTTTGTTTGCATTCTTTTTAGGTGGCGTGTTCGCATTGGCGATTCGGTTCCACTTATGGAATCCAAACCAGGATCCTGATTTAGCGATGTTCACGAACCAGACGTACAACCGTATTTTTACGTTGCACGGCGCAATCATGGTCTTTTTGTTTATCATCCCTAGTATCCCGGCAGCGTTGGGCAACTTTCTATTGCCGATCATGTTGGGGACGAAAGACGTTGCGTTTCCGAGGTTGAATCTTTCCAGTTTCTACCTTTGGATCTTCGGATTTTTGTTCTTCACCTACACCCTGCTCACGTCGGGTATCGACACTGGTTGGACGTTTTACACGCCGTATAGCATCGAGACCACGTCGCAGGTGACGCCGGCTACCCTCGGTGTGTTTATTCTCGGCTTCAGTTCGATTTTCACGGGGCTGAACTTTATCGTCACGATTAACACGATGCGTCCACCCGGGATGACTTGGTTCAAAATGCCTTTGTTCTTGTGGGCGGTTTATGCGACCTCGATTATCCAGGTGTTGGCTACTCCGGTTTTGGGCATCACTGTGTTGTTGCTAGCAATGGAGCGGTTGATCGGAATTGGAATTTTCGATCCAGCACTAAATGGTGACCCTGTCACGTTCCAGCACTTCTTCTGGTTCTACTCGCACCCCGCGGTTTACATTATGATTCTTCCAGCGATGGGAATCATCAGTGAACTCATGAGCGTCCACAGCCATAAAGGTATTTTCGGATATCGAATGATCGCTTACAGTTCGATCGCCATTGCGTTGTTCGGATTTTTGGTCTGGGGACACCACATGTTCACAGCTGGTATGTCCGATATAACGACGATCGTGTTCAGTGCGTTAACATTCACGGTTTCTATTCCGTCTGCGATCAAGGTGTTTAACTGGGTTGGCACCATGTACCAGGGCACTGTTGCGATCAACACGCCGATGGTTTACGCATTGTCCTTCTTGTTCCTGTTCACGATTGGCGGTTTGACAGGCTTGTTCTTGGGTGCGTTGTCAACGGACATGCACTTGCACGACACGTACTTTGTTGTCGCTCACTTCCACTATGTGATGATGGGGGGAACTCTGGTGGCGTTCGTCGGTGGTCTGTTCCACTGGTGGCCTAAGATGACGGGTAAGATGTTCAACGACGCTGCTGGTATTCTTTCTGGTATCATCGTGTTCGTCGGCTTTAACCTAACCTTCTTGCCTCAGTTCGTTCTCGGAACACGGGGTATGCCTCGTAGGTACGCTTCCTACGTTGAAGAGTTTCAAGATCTGCACCGGTTGTCAACTATTGGTGCTGCGACCCTTGGTGCTGGGTTGTTGGTCGCTGGGTTGGTGCTACTTCATTCCATATTTTATGGTAAGAAAGCTCCTAAGAACCCTTGGGGCGGTGCAACACTGGAATGGGAGTGTTCCTCCCCACCACCTCACGATAACTTCAGTACACCGCCGACCGTTGACGATCCGTACGATTTCCGAGGAATCGAGTACGACGGCAAGTCTGGCGGTTACATCAAGAAATAAGTATCCTTACAGAACAAATGCCGCTCCAAAGTTGGAGCGGCTTTCCCTCATTAATTAGCTCTGAAATGACAACAGAAGCCGCAGTAGCCACCGATAGCCATGACCATGGACATCATGATCATCCCGCTTGGTTAGCACACCATTTCGACGACGCCCAGCAGCAGTTTGATGCGGGTAAGTTTGGGATGTGGATGTTCTTGGTAACGGAAGTCCTCTTCTTTTCGGGGATGTTCTGTGCCTATGTTCTGTTTCGAAATCGTAACCCGGAAGTATTCGAGTATTGCAGTTCATTTTTGAACACCAAGCTGGGCGCGATCAACACAGGTGTTTTGCTGTTCAGTTCGTTGACGATGGCGTGGGCTGTACGTGCCGCCCAACTCAAGCAACACACTCTCCTCGTTGGAATGCTTGGGGCAACCTTGGGTTGCGCTGCGATCTTTTTGGGTGTCAAAGCGGTAGAGTACACGCACAAGTGGGAACTTGGACTTTTGCCTGGCAAAATGTACGTTGCTCAAATGGAGAATCCCGTGCACGTGGATCATCATTACCTTCGCAATGTCTTAATTGTACCCTTGATCTACACTGTTATTGGTTTGCTTTACTATCTTTACTCACTAGTAATTGCTAGCAGAGTTCATCGCCAAATCGCAGGACCAGTTCTCGTGTCAGGTCTTTGTTTTTTTGGTGGAGTATTGCTTGGGCAGTATTTAGAAAGTGGTGATCATGGAGACCATGCCTCTCATGCTGCACACTCAACGGATCACAGTGGTGGTACAGCTCATAGCGGTGATGGTGACCATGCTCACGCGGATGGGGATCATTCCACATTAACACTGGTTGCAGACTCTTCGAAGCCGCTTAACCCTGACGTGTTCGTCTCGCCTGTCGAGCAAGAGATTCCCAGGAGCGATGTTAACAACCAGGGAATGGCTGGTATCTTCTTTAGTATCTACTATTGCATGACCGGTGTGCACGCGGTTCACATTCTTGCGGGCATGGGCGTGATCGTATGGTTGATCGTCAAGGCAGCGAGGCACGAGTTTCACTCTCAGTATTTCGGCCCAGTGGACAACGTAGGGCTCTACTGGCACTTGGTCGACTTTATTTGGATCTACTTGTTCCCACTATTGTATTTGATCACCTAGTCGATCTGGCCCAGCTTAAAAACAAATCATTAATTCCAATAAGAACTTAAAATGGCTCATTCAAATACTTCGACAGCAGATGTGCACGGACACTCGGCGGACGCTCATGGTCACGGGCACGCTGACGGTGAATTTGCACACCCCGCTCCGGTTTCGATGCTACTGGCGGTTTTCTTCGCCCTATTGGTGCTTACGTTTTTGACCGTTTTCCAGTCGCGTTTCGATCTTGGGGATATGGAAATCGTGTTGACGCTTTTCATTGCCACCGTCAAGGCGGGGTTGGTTATTGCGTTTTTTATGCACCTGCTTTGGGACAAGCCACTCAACGCGATTGTCATTCTCAGCAGTCTGATTTTCGTATCGCTGTTTCTCGGGTTTTGTTTGATGGATGCCAAGGGGTATCGCAGCCAGTTGATCATGGATCCAAATGGCAACATCTTGGAGAACTCAAAACCGGCGGCTAAGTTGGTGAAGACCAGCGAGTAGTATTCGTCGGCGAAGGGCGATTTTCGGAAGACACTGTGCGTAAGTTCGAGCATATTAGGCATAAACCGCCGGCCGAACTTGTAGGACCCAGAGGGTTGATTCTGGTCCTGGCTCCGATGAGGAGTAATGTAAATCTTAGTCGTATAGTTCGGCTAGCAGGCTGTGCCGGAGTCTCGCGGATCATTCAATGCGGGCCTGGTCGAGTGGACCGCGAGATTGCACGAGATGCGGTTGACGTCGTAGAAATTATACAGCGCCGGTCCCTCTTGCCTGTTCTTGAGCAGCTCGGATCGGAAGGGTATCAGCGTGTCGGCTTGGAGCAGACGACCAATTCTGAGTCATTGTTTTCGTTTGAGTTTGTCGAGAACACGGCGCTAATCATCGGCAGTGAACGAGAAGGCTTATCGGAGGAGGAGCTCGATCGTATCGATCGAGTGGTAGAGATTCCTGTATTCGGAAAACCTTACTCCTACAATGTCGCAACAGCAACGACCATGGCGGTTTATGAGTTCTGTAAGCAGCGCAGCCCGTTAAAAGGGTAGAGCACCCTCATCGACGCAGAGTTTCGATGGTGGTTGGCTGAATGAATGGGAAAGCACCTTGGCCGCTTTGCTGGGAATGGGAGAGGACGCTGAGTCGACATCATCTATAAGTCGTGGCACTAGTTTGTCATGAAGATTGAGTGCTAGCGTTTCTCGTAGGTTAAATTTTAACAAGCAGATAATCTTTTTTGCTTGAAGCGACTTTCACTGGAATTCCGATCATACGGACTGAGGCAATCTGCGCGATGGGCTGCCATTGATCCCAAGTGAGGTATGAGACGTGAAAAAGAGACTTTTCTTCAGCTTTCCTGCAAGCACCCTAGCTCTCCTAGCTTCAGCTCCTATGGTCTCGCATGCTCAATCGCCTGCAACGCCCAGTGGATTACCCATGCCTTCTGCTACTCAGCCTCAGGTTGGCGGGAATTCTGCAGACGGCAAGTTGCTGGTTTACGACTTGCCTTTGGAGGTAGTGGGAAGCGTCGCGGCTCAATTGCAGCTACATTACGGAGCGGACAAACGCATTCGTGTGACCACCGAGCCTGGTACTGGTAGGCTTATGGTTCTTGCACCCGCGGTCGTTCAGGACGGGATTAAGAGTTATGTTGACGCGGTGAAGGCTAGGACTGGTTCTCTCGCAGTTAGTGCGGGTGGTCAGGTTGTACCATCTGCGATTCAGAAGACAGACTATGCGTTGAAGTATCTTAACGCGAGGCAGCTAGAAGATACGGTTGCGCGATTGATCGGCAAGAGTGTTTCCACAGTGGAAGTGGGAAAGGGATTAGTCAGTCTACAAACTCAATCGAACTCGGGTATTCAGGAATTGATGCGGATTGATCGCAATTCGAATACCGTTCACATCTCTGGCACGCCAGCGCTCGTTCTTGGTTGGACTGAAGTCATCACCGCACTTGACCAAGGGAACGTAGATCCTAGGCGACCAACACAAGTTGTTCCCATGGGGCCAGCTTCACCGGACCGAATAGAGAAGGCAGTGCGACTCGTGCGACACGCGTCGTTCTCGCAAGAACCAATTCAAGAAAACCAGGATATGGATCAGGATGAGCAGGCAACTGCCATTGTCTCGCAGGACGATCCAACAACCGGTAGTGGTTTGATCGGGGAGGTTGATATCTCCTTTGTAAACGATTTAGGTTTGGTTGTGATTCGCGGTAGCAAGAAGGACGTTGAGCGAGTTAAAGAAGTCATAGAGAAGATCAAGGCACAAAGTCGCGAGACTAAGCCGGACATCGTGCTACGAGAATTGGTACACGTCAATAGTCAAGCGATCGACGTCATCATCAGGGACATTAACACGAATGTATTTGCTCCTCGTCAGGGGCAGGTCAATATCACGGCCTTGGTGCAGCCAAACGCGCTGTTATTGATTGGACGCGATGATGCGATCAAGAGCTTGCTAGAGCTTATTGAGAAACTGGATGCACCGCTCGATGCGAACAGTCAGCCTAAAGTGTTCAAGCTTCTGCACACATCTGCTCTGGATGCGGAAACTCTGGTTCGAAACTTCTTTTCGGATAGTACGACGGGAGGAAACGGTCAAACCGATCGAGTGGGATTGAGTACTCGTGTTAAGGTGGTAGCAGACTTCCGAACGAATGCATTGGTCGTCCAAGCGTCGCCTCGCGACATGATTGAGGTTACCAATCTCATTAAAGATATCGATGTCGATACGGCGCCAGCGGAAAGTCAGCTTCGAGTTTTTCCGATCAAGAACACCGTAGCATCCGAATTACAACCAATTCTAGCAGCAGCGATTGGTGGTCAGTCGACGGGTGGACAGACCGGACAAGGTGGTCAGGGTGGTCAAGGAAATCAGGGAGGTGGAACAACCACCGTCAATTCTCAAGCACGAACACCGGGCGGCGTCATTACATGGCGACGAGGAGCGGATGGCAAAGAGATTGATTCTGGTATCTTGTCCGGTGTTGTGATCACCTCAAGCCCAACGATCAATGCTTTAGTGGTACGAGCTCCTGCCAAGAGTATGGACCTCATCGCGTCACTTATCAACGAGCTTGACGCATTGCCTGGGGCTGAAGCCAAGATCAAAGTTTTTCCTGTTATCAATGGTGACGCGACCAGTCTTGCATTAACGTTGCAGCAGGTGTTTGGGCTACCAGCTACGGCTGGTACTGCGACTACGAACGCTTTGGCCCTCGGTCTGCAAAATTTGGCCGCGCTGACCAGCGGTGGCGAAGGTTCGATTGTTCCTCTTCGTATCACAACCGATGCGAGAACGAACTCTATTATCGCGTCTGGATCGGAATCTGATTTGGGTGTGATCGAAGCAGTACTCTATCGATTGGATGATCCAGGCGGACAGCAAAGAAGTAATCAAGTTGTTTGGTTGCGAAATAGTTCTGCTACCGACGTAGCCACTGCCATCAACCAGTTGTTGGTCAATCAGCGTCAAACGATCACGCAATTGCTTCAGCAGGGGCAGCAGATCAGTGTGTTCGAGCGAGCAGACCGAGAAATATTCTTGGTTGCGGAACCAGCGACGAACAGTCTGATCATCAGTGCTACGCCACGCTACTTGACTCAAATCATGGAGATCATTGATCGGTTGGATCGTCAACCTCCAATGATTGCCGTCGAGATACTAATTGCTGAGGTCACGTTGGAGGATACATTCGAGTTTGGTAACGAGTTCGGCATCCAAGACTCGTTGCTATTCCGACGCGGCAGTGCTTCGCGGGGTACGTTAGCCAGCCCTGGGTTCAATGTGGCTAACCCTCCACCTGTTGGTACGGCTGGCGGCAGTTTAGCTGGACAAGGCTTAACCGGTTTTGGAATGGGACGAGCCAGTTCGACTCTCGGTTACGGTGGTTTAGTCTTAGCTGCTGGTAACGAATCGATCAACATGCTGTTCCGTGCCTTGCAAGACGCAAACAGACTTCAAATACTTTCCCGTCCTAATCTGTTGACGATCGATAATAACATTTCGGTGGTACAGGTGGGGCAAACTGTCCCTCGGGTGAATGGTGTCAACGCGACTGCGTTCGGTCAGCAGACTCTGACCGAGGATCGAGATGTCGGATTGATTATGCAGATTCAGCCGCGAACCAATCAAGATGGATTGATTAACATGGTAGTTGCGGTAGAACGTTCCGACCTGGGGCCTGAGGAGACCGGTATTCCTGTCGGCTTCGGTCCAAACGGTGAAACCATTCGGTCCCCTGTCATTAACAGAACGTTAGCTCAAACGCGAGTCACCGCATATGACGGGCAGACTGTCGTACTAGGGGGATTGATCACTAAAACACGGACGAATCGATCAAGAAGAGTTCCATGGTTGTCAAGCATTCCTATCGCCGGGAACCTGTTCAAGTTTGATACCGAATCGGAAACAAGAACCGAACTCTTAGTGGTCATGACACCACGGGTTGTGAATGCCAACGATGCTGGCAAGCTGGAATTAATCAAGCAAGTGGAATCGTCGCGTATGAGCTGGTGTATGGCGGACATATTGAATATTCACGGTGATGTAGGGCTTTCGTCAGGCAATGGTTTGTGGGGGCCAGCCGCTTCGCCGGTGATCTTCCCGGACCTGCAACCCACTGTTGAAGGAGATTCGGAATTCAGTGGTGAAGTCATCATCACCCAGCCTGATCCAATGAGCCAACTTGCTCCTCAGGAGGCTCCTGTTCAGATCAATGCAGATCAAGTTAATCCAACGAGGCTGAATGAGTCTCGTCCTTCACAAGTCGAATCAGCCGTGCCTTACCTCGGCCAAGCAAACAACATGGCGCAGCCTGTCCAAGCAGCTGGCTTTGTCCCAAGTGCAAGGCGTTAGTTCAGTATGCAATCGAGAAAGTTTCGATGCTTATCATCGAGCCTTCTCCTTTGGCGTTGATTCATCAAGATTGAAAACTTCATAACGATACCGACGGTCAGAACTATGAAACATGCCATCACTTTGCTCGCCCTGCTGACTACGACGATGAGTTTTGGTTGTGCTTCTCTGACATCGAAGTCCGACACGAATTCAAAAAAGAAGGATAAGAGCTGGTTCAGCTTCTCCAAGAAGGAGTACCAGATTCCTCAATCGATCAATGTGACATGGGTGCATGATGTCTACACCATCCCGGGGAAAGTTCCGACGAGAGGATTCGGTGGCAGATTCTATTTCTACAATGAGAAATCCCAAGCGATACCGGTAGATGGTGATCTGATGGTTTACGGTTTCGATGATACTCACGGAACTGCCGACTACAGCAATCTGAACTCCGCAGCGAAACGATTCAAGTTTACGGCGGAACAGCTTACCAACCATTTTGATGAAGGCCAACTGGGGGCTTCGTATAGCGTTTGGATTCCATGGGACGCAGCGCCTGGTGACCAAAAGAAGATCATGCTCATACCCACCTTTGTCGCCAAGGATGGCCGAATGGTTCGAGGGTCTGCTGCTACATTGCTATTGCCTGGTAGAACGCCCGAAACGGTAGAGCCAAACACGACAACGATTCTTCAAGTAAGTGGCAGCGGCAATCAACATGCCTCACCTGCTGTCGCAACTACAATGACGGGGCCTGTGCCGGCTCACCCGGGCATCACGACAATCAATATGCCTCGACGAGGTGCAGCCGTCCAAAGCAAATCGCTTCCCTCAGATTTGATTGCTCAATTTGAAAATATTCAGAAGCAGCACAACAAAGAGTTGCAAGAGCGATTCGAACAGATGCCGGTTTCTTCGGTCGCAGAATCGACCCACATCACAGCCCCGCCTGCGGCAATTCAACCTCAGCTGCAAACCACACCACTAATAGCTCCGCCTGCAAACAACAAACTTATCAGCCCCAAAATCCAGGGGTTGTCGTTACCGACGACGCGTGTTGAGGGTGTGACCACTGGATCGAGTCATGGGACGAGCAATACTGCTACTTCCCTTCCACCACAATCTCATTCACAACCGAGTCTACCCCCGGCTCCAGCATCAGCATTCGCTCCGCCAGTTTCTTATCAGCAGGTGTTGCAACAACGCCAGTAAGCCGAACCACCCCGGAGTCGCTGGCTACGTTGACTCCCTTTAGTTTGGCGGGAAATGGATACTGCTGCAGTCGTGTTGCGTATAGTGAGACGATTTCCGATTTGCGGCTTTCACTGATTTCAATGTCTGGCTGAACGATCGCTCGAACCTGGTTTTGGTTGCGGTTGTTACCGCTGGTCCCTTGGTTGCGATTGCGATTGTTCAAGCCGCCGAGTCCACCCAAACCACCTAGCCCGCCTCCCAATCCACCCAATCCGCCGAGTCCACCTCCTAAACCGCCCCCGAGTCCGCCCAAGCCACCGCCTAGACCGCCTCCTCCAACGGCGTTACCGCCGAATGCGTTAGTGCCGAAAATGCTGCCACCTGCAGTCGCACCACCCGCCGCATTCCCAGCAGCTCCGCCAGCACTAGGCGATCCTCCGGTGCCGGTTCCACCTGTCGACTGCCCCCCGCTGAAGACACTGCCCGCGCGAATCGTGCTAAAGTCTTTCAAGGCAACTCCGGTAACGCCTGGGCCACCGAAAGCTCCAGGCCGTGCCGCTTGTCGGTTTGTACCCGTGGCAGCTCCCGCTCCAGCCCCCAAACCACCCGTTGCTCCACCCAAGCCGGTTTGACCTACCCCTCCAAGCTGCGCATCGCACTTGGGGACATAGAAGGCAAGTGAAAGGAACGTTGATAATCCGAAAACGATGGATCGCTTCATGGGAGCGGCTCCTAATTTAAGTTGCTGGTTTAAAGGCCTATATCATTATTCCCATCCAAGCGGATCAAATGCAATGCAAGCATTCTTATTTCCGTAGGGATTTTCCGGCTTATCTTCCGTATCGTAAATCCATGGCTCCAACTGGACTTACTTCCCAAAGGTGACGGATCGATCGGTCGAACCCATCGAATGAGTTGAACCGGCTGTAGTGACGAGGGAATCTTTTCTGCCACGCGGAGCGGGTCGTGGACGAGGCCACTACCCAAACGTTGTAATCAAGGTCACTTCAAATCGTAGAATGCGACGGCGTTGTCATGAAAGAGTTTCCGCTGAAACGAATCAGAGCGATCTTTAACAATCGTCTTGAGCGCGTTAACCCACTGCTCAAAGCTTGCTCTCAACAAACAGACAGGCCAGTCACCGGCAAACATGATCCGATCTTCGCCAAATGCCTCCATGCTCTCAACAATAACAGGCTCCAGATCACTGGCAGTCCAGCCCTCTGGTGCTGAGGCCACGATGCCGGAGATCTTGCAAACGACGTTATCGAACTTGGCAATCTCCCGAATCCCTTTTTGCCAAACCTCAAAATCCGATTTGTTTTCTGGTCGAATGGGTCCATTACCGCAATGATCCAAAACAAAACGAGTCTTGGGGCATTTCTCGACAAGTTTGGCTCCGTCCAACAATTCGCCCGATCGCATACATAGGTCAAAGCACTTGCCTATCGATCCCAAGTGCTGCACGCTCTTAACAAACTGCGGTTCGAGACAATACCCGCGAGGTGTCCCGCCACCATGAAGCACTTGC
>JBKCTT010000204.1:0-55383 GCA_046318795.1 Pirellula sp.
TTGTTCGGTCAACGCATTCTTTACGTCTTCGAGTTTGAAATGGCGAACAACGGCTTCAACTTTCTTCATTCCACATCTCCAGGAATAATGACTATCATGAACAAACAGGACCGCCTGTGCGAAACTTCGCACTCCCGCTTATACCCTAGTCTACCCGCTAGCATTCCTTGACAGCAAGTGTGGATGTTTCACCATCTTTCATTTTGCCCCCACTTTCGCGGCTAGAACATTCCGTGCAAACGGAATGTTCGGCGAGAGCCTGCAACCGCGAGATGGTCGGATTCTCAGGAAATAACGCAAAAGAGAACTCCCTCGATCGAACAATCGTGCCCACACGAGCTCGCTCTATCAGCTCAAGTGATTGACGTTCCAGTCGATCGGCTACCGGAGAAATACTTTTCCGTATGCGTACTCTTAGTTCTCGCATCTCCCAATGCCAGGATTTTCTCTGCCCTTTGGGTGGTTGTTGTTGGAGGAGATTTCCGAAGGCTTCCTTTTGGGCTCTTTGACTGGATTCGGAGGTATCGAGCAATGATTCCGGTGCCGACCGTATTTGCCTAGCCAGCCTTTCAAGATCTTCTGTAGATTGTCCCTCGAGTGGCTCGATGCTGGGAATCGTGTCGCGGCCAAAAGGCAAGTGCAACGACGCGGACGCCACGACAAACTCGGGCATTTGGATATCCCAAAATCGACTCGCGATCAAATCTGTAAGCTCGTCGTAGATGCCTCCACCAATTCCATGAACAAATAAATCTCCAACAAAGAGTCTCAAGAATAGCGTGGTCATCAGCGCTCTGGGCCGAATACAAACTCCGTGCTCTGACCAAATTTGGTACTGTTGACTCCACACCGATAGCCGGCGATCGCACTGGAGTCGGATCGAGGCTGATTCGGACGGCGCATTGGCAACTTCGACCGCGTGCGCGGTGACTCGTATCCATGCGGGGTGCCTGTAATGCGAGTGAGCAATTAGTGCTTCGGCAGCTTCGGTTGTGTGATAAATCCAGAAGGGAGTTTCGATCCACTCCCCAGCGCGGCGAAGCTCCGGAACAGGTTGGCCGGGGTTGGTAATACTGCGTTCGGCTCGAAAGGTATCTCGGCTGGTGTTGTACACCTGGAGCAGCTTTTCCCCTTTATCGAAACAACGAAAAACAAACTCTGCGAAAGCCCCTCCCTTAGCCAGCCGACTCATTGGGACTTCGTTGTTAACTAAACCTGCATCCTTTTCAATAATCTGACGCAGTTGTGATGTAACTTCGGAAAACGTCTTGCACTCCTTAAGAAGTCCCCGGCATTCACCTAATCGAGTTTGTAATATAGGCTGAATTCCAAAGTGATTGAGTTCCTTTACCACTCTATCAAGACCCTCTACCCACTGCTCCTCTAACAAGCGGCTGCACCTAGTGTTTTCCCAAGGAAGAAATGCACCATCGTGGTTAGTGGGAAGTCTTTGCGTTGACAACGTCAACCGGCCCGATCGTAAAGTAGGAAAGGCCAATTCGACTTCTCGGACGACATCATGGTCGATCTGTACATGCAATGACAAACACCGCAGAGTGGTTGCTAGCCGATTAAGAACAAAGTTTTTGAACCAGACTCCAGGATGAAAAAGATCGGGCTGATGCCCACCGAGAATCAACGGGGAAGCATTCGGGACATTATCCGAAAAACAAAGCGCCTCGGAGCGAGCTGTACGTCTTACATGCAGGATCCAATCGGGATATCCCGCAATTCGCTCTGCATTTCGTTTCAGAACATGACCCCAGTCAGGGGGCCGTGGTGATACTAAAAACGTGTTGTCTTCACGAGGGACAACGTACTTAGACGTACTACCCGACATTACCTAGCACTCGCGACAGTAGCTAGTACGGCCGGTCGGAAGGACGAAGCCGCGTTGTCGCAATACTTCAATGCTTCGATCAATTACCTCGTTGTAATGCGCCATGCGAACGCCACTGTTATCTAGCGCCCCACCAAAGGACCTAGTTTCATCCAAATAAATTAGGGGAACCGGAATTTCGAGGATCGAAAGACCCAGCATGGCCGCTTGCGCCCAGAGCTCCAGCGGCATTGCATACCCATTCTCTGTGATCGACAATCGCTCCAATGCAGACACTCGATAACATTTAAACCCACAGAACGTATCAGTCAGATTCCAGGAGAACAATTCGTTGATACGCTTCGTTATTTGACGATTAACAAACAATCGGTCCGCAGGAGGTGCACTGTCCCCCTCGTATTGTTTCAGGTAACGAGAGCCTGACACGATGTCGACTTGTTCGCATGCCGCGACGAACCGCGGGATTCGCACGGGTTGGTGCTGTCCATCGCAATCAAGAGTAACCACGTACTCGAATCGATTCTCGATCGCGAAACGAAAGACCGACTGTAACGCAGCCCCGTAGCCTAGGTTCGTTTCATGCCGTACGACCTCGATGTCATTTCTACCCTGCAAAATGTCCTTGGTGCCGTCTTTGGACCCGTCATCTACTGCCAATACATTCGGCGCGTACTTTACAACCTCGTCCAAGACTTGGGAGACCGTTCCCGCTTCGTTGTACACGGGCAAGGCAGCGAGCCAATTCTGTGTCATTTTGTGTTCTCCCGCGCAATCACCAAAAAATCGAAATTTTACACAGTTACCATTCCGCCATCTAATTTTAGGAGGTAACGGCTGCTTGCAACCAGCCTTGCATTCTAGGCGACCAGGCTAGTAGGTCAACGTTCCAGGCTTAATGAGGGGTGCGATGGTTGGTCGGTGGAAGGGAATAGGCGGCTTATTCGCTACAATCGCCAATCTCATGGACGAGAAGCAGGCTAAATCCCCAGAAATCCTCAACTAATCGAAGCTGACTCTTAGGGTGGGGTAAATTCTTTCGAGCAGCAAAAAGCTCCGCTTGATAGCGATTCTACCACCTGTAACTCTTGAGATTATCGAGACCCAAAAATGCCAGTTTCCAAGAAAGCCGGATCCCAGATCGTCACTGTTGATCGTCGAACTCAGAACCGTCGCAACAAGGAAGCGAGCGAGGCAGAGGTCAAAGCAATGGTGGCTGCAGAGCGCAGAAAAGACAAAGTTCAACGTCGCCGACAGATTGATCCGACCACTTGCGAGCGTGATTATTCCAACGACGAAGTGGAATTTATGAAGGCCTTGGAACAATACAAAAGAACCAGTGGCCGAATGTTCCCAACCTGTAGTGAAATCCTCGAAGTGATTCGTGGCCTGGGATACGTGAGGACCTCTACGACTTCGCAGATCGAGTCGACCGCAGAGGCTCTTGAACAACAGCTCGATTCGTTGGTCGAAGGTAATACTGAACCGGCAAAGAGCTAACGGCCATTTGGCAGTTTAGAACTTATCACTTAAGGGGGCGATCGCTCGGACCCCTACGACGGCAGGACAGGCCGGGCAACTTGGGTAGTTTGCGCGGTTTGTATTGTTCCGGTTGGATGGATTTTATCTTTGATTACGTTTGGTTCGATGTTGTAGCCAACTGAGAGGTGTGTTTCATCTCCAACGCCTCGCCAGAGCGCGACGATAAGACCATTGGAAGGACCCAAGCATGAAAAGCGGCATTCGAGCGATAGCTCTATTCGGACTCACTGTTTCTCTCTTCAGCGGCTGCGGCATTCTCGGTCGACGTTGCAATGACTGCAATGGCTGCAACTCGCCAATCGGTTGCCGACCATGTGCTATTGGCTGGCAACGTGGCGGCACCGACTATGGTCACCACCTCCGAGGCAATGGAGGTTGTTTGAACGGTGGTCACCAAGCGTACGCACAAGACCCACAGACTGGTTCTGGGGTTCCAGCTGCAGCGACTGCCTATCCGTATTACACCGTACGCGGTCCTCGCGATTTCTTTGCAAACAACCCACCAAATTTGGGTCGGTAAAACAATCGCTCTAGGTTCGGAATAGCCCTGGCTAGCCTTTGCAATGGATCTCGTGAAACAGTCTTATCCAAGGCTATCGAGGAGATCGTCTTCAGAAATCATCCGAAAGCCCTTGCGAGAAAGTGTCTCGAGGGCTTGCTCGGTATTGTCGACCATGATCGCCACTGCAGGATTACCATTGGGCTGACATATCAGTGGGTAAGCCTGGATAATGTTCAACTCCGCCTGTAGCAATGCGGTGCATATCTGTAATAACGGCTGCGATCCAGTGGGTAATTCGACACCGATTAGATCGGTCTCAATCATCGCCAAGCCCGCTCTCTCGAGTAGCTCTCGGCCTCGTTCCGCATGACTGACGAGAAACCTCACGAATGCGCATTCCGCGGAGTCATTGATCGAGAGGGCAACGATCCTGATTCCCGTACCCTCAAAACGACGAACAACCTCTAGTAATTGCCCAACTCGATTCTCCAAAAAAACGGTGAACTGCCTCAGCGTTGGGTAATTTCGTCCTCGCATCGTTTCGAACGAAGTTGAAGATCCGTCTCCTGAACTCATTTCGGTCATCTCTCATGGCATGCAGTGTTTGGGAATTCTTCGAGAGTATAACACAAAAAAGGAAATTCATAGCGATGCATCGAATAGCGAAACGCGATTAGTGGCTCGACTCACCTGATGCAATAAAACTACGGTGTCGACTTTTGAATTCTCCGGGCGGTCTTGGCTTGCTTTACGAACTTGTTGCGAATTCCGATTGTGAGCTGTTGCCCTGGAACATTCGTTCGCATCGTTCGCTCGATTCCTGAGATTCTTGGCCAGATTCTAGAGACCTGGATTAGTGGCTTTTCGCCTAGCAAAGGCACGCAGCAGCAATCAAAATCGTTCACACTTTACGAGTGGTCGCTATTTTGGAGCGACATCTGCCGTAGATTCGTCTTTCAAAGAGATGGATCGACTCGACAGATTTGGTGCCACAAGCCGATGGATTGGCCTATAATACAGCTTAACCCACCTCCTTTGTCTCACCGCTTTTTCCTCCCCTAAACGATGTCAAAACCCAGCGTCTTCAACGGCATTATTTTGTCGCACGTGCTAGGATTGCTTTGGACTCAATCGGTTTACTCCCAGTCGGATGTGGATTTCAAGACCGAGATAAGGCCGATTCTCAGCAATCGCTGTTTCGCTTGCCATGGTCCGGACGAAGAGAAAATCGAAGGGGGCCTGCAACTCGATTCCTTTGCCAGCGCAACCAAAGCTGCTGACTCAGGATCCTTTGCGATTATTCCGGGCAAAGCATCTGAATCCGAGATGATACGTCGCATACTGAGCACGGACGGAGGGGAGCGAATGCCACCTCCTCATTTCGGTGACAAGCTTACGGAACGTGAAGCGGAACTCTTGCGACGATGGATCGATGGCGGTGCAAAGTACTCGAAACACTGGTCCTTTGATTCTCTTGCACAACCGGATTGGTCTCGCAGCGCTTCCATCCCCGGCTTCGAAGCATGGAACACCCACCCAGTAGACCAGCTGCTCCTGAACAAACTCCACGAAAAAGGTTGGACTCCATCATCACAAGCTGACTTGCGAACATTGATTCGGCGAGTGTCGCTCGATCTGACTGGGCTGCCACCAACCATAGAGCAACAGCACAGGCTCTTGTCGAATCCGACATTTACGACCTACGAGGAATGGGTCGACGAACTGCTCGCATCCCCCGCATATGCAGAGCATTGGGCTCGAAAATGGCTCGACCTCGCTCGCTATGCAGACTCCGCTGGGTATGCAGACGATCCGGAACGAACAATCTGGGCTTATCGCGATTGGGTCATCCGTGCCCTCAACAGCAATATGCCCTTTGATCAGTTCACGAGGGAACAATTGGCTGGCGATCTATTACCCAACCCAACGGAAGACCAATTGATCGCAACGGCATTCAACCGTAACACGCTAACCAACAATGAAGGGGGCACGAACGATGAAGAATTCCGAAATGTGGCCGTGGTCGATCGAGTTAACACAACAATGGCTGTTTGGATGGGCGTCACAATGGCCTGCGCTCAATGCCATAGTCACAAATATGACCCGATCTCGCAAAAGGAATACTTCCAAGTATTCGCAATCCTAAATCAAAGCGAAGACGCCGACCGACGTGACGAAAGCCCCATTATTTCTTGGTTCACTCCCGAGCAGCAGGCTCGGATGGCAGAACTTAAACGGGAAAAAGGCACGATCGAAAACAATCTCTTCGCTGCAGAGGATGCCCTTTTACCTGAACAGCGAAACTGGGAATCGTTAGTTAGCTCCCCCGTAAACTGGACGCCTCTCGTTGGAAGCTCGGCGGTTTCCACGCAAAAGTCGGATGTAAAACCCATTCCTAACCCCAACGACCCAGCTTTGATCGACCTAAGATCTGATGCCAAGCGAGACACATTGATCGTCGAGTATCGTTTGGACTCGGCCGCTGATGCTAAGGCTTGGCAAGGACTAAAGCTGGAAACCGTGCCTGATCCCGCATTGCCCGGTTCAGGTGCAGGGGCAGGAACCGGTAACTTTGTTCTGACAGATATCCGTGCATCGCTACAATCTGTTAGCACCTCGGGCGTCAACGCAAAGTACATTCGTATCGAACTACCAGGCAAAAACAAAATACTGTCGTTAGCTGAGGTTCAAGCTTTCGCGGCCGGCGTCAACGTTGCAACAAAAGGCAAAGCAAAACAAAGTAGCGATGACTACGCGGGAACCCCAGAACGAGCCATCGACGGAAACACCTCCGGGATCTACACGAACAATTCGGTAACCCATACTAAACAAAGCGATGCGCCGTGGTGGGAGCTGGAACTAAATCAATCAGAAGTCATCGAGCGTATTGCTGTTTGGAATCGCACCGACGGAACGGTTGGTGATCGGCTAGCGGGTGCGATCGTAAAATTGCTTGACGAATCACGTAAAGAAGTCGCCACCTATGAGATCGGGACTCCGCAAGCGGAAAATGCATTTGGCCTAATCCCCAACACGGTTTTGAAATGGACGGGAGTTAGTGCCGATTTTTCGCAATCGGGATTCGACGCATCGCACGCCATTGACGAGTCTCCCAAAACCGGTTGGGCCGTCGGCGGTTCCATTGCTAATTCACACGAATTGAGACTGACCTTTGACACAAAAGACCTGCATTCTGCAATCGAATCATGGAATGGCCCCATTACACTTAGGTTGGAACTGGCGTTTCAATCTGACCACGAAAAACACATTCTTTCCCGGTTCCGAATGGCCACGACCGATGCGACTAACCTAAGAGATGCCGTTTCGGTACCGTCTCACGTGATGGCATTGGTCCGCAAACCGGCCTCACAAAGATCGACGGACGAAGCGAACGAACTGCATGGATACTTTGTTTCCAAGGTGTCAGCATCTCGCCAGCCTCTCCGGGATCAATTGGCTTCGGTAGATCGTGAACTTGCTTCGCTCAAACCAGCGACTACGGTTCCGATCATGAAAGATTTACCCGCTGATAAACATCGCCAAACCTTTGTGCAACTACGGGGCAACTACAAAGTCCATGGCGATTTGGTGGAACCGGGGCTTCCTCAAGCTTTTCATAGCTACCAACCTCCTGCAGCTCTTTCGCAATCGAACTCGAAACCGTCAACACTGAATAGACTCGATCTAGCCAATTGGCTTATGCAAGAGGATAATCCACTTACAGCTCGCGTCATCGCGAATCGATACTGGGAAAATTTGTTCGGGACGGGCATCGTAAAGACCAGCGAAGAATTTGGTTCACAAGGTGATTTGCCCACCAATCCGGTGTTACTCGATTACTTGGCGCAGGAGCTAATTCGTATGGAATGGGACACCAAAGCCTTTCTAAAGTTTCTGGTCATGTCGTCGGCGTATCGCCAAATTTCTTCGGTCAGCGCAGCTCGCTACGAAGAGGATCCTGATAACGTTTACTTGTCGCGCGGCCCTCGCTACCGTGCAACCGCGGAACAAATCCGAGATGCATCGCTGGCCGCAAGCGGTTTACTATCTCACAAAATGTTCGGCCCGCCTACTCGCCCGCCGCAGCCCTCGATGGGACTTTCGGCAGCCTTTGGTAGCCGCACCGACTGGGACACGAGCCAAGGTGAAAACCGATTCCGTCGCGGTCTCTATACTCAGTGGAGAAGGTCGAACCCCTATCCATCCATGGCTACCTTTGATGCCCCTAATCGGGAAGTTTGCGTTCTGAAACGCGATAGAACGAATACACCGTTACAAGCTCTCGTGACATTGAACGATCCTGTTTACATCGAAGCCGCCCAAGGGCTCGCACGACGAGTTGTTTTGCATGAGTTGCGTGACGGAAGCTTCGACGAGCAGATAACTCGAGTTTTTGAACATGCCGTTTCTCGGATTCCACAAAAACAAGAGATCGAATCGCTGAACAATTTGTTCGAGCAATTACTGACCGACCTAAAGGCATTTCCAGATCAAGCGATCAAGTTGGCAACCGAACCAATTGGAGCCTTACCCGCTGACGCTGATAGGAATCGAATGGCAGCTTGGACCGCCATTTGCAATGTCGTTTTAAACCTAGACGAATTTCTGATGAAACGATGATCCCACACAATAACCAACTACTGAATCTAACGCGTCGATACTTTCTTGGGATGGCTTCCGGCGGCCTGGGTGCCTTGGCACTTCAAAGCATGGGAGCCAGCCATGGATCTGGATTTAACAACAATCCACTGGCTTCCCGCGATACGCATTTCCCTGCGAGAGCAAAACGAGTCATTTATTTACACATGACTGGTTCGCCTCCGAATCTTGATATGTTCGACTACAAACCGAAGCTTATTGAGATGGATGGACAGGATGCACCCGACTCGGTCCTTAAAGGGAGAGAGTTTGCATTTACAACCGGGGTCCCTAAGTTACTTGGTACCCGCCAAAAATTTACAAAGAGCGGTGAATCGGGATTGATGTTGGCCAACTGCTTGCCTCATTTGCAAACCGTAGCTGATGATTTGTGTTTGGTTCATAGTCTTCATACCGATCAATTTAACCATGCGCCGGCAGAACTACTTGTTTACACCGGGTCACCTCGGAGTGGTCGCCCGTCATTTGGCTCCTGGGTCACTTATGGACTAGGCAGCGAAAACGAGAACTTGCCCGCCTACGTCGTTTTGATTAGCAGTGGGGTTCAGCCTAACGGAGGTAAAAACTCATTCGGCAGCGGCTTCTTGCCTTCGGTGTATCAAGGTGTTCAGTGCCGTTCACAAGGTGATCCCGTGCTCTATGCATCAGATCCACCAGGTATGACGAGGGAACTCCGACGAAAGACACTCGATGCCCTGCAGCAACTGAACAAGCTTCAATCTGAAGAAATGGGGCATCCGGAAACGCTGACGAGAATTTCTCAATATGAGTTAGCATTTCGTATGCAAACAAGCGTACCTGAAGTTATGGATATTTCGAAAGAATCCCAGGAAACGCTTGATGCCTATGGAGCAAAGGTTGGAGCAGCCAGTTTGGCAAACAATTGTTTGTTGGCACGTCGGCTCGTTGAATCCGGGGTGCGTTATGTGCAGCTATTTGACTGGGGCTGGGATTTCCATGGCACGGGGCCTCAAGAAGATATCCGTGACGGGCTTACAAAGAAGTGTGAGACGATGGACAAGCCCGTTGCAGCGTTGATCAAAGACCTTAAGCAACGTGGACTTTTAGATGACACGCTCATCATTTGGGGTGGAGAGTTCGGGCGAACACCATTTCGCGAGGGTCGAACAGCTAGCGGCGATACCCTCGGACGAGATCATTATCCCGATTGTTTCACCATGTTCATGGCTGGTGGAGGCGCCAAAGGGGGCTTCGAGTATGGCATGACCGATGAACTCGGCTTTTCGGTGGCAGAGAACCCCGTCCATGTCCACGACATGCAAGCCACCTGGTTGCATTTGCTGGGCTTTGACCACACCAAGCTCACCTATCGATTCCAAGGCCGCGATTATCGACTAACCGATGTCCATGGTGAAGTTGTAAAGCCGCTGCTGAGTTAACAATTACTTTTGATGCAAACCGAGTTTAGGCCCCGCGCAACACCAGTTTCGCGAGTCACTGCAACTATTTGAGCGGTAGCAAAATCGCCATGATCACGGTAACGGCCATGCTAGTGAGTCCTAGTAGCATGAGCAGGGGTGTCCAAGTCGAAAGAGCTTCTCGTTCGGTCAGGCCACTCATTTTCGCAAAGACCCAGAATCCGGAATCATTCATCCACGATCCAATCAGCGATCCTGCTCCAATGGCAGTGGCGAGATAAACCATATCAAACGGCAGCTCGACTCCAGCCAACATGCCAGGCATCATGCCGGATGTGATAATCATGGCTGCAGTACTGGAGCCCTGTGCAATTTTTAACAATGCTGCAATACCGAAGGCCAGAAATAGAATCGCGAGTCCCTGGGTATTACCGCCAAACATCATCTTGATCGCATCGCCGACGTGTGCCACTTTGAGCATTGCGCCGAACGCTGACCCGGCTGCAGTGATTAACACGATCACCCCCCCACTCATAAGCGATTGCTCGACAGAATGAACGAGTTGGTCGGGTGAAGGAGACTGCTGATTAATATAGACCGCTAGTGCAATAACCGCCGACAAAAGCAGTGCCAAGTTCGGATTACCAAAAATCTGAGCATAACGGTCAACTGTTATCCAAAACGTTGATTGCCCAGACTCAGCCAGGGTCTCTTTACGAATCTCCTTAAGCGCGTCGCTTCGGGTTAGCTCTTTTCCAGCGACAGTCGCTTTATCGACCAGCGATTGGATTTGTGCATCTAACGTCGTCCCCTGCCCGATGGCTCGTTGCTCGGCGCGCTGCAGTAGCTCTCGTTCTGTGATCGTGCTTGTCACCGTCTGCATCGCGATCAGTACCACCGGCAATAACACCGGTAGAAGTGAGACGAAGAGACCTGGCAGTTGGTCATCTCGGAGAGGTTCTCGCTCTTCTGTGCCGGAGAGTTCTCTCATCGGAATTTTGAGTAGTCGATCCATCAAACCCGCGAACCAAAAACCGACGATTGATGCGGGGAGTGCTACGATAGCACCAATAACGATCATCTTCCCCAGATCAACTCCTAGATTGGCAGCAATCGTAAGCGGACCTGGGGTAGGAGGAACCAACGTATGAGTAACCGCTCCGCCAGCTGCAATTGCGATAATACACTTGAGGTACGCCGCTCCGGTTCGTTTTTGAAACGATCGCGCTAACGGAACTAGCAGGTAGAAAACCGTGTCGAAGAAGACCGGAATTGCGAGCAAGTACCCGCTTCCCATGAGGGCCCACGGTGCTCGCTTGATTCCAAGCAGATTCATAAATGCCCGAACGATGCGATCTGCTGCGCCGCTGTCCATCATGCAGGTCCCAATGACAGCTGCCAAGGCAATGACGATCGCTATTTTTCCGCACGATATTCCAAACTCCTCAGCAACGCGAGAAATCGCGTTAGGAGCTAGGGAGACGCTACCCGTCGCCGTATCGAAATCAACCGCCAAGAGACTGACCACAATCGCGGCCGTAATCAAAGCGATAAAGGCGTTCACTCTTAACCCCATTATCAAGCCGATAACGATGATGATGCCAATGGCCATCACGATGAGAGGATAGATCATTTAGGGAAGGATTGGTTAGGGGTCAATGAGCAATAAACAACCGTCGATGCATTTAAAACGACACGGTTTAGTCACCACAGTTTAATCGACATCTGAACGACTACAGGCGTCCTTTCGCGTTCAATTGCCGATTATCTAAAACTAATGGAATCCCACTGCTTCAGATAAGTTGCATAAGCAGGATACTGGTCTATCTTTTGTCGCAAATAGTTCCGTGTTATCTCCGCCAACTCGTTCTCTCGTTCCGCAGTAATTTTTCCCATAATGACCAGGCTTCTCAGGAAAGTGAAATAGGTATCCAGGACGTCACAACGACAGTATTCACTGATCTCCGCCAAACGGCCTTCTGCATAAAGCTCGTGAACCATCGCACCTTGTACATCGATTTTACCTGGTTTACCGGCAAGCTGGGCGGCTAGGTTCAATCCGCCGCGAAACCAGCTGCTACCAAAGTTAGTCAGTATTTCGTGAAGGTCCAAATGAGAATGGACATTGAATCGATTTCGATATTGCTCATAAGCTTTGTCATAAATATTAAACCAGGAGGGGACGCTTATTTGATACCGATAAGCCGCGAGCTCCATAAGCGGGATATCAAATGACCGTCCATTAAATGTGATCAAAGACGGTCTCGCATAACGTTCCCAGCCAGTCCAGAAATGCTTGGTGATAACCTCAGGACGATGCTGCGGCTCATCGAGCGACACGATCTCCACTAGTGAATAATCCTCGCGGACCTTGGCTATCACGACTGCGACAGGAACATGATAGGTATAAGGTATAAAATCCTTGCCGCCATCCCTTAGTAGCTCAAACCGAAACTTACGAATTGCTTCGTCTGGGGTAAGCTTCTCATTAGGATACCTGGACGTTCGAATCGCATGCCCGTCGGCGACGCTTTCGACATCGAATACAAGATACTTGATTTCATTACTATTCTGGCTCATGGCCAGATTCTAAGCAGATTGCAGCCAAGAATCTACCATGGAATCTATGATCGAATCCGTGTCTCATACTTTCCTATGACATCGAGCACCCCTGCCTCAGAGTGGTCCGATAAGGGACTTCTCAGATGCAGCGGTGTTTGTCGCAATTTCGGATTCCAATCGCTATAATCCGCACTGGTAAGACTTGCTACCTATTCCTTTCCCCCGCGATCCTCTCCCATGAACGCAATGAATCAACGCGAAACTAGCCCATTCATTAGTGACCTTTACCGCACGCTGCAGCTTGGACGCCGCAACAAATACACTTTCACCAAATTCATTGGTTCGTTATTGAGCCTGTTTGGTGGAACATGGTCGTACGCAAACGACTCCACTGATTCACCTAAGAAGCCGGTACCTGTCATTTTCGATACCGATATCGGAAATGATTGCGATGATGTCTTGGCCTTGGGAATGCTCCATGCGTTGCAGAGCCGTGGGGAATGCGAACTACTCGCAGTCACTATCACCAAGGATCACGAACTGGCTGCTCCGTTCACAGATGCGATTAATACTTTCTACGGTCGCGGAAACATCCCAATCGGAGTCTGCAGAAGTGGCGTCACGCCCGACCAAGGCAAATACAACGGACTCTGCAAAACCATGGATTCGGGAAAGCTTCGATTCCCACACGATCTGGTTTCTGGGAAAGATGCACCCAGCGCTGTTTCCGTTCTCCGCAAGGCATTGGCAAATGCAGACGATTCCTCGGTTGCAATCATTCAAGTTGGTTTTTCGACGAACGTTCTCGGTCTACTTGAATCCTCCGCGGACGATATATCCCCCATGTCCGGTATGGAGCTCACCAAGAAGAAAGTAAAACTACTGTCGATCATGGCTGGCGCTTTTCGGCTCATTCCCAATAATGGCCAGATGGTAGAACATTTCGAGTATAACGTGGTTCAAGATCTAAAGGCTGCTACGAAACTCACGGAAATCTGCCCGATTCCTATCGTCTGGAGTGGCTTCGAAATTGGGATCTCCCTTCCCTATCCACACCAAAGCATTCTGAACGATTTCCAATACACGCCTCACCATCCTCTTCCCGAATCTTACATTCTGTACGAACCACCACCACACGATCGACCTACATGGGATTTGACTTCGGTGCTTTATGCTGTTCGGCCGCACCATAATTATTTCAGTCTTTCGGATCCGGGACTAGTCAAGGTCTCAGAGAAAGGGCTAACGACTCTAACAGAAAAAGGGCAACGCGATCGCTATTTGATTCTCAAGGATGATCAAAAGGCACGTGTGATCGAGGCACTAAGGCTCTTATCCAGCCAACCACCTCAATAATACTGTTTCGCGATAGAACTTTTATGCGATAGAACATTTAGTCAGTTCATTACAATGGAAAATCGAAAAGCACGGATCGCAGTCGTCGGCTCAATCAACATGGACCTCGTAATCCGTTGCGATTTGCTGCCCCAACCTGGCCAAACCGTACTAGCTCGCGAGTCGGTTGAGATTTGTGGTGGCAAAGGGGCTAATCAGGCGGTGGCGGCTTCCAGAGCGGGGGGACAAGTTGTCATGATCGGGCGCGTCGGTGATGATGCGTTTGCGTCCCGACTGCTCGCCAACCTTGATCAATACCAAGTCTCCACCCATGCCGTCCAACCCACTCAGCAATGCAGCAGTGGGGTCGCTATCGTCGCTGTCGAACGTTCTGGACAGAATTGTATCATGGTAGTTCCCGGGGCAAATGGTTGCTTGTCTCCTGAAGACGTCAATCGATTTAAAGCCCACATCTCTGGTAGCGACGTGTTATTATTGCAACTAGAGACGCCCATCGAGACGGTAATCGAGTCAATTCGCATTGCCAAACTATCCAAGACGCGAGTCATTCTCGATCCGGCTCCGGCACCACACGATTGGCAATCACTGCTTCGCCAAGTCCATGAAACGGTCGATGTCCCCAATCCCATTGATTTGATTTGTCCCAATGAAAATGAAGCAATGGAACTTACAGGTCTGCCAGTAGGTGATCTGGCCCAAGCGGAACGAGCAGCCCGAGTTCTGCATTCCCAAGGAATTTCCAACGTAGTCATAACGCTTGCATCACAAGGGGCACTACTATTCGATGGGCAATCCGCTTATCACATTCCTCCCTTTCCCATTACTGCCGTCGATACGACAGCAGCCGGAGACGCATTCGCTGGCGCATTGGGAGTTCGCTGGTCGGAAATAAACAATATCACCGAAGCTGTCCGGTTTGCCAACGCGGCAGGGGCTATCGCAGCAACTCGGCCTGGAGCTCAAATTTCACTTCCCTCGCGAGAGGAGATCGAGGGAATGCTAACGGCTGCGCCTCTTTCTCCTAATAGTCGCGTGATTCACTGACGCCCGGGAAGGCAGCGAGCAAAACAACATGAAGCAGCTTACGCCGCCAGCCTCGCCCGCTCCAGCAGACCGAGTTTGCCTGCATGCCATCTCGAAACGCTACGGTTCCGTCACCGTTCTCGACAACGTTAGCTTCTCGATAAAAGCAGGGGAAATTCATGGATTACTAGGTGCCAACGGTGCAGGAAAAAGCACGCTGTGCAAAATACTATCTGGTTTGACGCACCCCTCTGCAGGACAGCTTTTCCTAGATGACAAGCAAGTCGAAATCCCCAACAAAAAGACAGCGGAACGGCTTGGTATAGAGATTGTGCAGCAAGAGCTTAACCTCATACCTACTCTTACTGTTGCCGAAAATCTTCTACTGAGCAGGCTACCCCAATGCTGCGGCGTTATCTCACGAAAGCAACTCCATCGACACGCAAAAGAATTGCTCGCCAAGATGGGACTCGATCATCTATCACCTACAACTCCTACTCGGCTCCTAGGAATTGGCCAGCAACAACTAATCGAGATCGCTAAATCGCTCCGATATCCAAGTAAACTTCTTGTTCTGGATGAACCGACCGCATCGCTTAGCAGCAATGAGGCTAATCATCTCTTTCACAGAATTGAGGAACTGACGCATGCAGGCACCTCCATACTCTATATCAGTCATCGACTTGATGAGGTTAAGTCCTTATGCGATCGAATCACGATTCTTCGAGATGGAAAACACGTTCTTACAGAAGCGACGAAAAAAATAAGTACCACAGAGATGGTTGCATGGATGAGCGGCGACATCGAATCGATTAAACCAATAACTCCCTCACCATCAAAGCCCGCTCAAGCGATTGCTCTTCGAATAGTAGATCTGTGTTGTGGTCCTGTAAGAAATATCACTTTAGATGTTAAACAGGGCGAGATTTTGGGAGTCACAGGTCTGGTTGGTTCAGGCAGGACAGAGTTGCTAAGAGCGATATTTGGTGCCGATCGCGCTTCGTCAGGAGCCATTTATCTTAATGGTAGTTCAACTCCCTGTCGGTTTACATCACCCGCTCAAGCTGTGGCAGCGGGCCTAGCGATGGTCACAGAAGACCGCAAGTCTACAGGCTTAATCCTATCACACTCCATCCAAGATAACGCCATCTTAGCATCGTTAAAAAAATCCTTCTCACGATGGGGATTGCTACGTCGTACTTCTGCCCATACTGTGGTAACTAAAACCTGCAACGATCTCGCCACAAAGTATGAAAGCCTGAATCAATTCGTCGCAACGCTCAGTGGGGGTAATCAACAAAAAGTTGTGATTGCCAAGTGGTTGTTAAGTGGAGCGAATATTTTTCTGCTTGACGAACCAACCAAAGGCATCGACGTCGCGGCAAGACATATCATTCACGATGTTATTCGGAAGATTGCAGTTCAAGGAGCCGCAATCCTAGTCGTAAGTAGCGATACAGATGAACTTTTTCCACTCTGTGATCGCATCGCGGTAATGTCCAATGGCATGCTTACAGCCCAATTCGATAAACGTGACTTCGATAAAATGCGGATTACCGAAGCAGCCTTTATTGGACATTCTTCGCACATGAACAAGCCAATAGAACCTGCACGAGTTGACGAGCTATGAAACCCAATCCAGTCCTGTCGGCAGTATTGCCCTATATCGGTTTGATCGTTGCCCTCGCGGCACTTATCGTGACGTTTAGCTTGCTTAGCGATAGCTTTCTGCAACGTTCGACATTTGTTTCCATCGCCAATCAAATTCCTGACCTCACATTTATCGCGATCGGCATGACTTTTGTCTTAATTGCGAAAGGAATCGATCTTTCTGTCGGTTCACTTATGGCCCTCGGCGCCGCCAGCTTGGGAAGCTTGCTGGTAAAACAAAATGTTGCATTTCCTATCGCCATTGTGATTGCAGTTTTAGTGACAACACTATGTGGTTTTCTAAGTGGTATAATCGCAGTCGGACTGCGCATTCCATCGTTCATAGTAACGCTCGGGATGCTGGAGATTGGGCGAGGTTTGACCAAAGTTCTTACTGAATCGAAATCCATATTTATCGGAAGCAGAATCGAATGGTTCGCCGAGCCAGTCTCCTTGATTGGGCTATCTCCCGCATTTTTGACTGCGTTAACCGCCGTCATTGCGTCTCAGTTCCTACTAAGCCAAACCGTCTACGGAAAGTACTTGATCGCTATAGGAACCAACGAAGAGGCTGTTCGCATGTCAGGCATTCGGACATGGCCGTATTTGGTGTCGGTGTTTGCTATCAGCGGTGGATTATGTGCCATGGGGGGGTGGTCACTGACGTCAAGATTGGCAACCGTCGACCCCAATGCCGCCGTCGGCCTAGAACTTTCCGCGATTGCCGCGTGTGTTATCGGAGGCACCAGTCTCATGGGAGGACGCGGCACTGTGATTGGCACTTTCCTAGGTGTGATCATAATGCAGGTACTTCAGCGGGGACTGGCTCAAATGGGTGTCGACGATGCCAACAAACAGATAATCACAGGATTTGTCATTGTTGTCGCGGTTTTGGTAGACGCGATGAGGCATCGATTTGCTACAGAACGCACAACTTAACGCTTGTTTCTCAGTCACAGGTCCTGGATAATGCTCAGGGGTTACGAAGAAACCATCATATTTATTATCTTATCGGCTATTATCGGCCAATCGATCACCTAGGGTCATGCTATGGATAACCTTTCAGAACAGATCCGCATCGCGAGCCGAAGATTATTCGTTCAGAATTATCTTGCAACACTGCCTCGATGGCTTCTGGTTCCATTCGCTCTTTGCTTCGTCGGGTTATTGCTCCCCAAGATTACGGTCATGGACGTCAACCCCGAACTTTGGAATCAAATCTGGTTGGGCTCAGCTACAGGGATTGCTCTGCTGGGCAATGGACTACGAAATTGGTGGCGTCATCCGAGTTATGCACAAGTCGCGATGGAAATCGACAAACGTTTTCAACTGAGAGAACGGCTGAGCAGCGCACTATTGCTTGATGAATCTCAAAGAGCCACGCCTGTCGGTGCGGCTCTTTTCGAAGATGCAATCGCGAAAGCCAACCGAATCGACGTCAGGGACAAGTTCACGTTTAGAGCCCCAGTCACTCTTCCATGGATTCTTCTTCCAATCCTCGCATGCGTGGCACTACTATGGGTTCCTAACGCAATCTCGCAAGAAAAGGAACTAGCTTCCGAACAATCGAAAGCCAAAGTCACGCAAGTTAAAGCTCAAACGAAAACCATCCTCGAGCAAATTAAAAAACTCAAAAATGAGGCAGCTGAGAAGGGGCTTAAAGAGACCGCGGACGATTATGAAAAGCTTGAAAAGAAACTCGATGCACTTCAGAAGCTAGAAAAGCCCAACGAAAGTAAACTCCTTGCCGATCTAAACGAGATCAAAAAAGAGATGCAGGATCGCAAGGAATCGTTAGGGAGCTCCGAGAGCTTAAAAAAAGCGTTTGAGGATTTGAATAGTGACAAGAAAGGTCCCGCCGACAAATTTAAACAAGCTCTTCAAGAGGCAGATTTCGAAAAAGCAAAAAAGGAAATTGAAAAGTTGCTTGAGAAGTTGGCATCAAAAGAGCTAACCGAACAAGAGATGAAGGCGCTCGCTCAACAGTTAAAAGAATTACAAGAGGCGATTAACAAAGCTCGCGAAGATCAAAAAGCACTCCTGGATAGCTTAAAGCAAGAAATGGAGGAAGCAAAACAGGCTGGTGACATGAATAAGGCCGGGATGCTCCAACAGAAAATCGAACAGCTCGAGAAAAGCCTCAAAGATGCAGAAAAGGCAGACGCCTTTTGCGAAGCGTGTGAGAACGCTGCGAACGCTCTAAACGAAAAAGACGCCAAATCAGCCGAAGCATCTCTAGATAAGATGAAAGGGGAGATTGGCAAAATGATGGAAAATGCCAAGAACGCCCGTGAACTGGAAAAGATGCTTGAGGAAATGCGAAGCGGAAAGAAAGCGGGCAAGAATGGAAATCAAGGCAAGCAGGCAGCCAATGCAAAACAATCGACCTCTACAAACCAAAAAGGCAAAGGAAAAGGACAAGCAGAGGGAGATGAAGTAGAAACTAAACCTGATGCCTACGATTCACAAATTCGCGATCAGATGCAAAAAGGAGAGAATGTATACTCAGGTAAAGCTGCCGGCCCCAATCGGAAAGGGATCAGCCGCGAAAAAGCTAAGGAGATTGTCTTAGCTGCCGAACCAGAGGACCCGAATGCGGTAGAGAATATAGCCCTGCCCAAAGCCCAACGGGATCAACAAAAAGAATACTTTGAATCGCTAAGAAAGTAATTTGCTCTGAGTACGAAAGAAATCTCCCAAGCGTATCGGTTTTGTCCTCTGTGTGGGACTCCTCGTCAATCCGATAAACCACCGATACCCTACCACTGCCACTCGTGTGGCTACACCATGTACTTTGGCCCGGTGACTGCCGTCGGTGGGATCATAACTGACGGCTGCAATCGCGTGCTGCTCATCGAACGTGCACGGGATCCTGGTGCAGGCAAACTCGGCATGCCTGGCGGATTTGTAGATCCCTATGAGTCAGCAGAATCCTGCTTGCACCGAGAAGTTTGGGAAGAGGTAGGATTGGAGATTCACCAAGTCCAATTTCTACTCACCGCTCCAAACCGATACACTTATCACAATGTTGCTAATCCAGTCCTGGATATCTTCTATCACGCCAAAGTGAGAGGATCAGCTCAGATTAAACCCGAGGCAACGGAGGTTGCAAACTGGCAGTGGTCCGAGATTACAAGCGACCTTCTCGAGCGGATGGCTTTTGAATCCAATCGCATAGCCTTAGAGTTCTTCTTAACAACGCTCAATCGCTGAGTATTTCAAAAGATAATTAGTGTGCCGTAAAAATGGGCGTGGAATGAAACCAAGCATCTTCCTCTCCCATTCACATCAAATTAATCCTTATCTTCGATGCTCGTTCCAGTAATGAACTGTCTTCGCGACGGATGTGATAACATTCTTGATCTCTTTCCTGATCTGAAAGCTGGGCCCTGCTGGTACATAAAGTATGTTGGACTGCCTGCGAACCATAACGTTCTCCACGATGATCGCTCGCATCAACCATGCCGCCATTTGCTGGTCATGACACTCGACTCCAACCCAACCCAATGATTCGGAACGAACTGTCGTAAGACCTGTAACCAATTGAATTCCTCGCTCAATCTCGGCCACAACTGATTCATAAAGCTCCGGATTCGAGGCACACTCCTCACTCGCAACCGCTTCCAACAATTTGCCACGATGGGGCGGACCGCCGGCGAGTGCTAAATCGCAAAAGCTCGTCCAGATCTTATCCCATGGAACTTTTCCATCTGCACCAACTTCGATGCGAGCCGTACCCATCGAATTGGGGCTGACGGTATCGGTCTTGCCACGATACTCACTGGGCAACAACTCCTCCATACGAAAGATCAGTTCCTTATAACCATTATCCCACGATTCCTTGTCCTCGTAATGTGACAGACTCACTTTACTCATTTCCTCATTTCGAGGTGTACCGTATCGGATGCTTTCCAAGTACTTTTTAACAATAACATGCACCCATGATTCCGACGGGACGATATTGGCGAACTTCGCAGGCTCATTATCTTGTAAGTCTGCGATTTCTATTTTTGAGCAAATCGATTGTGCGGAGGCATCTTCAAAATCCATATTTCGACCACACCATCGTAGCTTGACGCATGGACCTTCGGGAAAAATAGGCGGAGAGCGTTTATCAAGAATGATGTAATCGGCATCCAACCCGAGTCGCCTCATTTCCCAAACAATACCGCTGATTGTTCTTCGTTGTCGCGTGTAATCCGATAAGGGACTTGCTGGAACCAGCTCTGTTGTTAATCGCCATGAATGGGTGTAAGCCAATGGTGACCCTGCCAAGACTTCTGCCCAATCGACTTCATCGAATGGTTTAGAAAAATGGATGCCAAGGTTTCGGTTCAAAATTCCTACAGCACCTGCGTTCGCGGACCAAGCCAGCGCCTCGCGAATCGACTGCAGGACCGATGAGCGGGTATCAGTCGATACAATTAATAATCTTGTGATCCGCTGGCGAGCGAGTTCCTTGCACAGCGCGGGCCAGAAACTGTTTGAGTCCTCAGAAACATTAGGGTATAGGCCGACCATCACATCTAGCCGAACCTTTATTTGTTCGGAAACGTGCCGCCAATAGTCATACCCCAGTCCGAATGGGCTCCCCATGGCCAGCAGGATAAAGTCCCGCTGTTCAACGAGACTCATAGGTACAGTCCATTATGCGGTGGTAGAAATTCGAAAATGTGGTGACTGGGACAAAAACTGCAACGGGTTATCGTATGTCACTTTATCGATCATTTTGGCAGTATGCCCGCGTCGCTTCATCTCTAGGCGAGCTTTGGGAACCGCCAGTGGGTCACTGCATCCCCAGTCGCCAGCTGAATTCATCCAAATTCGTTCGTTGCCGTACATCTCAATGATATCTGCAGCACGTTGCGGAGTCACTTTGGTGTCCGGATACAGCGTCATGCCGGCCCAAAATCCACGGTTCAGGACCTCAGCAACCGTGTGCTCCTCGACGTGGTCGATCAGGATTCTGCCCGGGTCTATCGAGCTAGCGGACAAAGCATCCATGATGATCCGTGTTCCTTTGAGCTTATCCTCCAGATGCGGCGTGTGAACGAGCACTAGCTGTCCGTGTTTTTCAGCGAGCGCGATCTGTTCTTCGAGAATGATGAGTTCGT
Source organism: Pirellula sp. (assembly GCA_046318795.1). GTDB lineage: Bacteria > Planctomycetota > Planctomycetia > Pirellulales > Pirellulaceae > JBKCUI01. Next base: position 21,625 of record JBKCTT010000204.1, read on the forward strand.
TGCGAGTGTTCTTGTTTAATCCGATCTCACCAATTCCTAATACGTTCTCGCGTTTGAGAAACTCTGGGATAAGTGCGATCACTTCACGTGCAAAACCGGGATCGTCCGCTTCCTTGGGATTGATGCACAGCCACGTAAAATGCTGAATGCCAAATTGAGCCGCACGCTTGGGTTCGTATTCGGTCAATTGCCTGTAATAATCAAAAAAGCCTTGTGCAGAGGAGCGATCAAAGCCTGCCCAGAAAGCAGGCTCCGTTACGGCTACACAGCCCGATTGGGCCATTCTCTGATAGTCGTCTGTGGTTCGCGACACCATGTGGATATGCGGGTCGATATATCTCATTCTCGCACTCCCGATACCTGTCGAACCGCTCCCATTGCACCCTTCATGCCGTGGGCGGATTGAGGGATCTCCTCGGTGTAGTCGCTAAAGAGCTCCAAGATTTTCTTAGCGCGATTTGGCTCGTTCGAGGACAAGACCAGCAGTGCTTTGCGAAAGGCGACATCCCGAAAGTCGTTCGGATTCACTCCTTGTCCGCGATCGATACGATCTAGATAGGCCGCGATATCCAACAGCTTCGCTCGATGTTCCATGAAGTAGGTGTCGATGACCTGTTGTTGCGTCTGCGGGCAAGTATTCCGAATTTGATCCGACATGGATTTTTCTTTCTCGGTCTAGTTCGCCAGCTTGATGAAGTCGGTCAAAGCAATATGTCCCTGGCGTGATGAGCCGCCTACAGTGACCAGATCCCCATTGTCGAGTGATACTATTCGATGGTGAATGCGGCCCGAGGGGAGTTTGCCTACTTCGGTCCAGCTACTTGCTTGGGCATCGAGTTTGTAGACTTTGCCATCCATGCCACTAATAAACACATCATCCTTTGACGCGATGGCTGCGATCCCGTTTCCGATAGGCAATGGACCAGGCAATTTCGGCCCTATCTCCCACTTTTCGGATTCAATGTCAAAGACGTGGACCTCATCGGAAACTTCGTCATCCGGTGTCAGGCCGCCGATCATCCAAATCTTTCCTCTCGCAGCAACCACATCCAGAGCACGTCGTTCCGCTGGTTGCGGCAATTTCTTCCAACCTTGATCTTGGTTGGCTAGATCCAGGACTAAGCCCTCTTTCATCCAGTCTCCCGTTTCACCACCAACAATACTCCAGCCTCCGAATACATACAGTTTATTGCCGAATACGGCGGCACGATGAGAAGAACGCGGCAGCGGCATCTTAGGAAGATCCGTCCAAGTCTTCGTTGCTGGATCAAACGCGGCCGCTGAATCGAGCGAATACAGATCGGCATCAGCACCCTTTTCGTTACGAGCTTGCATGCCACCCATTCGATAAACCAGTTTGTCATCTGCAATTAATGCTGCGCCCTGTGCAGGCTCGGGGAAGGGCAATGATTCCCATGTTCCTCCTCTTGTTACGGAAACCCGATAAAAACCTGGCAGCATATCATCTTTGGAATAAACGTGTGTCTTGCCCGTATGCCCACTATACACGTACAACCAATCTCCAACACGCGTTGCCCCAAAACTTGCGACACCACGAGGCAACGGCTCGATAGTAACATGTGCTGCAACATTAGTTTCATCAGCGAAGACCGAGTCGATCGCGGAAACACCCATGATAGGCAGGCTTAGAAGGGCTGCCACTAGCCATCTGCTCGATGTTTTGGTCATGCAATGAAGTCCTTTGTATAGTTGGTTAAAGCTGGGTTGGGTTCGGTGCATCTCCGTACACCTTGACTGGATCAAAAACCTTTTCACTCTCTGTAAACATAAGGGCTTCGCCAGCGGATCGTTCGCCCGCGACTGGTACACGTCGATAAAAACAGGATCGATAGCCTACGTGGCAACTAGCTCCCCCGGCGACATCAACTCGTAACCACACACAGTCTTGGTCATCGTCGATGCGCATTTCACGGACCTTTTGGACCAAGCCGCTCGTTGCTCCTTTGTGCCACAACGCTTTACGGCTTCGGCTGTAGTATACGGCTTCACCCAGTTCGATGGTTTTACGCAGTGCCTCTTCGTTCATGTAGCCGTGCATGAGAAGCTCGCCGGACGTAAAGTCGGTGGTAACGCATGGAATCAATCCGACACTATCGAACTTGGGTGCCAGCTCAACCCCCTCTTCAACTTGTTCGATGGTCTTTCTGGAATTAAATGTCACGGTCATAGCTAACGCAAACTGCTAATGGTATGGGAAAACAATCACCCAACAGGTGATCTGGGGCGATCAATCCGCCGAGATCACGTCCGGCCCTTGACCAGCTCGCTTCTCGTACACGCCGTCCCCCATTTTGACATACTTTGTGAATCCTTTCTCCTCCAAATTTTTGTCGCTGAGATTACTGGCGGCCTTCATATCAGTCCAGGTGCCGGCAATGCTAACCGGAGCAATGACTTTTCGTACGGGGGTGCCTTTGGTCGGGTGCACCGTCAGCGGAGCTTCGCTCATTCCCTGAAGAATCTCAAACGTTTCCCCAGTTCCTCCGTCAGGCAGCATTTCTTCGTAGACGTACAATGGCATGGAATCTCCCAACGAACGCGTGAAGTGATCTAAACCGGTCTTGGCGGATTGGACTCACCACCGACCGTGTATCGAGACCTGGCCACGAAAACCAAGCCAACACCCAATATTAGTACAAATGCTGCCGCAGCCAACCAAGTTCCTGGCAAATGGACCTCATGAATTCCGCCGAGCCCCCACCCTTGCAGCTCGTCCCGATTTTTCGCGAGTCCCAGCAAAAGAGAATTGTGGGTTGCGTGAAGCAAAATCCCTGGAACAAGCGAACCACTTTTCCAACGAACCCATCCCAGGATTAGTCCCATCAATGTGCTGGGAATCAATCGTTCCGGAGCAGCACCCCCTGCTAAAACCACATGGAACAGCCCAAATAGGATCGCAGTAATCGCGATCGACCATCGCCCACTGACGTGTTTTTGTAGACCGCCAAACAAAAATCCCCGAAAGAACACTTCTTCGCAAACACCTGGTATCACCCCTAGTGCCACGACGATCAGGGCCAAGGGGATTTGCTTCCAACCCTCAAGCAATTTCTCGACTACTTCCATTTTGGCGGGATCTAAACCTCGAAGACCGACACTATGACTCCAAACCACGATCTCAAAGATAAATGGCCAAGCGGAAAGGCCTATCAAAATGGCCCCCACAAAGTACAGCCAAGATGTCTTGGCCAAGGCTAGGCCGTCACGCAATGTAACGCGATGCCACCATAGCAATGAGCATGGTAGGCCTGCAAACAAAGCAATCGTTAAACCACCCGACCATATCAAACGCAGCGAGGGTGACGCGTTACTTTCTCGCGACAAAAGCCCCGATGCCACAAAGTATGCAGGAAACAACATTGCCAAACCAACAAAAGCCAATGCAATCGACGCTGATCTTTGTGGTTCATCAGGCCGACTGACCAGATCACGCCATCGACCACGACTCCCCACTGCGACCGCATCGGTCCCGAAAATCTGTGCCGCAATCGATAACGCTGCAATGCCATAAAGGATAGTTGAAACAATAGCGACCATCGCTGGTACAAATGTTGCCGATCCCTCTAAAACTTCTTTGGTAAGCAGTAGAATATTAACAAGAGGAATTACCGCAGTCCCGCGATCTAGCGCCCAACCCGGCATCAGAATCACTAAGCCTGGACCGATCGACAATAGCAACAGCGGAATGAGATATGCCTGAGCCTCTTTAAAGCTTCGGGCTGAACTGGTCAACAATAAAAGCAGTGCGGAGTAAAATAAGGCAAACGAAGCTAACGCTAATAAAAGCTTGAGCCCTAACACCAACGTGAATCCCGCTGGCCCCAACAATGCGACATCCAACTGCAATGCATAGAGGGTCACTGACATAGCCAATAAATTGATCAGGCCTGTCAGCATGGTCACCGTTACTACAGCACAAAACTTTGCTAACAACAAACGAAACTTGGGAACCGGAAGCGATATCAAGGTTTCCAGTGTGTTTCTTTCTCGCTCGCCGGCCGTTAGGTCAATCGCAGGATAAACACCACCAGTGACGGTCATCAACAGTAATATCAAAGGCAATAAACCCAATACAGCCGATTGGCCACTCTCTACATTTAGTTTCGTTCTGGCCTGCTCAATCGGTAATTTAAAGCTAGCATCTCGCGACGTGGCCCATGTTCGAACAAGCTCGAGATTGGCGCGGGAAAAACTCTTTTCAAGATACGCGGCTGCGTTTTGGCTGAGAGCTGAACCACTATTTTCCACTATCTCTATAGTCCCAGCTACCCATGGCCGGTCGCGAGTTGGTGAAGATAGTTTGGCGCGAATGCCGACATCCGCAGCACCGGTTTCTACAGTACGTTTGAGATCGAATTTAGAGCGATCGTCGGCGATCGAAACTTCGATTTTCGGAGGCTCTGCCTGGTTCGTTGTTTTATCTGATAGATCAGTCCGATCCGACTGATCTTGCAAAGCCGCGTCTTTCGACGCAACGATGCTTTCCTGTTGAGCTTTCTTTACACGCTCGGAAATACCGATGAGATCCATGACATAGCGAGCCTCTTCTTCGGTTTCGAAAGCTAGCCGAAACACGCTGGCCGTTGCAGCCACTTGTTGTAAAGCAAGAAAGCGAAATCCTAAGCCGAGCAAAGGATAAAGCAATAGAGGCATGGCTAGCAGCGTAACGATGGTTCGCCGATCACGAAGGGTTTCTCGGAGTTCCTTGGTGATGAATTCGATCTGCTGAAACCACGTAAAGCGTGATGGGTTACTGACAACCGGAGCGGGCCGAACAGAAGCTCCATCATCATTAGGAAATGAGGGGGTGAGTGAGCTCATGCTCCCTCCTTGGCCAACGCTGGCGTTTGCACCGGATCGTCTCGAAGTAGTTGCAGGAACATCTGGACGAGAGACGGCTCGCCTGTCTCCTGTTGCAACTGCTCGAGGGTACCTTCGTATTTAAGTTTACCTCGATGGAGTAAACCAAATCGATCGCATAGCCGCTCTGCTTCGTCGAGTTGATGGGTCGACACGATAATTGCTTTGTTGAGCCCCCTGAGAATATCAACGTAATCGAAAACGATCTTTGAGCCGACTACGTCTAAGCCTCGAGTCGGCTCGTCTAATAGCACTACAGGCGGATCATGGATCAAGGCACGCGCGAGATTGACTCTTTGCGTTTGACCCGTGCTTAGCGTTGCGCAACGGCGGTCCATAAATCGTTCTAGCTCCATCACTCGACAGAGCTCTTCGGTGCGTGCATGAGCCTGATCCGCTGTCAGCCCAAAACCGATTGCAAAATAGCGTAAAACCTCACGGGGGGTTAACCATTGATATAGTCCGGCACTCGCCGAAACGAGCCCGATCAAACTTTTGATACGCAGAGGGTCTTCTGAAACGCGGCACCCCATAATGGTTGCTTCACCGCTGGTCGGTTGAAGCAATCCCATGATGATTCTTAGAGTTGTCGTCTTTCCAGCACCGTTGGGGCCCAAGAGACCATAGGTTACGCCAGACTCTACGGCAAACGTTACTCCATCGAGAGCCAACGACTCCTCGCTGTAACGCTTGGTAAGCTTCTCCACAGCAATCAAATTATGATCTCCCGATAGTTTCCCTCACTTACGTTTCGGGTAGTCATTTTACGATCCCATCCTAACCAAACTTCTTGCGAGCTTGTGTACCCTGGGCGCTGGAACGAACTTCGTAACCCATAGCCACTAACTCATTTCGATACTGATCAGCCCCGGAATAGTCCTTTCGGACCCGGGCATCATCGATCAAACGGCACAGTTCCTGAACGCGTGTATCGTCCCCCGACCCGGCTGATTTGGTTAACTCAGTAATGCCGAGTACCCCATCGATAATCCGTAGCGCCCCAAGTTCCGCAGCGGCGTCATCACCCGGTTTGGACATCCACTGGTGCAGTACGGCGAGTGCAGAGCTAATGTTCAAGTTATCCGCCAAAGCTCCCAAAAATTCCTTTACAGCGGGATGCTGCAGGGACGTTACGCGATCGGGGATCGGCTTTCCATTAGCAGCCCCTTCGAGCTTCTCTGCAAATTCCGTGAACTTGCGAACCGCATTAGCCGAATCCTGTAGCCCTTTTACTGTAAAGTTGCACTGGGTGCTGTAGTGAGAGCGAATTAGTTCGTAACGAAGCGCCGCCGGATGAATCGGGGTGCCAGTTGCTTTACCATCCAAGATATCTCGAACAGTAAAGAAATTGCCTTTACTCTTCGACATTTTCTCACCCTCCACCAGGAGGAATTTCGTATGCATCCAGAATCGAGCGAAGACTTCTTTACCGGATGCTCCGCACGATTGCGCGATTTCGCATTCGTGATGCGGAAAGACCAAGTCCTCACCGCCGGTATGAATGTCGATGATATCGCACTTGAATTTTGCCATAGCCATGGTGGAGCATTCGATGTGCCAGCCTGGATACCCGGCTCCCCACGGCGAATCCCATTTCATCAAGTGTTTTGGATCGGGCTTCCAAAGCAGGAAATCGGCGGGATGTTTTTTGTTCATCTGATCTTGGTCATTCACCCGGCCGCCCGCTCCGCTTAGCAATCCCTCCAGGGTATTGCCACTTAACTGACCGTACCGGGGAAAGGACTCTACGCTGTAGTAGACCGCGCCGTCTTTACCAACATAAGCATGTCCATTTGCCACCAGCTTTTCGATCATAGCGATCATTTCCTTGATGTAGCCAGTGGCATGCATCACGCGGTCAGGATATTCGCTAGCGACCTTCAACCCCAGTTTTTTGCCGTCGTCTAGGAATGCCTTGGTGTAGTAATTCGCAATTTGGTAGGGATCGTTTGGATCCTCGACGGAGCCATCCTCGACTTTTCCGCTCTTCTTGGACTCTTTAAGTCGCTTAGCTGCAACCTCCATTTTGTCGAGGGCCACACCGTTCTCATCGGTCTCCTCAACCATGTGCCCGACGTCGGTAATATTCATCAAGTGGATGACATCGTAGCCGGCCGCCTCCAGGAATCGTCGAAGCAGATCCGCGAACAGAAAAGAGCGAAAATTGCCAATATGGGCAAAATCGTAGACCGTCGGCCCACAAGAATACATGCGAACGGTCTTTTTATCGAAAGGCTCGAAAGACTCGCACTTCCGTGTAAGACTGTTGTAAAACTGAATCATGCCGTCCCTCAAATCCATTAATGCAATCGATACCGCTATAAAAACTTGGGATTACGCAACCAAACGACACAGCCCCCTTAAAAGAGGGGGGCTGAGTTCGTGTTCTGCGAGTCGCCACCGGAAGACGATAAAATTCCCACACTTTCCCAAGCTGTCATGGTAACGATTGTCGTTTTTCTTTGCACGCCCCCGCCCCCGTCGGTCTCACAATCGATCTCATAATTGGTGCGATAATTGGTGCCATCCATTGTTAACCCTCAGGATAATTGGTGCCATCCATTGTTAACCCTCAGCGTAATTGGGCTCGATTGATGCCAGCCACTAGTGACGCTTTTGACGGGCTTGAGAGGTGCCAGCCACTGTTGCCTTTGCGCTAGCCAGGCGATTCTAGACAAGAATCGAGATGTTTATTTTTTAAACTATCGCGACTCCGCATTATCAATCCGAGTGGTTGAATCCACCCACCATGGAGGCTTGCTTCGAAACAAACCAGACCAGCCAGTGTTCAGAAGCCCTACGTCCGGGAATGCCCCCCGTCGCCCCAAGGCTTGCATCTCCTCATCCAACAACCAATAGTGCTTTTACTAATGACGGGTGCAAATCCACCATCAAAGACCGAGCGGCTGCAATCCTTTCTTTGGAGTCTCTCGCTCAAGTTCAGTTTATGGTTGCTCATATTCTCATATGGGTACTGTGTCGGGCAGTACCACTGGTTTCCCTACCTACTCATTCGCGACGCCGGCTATGCGTACTCTGCACTAGTTCGAGCCCAAACGGAGGAGGAGCCTCAATTCGGCAGCATTCGAGGAGAAATCAAATCCCCCACAACGATCTGGCATCGAGAACGAGATGATACTGAGCTGATTCTTTTAAGTGCGGGTTCAGCCAAAATTAAAGCCCTTCATCCAGATGGGCTGCTGGCTTCGATAATTGATCGGAGCGGACGGGTTGTGCATGCTTGGCATGCGCCGCCGGATCTGTGGTCTGATCTGCACCGAGTTAACCGCGTTCCCGGTGTTTCTGGCGCCGTCGGTCCGGTTTGTGTTTACGTTTATGACAATGGTGATTTGCTCGCAACCTTTCATGGCATGAACACTTTCCCTTTTTCTATTGGGATTGCCAAGTTTGATAAGAAGTCGAACCTTATTTGGAAGAAAGAGAATTTCGCACACCACAATTTTTCTATTACATCGGAGGGACACATTTTTGTCCCTGCGCTGGAAATCGTAGACAGCCCCATTATGGTAGGGGATACATCAGGCGAGATTGAATCACCCACTGGAAAGATTTATCGTGACCAAATTCTCGAGCTTGACGCAGACGGGAAAGAACTATCGCGACGCGATGTTCTTCAGATCCTTATCGATTCCGGTTGGTCCGGCCAGTTGTTTCGCTCGAATGATCTTGTTTACCTGACAGACGATCCGCTTCATTTAAACGATGTGCGTCCTGTCGGGCCGGAATTAGCGAATCAGTTTGATTGGCTTCACCGCGATGACTTGATCATCTCACTTCGCAACTTGAATTGTCTTGCTATTATTGACCGCGAGACGAACAAGATCAAATGGCATTCCATCGGCACCACCATGGGGCAACACAGTCCCGTGCCTTGGCGAGACGGACTATTGGTGTTTGATAACTTGGGTGGCAAAAGTGATCAAGGTGGAACGCGACTCGCATTCATTAGTCTCGGAGACACTAAGCCTGAGACGGTGTTTCCAAAACGTCATAGTGAGATGATGGATTACATATCCACTCCGAATAGTGGTTTTCTCGATGTTTCTTCGGATGGTACGAGAGCACTCATGACTCTTACTCATACCGGTTGCTTGTGGGAGGTTGATTTAGCGGATCAGCAAATCAACTGGGAGTACATTGCAGGCACAGACATCATCCCGGAAAAACGCTTTAAGATCGGCAGCGCTCGATACATTGCCAGTCCAACATTCCTGAACGCGCCATCTGATAACTGAAAGGTGTAAAACGATGAACATGTTTGATTGCTTAGCATACGTTGGCCCAGGTGCAGGACTCTCTATGATCGGAGCCTTATTAGCTGTCGTCTGCGTCATTGGCTTAGCTTTGATTGGCCCCATACTGTATCCCATTCGCATGTTCCGCCGATGGGCTAAGAGTCGCAATAACGTTCCAGCGACTGAGGAGTAGAACCTAAACTGTTTGCTCTCGTGTTTATTTTAGGAGCGACCACCGGCTTCGCGTCATGGTGGCTCGGCTTTGTCTGGTTTCTTCGTGTATGGACAAAACCGCAATTCGATAGCTTGATTGGGCTCCTCTCACGAGCCGTTGAGCTTTCCAATCCGGATGCAGAACAAAGCTTTTTAGAAGCATACAAGAGCTTGCTCTGTGAAACAGTTCGTATGGCATGGTATCGCATCCAACAGAGTGTAGTCGCATTGATTCCTTTTGGATTGGGACTCTGGCTCGCTTGGGCAGCAGATTACTCCTGGACCTACATCGCAATCACAACGGTTACCAGTCTGGTTTTAGGTATCTGCTCCCTATTCTATCGCTCTCGCCAGGCCAACCATCATGAAACTGACTCGCAGTGACTACTGGCTTGCGAGATTTTGCTATCGATTCCCCGGTTTGATGACTTATTTAAGCTCAATCGAAAATCAGTCGTTAACATCCGAAGCCATTGAAAAGCCGATTGATCGCCCTATCTACATTACCGGTTTAGCGAGATCTGGTTCGACCGTACTCCTCGAGCTTATCTCAAAAATCCAACAAATTGGTACACATCGCTATTGTGACTTTCCCTTCGTCGCTACCCCGAGGCTTTGGGATATGTACCGTCCAAAAACCTCAACAACTCAAACTCTCACCCCTCAAGAACGTCCCCATCGCGACAAGATACAAATCACTCCCCTTAGCCCAGAATCGATGGAAGAGCCGATTTGGCAAGCCTGGTTTCCCATAATCCACAACGCGAACGCCGTTCATACAATTCCCGAGTCAACAAACAACAATCGATTCGCTCGTTTTTATCGCGAGCATATCAACAAGATTTTGTTGATACGACATGCGGAACGTTACGCTGCCAAGAACAACTATCATCTCACTCGTATCGAATATTTGCTGCGACTTTTCCCCGATGCACAATTTATCATTCCTGTTCGGCACCCGATCACACATATCGCTTCCCTACTTCGTCAGCACGAACTTTTCTGCCAGTATGCTAGGGAGAATTCTCGCGTTGGCCCTTATCTTCAAGCTGCGGGGCACTATGAGTTTGGCCCTCAACGAGTGCCTATCCATCTTCAACAGAGCTCAATAGAACCTATTCAAAGGGCATTAAAGGATCAACAAGATCATATTGCCTACGCGATCCAATGGCGTGATATCTATGCAAAACCACTATCACTCCTGTCAGAAAAGCCTAATCTCGTTGATCAAGTTACACTTGTTAAACACGAAGATTTTTGTCGCAATCCCTATGCCACATGGCAACGCATTGCTCGTGCCTGCGAAATCGATCACGTTCAACAAGACTTTAAACATATCGTTGCGCCGTACTATGACACAGGGCTAACCGACAAACAGAAATTAGAAATTTGGGATGTTACTTGCGACATTGCGGAATCGATCGGCTATTGCAACGATCCAACTAAAGAAACCGTGTGATCGAATTGATTCGAGATGTACCAATATTGGGTATCAATCGAAAAGAAGCGATTCCGCATTATCTCGAAACCACGAACGCTTAACAGCATGACTACATTGGAACCGCGAAAGAACCCTATCTATATCTTGAAGTGTCGATGCGGAACCAGCTAAGTATTGATGGTCTCGATGTTTGGTCCGTCTTTCGGCATCCACCAGTATAGGTTGACCACTTATCCAATACTCTCCCGGCGGCATCCCGGCGGCACTCATAGAATCACTTGTTAGAATCACCCTATCGGTCGGTAGTCTCTTTAGCCATGACTCTAGTAGCCACGTTGGCAAGTGTATACCATCACCAATTAATGATATGGTTAGCCGATCACTAAGCGATAGAACTCGTTGAATGATGTTATCATGTCGATGCATTTCAAGAGGACAACCGTTACCGAGATGTGTAAACCCGATCAATCCGTGGTCGATGGCCCCCATCAAGCAATCCAGCGAAGCGTCAGAATGGCCAGCGAATACGCGCACATTTTGCGAAACTAAATACTGCAACGTTTTGAATCCGACGTCATGCTCAGGTGCCAGGGTTACCAAACGAATCCACCCCTGCCCTGCTTCCAACAAACGCTCCATGTCCTTAACATTGGCTTGGGCGATGTGCTGCCTTGGGTGCGTTCCGCGAAATCCATCGACCGGAGACACAAATGGGCCTTCGACATGAATACCAGCCAACATTTGCATGACATCGGTGTTTGTATTCTTAAAGTCGGCTAGCTTTTTGATGCGGGCACACATGGTCTCCACATCGTCAGTGATAATGGTCGGCAAAAGTCGCTCGACTCCCACCCCTTTCAATCTCAACAGGGAAGACTCAAATTGCTCATAGGTCAGGGATGAGTCATTAAAATCTACTCCGAACGCACCGTTCACCTGGATATCGAAATACATTGCCCCCTCAACTCATTTAGAATTCGATAGCCGCTCGCCATACCATAGATCAGATCAAAGAAAGCCTACCTTCAAGCATATCCAATATCGAGGCACCCAACATCGAGGCACACATTGAGGGGGAATAAAAAACGGTTCGGGGCATAAAAAAACGGGGCAACATGCCCCGTTCTCTGTGTTTTCAATGCATCGCAAGTAACATTACCAAGCGAAGTGTGCGAATGCCTTGTTGGCGTCGGCCATACGGTGGGTGTTTTCGCGTTTGGTAATCGCAGCACCTTCTTTGCGATAAGCCGCCATCAGTTCGTCAGCCAACTTGAGGTGAGTCGCACGACCCTTCTTGCTGCGAACGGCTTCCAAAACCCAGCGGAATGCCAAGCTTTGCTGACGATTCTTGTTAACTTGCATAGGGACTTGGTACGACGCACCACCGACCCGCTTCGATCGGACTTCGATGTAAGGCTTGACGTTTTCGATCGCTTGCTCAAAAACCTCGATCGATGGGCGATCCTTGACCTTTTCAGCGATCTCTTCCAAAGCTGCGTAGAAAACGCCTTGTGCAGTCGTCTTCTTGCCATCGTACATCAAGCAATTGATGAACTTGGATGCAAGGAGAGAATTAAATCGTGGATCAGGTCTCAAGGAAGTTCTTGAAGCGGTGATTTTTCCCATTTGTCAAATTATCCGATATCGATTGATTCTGTGATTCGTCTGATTTTCTATACTTAGGGCAACGGACCAAATAACTTGCTCCGCTGCACACGCAGGCTACCAAGGCCCGATCTACGCCTTCTTGGCACCGTAACGGCTTCTGGATTGCTTACGACCGTTGACACCCAAAGTATCGCGGCAACCCCGAACCACTTGGTATCGAACCCCTGGGAGGTCACGAACCCGACCGCCTCGAATCAAAACGATCGAGTGCTCTTGCAAATTGTGGCCTTCACCAGGAATGTAAACCGTAACTTCCTTGGAATTGCTCAAGCGAACCCGAGTAATCTTTCGGAGTGCCGAGTTCGGCTTTTTAGGAGTCATGGTACGAACTAGCAAGCAAACGCCTTGCTTCTGGGGGCAGCGTTCGAGCACTGGACTCTTAGTTGATTTTCGTTGAACGACTCGGTTACGTCGAACTAGCTGATTGATGGTCGGCATAAGTTATGCTTTGAAAGGTTTTTCTTCACTGTCTAATTTCCGACGCAAAAGGCTTTGTACGCCATGTTGCGTTTCGCTTGATCGTCCTACATGACCCCTTGCCAGGAAGCAATCTTCCAAGCAAATCATCGAGTACCAAAGGTGGGAGTCGAACCCACACGTCCGTGAGGACACAGGATTTTGAGTCCAGCGCGTCTGCCATTCCGCCACTTTGGCGTGTATGTCGGGACAAACCAAGCTCCAAAATTCGGGTCGCTTACGCAACGCCGGAAAATTCGGGACGGAAAGTGTACTAATCCCACCATAGCATCGGCAAGTCCAACGCAAGATTTTCTGGTAGTTTTCAATATTCCTTTCAACTAGACAGAAAGAATGAGAAAGCAAAATTAGCCCCTCTTATTTCAGGCGATCCCAAAATCGGATCTTGTGGTGGGCGTTGAGGTCTTGCGCATTGCTACTCGCGGTTCGATCCCCCTGATATCGGCAGAACTCCCTAGAAAACGACTAGATTATCAGCATGCAGTCGCCATAGCTGTAAAACCGGTAACGCTCTTCAATCGCTTTGGCATAAGCCTCCAGTATCAACTCTCGACCGGCTAAAGCGCTTACCAGAACGATAAGGCTGCTCTTGGGAAGGTGGAAATTGGTCAATAAACCATCCACGGCGCGAAATTTATGACCAGGCTTGATAAAAATATCGGTCTGACCGCTCCAGGGAACCAACTCTCCACCACCGTGAAACGCTGCTGTCTCCAGAGTCCGCACCGAAGTTGTCCCTATAGCAACGATCCGCCCCCCCTCAGCCCTCGCACTAAGTAGCCTTTTGACCACCGGCTCCGAGATGTTGGCCTGCTCGGAATGCATTTTGTGGCTGGCTAAGTCGTTCGTTTGTATCGGTCTGAATGTCCCGAGACCAACGTGGAGTGTCACCGCAACCAAGGCGGTTCCTTTTTGGCGAAGCTGGCCGATCAAGTCCTGAGTTAGGTGCAAACCAGCTGTCGGGGCCGCAACCGAGCCGGGGTTTCGGGCATAGACCGTTTGGTATCGTTCTCGGTCCACCGCGGTCATCTGTCCGTCACGAATGTACGGGGGCAGAGGGATGCGTCCGCAATCGTCGAGCAATTCTAACCACTCTCGATCACCATCCGTTCGAAACAGAAAATTGCCATCACCAGTTCGCCGAACATAGACGATTCGCTGAGTCTCCCGCCCCTCGGGATCGCGAATCACAATTCTCTCGCCCTCAAGCAACTTGCCCCGAGTCGACGACAAGAACTCGGCGATACCGTTCTCTTGCCTCAGAAACAACCCCTCCCAGCGACCTTTGGTCGTTTCTCGGTAGCCAATCAAACGAGCGGCGATAACTTTCGAGTCATTAACCACCACCGCATCACCCGCTCGTAGCAGGTTCGGCAAATCCCTGATCGAAAAATGCTCGATACGTCCACTCCGGCGATCCACCAACATCATGCGGGAATCTGTTCGGTTCACAGGCGGATCCTGGGCGATTAGCTCTCGGGGAAGCTGAAAATCATAGAGGTCGAGTTCGCTACTGGAAGCGGGGGTGTCCGCCATGGATTTGGCTTTGTTGTAATGGTTTCAGAATATAGTCGAGAAAACGCGGCCTAATATCTTACTCTCAAGGGAACACCTGACGAAGGGGCACTTACTGCTTTGGGCGTTTCTGAAGAGTCACCAACACCATCTCCGACTCAACACCACTCTTCGCGGAAATACTCCTCGAGGGACAGCCACCACACGAGCCACATCCGGACGAAACATGAACATCTGTAGAAAGCGTCCGCTTCGCTGCTGCGAAGATACGACAAACAAGAACGACAGCGGCACCCGATACTATCGCCAACGCCATTATGGTTTGTACATCCATAACGCCCTCTTAAAGAACGAGTTTCGAAGATGACAAAAATTTCATCTAAACGGCCCACCCAAGCCGGCTAGCAATACTGTAAGTCATCCAAGCCCCAACATAAGCCAACGTGGTCATGTACACAAAGGAAAAGACGGCCCATTTCCAGCTGTTCATTTCCCTCCGAATAATCATCAATGTCGATACGCATTGCGCACACAACGCAAAGAAAACCATGACGGACAGAGCTGTCGCAATACTATAAACGGGCCGTCCATCCGGCCAGCGCTCACTACGCATCTTCTCCATCAACCCCTCGCTGGTCTCATCCTCACCACTCCCCAGTGAGTAGATCGTTCCCAACGTCGCTATGATGACCTCACGTGCCGGGAAAGAGGCTAAGGTGGCAACCCCGATCTTCCAATCCCATCCGAGCGGCTTTACTACTGGCTCGATGGATTTACCTGCGATTGCCAAGAAACTGCTGTTAATGAGCGAGGCCTTTTCCGCATTAATAATCTCCGCTTGCGCGTCTATCTTCTCTTGGTACTCGTCGATCGCTGCTTGATTGGCTTCCGATGCGATTTCACCTTCAGGTGGCATAATGTTTTGCTGACCGGCAATCAAAGCTTCCCACTGCGATTGTGCTACGTCGAGCTTCTCATGACTAGCGGGAAAATATCCTGCAGCCCATACCAAAATCGCGGTACAAAAAATCAAAGTTCCCGCACGAGTCACGAAAGCGGATGCTCTCTCCCACACTCGCTGGTAAAGTACCGTCAATGACGGCCACTTGTAGCTATGGAGCTCTAGGAGAAACGAACCTTGTTGCCCCGAAAAGATGAACTTGCGGAGTAAATATGCCACGGGTATCGCGACCAAAGCCCCGACACTATTCATTGCGAATAACACAATCCCCTGCAACGTTATCCATCCACCCAAATACCGAACATCGGATGGCACAAAAGCGGTAACCATCAAGACATAAACCGGCAATCGCGCCGAACAACTCATCAACGGTGCAATCAAAATCGTCACCATGCGATCCCGAGTGTTTTCGATAGTCCTGGTCGCCATGATGCCCGGAACGGCACAAGCAAACGATGACATAAGAGGCAAAAAGGACTTGCCACTTAATCCAATCGATGTCATCAGTTTATCAACCACAAACGCAGCCCTAGCCATGTATCCACAGTCTTCAAGCACCGCGATAAAAAAGAAGAGTATGATGATCTGAGGCAAAAAAATCAGAACCGCTCCAATGCCCGCGATGATCCCGTCATTGATTAAGCTACGCATTGCCCCTGGGGCAATAGTTTGTTCAACAATTCCCTGAATCGCTCCCTGTGCGGTTTCGATCCAATCCATCGGCCAAGCGGCCAAGAGTGTAATGGCTTGAAACACCAAAAACATCAAACACAAAAAGGCAAACATGCCTACCCAGCGGTGGGTCAACCAACGATCTACCTTGTCACTCGAAGAGACCATGTCGGCCGATGGCCTTACGTTGATACCATCGAGCAAAGATCGCACCCAAGCATAACGAAACTTGGTCTCAAACAATGGGATTTTACACCCCAGCCCAGCTAGGTCATCGCGAATTGTCTGCAACGTTTTTTCGAGATCACCGATGTTCTGCTTCGCAAATTTCTTTTGAAAATGCCCATCCTTGTCGATCAACATCCGATCCACTTCCAGGAGCGGTACCTGAATGTTCTGGCTAGCCAGCTTTGATTGCAACGCCGCTGAAGCATCGAGGAACGCTTGCGGAAAGGAGTTTCTTGCGAGGTTCGTAGGTATAACCGATGTTGTTAACAATTTTTCAATGGCTTGACGAACCTCGGTGATCCCCTTCTTCTGACTAGCGGTCGTAACGAAAACGGAGATGCCGAGTCGCTTCGCTAATTCATCGACCTGAATCTGATGATTCTCAGAAACGGCTCGATCCCACATGTTGAGGACTAGCAAGGTCGGTAACCCAACCTCGACAACTTGACTCAGCAAATAGAGATTTCGTTCGAGATTCGTGGCGTCAGCAATCACCACGACGGCGTCTGGTCTAGTTTCTCCCGACTGCAATCCACACAATACATCGATCGTTACGGCTTCATCTGCCGATCGAGCAGCCAAGGAATAGGTCCCTGGCAGATCGACGATATCAATCTGCTCACCGGCGCCTTGAAGAACTCCAACTTTTTTTTCTACGGTTATGCCTGGATAGTTTCCGACGCGGGCCGACATGCCACACAAGGCATTAAAAAGACTGCTTTTGCCAGTGTTTGGATTCCCCAGCAGGGCAACGGTCTTACGCACGGAGAGCTCCTTAGATGGTTGATGTCTCAAGATTTCGGGCCGAGAATGACCCGCTTGGCTTCTGCTTGCCTAAGACTCAGTCGATACCCGCGAATGGAATACTCCGTGGGATCACCCATGGGAGCTCGACCGACACAACGGATTTCCTCGCCGTCTATCAATCCCATCTCCATCAACCTGCTGGCTAACGAATCATCTCCATCGATCTCCTGAATAATGGCCGACTTACCAGGCTCGAGATCGGATAGTCTAATCAGACCGTTACTCACACTATGCCCGTTACTCACACTATGCCCTCTACGGGAGCGGACGAGCTTGTAGGAAGCTTCGACATTGGACAAACGTAAATCTCGGCATGTTGATCAAGCCGTAAACTCAATCGCTTTCCCTCAATGCACACCATGCACGGGCTACCAGGACACACCATCCTGAGATTACAACCAACCTGAATACCAATCTCTTCAAGTCGCTTCAAAAAACAAGGATCCCCGTCCATCTCGACGATGACACCACAATCGTTTGGTGACATTAAATCTAAGGGAACCATAAAGGAACGCTAAGGGTGGGATTGATGGGGAATTCGCGCTACAGGTGTGCCTGAGAACACTACCCAACTATAGGAAGGAACCCTGTTGTTGAGAAGGTGTCTCAACAACAATTTTCGGATTTAACACACCCTAACATGCGAATATTCTCTAAGTCGCCGTGATTATTTCGACCTTGCAGACGGATTTTCAGACTTCGGCCCCTGCCGTTTGCAGCCGCGACAGGACCTTTTTCCAGCCGAGTCCTTTGGCGAGCTTGGCCGCAGTCATCCCATTTTTGGCCATTTGGTTCGGATTTGCCCCTCGCTTCAAACAAACATCGACCCCATCTAGAGACCCTGCGATCGTCATTTGATGCAACAAAGTCAGCCCCATGTCATCGGCCGATTCCAAGTGCTCTGGATTCTTAGCCAGCATTTCCTCGAGCGACGGGCGCATGTTGATCGACATCGGATGCTCCAGCGATTCAATGATCTTGTAATCTCCCAGAATGGAAATCCCCTCCAAGTCCGGGATTGGAGTGGTTACGCTTTTCCCATCATCTGGAAGGTGGCTTTCTGGAACCAAACGTACAACTCCCGGCGTTCCAAATTCCAATCCCCAAGCATTATCGTGCTGCTTAAGCTCTTTCTTGCTCATGTGTCGACGCATTTCTTGGATCGTGAAACCGCCGCACACTTCCCCCATAATGCTGTACGCCCAGTCAACGATCTGCGACGGACTGGCTGTGATTTTGTCTCCTTGCTTTACCGACTTGATGGAATCTGGCTCATTCAGCAAAACACCGGTTATCTTTTTTCCATCAAACTCTATATCGGAAACCCACATATATTCGACATCAAGTTCCGAGGGGTGATTCCCTTTAAGATTAGGGGGATCGGAAAACGCAATCTTAACCGCCGCCATCTCCAAGCCTGGAACAATTCGTCGACGCTCCCAACTCAGCTCTCTCAAAAAGAAACGAAACGTCTTCCGGCCATAGACCTTCACTTTTTCCATATTAGGATCGTCCGCAGACACGAGCTTTACTCGCCCTTCGGTAACGCCTGCCCCACCAACTTTGCGTCCAGCTTCTAGATAGACAATGTTTTCTTCATAGGGAGGCTTAATTGTTTTAATCCCAGCTTCGAGTTGATCCCATTCTTCTTGATCAATGCTTTGAAGAGTACGACGAATATCGTCCGCGTTGCTGGTCACCGAACGCACAGGCTGAATTACACTTAATCTCTTCCAGCGCTCTTCGGGAAACTCTTCATCACCAGGCTCATAGAACGCAGCGACAGCGAGCCTTTCTCCGACTTTCAACGGGTTGCCAGTTATGTTCTTAACGGAGAATTCTTTAATGACGACTGCAGGATGGCTCGCATCATCACGCATCGACATGTCAGTAAAGACCGCGAGTCGTGGCGGTTCCAGCGAAAGCACTTTGGCAGGACAACAGGCGCCGAGCCTCATAACTCGGCTCGTTCCATAAAACACGAACCAATACCCTACAGGAATAAGTACCAACCCGAGCCATAACCACTTCCATACAAACCAGCCTAGCGGCAAAAAAATGATAGAGCCAAATATGGTAATCACGACCAAGGCGGTTAGCTCATGACGCAATACCACAAAGAACTCTGGCTTAACGTTTGCGGGATTGGTTGCAAAAGCTTCATCTGCCATTTTTAAACTCCGACGGAGCGATATTGAGGAAAAGTACTTGAGTGGCTCGCATCCAATGCTCAAACCACTGCAAACTGAATGAGAAACGAACGAGATAAGACGATAATCAATTTACTCATTTCGTAGGCTAAGGTGGGGCTGGATGCCCTGTTTTTTTCGGGGCTTGTCTAGATCGCCGCCAAAAGAAATTCCTTTATCGAAGCGATCCGGAAAAAATTCTTTCCAAATCTTTTTGCTTCCCCTCGAAAAGTGACCTACTTTTACTGTTGCCAACGCAGTTCGGATTGAACGCGATGGACAACAGTTTTGTTCAACCACTTTGGGAGCACTTGGTGCAGTCATGTACTTGTATAAAACTCATCTTCGATTGCCTCTCAGCAGGAATGTTAAGTTCCGGTTTGGTCTCACTGCTCTCGGATCTGCCTCCCGACGAGTAGCGATGAGCCAGCATGCTGACGATGTGCTAGAGATAGCCAACAATCTGCAAGCTAACAGACGATACCATTTGCTCCCTCTTGGTTGGACCGTTGGCCTCCTGGCTCAGTCCTCTCCCGGTGACCACTCGTCGCTAATTGCACCCCAGCGATTCCGCAACTCGACCCATTTGGGTGCGGGTCGATCGCCACCTTGAACGGTGGTGGGGTGCTGTGGGCGACGCTTGGGTGCGTGACTGTCCCATGCATCTGGAGGGAGTTCCGTCGGCGATAATCCAGTCGGCGCGACTTGATCCTCCAGTTATAAGTCACCTTTCCGACGACGAATGTAGGAATGGTGAACGTATCCCGGGAGCTCAGTCTCCTTGGGTAGTTGGGTTCGGAATTGGGCGCAAACTACAACTCTGTGCAATCTGATGACTTGATGGGGCTTTCGAGTCTTTAGGTTGTATTACGAGATTTGCACTAAGCGAGAATTGTCTCCTCTCACTTATGCCTATCTCCCCAGCGGCCAGGATTCATTTCCTCGGCCGCTGTTTTCGTTTTTCGACTACCGAACGATCTGCGGCAGTTTAAGGAATACGCTTAAAGAGTTACGATTCTAAGCAGAGACGAGCGACTGGATTTGATCTGCGTGTTCCGAGATGCTGGTTGCTTTCGTTGCGGATAACTTTCGCAGAAGGGGCATCGACCGAAACCAAATTTCTTGACGTCTCACGAACTGTCGCGTGTGTGCTTTAACTTGTTCGTTGAGCATGGATTCCGTTATGATTCCCTTTAGGAATTCGATCGACTCTTTATAGCCTACGGCTTGGGAGGCTGTCCGGCCAAGTACGCCATATTTTTCAACGAGTGTTTTGACCTCCTCAAGCAACCCTGCCTTAAACATCGAGTCGACACGCTCATTGACTCGAGCATGCAATTCGCTTCGCTCCCAAGATAAAACGAACGCATAGGAGTCCTTCGGGATCGCGAGCTTCTCGAATTGCGTCTGCCAGTGACTTAGTGGGACGCCGGTGGCTCTAGCAACCTCGAGTGCCCTGGCCATTCGTCGTACATCGTTTGGCAAAATCTTGTGTGCAGAAAGTGGGTCAACTTGTAAAAGGCGGTTCCTGAGGGCCTCAATTCCATAGACTGCGACATCCTCGTCGACTTGTTTTCGAAACTCCCAGTCTGCCGGCGGCCCTAAAAACATTCCACAGAGTAGAGTCTTCAAATAAAGAGGCGTCCCCCCTACCAACAAAACTCGTTTGCCCCGCGAGCGAATCTCCTGGGCCCGTTCGTGAGCCTCTACAACAAACTGGGAGACGCTGTAGTCGTCGGTGGGATCGACCAAATCGATAAGATAATGAGGGATGCCACCTCGTTCATCCGGGCTAGGTTTTGCCGTGCCAATATCCATCCCACGGTACACGGCCATCGAATCGACCGAAAGAATTTCCGCGTTCAACCGATTCGCAACCTCGACCGCCAATCGACTCTTTCCCGAGGCGGTCGGCCCCGTGATATATATCGCATCTTCCAGTGGAGGTCTGATCCAGGAACGATCTATGGAGTTCAAGTTTGGGGTGTTCGCGTTTGGCATATTCATTTCCGCCTGTTGGAATCGACAAAAAACGCAATTCCACTTAGGATTGGCTCAGTAACAGAGTACTCGATCCGCTCCAATTACCTTCGCGGAGGATAAGGACTCGTTATACGAGCGTTAATCAGTCGATTTTATCAAGGGCTGAATAGTTTAGACTAACGAAAAGGGGAGTTTAGACAAACGAAAAGGTTCACCGCCACGGTCCTCTTCGAACGCCTTTCCATTTCGAACCACGAAAAACAACGTTGATTCATGACAAACGATGTTCTCGATCGGCTTTTAGGCCAACTTCAGGAGCGTGCCCTTACGTTACCCGAAGGCTCGTATACAACAAAACTGCTTCGAGGCGGAATTCCAAAAATCGCGGAAAAAATTCTAGAAGAGGCCCATGAAGTCATCGAGGCCGCTGGCGAACCAGGAGTTGAGGGGGCGGAGCACACGGTACGCGAAGCAGCCGACGTTATTTATCACCTTTGGGTGCTGCTGGCATTCCGTGGGGTAACCTTGGACCAAGTCCGATCGGAATTGGAACGCCGCGAAGGCACCTCTGGCTTAGAAGAAAAACGACGAAGAACAGAACCAAAATGACCAACCCAAATCAACAACTCAGAATCGGTGTTCCTAGCAAAGGCCGCTTGAGCGAACTCGCAACGGAATTGCTTCTCCAAGCGGGGCTTAACTTTCGCCGCCAAGATCGATCCCTATTCGCACGTGTGAATGGCTTCCCAGCTGATATCACGTTTTTACGAACAGACGATATCCCCACACTCTGCGCCGAAGGAGCTATCGATCTTGGAATCACCGGGAGCGACCTTGTCGACGAAGCCGGAGCTGACGTGGCTGTTCGTATGAAGCTAGGGGTCGGACGATGCCGACTCGCCATGTGTGTTCCGATTCAATCCGATATCCAATCTCCGGCCGATCTCAAAGGCAAGCGGGTTGCGACGAGCTTCCCGAACACCACTAAAAAGTTTCTTGATCAACACAATGCACCGGTGCGATTGGTTAAGCTAAACGGCTCGGTTGAGATTATGGTTTCGCTCGGTGTAGCTGATGCGATTGTTGACTTGGTGGAAACAGGCAGCACGCTAGCGGCCAATCAACTGCGCATCCTAACGGACATTGGGTCATACGAAACGGTGCTTATCCAGAGTCCCAATTGCCGCGATGTCGCGATCGCGGACCGAATTGTACGTCGACTTGAAGGTGTCGTTATCGCACGTGATTATTCGCTTTTGGAATACAACATCCCACGCGAAAAATTAGTCGATGCCGAACAAATCACCCCAGGCTTTACATCGCCGACCGTTACACAGCTCGAGAACTCGAATTGGTTCGCTGTCCGCGCCATGGTCAAAAGCAAGGATATTATCGGCATCATGGAGAAGCTCGAATCCCTTGGCGCCAAGGCGATCTTAGAAACATCGATCAACAACTGCCGACTTTAAGACGTCACTCAATTTACAAGCGTCGCTGGACAACATGCGTGAGGATACGGTATCGCATAGACTGTCCTTTCAGCCTGTCACAGAACCTCAAGTTCTTTGAGTTAAAGAACGCGAACCTTGCTAGCTCTCTACCAACACAATGCGCGACTAAAAGTCCGCAAACGCCGCCGACTCTAAGACGCGTTCTCCGAGTTAGCGATGCCCAACCGAATGGGATGCTATTCTCGATGTTCCAATATAGTAGAACAATTGCCTCAATTGTTTAGAAAAATCAAAGTAGAACAATTGCCTCAATTGTTCCGCACGCCGGTTTGCTATCTAAAGCCAAAGACGGCAGAGAGATTAGTACTGGCCAACTCTTGGTCACGGACTCGAAAAGGCTCACGACATTCCACGAACAATTGGGACAATGGTTCTACTATAGTACGGAGGAACTGGTACCTCCATTGGCAACCTGAGTTATACTTGGGATGCGAACAAGAAGAAAACTTCCGAGGGCTTTGGCGGAACGATGAACGGTTACGGGTTCACTTCACGAAGCAGGGCAATCAACTTTCGTAGTCGAATTGCCCAGACGTTTGATGCTTCAACGCCATGTGCGAAATCATCAATCGCTCGCGAATTCTTATTGGACACTTCCTTACACCTTACCACTGACACCTTACCCCTTTCGAATGCTAGCTACATCGATGAGCCTGTCGTGCGCAAGGCGGCCGGTACCAGCGGCACGATCCACTATTATCATCGCAACCAACAGTACTCCATCACCGCTATGACCACGTCGACTGGCGCGGTCGCGGAGCGCTACGCTTACACGGCGTATGGTCACCCTGCGATCCTAAACGCCAGCGGAACTGTGCTTACGAGTTCTGCCGTTGGTAATCGATACACCTATACAGGTAGAGAATGGGATGAGACCTTAGGCCTGCATCACTTCCGAGCTAGATGGATGAATCCACAGAATAAGAGGTAGACGGAGTCAGTAATGCTGCCGCCCAAGGCGGACGGGTAGCCTGTTGGTCTCTTTGGGCTGATTTGCCATTTTCTTTATCTTTTCTAATGCCGGTTTTCCAACGGTGTTTTAAATTTCCTATTGTCCCGATCGATGCTCAGATGAGCAGTTAGAGATCGTTTTCGAGCACTTTGTTGCACCGAATTCGGTCTTAAGCTCACCACTTGGGTTTATCCCAGTGGGAGCATGAATGAGTAGCTACCAACGCCGCATCCCACAAACCCCTTCTCCGTCTGGCCGCAGGCCAGACGGAGGAGAAGAAAGAGAGGGCACATTTAGTAGCCGCACAGTCATCGCCCCACCTGCGCAAGGCCGGAATGGTGGCGGAAGAATCATTCTAATGGAGAATGCTACTTTCATTGAACTTCGAGCATTGGCATGAACAATTCAATGCACGTAAGTTAAACATCCCGATGACACAGGGAGCAGAAGCCATGTGCTAGCGCACGATCGGCTGATGGAAGCGGTAGTTGGACCATCGATAGTTCAAAGCTACTCACACAAGTGCACGAGCACTCTAGCTGTAAGCAGGTAATTGTTTCGCCGCATTCAAGCTTACTGGTCGACGCGTACTCTTGACTCGTATACCACAAGTCCATGATGTTGAGCTGTGTTCTTATTCACTCTCCCAAAGAATTTGGTTGGGTCGAGTGGAGTTTACGATCACGAGGGGAGGGGGCTTTAGGATCGCTGACTACTCGGGAGATTAATGCATTGCCATGCCTCTCACCCTCTCTTCGCTACGCTCGACTCTCCCTCCAAGGGAGAATAAAAGCCATAACTTCGACGAGCCTTGCCACGACCGACATGGCCACCTGCCACCGGGCTTCAAGATTAGTGTCCGATTAGTGAGGATTAGTGTTCCCGACCTCCTGCTGCTTCGATCGCTAAAGAAAACACACATCCCAATCTAATAGTGCTGGCTGTCTCGTTCGATTTCGATGCAGAGCAATTCCGCGAGTTTATCAAGGAGAACATGGCTGAGTGGAATCACTCGCTGATCGTGAATGGTTTTGACTCGGATATTGCCAAGCAGTTTGAGATCGCAAGCATCCCGCGTACTATTCTTATCGATCAAGCCGGAGTGATCGTTGGCGTGGATGATGGAGCTAAGGGTGAATCGCTGCGGAGTAAGCTTAAAAAACTGCTCGCGAAGTAAAACGCTTTGAGTGTTATAGCTCCCCCCGCAGCCGGAGTCGCCAGACTTTGGACTGCACGCCGGCAATCTATCCAATCTGTGGCGAGATCGGCTATATCCCTAGCGAACATTCGATAAGTGCTTTTGGATTAACGGTGCATACTGGGCTGGGTCTCGACCAAAAACGCTTCGGAAATGATGCAACCGATCCACAGATGCTAACTCATGTCCCAAGGGCAATTGGCTGGTTTGGTGCACGTAATCCGAAAATCGACGCGGTTCCTTTTCCATCAAATGGAACGTTAAAGCCCAACTTACCGTGTAAGCTAAATCGGGGTCGTGCGTAAAGAGATTGTCGTTGCGTACGATCGAGTCCAATGCCTCGGCTATTTGCGCCCTGTTACCCTGTATTCGTCGCCATGTCTCAATACGTGCGGACGGTAGCGACGACCGACCCTCTCGCGATATGTTGCTAAACGCAGGAGCTTCAAACACGGTCGCGAATCCTTCCGCAAGCCAAAGGCCACTGGAAACACATCGTCGGTGCAATCCCATGTTAAATGCTAGCTGGTGTGCGGATTCGTGAGAAATCGTATCTAGCGTGTCGTGGGCTGTCCATTCGCTGACATCTTCGTACAAGGCAATACGATTATCTCGCTGCGAATAATAGCCAACGCAATTGGACGGAAGTGATACATTCCAGCGAGAGGCGTAGCGAAGGAACTCCTCTTTACTACCAAACACGATTGCAACCAAAGGAAACTCAATATCTATACTGTTCAAGCCCTTGGTCAGACAAACTCGCCGCATCGATTCGTACAAGGCTCGGAAGCGAGTAGACCACTGAGTAATACGCTGCGACTTCGCGACGAACACGTAAGGTTTTTGATGCTGTACGAGATATTGACTACCAAATTCCTCTCGCAAATTCGAAATCATCTGGTCCACCGATATCACTCGAAATTCGGAAGGTATCGAACGTTCAGCTTGAATGATATCGTTGGGGATCGACTGAATAGCACCGTCGTTTCGAAGTAACCAATATTGATCGGCGAATCTCTCCATGGGCAATCCGTAGAAGGTGCCATACGAGGTAACGATCTCAGTCGTCGGTAAAACGATGGGAGCATGATTCGCGTCACCATGGGTTATGCCATTGGATTCCTTTACTGATTCGACTGTCCTGTTCGCAAAATCGGCGATTGGTGAGGCTTCTGCTGGTCCGATTGAAGATTCATATTCAGAGCGTTCGCTGAGTGATTCACTCCGGAACTTTACGAACTGTTCCAGTGATGGCGGTGGCGTGTACTCACCGAGCGTCGTTGAAGGCCCTTCGCTACTGGTTTCGCATGGTTCGGAGTAGCCGTTATACAGTTTGTAACGTACGACTCCCCACGCAGAAGCGATCATCACAACACAAGCGATTAGGGAATAGGGAACACTGCGACGGGAGAGCATTTCTTTGGAGTGATGTGGTCCTAGCGACGCGAAACGAGGGGACGAAGTTGAGCCAAATTCGCTGAAACCTAGGTCAAAAGTCGGTGCGTACTGACCAACATGGTCGGATAATCCGAAGAATGGCTAGTTACTTCATGAACCAGACGGTTTTTGCCGAAGAGTCGGGCACGCGTAACTGGGTATGAGTCTGTTTGCGCTAGTGTATCCGGATTAACCAGCAAGATTCATATAACCGTCAAACTCCAACGGTGTAGCAAAAATGAAGAACCAAGTCCGACTAAGCATAGTCCTTCACAATCATCAGCCCATCGGAAACTTTGACGGAGTTATAGAAGCCGCTTATCAAGACAGCTATCTTCCCTTTTTAAACATCTTTGAACCATTCGAGCATTTGCGAGTGGGGCTGCACACTTCCGGACCATTGATGTTATGGTTGGCTGATAACCACCCTGAGTATCTGGAAAGAGTCAAAACTCTCGTTCAAGATGGACGAATTGAAATTATCGGTGGCCCATTTTATGAGCCGATTCTTACCATGCTTCCCAGCCGAGATCGGATCGGTCAA
This sequence comes from Pirellula sp., assembly GCA_046318795.1. Lineage (GTDB taxonomy): Bacteria > Planctomycetota > Planctomycetia > Pirellulales > Pirellulaceae > JBKCUI01. Next base: position 48,558 of record JBKCTT010000204.1, read on the forward strand.
ATTCAAAAGTATACGCAGTGGTTACAGAATCGCTTTCACACTGCGGTCTCTGGTATGTGGATGCCGGAGCGAGTGTGGGAAAGCCAGCTCATCCGAGATATTGTACCTGCGGGAATGCAATATACGATTCTCGATGACTTTCATTTCCGGGCTGCTGGCTGGTCTGATACTCAACTCAATAACTATTATTTGACCGAAGACGACGGACACGTCTTACGAGTCTTTCCAGGTAGCGAACAGTTGCGATACTTGATTCCCTTTGGAACGGTAAACGACATCATTCAATACTGCCGAGAGATGGGGGAACGCACCTCCAATCCGATTTTAGTTTTTGGCGATGACGGCGAGAAATTCGGAACTTGGCCCGACACCAAACAGCATGTTTACGAGCGAGGTTGGCTACAGAGTTTCTTCGAGGCTTTGACCAATAATCGTGATTGGTTACGCACCGCAACGCCAGCGGAAATCATTACCGAAAGCCCACCTGCCGGTACCGTTTATCTACCAGATTGCTCGTATCGCGAGATGACTGAGTGGGCGTTGCCTGTGGAGAAACAGTCCGCGTACGATTCCATTGTTCATGAGTTACAAAGCGATTCACGTTGGCCGCAGATTCGTCCTTTCTTACGTGGGGGCTATTGGCGAAATTTCCGCGTAAAGTACACCGAAGCGAACGAGATGTACTGCCGGATGCTGGAAGTAAGTCGTCGTTTGGAATTTGCAAGAAGGTCTTCCAACGACAAAGATCTGATCAAAACCGCCGAAGAGCATTTGTACCGAGCTCAATGCAATTGTCCTTATTGGCACGGTGCCTTTGGAGGTATCTATTTGCCACACCTCCGAAACGCGACTTACAAAGAACTTATTGCTGCCGACAATGCAATTGATCGCATGTCGGGATTAACCGGTGAATGGGTCGAGGTTTCGACGGACGACTTCGATAAAGATCTCTTCCCTGAAGTACGACTTTCGAACGATCAGCTTATCGCGTATTTCGCGCCAGCCCGAGGTGGTATGTTATACGAACTAGATGTGCGTGGTATCGAGCACAATCTTCTAGCGACCATTCAGAGAAGACCAGAGCCCTACCATGTTAAGGTTCAATCCGGAGCGAGCGAAAACGCACAGCAGGCGGCCAGCATCCACGATAGAGTTGTCTTTAAGCAGGAGGGGCTGGCTGAGCGACTTTTGTATGATCGTTCGCCACGCAAGTCGCTCATCGATCACTTCTTTGACGAAAATGTAACCGCCAAAGATGTTCAATCTGGGGCTGCTATGGAACGAGGCGATTTCTTTGCGTTACCTTACGATGCCAAGCTGAGACGAGCTTCTAGCAAGATTCAGACCCAGTTACGGCGTGAAGGAAATGCATGGGGTATCCCACTCGCCATCACCAAAGGGATCACGCTTTATTCCGGAAGTCATGCACTGGAGATCACTTATCTCGTTGAGGGGTTACCACCCGGGAAACGATTCCACTTTGCAGTGGAAACCAATTTCGCGGGCATGCCATCCCACGCTGACGATCGGTTCTTTTACGACGCTAATGCAGAGCGACTGGGTCATTTAGGAAGCGTTTTGGATTTAGGTGCATCTGACTATTTAGGGCTCATTGATCAATGGCTAGGTGCGAATGTTCAGTTCACCTTTAATCGGCCGACCTCCATGTGGTGTTTCCCGATCGAAACCGTGAGTCAAAGCGAGTCTGGTTTTGAATCAGTCCATCAGTCGGTGTGCGTGATGCCGCATTGGATGATCGAAGGAGATCGAGACGGTCGGTGGAGCGTATCTATGGACCTAATTGTCACGTGTGAACATGAACCTAACTCCCGATCAACGCAATTGGCTGCTGCATACGGCCGATAGCCCCTGTTTTATTCGCGTCCCAACTTTATTGCCCACTTACCAGCTATTTCTAAAGTGAATTAAACCTTCAAAAGGACCGCAATAGATGAAAATCCCAGCCGTAGCTCAGCAAATGATCGATATCGCTCGTCAATCGGCAGAGACGCAACAAGCAATCAGCACCGCCGTCATGGCCAAGCAGAACAACGCGGCCAAGCAACAGGGGGAAGCCGTTCTGCAATTGCTGAATACGGCCGCTAATGTGCCGTCGCGAGGAATTGACGTTCGAGCTTAGTCTCCGACCGTAGAGAAATCTAACCGGGACTTCTGCAAAAACGGAAGACTTTCGGCTCGGCGATAGGGAAATTGGCTAGACGCTCAATTATACTTGAGCGTCCTCTCCAGCCAGTATTTTTTTTCCTACCCTTCGATCGCAAGAGTTGAGCTTCATGTTTAGACGGTCTCTATCTTTTGGCTTATTGTTTGGACTCATCGGAGTTATTTTCGGGCTAGCATCTACCGTTCAGGCGCAACCCTTTCCGAACCCGAAATATGGCCAAGAGGATAAGTTTCGCCAGTTGGAGGAGATTCTACCCACCCCCAATTCGTACCGAAGTGCAGCGGGTGAGCCAGGTCCTGACTACTGGCAGCAGAAGATCGACTATAACATCGATGTGACGCTAGATGACGAGAAGCAAGAGATTCATGGTTTCGAGACCATTCGGTACCACAATCAGTCCCCGCACACGCTACGTTATCTTTGGGTACAGCTCGACGCGAATATTTTCGCACCTGACAGCATCGCCAATAAGACCAAAGGGGGCCGCGCTAATTTCTCATCAGGTCGCGTCTCTACCTTTGAATTGGAATCACTCCGGCTTAAAGAGGAGTTCGACGGCGGTTGCAAGATTGAATCGGTCACCGACGCTAAAGGGGCTGCACTAAAGACAACCATCGTTGACACGATGATGCGAATTGATCTGCCAACGCCACTTCCGAGTGGAGAAGAGTTTTCGTTCCGAATCAAGTGGCATTACAAGATCAACAACGCTCGCTTGATCTCAGGCCGAACGGGTTTTGAATTCTTCGAAAAAGATGGCAACTATCTGTACGAGATCGCCCAATGGTTTCCTAGATTGGCCGCGTTCACCGATGTGAATGGTTGGCAGCACAAACAATACCTAGGCCAAGGTGAATTCACCTTGGAATTCGGAGACTATATCGTCCGGATCACCGCTCCAGAAGATCATGTGGTTGCTGCGACTGGTGTGCTCCAAAATGCGAAAGAGGTTCTCACCGAAACTCAGCGACAGCGACTTGATGAAGCCAAGACCGCGGCCAAACCTGTCTTTATCATCACCCCCGAGGAAGCAAAAGAGAACGAGAAATCAAAAGCAACTGGTACCAAGACCTGGGTCTATCATGCGGAAAACGTTCGTGACTTTGCGTTTGCTTCAAGTCGCAAATTCATCTGGGATGCCCAAGGTCACAGCGTCAATGGAAACGAAACGCTGGCCATGAGTTATTATCCCAACGAGGGGGAACCGCTTTGGAGCCAATATAGCACCCACGCCATTATTCACACGCTGAATGTTTATAGCCGCTACAGCTTTGATTATCCATATCCGATTGCCATTAGTGTTAATGGACCAATTGGAGGTATGGAGTATCCGATGATCTGCTTTAACGGTCCACGGCCCGGACCTGACGGCACGTATTCCTCGGCGACCAAGTACGGACTCATTTCGGTGGTGATTCACGAGGTTGGTCACAATTACTTCCCCATGATCGTTAACTCGGACGAACGCCAGTGGTCCTGGATGGACGAGGGAATCAACACGTTCCTTCAATATATGGCCGAACAAGAATGGGAAGAAAACTATCCATCGAGCCGAGGGGAACCAGAATTTATCGTCCCATACATGAAGTCGACGAACCAAGTTCCCATCATGACCAATAGCGATTCGATCATGCAATTCGGTCCTAACGCTTACAGTAAACCAGCGACCGCACTTAATGTATTGCGCGAAACCGTGCTCGGACGAGAGCTCTTCGATTTTGCGTTCCGTGAATATTCGATACGATGGAAGTTCAAGCGACCGATGCCAGCCGATTTCTTTCGGACGATGGAGGACGCTTCTGGCACAGACCTCGATTGGTTCTGGCGAGGATGGTTCTACACGACCGAGCATTGCGACATCAGCATCGAGAAAGTCGAAATGTTCGAACTGGATCGCAATTCTCCCGACGAGAATGCTGCATTGGCAAAGGAGAAGAAAGAACAGCGCCTGCCCAGCTTGTCCGATCAACGCAACAAGGTTCTGCCAAAACGAGTGGACGAGTTTCCTGAGCTCAAGGATTTTTACAATACCTATGATCCTTCCGAAGTCACGGATGAACAGCGGCAAGCATTTGAGCGATTCAAGTCGGAGCTCAAAGGCCGAGACTTAGAACTCTTCGAGAGCAACAATCTGTTCTATCGTGTATCGTTTAGCAATGTTGGCGGATTGGTGATGCCGGTCATCCTCATGGTGCACTTCGAAGATGGGTCAACTCGCGAGGTTCGAATTCCAGCTGAGATTTGGCGAGTTGACAATAAGGCTTGCGAGACGATGGTTATGGTCGATCGACCAGTGAAATCGTTTGAGCTCGACCCGTTCCGCGAAACTGCAGACATCAACCGCGACAACAATTACTTCCCACCAAAGTTAGAGCCAACACGTTTCCAAATGTTCAAAGCGGAGCGACGAGGCGGTGGCGCTGGTGGTGACAACCCCATGCGGCGCGCTAAACAAGCCGAAGAGACCAAGAAGAAGGCTGAAGAAAAGGCAGCCGAAGAAGCAAAGCAGAAGGAGGCTAAACCGGATGCAGCAGCTGCTGATGCTGCCAAATCCGATAAGCCGACAGAAGCAGACGGAGCAACCGAAAAGAAAGCGGAGGGTGACGCCGCTCCACCGGAAGAAGAGCGACGACCAAGACGCCGACGCGGTCGCAACCCAGAAGGTAGTCAATCCGAAAACGGAGATATGCCAAGCTAATATGAGGTGTCTCGCTCGCATCTTCTCGCCGATACTCGTGTTGTTGGCGTTGGTCTCCTGTGCCAACGCCCATCCGTTTCATATTTGCGTTGGCCAAATGCGATGGAACGAGGAGGAGAAGTATTGGGAGTTGTCGTTGCGGCTTCATCCTCAGGACCTCGAACAATCGATGCAACGATGGAGGCTAAGCCAGTCTCGCGACGAGATGCAGAAAGGACGTCCTGTCGAAGCATTATTGGCCGGCTGTCGGGTTGAGGATCCTGATTTCGAAACCCATGCCATCGAGTTTTTGAATCAACACTTCTTTTTGTATTATCAAGAAGCAGATAAGAAGTTAGGCCATTCGCAGGGATCCTCGGAGGCATCCCTAAGTGAGGCCCACCCAAAGTCCAAGCTGGTATGGGTCGGCAAAGAGTATGAAAAGGCCTGGGTTTGGTTGCATATGGAATTGCATCCCCCTCGACAGCCAGCTTCTGATAGCCGCCTGTATTTGTGCCATAAGGTACTTCTCGGCGAGATTCCTGAACAAGAGAATTCCGTGCTCGTCGAGCAACACGGCCGTCAACGTTTTTCTTTGCAGTTTAAGGACAATGAACTGACAAAGCCGTTCGAGCCTGAAGCGTCAACAATCAATGCTTCGGCCACGGCGAAGGGCAAAAATTGAACAACGAAAGCAAGAATGAGATCGATCATTGACCAGATCTTTGGAAATGCTCTCAACATAAAAAACGAAAAAGGGGACGTGAATTGCACATCCCCTTTTCTGTATGTTTCATTGACTCGGTCCTAGGTAACGGGTTGCTCCCTGAAACCGAGTTAGCCATTCGACTTACTTGCTCGTAAAGTCGAGGTACCACAATCCGTCATCCCACTCGAGGGCCACTTTTCGCCATCCCAATGGAACCTGTGGGTATGGGTAGAATGGTCCGATGTATGGCCAAGCCGAAGCACTGTATTGCTTAGGATAGGTCACAGCGGAGTAGTTAGGATATGCAGCGTAGCTTGGCCATGCGTAGTTAGGCATGTTTGGTTGGTCGTAGCGAGGAACTGCACCACCGTAAGATGGAGCACCTTGCATAGGAACCGGAGCAGCCATTCCGCCGCCGTAGGATACTGGGGATCCGCCGACGTTCGAGACAGGCATACCTGGAACAGAGCCGTTAACCAGAGTGCTTGGTGCGAAAGCTCGAGGAGCTGCACCACCTACAACTGGCATTGAAGCGGTTGTGTTGCTCACGGGGCGAACTGCGTTGCCGATAGCAACTTCGTCCACGACACGAGCGACACCAGGAACTCGTTGAACAGTACTTAGTACGAGGTTCTTTTGCTCTGGGGAAGCCACATGACCACGAACCCAAACTTCACCACCGACGGTTGATACGTCGATATCAAAGTTGCGGAGAGTGCCACCGCGTTGAGCGTGGCCCAATCGGGACAAGACTTCCGAAGTGATTCCAGCATCGCGAGGATCAACGGTTGTCGATTCTGTAGACTCCATCGTTTCTGGAACGCTTAGCAACGATGGAGCTTCATCGTTTGCAGAGGCCGGTTGAACGGGTTGTTCAACTGGAGTGGCTGGTGCAACTTGTTCTTGCACAGTCACGCTGTTGATAACTTGCTTTACACCTGCTGTCGTCGAAGCAACCTTGAGAACAGTATCGAGCTGCGATTGGTTGGCCACGGCTCCTTCGACAAGAACCTTACCGTCATCGACGCTAAGATTGATATCAAAGCCTTTTAGGCTACCAGCCGATTGCTGTTGCTTAAGTTGGGTGATGATGGCTTCGGCGATCTCGCGATCCCCACCGAACGCCGTCAAAGGTGCACCGGCGGTCAGCGAGGCGATCGCCATGCCCATAAAAAATCGTCGCATGGAAACCCTCCTACGGTTTTTTTTGCGGGAACTAACGGCGCTTTGGAGCTGCGTATCAAACCTCAGCACC
>JBKCTT010000205.1:0-3743 GCA_046318795.1 Pirellula sp.
CAGGATCGAATATCGCACGTTGAATACCAAGGATGTAGTTATGAATCTACCTGGATCGATATCAGGCAATCGTTTTTCGGAGCGAGATTCTACGATTTCCGCCCTTTGCATCTCCCGATGGGTGATGTTTATTTGCTCGCATCTGTCGTCATTTGCGGTCAATTTGTGACTGAGGCGAATGCGATGTCGAGTCGTATTCCGGTCGTCTTTCATTATCGAACCATCACGTCTGCTTCGGGCGAATACGAATTGTCGATCGACCCGAGCAACCAAAGTGGTGAAGGAGAGTCGGATTTAAAACTAACCAAGAATGGCGAGTTGCTTTGGGCGAATAAGTTTCCAGCGACGTTTTATGAAGCATTTATCTCCAATGATGGTAGAATCGTAGGGTACGCTTATACCAATGGCATACAGGGTGGAGTTGATCCAGGTAAGATCGTAATTTTTATTTTGGCGGTCGATGGCGAGATTCTCTTAGACGAACGTATTGCACGCAGTCCATCCCCCTATTTCCACATGGACCCGACACCGATTGTCGGTGAGTTTGTCGCCGCAGAGGGGACCGATTTGGTGGCAATTTTGATTCGTGGCGTCTGGCGGTTTTACTCCCTAAGCGAAGCGAGGCTCTTTCGGTCTCTCCAAGCTGACGACAAGGGGGTGTGGAAAGCGGTTTGGGTTCGTGACACGGAATATCTTGTCGTTCAATCCTGCGTCGGGCGTAATGTGACTGACGGTGTGTGTTACCGAATAATCGACACGGATGGAGCGGAACTGTTTCGACTGGAGTGGTTAGATGACTTTCAATGTAAAGACCACGAAAAAGCGGTTCAATTGGTGGAATATCTCCATGCACACGGCTCGGTGAAATACGGTCCCAAGTCCCGGACATTTTCTTTAGAGAGTTTCGCAAATCAAACCTTGGTGACTTATGAGATTATCGACACGAAGGAAAAATTCGATGTAAGGCCAATATCGACAATCCCGACCGTTATTCCCCCGACCAGCGATGACAAATCGTGGTCTCATGTACCCAGTATTTCGTTACAGCCAAAGGAAACGATTCGAGTGTCACCTACGCCGGGAAAATTCAGCAATGTCATCTCGGATCTTGATTGTGGGTTTGTTTTTGGCCCGGGGAGGAAACTGTTAGTGGCGCGACGGGATCAGCGTGTTCGAGATGCGATGAACCTCGGGAGTCGTGAACTAGTTGACAGTGAGCACATGCGTGCACCGGTGGGGTGGATCGACGAAAAAAGGATACTCGTTGAGGGAAGCGATGAATACAACATCGTTGACTCCCAATCACTGAACTTACTCAAACGCATCGATCGCAAGGCGGATCATACTTGGCTAAATATGCCCCGAGGTGCATGTTTAGGGCCCAACGGGGAAATTGCTTTTACCAGTCGAAAAGATCGGTACAGTAATCCACCGCAGGGGGCTTCCATCAGTCTTTATTCGTCGGAGGGGGAGCCAATTCGTACGATAGCGATTTCCTCTGAGGTGAATGTACAAGGTATGGAATACGATGGTAGCAAATGGTTCTTAACCGAGGGCGATCAATTGTATGTTCTCAATGCCGACGGGGAGTTGCAGGCGAGGTACACATTAAAGTTAAGTCCCAGTTGGTTTTGATTCTACACTCAACCATCCAGAAGATTGGGAACGGACGACCTGTACATTATGGATCGCAACAACAAGTACCTCTTGTATCGTTTCGAAATTCCGTTGTTACAGGGCGAAACGCAGCAATAGTTGATCCGCTCCTCGGTAGTGAAATTTTGAAGCGGATGGGCGTTATGGAACGCTATCTATTATTCCGCTTTTGAAATGTTATACTTTTCGTTGAAATGAGACGCTCGAAAAGACCATTCGAATTGACTTCAGTTTGCGAATGTAAGAGTTGTTGCATGTCATTTCGATTAAATATGTACCTCATTTGAAGCCACGCAGTATCATGATCCCCTCCGAACAAAGCTATGAGCTTGCATGTCCTCACTGTGAGAAGAAGCTAAAGGTGGCTGAACGCTTGTTAGGTAAAGTCATTAAATGTGCCGGATGCAACCAGGAGTTTCGCATCGGCACGCCTAATCGGTCCGCTTCCGTTCAGCAATCAGCCCCGCAGCAATCAGCCGCATCCTATACTTCGCAGGCGGATGTTTCCAGCGCATTGACTAGCCCTACGCAGTTTGCTACCGGTTCGAACTCGGTTGTAAAGTCTTTGCCGAAACGTCCGGCTGCCGTGGTGTCCCATAAGATCATTTGGATTGCCGGTGCAGGTGTTGTGCTCGTCATTGTGGCGGTGTTTCTTTCGGCCTGGATCCGGCCTGAGGACGCATCAAACAACACGGCCGGTGCCGTTTGGCAGGATGTGTCAGGCCCATTGCAATCTACAGAAGCGACTAGAACCTCTGCGGCAATGGGTCGTCAATCTACCACACAGCTTCCCCCTTTACCTCCTTCTCGATCGCTTGCATCTCACGATGTTACCTGTTACGAAGTTGGTTTGGAGTGGGATACCAAAAAGCCGATGCGATTAATCATTTACGTTCCCAAGGGGAGCCATAAAGAGGGAACATTGCCATGCGTATTAGAGGCACCCGCGGGTACCAATTTGCTACATGGGGCTGGAATCGGGACTGCTGAGGATTCGGCGTCTTATTTACCATTCGTGAAGGAAGGCATGGTGACGGTCACATACTCTATTGATGGACACATGCCATACGGCCTCAATCCGAATGGCGGGACACGATACATGAAAGCTTTATCTAAGGCATATCAGAATTTCATCGCGGCGGATGCTGGAGTCAAGAACGGTCAAGCGGCGATTGATTATGTGCTCAGTCGGTTGCCCATGGTTGACCGAGAGAAAATCTACACATGGGGACACAGCTCTTCAGCAACTCTGGCTTTGTTGCTGGCGGCCAAGGATAGTCGTGTGAAGCGGTGTATTGCCATGGCTCCCGTCACTAATATGAAGACGAGACTAGGCGACTTGCTCAGCGAACCCCAGGCCGTCGGGTTATTCCCCGGAATTGAACGCTATTTGACGAGTGGTTCGCCGGATACTTATTGTACTAGTTTAAAGAGTAAGGTTTTCTTGGCGCATGCTAGGGATGACGATAACGTTCCCTATGCGGATTCTGAGACTTTTGCAAGAAAACACAAAAGCGAGGGAGGTGATATTACTTTTTACGGCATACCAAACGGTGGGCATTACGCAGAGATGCTCGAATTGAGCATGCCCGAAGCGGTGCAATGGCTTAAACAATAATGCGACGTATGCTGTCCCAAGTCTCATGTTAGCGGATTTGGGTGAGTGTTGCTTGAATGCAATTGGAATCGGTAACGAGTGGGTTTAGCATGGGACGTGCCACGTCGGAATTGGTATAATCGATGGATCGGTATGTTGTTGCTTTCCTATCCTCAATAGAATGATCCTCTCGAATGTCTCACTTGTATCATTGTCGAATACCTAATCGTCGAACGTCTCGTGTGTTCTTGTTTGTTGCCCTTTTGTTTGTGGTGATTATGGAACGTGGTTACTCCCAAGCCTTTTTTGTTGGGGGCTACGGTGAGGGAATCTATACAAGTTCCTTGGATGCAAAGGGAAATCTCGCCAAGCCGAGATTGCTGGCCGAGCAAAAGAATCCTTCCTTCTTCGGGATTCATCCAAAGCTAAATGTACTTTACGTCGTCACCGAAACGATGCGGAATGACAAAGATAATCCTGCCCAGGTCGT
>JBKCTT010000206.1:0-10180 GCA_046318795.1 Pirellula sp.
TGACCTCTTCCTTACCAAGGAAGTGCTCTACCACTGAGCTACAGCAGCATATCACTGATCAATCGCGGAGAGCGGGTGAAGGGAATCGAACCCTCGTATTCAGCTTGGAAGGCTGCTGCTCTACCATTGAGCTACACCCGCATATTTATGGGCCACAGTCAAGAATTTTCATCTTGTGCCGTGGCAATCAACAATCAAAGGAGCGATCGAGCCGCCCTAGCCTTGGTTTTCCTCTCAAAAGGCCATTTTGTCCATATCAGTTTTCCGGATAGACAGGATCTGATCGTACAAATAAACCACCCACACCATTCTTTCCGATTCCAAGACTCCTCGCCGACTCCGTCTCTTTGCGAGCTCTCGTGTGCTAGGAGTTTCTTGGGAACCAAATTGTGTTTTTGATTAGGCTGGCTAATCTCCAACGCATGTGATTCAAATGGATCGAATCGTCGCTCTTTAGGTGGCGTCCCTTTGTAATTGGACGACATTATTCAACCGTCGCTAAATAAATGACCGTCGCTAATTAAATGGGAGGTGTAGGATTCGAACCTACGTAGGCAATGCCAACGGATTTACAGTCCGTCCCCTTTAGCCACTCGGGCAACCTCCCAGCTGAACTTTTTCTTCGGATCGCTCCTGCGAACCTGCTATTTTTCGGCTTCTCCAATTCGAGATTAGAGCCGGCGAAGGGACTCGAACCCCCGACCAGCTGATTACAAATCAGCTGCTCTACCAACTGAGCTACACCGGCAGGTGTTTTTGTGCAAAATCCCAACAAAAAAATCCTCACCACCCTTCGGGCAGTTAAGAGTCGCACTAGTGTACAGATCGAGTTTTCTGCTGCAAGATGAATTTGCACCCCCGATCTGTGCAATTCCAGCTATTTTCCATCCGACTGGAACGCGATGATTCTCGAACCCCTTTCATCGTTTCCTTATTTCACAACGCCACAACAATTTCCAGCACTTTCGGATTGTTTTCGGACAAGCTAGAACGTGAAAAGGCTCGCGCGGGATTTCTGCCAAGATCTCGTTAAGGTTTAGCAGGAAATCGATTACTTTCGTAGGTATTCAACTTGCGTTGGCTAGCAATAATGCAAGCTTCCTTTACGTTTGTTTCGTTCCCCTCCTCTGCAGGCCAACTCTTATGAATGAATCACAAGAATCTACCCCCGAGATTGCACTCCGAGATTTTCAAGCATTGATTAAGACGATGTACTTCGAAAAGGATAAGGAGCGTGGAGTCTCGGGGACTTTTATGTGGCTCATGGAAGAAATGGGGGAACTGGCCTCCGCTCTGAGAGCCGACAACGACCGCGATAATTTAGAAGAGGAGTTTGCCGATGTTCTGGCTTGGTTGACTACCATCGCCAACGTTGCGGAAATCGACTTAGCCGCTGCAATCTCCAAAAAATATGGGCACGGATGTCCCGGATGCCGCAAACTGGTGTGCGTTTGTCCCAACAGTGAGAAGCCTTGATTTTGTAAAATTTCCCTCGGTCGTTTTGCAAAAGTTACAAAACATTTGGGTCTGGGAACCATCCTAGGCTAACTGATGGGCGGTCTGGGTGGGGTGGCGTGTTTGGGTAGGTAGTTCGGTGTTGTTTCGAGACTTTCTAGGCGACTTTGCGAAAATCTTTTTTCTCGGCACGGCATCTGCATCGTACTAGAGACATGAGCAGTTGGCTCAAAAGGGGTCTCGGTGGAACCGAGAGATTTGCTGTCCTTGGCCGGTTGGTCTTGGTGGCCCCCCGAACATGGACGTACCGTGACCTTAGTGGCGTCGAAAGTCTACACGACAAAACCGACAGACCTATTACCCTAGGTTGGGCCCGGATTTCACGGTTCAAAGGGGCTGTTTCGAAAGTTCGAGACAGCCCCTTTTTCGTTGTGTCAGATAGCCCAAGCGAAAAACTTGACTCGAAGTAAATTTGACCGTGGTCTGAATTAGGTTCGTTTTTCAGGGGGAGTGGGCATGGATAGACAGACATTACTTGCGGAAGTTAAGCAAGGTCCAATTCGTGTCTTCATGAACGATGGAACATGGCATGACATCCCGTCTGTTGAGTTTTGCTTGGTGGATCAGATTGTGGCGAGCGTTCTTTATCGTGACGACGCTGAAATCTGGCGAACCAAAGTTTTGTCGCTGGTTTGTATGAGCAGAATCGAGCACTTGCTCGCTCAAGCTTAAGGCTCGGTTATCGAACGTCTTGTTCTGTGTTATTTCCCGGGGTTGCAGGGATTTAGACCTCTAGCGGATGTTTGTCGTCGGGCCATATTCTAGACGCATTTTCTGCTATCTTTAGATTTTGATTCTGCGCGGTATTCTCTATCCAAGACATGACGTGCGAGATCGAAGAGTTCTATTGTGCGCCATTGACGGTCCTGTCGCTTGGTTTTTCATTTCGAGTCCCCTTTTCTGGCCTAGCGGGTTGTAGTTATGTCTTATTCCAGTCCTTATGATTCACCGGCCTCACCTAGCGGCTACGTATCCGATGGTGAAATTCGCAAAGTCCCTATCGATCCGATTGGACTACTTAAGCGGGGGAAAGACCTGTTGGGAGAGCAGTATTGGGTTTTTCTGCTTATCACATGGCTAGCCGTGATTATTGGATCGATGGTTCCCTTTGGTATCGTCCTGGGGCCTCTCATGGTGGGGGTGTATCTTTGCATGAAAGAACGAGAGCAAGGCAAACAGGTTGAGTTAGGAACGATGTTCAGCGGTTTCGATCGTTTCGTCGACGCCTTTGTTGCAGTTTTGCTGCAAATGGTCATTAGCTTTGTTTTGATGATTCCCGCCGCGATTGTCATTGGTATTGGAATCGCCATTACGGCTGCCGTGGGGGACAACGGAAATGAACTGGCAGCTGGCATTGGTATTCTCGGAATTGTCATTTTGATCCCATTAATAATGATCGTTGCCTTGCTTTCGTACATGCCGTCCGTATTCTGTTTTCAGCTCATTGCCGATCGTGGTATGACTGGATTGCAAGCGGTCTCGCTGAGTTTTAAAGCGGCTTGGAAGAATTTGTTCGGGCTAATCATCTTTCAGATTGTTGTGGGGTTTATCTCGGCGTTGTTGAGTTTGCTCTGTTTTTTCCCCGTGATCTTTTTCTTTCCGATTGTCATGGCAGCCATGTACGTGCTCTACCGGGATATTTTTCCGATGCAGCAAAGCGCGTGATGGGTTAGCGCTTTTGTGCTTCTGCTTTTCGGGCGGCTTCCGCTGCCGCTCGAATGGATTTCAATCGGTTGGGATTGTCGGCTTGGCCGGTGACCTCATAAAGAAATCGGCTTGGGTAGGTGGGGCGAGCTTTGCCCCATTTGTAGCGAGACATTGGCAAGGTGAGCGTAAGTTCATCTTGTGCCCGAGTCACTCCGACATAGCACAAGCGTCGTTCCTCATCGACTTCTTCGGCGTCTCCGATAATCGACCTGCGGTGAGGCAAGATTCCCTCTTCCATACCAACCATATACACAATCGGAAACTCCAGTCCTTTGGCGCTGTGGTAGGTCATGAGCGATATGGCATTCTTTTTCATGTCCTTTTCTTTAGGTGAGCCGAATTCACGGCCCGCAAGTGTCACACTGGAAAGAAAGTCATGTAGATTTGGCGAATCCGCTTCTTCTTCATATTGTGCAACCGCGTTGATGACTTCTTCGATGGAAGCCAGTCTCATGTCGCATTCATCGACATCAGGATAAAGTCTCTGAACTTCTTCGCGATACTTGAGCGATTGGATGATATCGCTAACGAGTTTCGTGAGCGAATCGACAGTGTTGGAATCGTTGCTTTCCGCGATGGTTCCTTGTTCTACTGCGGAATAGTAATCGGTGATGGCTTGTGCTCGCTTCGTGAACTGCGAGTGAAGTTCTTTGAGTTTGGTGATGCCGGCTTGAGCGGCCGATGGCAGTGAGCTTACCATCTGTTTTTCTTGCATAACTTTCCAGATGTTGGACGAATCGGATACCGCTTTTTTCAGGAGTTTATCGATACTCGTGGCTCCCATGCCGCGCGGTGGTACGTTGATCACGCGCAGCAAGGCTAATTCATCTTCGGGGGTGTCGAGCCAGCGAAAATAGGCGAGTAGATCGCGCACTTCTTTTCGATCAAAAAAGGATTGGCTACCGGTTATGACGTAAGGGAGTTGCAGAGCTCGCAATTGCATTTCGAATGCGCGAGGCTGTTCGTTGGTACGGAAGAGAATGGCAAAGTCACCCGCCTCTACGGATGGATCATTCTTTAGTCTTAGGGCGATTTCTTCAACGACCCCTTTGGCTTCATCCGACTCGCTTGGGAATTGCAGAATGCGAGGTTGTTGGCCATTGCGTCGCGCTGCACGAAGTGTTTTTTCATGTCGATGGGAATTAAATGCGATGAGTAAATTCGCCATCTGAAGGATCGCTTCCGTGGAGCGGTAGTTGTCCTCCAGGCGAACCATGGTGGCTTCTGGCCAGTCGGTTTTGAAGTTGAGAATGTGGCGAACTTCAGCGCCCCGCCAACCATAGATGGATTGGTCATCATCACCGACGACGCACAAATTACGGTGGTCGATGGCGAGTGCTTTGATGATTCGGTACTGCGAACCATTCGTGTCTTGGTATTCGTCGACCAAGACATGGTCGTATCGGCCCGCTTCTTCTTTACGGATGGCTTCGTTTTCCTGGAGGAGCTGCTCGGCACAAACGAGAAGATCGTCAAAGTCAAACGCAGCTTGGAGTTTGAGCGCCCGTTGATAGCGTTTGAAACCTGCGGAAGCCATGTGCTCTTTGTCATCTTTTGCGACCGACAAAGCTTGATCGGGGCGGATGCCACTATTTTTCCAGGCGCTCACAATGTTGAGGAACTCGTTGGGAGAAAGCATGGCTTCGTGTACTTTGATTTCCCGCAAGATAGTTCGCGCGACACTTTCGGCATCGCTTCGATCGTAGATCGTAAATTTTTCTGGATAGCCAAGAGCCTTTGAATGCCGTTTTAGTATTTGGACGCAGTGCGAATGGAATGTACCGATTGCAGGGCGTGGCGGTGAGGGCTGGCCGCGGCGAACTCGTTTCGGAATTTTGAGTTGGTGCGAAATGCGTTCGTGCATTTCGTGGGACGCTTTGTTAGTAAATGTAACGGCAAGAATTCGATCGGGGCGTGTTCCATGACGAATTAGATTTGCAATTCGAAACGTAACGACGCGCGTTTTCCCTGTCCCAGCTCCTGCTAAAACGAGGAGGGGACCTGAAAGTGTGTCAACTGCGCTTTGCTGCGGAGGGTTTAGTTCTGCCATGCAGCCCAACTTAATATCTGATTGAGTTTAGGAAAGGGCAACTGGAAAGTCGGGCATTGGCGCGCAACTTATTCGGATTTTGACGGAGAGAAACGGAGCAAAAAAGAATAAAATTACAACTCGCTCACTGAACATCCCCAAATTGGGATTGATAGGTTGCGATTGACTTTTGGAAAAATCAATGAACGAATTAGTGCAACGAAAGCCGGCTAGGCGAACCAGCGAGGTTCCGGAGTTGGTCAAAACAGCGTTGTCCGCGGGGACCATCGAAACCAAGAACTTGGTGGAATGGCTCGTGGTAGATCGTCTTGGATTGCTCGAGAGTTTGGTCAAAGGGGGATTGGTTTCGGCTACAACTCTGGAGCTTGAGGAGCTACGTATAGATGTTTTACAAGTTGCTGCACTTAAGCAATCACAGAGGATCGGTTTGTTTCTCAAGGATCGATTAAAGGTCGGTGACGATTCTTGGAAAGCACTTTCAACGCATACTAGCGATGTGGTTCGGGAATGGGTGGCTATAGTCGTCGGGCTATCAGATTTGAAATTTTCGAGGAAACTGGCATGGATTAAGCCTTTCGCAGATGCGGATAATGCGGGCTTGCGCGAGGTTGCATGGATTGCTTTAAGACAGGATGTTATTTCGGATCCAGTTACCAGCATCGAGGCATTGATTCCCTGGACAGGCAGTCGGAACGAGAGGCTTCGTCGTTTCGCGAGCGAAGTCACTCGACCGTGCGGCGTATGGGCTCCTTACTGTCCATCGCTCCGCAAATCGCCAGAGTTAGCCATCGATTTGCTGGAACCGTTAATGTCGGATGATTCCAAGTATGTACAAGACTCTGTTGGCAATTGGCTCAATGACGCCAGCAAGACGGTCCCGGATTGGGTTCAACAAACCACTCAACGATGGTTGAGTCAGTCGTGTACCCCAGAAACCCAATACATCGTTCATCGAGGATTGAGAACGATAAGAAAGAAAAATTCAAATTAACGTTTCGCTAGGACGTAGGTTTGCCGTTTGGAGCGGTTTTGGAAGCATCAATTTTGCTTTGAGCCTCGCTCATTCTTTGAAAGTCTGTCTTGAGAGTGGCCATGTAATGATGAAACTCGGATTCCAAAGTACGAATATCACCGAACGAGTCCGAAAAGACTTTGACTAGTTCACGTCGGTCTACTCGTCCCGCCTCGTCTCCTTTGAGCTCACTACATTTTAGGTAATATTGGGTGAGATCTTGAAAGCGAGTTTCCATTAGGAAGTGCGTTAATGCCCAGGCATAACCATACGCATCCAGCACAGCGTTATTGCTGCGAGCCGTATCGAAAAGTAGGTCTGAAACGAGGAGTTCTAAAGAGGCTTGTTGGGGAGTTCGAGCAATTTTTTTGTATCCCACGAGTCTTGTTTCATTCACGGCACCTACGCCTCCCCATCCTGCAGCCGCAGGGCATTCAAAATAGGAAGCGAGTCCTTCGTGGGCCCAGCGAAGCCCCACAGTGGTGCGCGGCATGATGCCTGTATTACCTGCCAACTGGTGAACGGCTTCATGAGAAACGACTTCGATGTCCGATTCTTCACGAGCGATGCGAAGCAACAGGTCGAGCGAGTTTGCGATTTGGGCGACTTCTCGCGAATTAGTTGTTCGGCGAGCGCGTCGTTTGGCGCGGTTCAAATCCTCGGAGATTTGAAACAGCTGCTTCATCTCTTCCGTGGTTCCTTGATCGTAGAATACCCCAATGTTGTCTTGAGGGGACCAAAAGCCGCTTGCGCTTTGAAGTTCCGGGTCTAGCGAGGTCGCGTACCGCAGGTATTTCTGTTCTTCAGCGAACAGCAGAACCATAAGGTGCTCTTTCGGGGGAGTCAGGACAACTCCATCGAATGCAAACTTAAGAAAGAACGATTCGTAAACTTGTTCGAGCAGATCGAGTCGTTTGCGGGCTCTGGATTTACTTAGCTGTGAACCTTCGCCGGTATCATGTAGCATAATGTAATGGTGGCTAACTTCGATTTTCATCGAGCTTTGGCCAGCTAGTTCGCGAAAGCGTTTCTCCACGTCAGCGTGAGATCCGAGAGGCTGTTTGATTCGTCGTCGAGCTTCAACCAGCCGTAGCAGTGTAGGGTGCTGAGGTTCCAGCTTGTAGGCGTCGCTGCAGCATTGATAGAATTCCTTGAGCATCCCATTTTGAAGAGCCAGCTTTGCGGCCTTGAGGAATTCGTCGGCCTTTTGAGCGCGAGTGGCTTGCAGGTAGGACTTTTTAAATTCCTCTCGGCGGCTTGGGGCTTTGACGACGACAGCGTCTTTGGGGTTGAACGCTATGGACGGGAAACCTGGGTAGGTAAACTCCAGAATGGTTGGGCTGACCATTCTCGTATTGCCCTCCAAAATGATCGGGCGTTTGGCACCGGGCAAAGTGTAGACAATAAAGTCCGCTTGCAAGACAAACGGAAATGCTGCATGCCATACCAATAGAATCAGGCCAGAGAGAAATGGCATCTTTGGTGACATACTGGTTCCGATGCTGAATGGAAAGGAAGAGATACTCGGGCTGGGTTGGATTCCGTTTCTAAGCGGGAGAGAGGGGCCGCAATCAACCACTCTCTTTTAGAGACGCAATTCGACACGAACTGAGTATAGGCCAGATCGGCGATAACGGGAAAGCAAATACACAAAGCAAGTACAGCAAAACCAAGGGGTGCCGAAACAAATCGGGCACATTCCGATGCGAGAGCCAAACGTTGCAAGTCTGTGTAGCAGCAATCCTACATAATGGAGAAGTAATTTTCGACGGCGAAGTCTAGGTACTCCTTTTTAAGCTCGAGGGGAACCGAGTTAAAGTAGCAGTACGATCTCACTTGGAGCAGTAAGTCTCTGGGGTGGCAGTTCCGCATGGGGCGACCGACCGGCTTGTAGTGTTTTTCGATGAGGTATTCGATCATGTCTGCTCTATGTGGGATTCGAAGCACTCGGCACATAATCTCAAAGAGTTTCCGAAAAGCGACTTCGTCTGGGTTCGTTACCTCAATTTTATAGGGAATTCGGCGGAGAAACGCGTCATCTACGAGGTCCTTGGGTTCTAGGTTCGTGCTGAAGATCACCAGTTGGTCGAATGGGACTTGGACCTTTTTCCCGCTGCTAACACTCAGGAAGTCGTATCGCTTTTCTAGTGGAACAATCCAGCGGTTTAGTAACTCGTCTACGCTCATGCGTTGTCGGCCAAAGTCGTCGATAAGGAGGACACCACAGTTGCTTTTGATTTGGAGAGGAGCATCGCAAATGTTGGTTTCTACGTTACGGGCGACTTCCAGCATGTTCATAGTGAGCTCTCCCCCTGCTACGATCGTCGGCCGGCGAATTCGAACCCAACGTTGATCGACGTGGGTGTTTCGAAGCATGCCAGCCGACGATTCATGAGGGACTTCTTCATGGTTTAGCGGGTCAAAAATTCGCATAATCTCACCATCGATGGTGACCGCCCGCGGAATCCAGATAAATTCACCAAACGATTTGGTCACGCGCTCGGCGATACTCGTTTTCCCGTTTCCTGGATAGCCAAAAAGAAACATACCGCGACCACTGTTGATGGCAGGTCCCAGTCTCGCTAGGAGAGAGGGGGCGATTAGCAAATCCGAGAAGGCGCGACGCAGATCTTCGCTGTTGGGGTGCTGGTGTTCGACCGATTGCAGCTTAACGGACTGAATGTATTGTTCGAGAGGAATTGGTGCCGAGCCGAAGTAGGTAGTTTTCTGCAGGTGTCGCCGAGCCCTATCTCGCCCAGCGTCCGTTAGTGCGTGAATGTAGTCGTTAAAGGCAGTGGAACCCAAGTAGCAAGAAAGCTGTTGAGCTTTGAGACGATTTAATGTGGGTTCGACTAGTCGAAAAGGGATTTTCAGTTGATCAGCGATGGCACGACCGGAGGATTCTCCTCGGTTGAGCAAGAATCGCATGGTGAGTTCTTCAATGATTTGGCCGTTGAGCCCAGACTGTTCGAGCGTTTGCGGCTCGATCGGAATCATAGGCTCTTTCACCTCGTGGGTGACTTTAAGCAGCGCGGAATTCTGCGCATTGCTGGAAGCGGGCGTGGCTGGTTGTGTTGATGGAGCAGGTGTAGGAGTTGGGACTGGGAGGCCTAAAGAGGGGGGGGTTAGCGAGGTGGAACTGGTGGGAACACCATTATTCGCTTGGTTGGCCAGGCGATAGATGCGTTCCAGAGCTTCTTCAAGGGAGCCTGATGTGGCCGAAACTTTGGGTTTGGGCTCAGAGGGTGCTCCAGAAGGGATTTCGGCGAAAGTGGGATCTTGGGCCATCATGCGTTAGCGAATGGTATGGGCGGTAAAAGGGGACCGGACGATCAAAAACCGATTGAGGTAAACGTTAGATCCGTCGGAATTCTGGCAAAGGGGTGGTGAGGGAAAGGGGGAATAACAAGCAGAAGAGGGGGGAGAGAGGCCACGAAATCGCTAGGTTTAGTCCAATCGAACGCTTGGAACCGAGAGTCGCAACCTCGGGTCGGGAAAAATACTTTCCGGAATTTTGTCTTTGCCCCTTGCGACGAACGGCGAGGCTCTATATCTTTTCGCCTCCTCGCTGCGGACGACTTCGGAAGTCAGCAGTGAGTCGAAGAGTCGAAAAAAGATTCTTCAGAAAAACAAAACAAAGCCTTGACAGATGCCGATAACGTCGGTTACCATGTTGGGCCCACTGAAACGACAGTTGCTTGAAACGCGAGCCGAAGGGCAGAGGTTTCTGGCGAAAAAGCTTAGTGATGTGGTAAATTGATCTTTGACAATCCGGTGGATGAGTTTGATAGATGTTTTTAGCAAACGTCACTTCTTGAGAAGTTTTGTGATGATTTTTTTAGGTGGTAAATGACCAAAACCACCGACCGGTTTCAATACCGTAACTTAGCTTAACA
>JBKCTT010000207.1:0-26477 GCA_046318795.1 Pirellula sp.
CCGCTCAGTGTTGAGCACCTATTCGTCAACGCCCTGTTTTTGGCTCCTCAAGAGGTTTTTCGATGACCACCGTCGGTTTCGGAAGTGGTTCTTTTTCCAGTGAAAACGCTAGAAATGGTCGATCCAAGAAGCGAAAGCAAAACTTGGTTCGCCACTCGTTGCTAGAGACACTAGAAGCTCGTCAGCTCATGACTGTTGGCCCACAATTGGTGGGGGTTCAACCTAATGAGGGAGCTTTAATTTCTCTGAACACGGGAGAAAATGGCGTCACGGTCCTAAACTCTAGCCCTCGCGAATTCGTCTTGCGATTTGACGATACGAGTGGATTAGATCCATCGACATTGTCGGAGGGCATTCGCGTCAAGCGTGCTGGTCCGGATGGAATTTTGGAGTCTGCCTACGTTTCCACAGATTTGGGAACCAACGGGCTTGTGGTACTCGACTTCAGTTCCCCCCTTCCGGGACAACAAGGAAACGGCGTAGAGATCGTTTTTAGCAGCACATCGAGGACGACTGGCGTACCGGGCAAGCCAATAAGCTGGCCGGTGTTGACGGTAGATGGCAACCGAATCAACGTCCAAGTCAATACGCGAACTGGCTCGCAAACGACCGCAGCGGAGTTGATTCAGGCGATGACCGAGGATCAATCGGTTGCATCGAAAGTCTTGGTCAAGAGACTGCGTGGTATTGAATCCACCGTGATCGCAACCACGGTTCCTGTCGGTCAAGTCTACTCTCTTCGCGGTGCAGATTCGGCGCGAGTTTCGTCCAACCTCGGTTCCTCCAACAATGCTCTCCAAGTCGAATTTCTATCGACGCTCCCGAGTGCCGCTGGTAACGGAACACGCATTGAAGTCGTCTCACGCGATTTTGGTGGAGCAGGTCTCCCCATCGTTACAGTTACTGGGGCAGTGACCGGACCAAAAACGATTCGAGTTGAAGTCAACAGCAACATTCGCTTCTCCACCACGGTTGGAGAGTTTATCGACTCGATCAACAACTCGTTCGAAGCCAGTGGATTGGTGAACGCTCGTTTGGTGAGTGGATCGCTGGTGACCCGCATGGGAGCTAACCCAACGACCTATTCTCCCCTAACCCTGATTTCGGGCGATGATGTTCCGATCATTCCAAACTTCATCGGCTTTGGCGATACAAACCGAGAGGTTGTTATTCGATTTGCGGAAAGCCTACCTGATGACGCTTATGTTATCGACATCTTGGGTAGTGGACCGTTTGCAGTAAGAAGCACAGCCGGCCTGCCTTTTAACGGAGGGGTTTCTCGCTCCGTTCGATTTGACTTGGATCTCGGCCCAACGATTCAGTCGATCGTTCCACAGCCCGTTGTTCGTAACGGCAACACACTTTCGCAACTTCGAAACGTTGTCCATGTTTACTTCAACAATGACAAACTAGCTCCGACCGAGGCGACTCGACCTCAGTATTATCAACTTGTTTACACAGCCAACACGCTGACCAGTCGGGATGACACTGTCTTCCAACCCTCTACGGTCAATTACGATTCGGTTCTCAACCGCGCCACACTAACATTCAATCGAAATCTCGATGAATTGGCAGATTCCAACGGCACGGTGCTTCCTGTTACCACTCTACGTTTGCGGATTGGGAACAATCAACCGGCAGTTAACACCAGTGTGACTCAGGTACCGGTCGCCACGGAACCAGGAACTCGTTTTGATACTGCATTCAACTTAGGGGGTGCTTGGACCGTTGGTGGTGGTTCCCGTGCGATCGTCGTTGAATCCGAGATTCAAAACACGACTCCATTCCCATTGGACTTCCCTGGAGCAAATGACGAGGCAGGAGTTCGAAGCAATCGATATCAACAACACGTCAACCGTGTTGATCAAGACGGCATTGAGGTCATCAACTACAACTTTGCTTCAGCGCTCGGCACTGCGAATAACAGCGTTCAGTTGAATGCCATTACTGAACCACAAAAGGATATGGTTCGTCAGATTTTCTCATTGTACGAGAAGTATTTTGGCGTTCGATTCCTTGAAAGTGACAATCTCGGGATCACGGTCGCCGTCGGTGATATGTTGGCGATTAATCCGCTAACGGCCTTAACACCTGTGGAACCAAACCGAGCAGGTGGTCGATCATTCGCTGCGGGACCTTTGCGATCCAACGCCAGTGTCTCGGCAGTGGTAATTGACATCCAGGACTTTAACGCCGCAACCGACAACGAATTCGGATCGGAACTTTTCCGGTCATTTATGCGGGGCATCGGTGTATTGCTCGGCTGGGGTACGGCGGATGAAATGCCTCAACCAACCGTTCAAAATAACGCATCGATCACCGATCCGAATGTCGAGCGAATCTTCCCAGGAAACTACGACATTGTTCACGGACAATTTCTATATCGTCCTGAGGGCAAAGATATCGATCTCTATCGGTTCGAGATCCCTGCCTCGGGTGGGGCTGTCCATATCGAAGTGGCAGCCGAGAGACTCGGAAATTCCAGTCAGCTTGATGCTTCTCTACGATTGTTCCGAAATGAGGGTACGGCGACGGCCCCACGTTGGGTCGAGATCGCTGCTAACGAAGATTACTTCAGCAAAGACCCACACATTCGCCTGGATTTCGTCTCAGGGGGCGTCTATGCCGTTGGCGTTAGTGCCAGGGGTAATACCAGTTACAACCCACTAGTAGAAGATTCCGGTTTAGGAGGCAAGTCAGCAGGACGATATCAATTGCGAGTGGATTTCACTCCTCCTGCATCGACGTCGTTAACCGACAGCGACGGTTCCCCCACTCGTTTGGATGGGGATGGAGATGGTCAGCCTGGTGGAACCCACAATTACTGGTTCGTGCCAACTCGGCCTGATCGGGTCGCTCCTGTAGCAGGCCAACCTGACACATCCGTTTTCACTATTTGGGTAGACAAGACTGCTGCCAACAATGGATTGGGGACTCTAGCGAGCCCTTACAACACAATTAGCCAAGCGTTGGCTGCGGCACAAAGCATGTCGGTCGCGAACCCGACCGGCAATCGCAACATCGTAGTTCGGATCCTTGGCAACACCCAGAACCGTGCCTATGAAATCGGCACAAATCGGCTGGGGCAAACTCTAGCAGACGGTGCCTTCTTTAATGTTCCCAAGAACGTCACGGTTATGATTGATGCCGGCGCCATTATCAAGATGGGGCAAGCTCGCATCGGTGTTGGTAGTTCAACAGTTAGCGTGGATCGAAGCGGTGGTGCATTGCAAGTGCTTGGCACTCCGGATTCGAGAGTTATCATCACCTCGATCAATGACACGACTGGTATCGGAAGCAATCCAGACCGAACTCCTCCAGCGGCGACTCCTGGAGATTGGGGTGGACTCGATTTCCGCAATAAGATTGATGGATCGGATGAAACGAGAACCGACCGAGAACGAAATGGTTTGTTCTTGAACACCGTGTATCATTCGGATGTAAGGTTCGGTGGTGGACAAGTGATTGTGGACGGCGTTTCTCAAGTGATCACGCCGATCAACATCATTGATTCCCGACCTACTATCGCTAATAGTTTGGTAACACGAAGCGCCGATGCTGCTATGTCGGCGACTCCCAACAGTTTCCGAGAGGACAACTATCGTGATCCACGTTCACAGGCGACTGGATTGTTTGTTCCTGACTACGATCGAGTCGGTCCGAACATCCACGGCAACGTTGTTGTGAACAACACATTGAACGGTCTCTTTGTTCGCACATCGACTGGTGTTGCAGACCGACTGGAAACCATTTCGGTCCAAGCGCGTTTCGATGACACAGATATTGCCCACATACTCGGCGAAAACTTGATCGTTGAGGGACAACCTGGTGGTGGAGTTGTCGATGCTTCCGCTCCTCCCACAACTTTGGTAACGTTGGCGGCAGTTGCTGGCGGTTCGCTGGCTGCGGGTACTTATAACTATCGACTTGTCTATGTCGATGCGAACGGTAACGAAGGTATCGCATCAACTCCGACTGGTTCTTTGACCGTTGTTGCGAACTCTTCGTTACAACTCTCGAATCTCCCTCCGGTAATTCAGGGTTCGGGCGTGGTAGCACGCCGGCTCTATCGTAGTGATGCGACCGGTGCTGGAACGTATTCGTTGGTTTCGCAACTCGATGCGGTATCAACAAGCTTCGTTGATAATGGGACCGTCACTGGTCAGCCGTTGGCTTTGGCGAGCGTTACTGTCCGTTCTCGTTTGGATGGCAGCTTGGTTGTAGACCCTGGTATTTTGATCAAAGCCAAAGACTCGCGAATCGAAGTCCGCAAAGGTGGTAATTTGATCGCCGAGGGGACCAGAGAACAGCCGATCGTTTTCACGTCTCTGTTCGATACAGGCTACGGAGTCGGTGGCACAGCTAGAACCACGACATCTGTTTTGTCTGACGTTGCAAAGCGAGGCGATTGGGGCGGTATTTTTGTTGGTCACGCAAGTTCGGCTTCGATCGATCAAGTACGATTGGCCTATGCGGGTGGCCTCACTCGGATCGAAGGTGGGTTTGCATCTTTTAATCCAATCGAAATCCATCAAGCAGACGTTCGCATTGCGAACTCACGAATCACCGACAGCGGTTCAGGAGTCGAGGGCTCAACGTCGCCAACTCGAGTCGGTCGGGGTACTAACGATGCTGCCGCGATTTTCGTTCGAGGAGCTCAGCCCGTTATCGTCAACAACGTCATAGCGAGAAACTCTGGTGCAGCAGTCAATATCGACGTGAACTCGCTCACCTCGGAATTCGTGATCGATCGTGGGCGAATGACTGGATCGATCGGAATTGTTGACACCTCGATCGGTAATCAAGGTCCGTTTATTCAAGGTAATCGATTGGATCGAAACCTGGTTAACGGTGTTGAGGTTCGCGGTGGAATTACGACTGCTCAATCCGTTTGGGATGATACCGATATCGTGCACGTGTTGCGCGATGAAGTCGTATCTTCCAACACATATACTTACGGCGGCACCCAACTCGTCAGCAAGAACGGACGTAGCTTGGTCGTCAAAATGGAAGGAACCACTGCCGGTTTTACCGCAACAGGCTTGAACCTCGACATCGACGATAGGATTGGCGGAAGTGTCTCTCTAATCGGTGATCCGAGTGCCCCAGTGATTCTTACATCGCTCTCGGATTGCACTGTTGGAGCGGGATTCACTCCAGACGGTCGTATGCAAAACGACACCATCAACACCTGCACGTCTGAGTTCATCGTTGGTGCTGACGTCGTTGTCGTGATGGATGAGTCGGCATCGATGTTCTTTGCTCAAGAGTTTTCCAAACAATTGATCACCGACCTCGAGGCAGGTCTGATTGCGTCGGGAATCGGCGTTGAACAAGGTAACCGCTACGGATTGGTTGGATTCGGTGGCTTTGATTCCGCTCCACGCTCAATCCCAGTCGGCGGAAATGGTTCATTGTTTGGTACCTCTACCGAATATGTGATCGCAGCAGATAACCTAACGGACGATGGATTCGAGGAAGACGGCTGGGCGGCCATTACGCACACTCTCGACAACTATCAGTTCCGAACCAATGCAGCCAAGTTTATCGTATTGGTAAGCAATGAAGATCGGGATCAGATTCGCAATGAGAACCAAGGGGCCATCATTGCACGTTTGCAGGCGGAGGGAGTTCGCATGAACTCCATCTTGGATGTCACCATCCAAGATGCAAATAGAGCGTTCCCATTCTTGGCACTCGATAATCAAACTCGTGTTTACAAGGAAAACGGTGTTGGTGGATACACGACTGAATTTGGTGGAAGCATTCTGACGAGCTTCGGAACAACCGAAGCGGATTATGTCTCCATGTCGTTCGCGGTCGGCGGAATCGCTGGAGATATCAACAGAATTTCGGCTGGTGGAACGACAACGACTAGCTTCAGCAATGCATTCGTTGATACGTTTGTCGGCCAGGCCGGAGGTGGTGTTGCACAACCGGGAGATTGGCGAGGCGTAGAATTGCTGACAGCTAGCAATGATCGAAATGTCGCTATCGTATCGGAACTCGAATCGAACAAAGCTAGCGCACCGGCTGCAAACGATGCTCCGCAATCCTCACAGTTCATCGGTCAATTGGCTTCTTCGCTCAACGGTGGTGACGAGTCAGCTCGACTAGGATTTGAGATTAAGGGTACCCTTAACAAAAACAGTGACGTCGACGTTTATAGCTTCTTTGCAAGAGGACGAACCGAAGTTTGGTTGGATATTGACCGCACCACCTTTGGTTTGGACACTGTCGTAGAGTTGATTGCGGAAGATGGCACTATATTAGCTCTTTCGGACGATTCTTATCTAGAAGAAACGAGCCCGAGCACCAATCCTATCTATTCCGTGCTCCCTGGAAATGCCGCGAATCCTCTTCGCAAGAGTTCGCTACTCCAAGTTCCACGCACTTCTCTAAGACAAGAAGCTCGCGATGATTTCAGCACGAATCCAAAAGATGCTGGACTACGAATCGTTCTGCCTGGTCAAGATACTATCACGAGTCTTTATCACATCCGAGTTCGAAGCAGCAACCAAAGCCCAGCCCAACCAGGAGCGCCCGCTTTGAGCAACCCTGCGTCGGTCGGACAAGGGCTCTCGAGAGGTTCGTACCAGCTTCAAGTGCGACTCGGTGAAGAACAAGAGTATCCAGGCTCCTCTTCGACGTACGCTGATATCCGATATGCTCGAACCGGTATCGCGTTGCGAGGCGTCCCTCGACATTCACCGATTCTTGGTGAAACAGCTGAGATTGAACAGTCTGGCCCTGGTGTTGGTAACGATGTCTTTTCCCGTGCACAGCACCTAGGCAATCTCCTGCAGACCGATCGCCAAACGATCTCTGTTGCTGGTCGACTCGGATCAGTAGGTGGCATTGACTGGTACTCATTTGATTTAGATTACCAGTTGCTAGAGACCCCACTTGCGGAGTACTTCTCGACCGTTTTCGACATCGATTACGCGGACGGCATCGGTCGAGCCGACTTGTCGTTGAACGTGTTTAATGCGAACGGTAATCTGATTTACACGTCAGGTGACAGCAATATCACCGACGATCGATCGACTTCTTTATCTTCGGCAAATAACTTCGATTTGAGCCGTGGCTCTACAGGCACCTTGGATCCCTACTTGGGGTCTGTCGAGTTACCGGCAGGAAGATACTTTGTTGCGATTACAAGTCGTAACCAAACGCCAACGGTTTTGGCGAACAGAAATAATCGAGGCGCTGCCAATAATGACGCGAACGGCATTCGAGTAACACCTATCAACAGTAACCAAAACATTGTTGAAGATCGCGTTGGTGATCGCAGAGCGAATATTGGTGCTGCTCCAATCGTACCTCAGTTCTTGCCGGAATCTTCGCGTGTTGCTTACAGCTTTGGCGACGTTCCGATGTACCTACTTGGCGGCCTGTCCTCCGGTGCATCAGACGTTTACATCGGCAATCCATTCACCGGACAAGTTTCCAACTATGCTGGTAGAACATCGACTTTCCTCGATTCTTTTGACATTCGACCTAATGGAGATATTCGAGGCTTCCAAAGCCGAACCGATATCGTCCAGAATGATGCGACAGCATTGTATACGCTGATTAATCCAGGCACTGGTGCGTCGCAAAATGTCGGTTCTTTTGGATTGACGACCCGACAACTTTCGCCCGGTCTCGAACTCGAAGTGCATAATGTGGGCTTGAGTTTTAGCGCTGTAACCTTTGCGGGAATTGACGGGCAATCGACAGAAGCTGGCTTCGTTGTTGCCAACCGTACACCTGGGCGAGGTATTGCAGCGAATCGTTTAACGAACATCTTGTACAAGTTTGATCCCACTACCGGATTGGGTGATAGCACACCTGGTGTAAACGATCAATACAATAGAGCAATCGATAACGGACCGGATATCATTGACGGTGCTGGAACCAACATCACCGAACGAGGCTATATCCGAACTGAAGCCGCGCCGGGAACAACATCGCAGCGAGTAGCCGTAACAGAAGCCACTCAAGTTGTAGGAAACACGACCAGAAACCTAATCCAAGACGGCGATCTTATCAACGTTCGAACACCTCTGGGCGCTTTGGTTAGTTTCGAGATGAACAGCGGGCCTGAATTGGCCTTGCAGTTCGATCCAACGATTCCAGGCCGAGTGCTGTTGAATGGAGATGAATTTACGATTGATGGGCAGGTCTACAGGATTTCGACCGCAACGGTTCCTCCAGTCGTGCCTGGCGTTCGAATCGTCTCCTACAACACGAGCATGACAAATGAACAATTCGTAGAATCACTACGAAACTCGATAGCTCCGACCATTCAAATTGGATTCGATGGAAACCGAGTTAACTTTAGCGGGGCAACGAGCGGTTCTTTCGGAACTTTGATTTCTCGCAACGTCGCGAGAGATCTGGGTTCTAACGGCACGGTAGGCGCAGGTCGAATCGCGGTTAACTTCTTGGCTCAAGACACCGCAGAAACTATTGCAGTCCGTGTTGCTCAAGCAGCGAACACAGCCGGTTTTGCGGGACTCACCGCGTCGGTGAACGGCAATATTGTGCAGTTCGTCGGCGCAGGCATAGATTCCACTGTAGGCAGCTCGAGAACAGTCGGCATTGCTCCTGGCGGCTTGGTAACTGGTATAGCGCAGGTTGGTGGTGACTTGTTCGCAGTGAGTAACCAAGGTGGTCTGTATCGAGTCTCTGCACAGGCTTTGAATTCGGTGAGCAATAACAACATTGCAACCTACATCGAGGGTAGCTATAGCTTCCTTGGTGTTAACTTTACTGGTTTGACTTCAGGGCCACGCAACGTCGCTGGCGGCATCTATGATAACATCCTGTTTGCGACTGATGCGGCAGGTACGATCTACGCGTTTGATACCAACGGTACGCCACAACCGGTTTTCGCCGGCGGAGCAACCTCGGTTTCAACTGGTATCGGCGGTCTAACGGGCATTACGTTCTCCAACCTGGATTACAATCTGTGGCACGTGACCTCGCGTCGAGGCAATGACACGGTAACACCAAACGGTGCCGCGGCACACGGTGTTGCTCCCGCTCCAGATGGTAGTGATGGCGGTACTGCGGGAGGTCAAAGCTGGTACTTCGGTTTCGAGAATGCAGGTGTCAACAGCAACCAACGTTTGTTGCCTTGGCAAGATCCTCTTGCACAGCCTAGGGCGTTGGCTAGCCCTCTAGAGAATACTTACAACTTTCCAGGAGGAGCAGAAGGGGTATTGGAGTCGCAAGCGTTTTCCATGGAAGGCTTGGCATTCAATGACAAACCAACCCTGTACTTCAATTACTTCCTAAGTACTGAGGATGTTAACGGCGATCCGATGCGTGATTCGTTCCGCGTCTACGGAATGGGAGACGACGGCGTTTGGGAATTGCTAGTAACCAACAACGATGCTTTAGAAGGCGGAGTTGAGAGAGCAGTCGACAATCTTCCTGGTGGTGCGGCTGGAACATCCGCTGTCGCCTGGCGTCAAGCTAGAGTTGACCTAGGACAGTTTGCAGGTGATCGAAATGTAAGGCTACGTTTTGAGTTTAGCACCGCTGGCGGATTAGGGTATGGATTGTTTGGTGGCAAGGGTACTGAGCTTCGAGCTTTAGCGGGCCGCGAACTAACGGATGGTCAGTCATTTAATGTTGGTGGTCGTCGGTTTGAATTAGAAATGGGGCCGACACTCACGGTTCCAAGCGGATCGACCATCACTAATCTCGAAACGTTCTCCGTTCTTGGTTCGACTTTCGTCTTGTGGAACGGGACAGGAACAGCCCCGGCCGGCAACGTTATTCGCTACGATGTGACAGATACGCCATCTCAAATGGCGCAGAAGATTTTCGGTGTCCTAAGCACGGCAACGTTTACTCGGCCGAACGTCAGTATCGGACTGAACGATCCCGCGGGTGGCTCGGACACCCTCGATCGAGCATTGTCGGTCGGCATCACCGGCGAAGGAGCGATTTACAGGGGTATTGGCGCAATCGGTGACAATCCAAATTTGGCTGCGACGCCAGATCGGGATATTGATCTGGTACGGGTCAATCTGCAGGCAGGCTCTGTTGTGACTGTGAGAGCGAGCGCAACAGCAGTTGTCCCAGCGTCTCCTCTAGACCCTTATGTTCGTATCTTCGATAGCATTGGTCGCGAGATATTTGCAAACAACGATTTCGGCGGCAGTCGAGACGCTCAAATCACCTTTACGGTACCCGCCGACGGCATCTACTTCATCGGAATCTCGGGATCGACAAACGCCGCTTATAACCCTAACGTGGCGGGCAGCGGAAGCGGTGGCGGTTCACAAGGTCAGTACGAGCTAACCGTTGATGTTACTCCGAGACTAAATCTATCCGTTGTTGACAACAAGATTCAGCTCGACGGTGCGAACAGCGTTGTCGTACCCGCGGGGTCTTCGCTTCGGCTTACTGGAGCAAACGGTTTGAACGATCCAACCGCTGTTCCTGTTTACGTTACGCAAACAATGACCGCAGAACAGGTCGCAGCACGCATTCGTGCTGCTATGGTCCCAGCTCTTGCTGGCAACACGAACTTTGAAGTATTCGCTCGTCGCGGGGCGTTTATCGACATGACTGGTGTTACTGTAAGTGACCCAGGACCGTTCAGTGTTGCAGGCCAGAGACCTGAGGATGGTCTATCTGCGTTCAACTCAAGTGGCCCTGCATTGCGATCCATGAACAATGGCTTTGAAGGCTTGTTCATAGATGACTTTATCATCTCAGTGGCTGAACGAGGTGAACAAGTAGCAAATGCTCCACAGGACACCACCTTCACTGCAATCGGCTCTGGCGGTATTGAAACCGGAACCTACCAACTGGAAATTCGTGGCGGAGCGGAATACGGAGCCCCACGATTCGGAGCGGGCATGGATCCAATCCGAGCATTTGCTCCGAACCAAGTTCACTCGAACTCCCAAGTGGTTCGGTTTAATGGAGCGGCCAATATCTCCGACGGTCAAATCATTCGTCTAACCGATGGAACAAACGTAGTCAGTTTGGAATTCGAAGATGTTTCGCAAGCGTCGTCGGCACCGAGCTTTGGTGTGCAACCAGGCAATATTCGCGTTCCATTCAATCCACTGATTGGTGAAACCGCCGAAGTAATTGCGGCTCGCATCAGGGATCTCATCAATTCCCCGACAGTTCAGTCGTTGATTCGAGGTGGAGCGATCTCAGCCGATGGAACAACGGTTGGCGCGAATGGCCCTGATGTCATCCTCGTGGGTACTCTCACGATGACTCTGCCAAGCAACGTTGGAACGATCGTAAGCTCGACGACATCGCGTGGTGACAAGAACACCAAACGCGAACAGGGCCAAGTGGTCGTTTCCAGCACCAAAGTATCGTTCTCGAACGCGTTCGGTATCGAACTTACAGCGGATCAACGAGATCCACTATCGAATGCACCTAATGTAGGTTCAGTAAGAAACTTGATCACGCTCAACGATCAGCGTCTGGCACCAGGGGCGGTAATCACCAACAACGTGCTGTTCCAAAATGGCTCTGGTGGTATTCGCGTCGCGGGTGATACGGTCGCGGGCAACGTCCCTGCCGCCGCCATCCCGTTTGCGAGAATTGTCAATAACACCATTGTTGGCGGCGCAGTGTCGCAGGTTCCAGCTACCCAAGCTGACACCTACGAAGGTGATTTCTACAGCTTTGGAAGTATGTCGTTTGCAGATCGAGTCGTAAGCTACACTCCTACTGCGGGAGGAGGCCCAGTTCCGGTCCTCGGCTTGCAAGATGCGTCTGCGGCACTGGGAACTCCGAACTACAGCGGTATCGGGGAGCCTCTACCTGGCCAAGGAGCCGTTTCCTTGGGACGAGGTGGAATTTTGGTTCTTCAATTCACCAACAACATTCTGACAGGTTCCGATGACGAGCGTCCAGACCTAGCCATTTATCAGGTTGGCCAATCGGAAAACGTCTTGGTCGAAGTCAGCTCGGATGGTGTCAACTGGACTTCGGTCGGCACCGCTACACAAGCTAACCGCTTTATCAATCTGGACGCGTTCGGATTTTCATCCACCAGTCAGATTCAGTTTGTCCGCTTGCGAGATGAACCAAATCAAGGTCCAATCTCTGGCGATTCGGTAGGTGTCGACATCGATGCCGTAGGAGCTCTGACCACGCGACCTGCAACGGTTTACGCTCCTGGCGGAACTGGAATTCAAGTTGGCGGAAACGTTAGCCCGACGATTATCAACAACGTCTTGGTTAACAACAGTGTAGGCCTATCGATTGCCGCTTCGAGCCAATCGACCGTGGTTGGTGCAACTTTGTACCAAAACAACACCCAGAACGTCACAGGTGGAACAGCAGGACAATTCCCAACATTCGTTGCGAACAACCTGCCTCTGTTTGTGAATCCAGCTAAGGGTATTTTGTACCCAGCACGCGAATCTCGAGTTATCGACTCGTCGATTGATTCTTTGGAAGACCGCTCAGCCTTGGTCGCTGTAAAGCAACCTCTCGGATTACCGACTTCTCCGATCATTGCACCGAGCCTAGACATAACGGGACAACGACGCGTCGACGATCCGACTGTTGCTGCTCCTCCAGGATTGGGTGAGTCAGTATTTAAAGATCGTGGTGCCTACGACCGATCGGACTTCGTTGGGCCATCTGCAATCGCATTGAATCCTCTCGATAACGATTCGGCAGGAGTGGACCGTGATTCCGCTGTTGGAATTGTTGAGGTTATCGGTGCAACGTTAACTTACTTTGACGTACAAATTAAAGATTCATCGGTCCTTAGCACCTCGTCTCAAGGTAGCGGAATCGATCCGTCGACCGTGGTCCCAAGCTCCGTTGTTCTTTACAAAGATGGCGAAGTTTTGGTCGAAGGCCAAGACTATCGGTTTGGCTTCGATGCAACAAGCAGCATTGTTCGCCTGACTCCGCTATCTGGACTATGGGAAAACGGCTCGGTTTATCAAATCCGATTCGTTAATACTAACGAAGCGATGATCACGCTTAACGATCCCGCGACGATTCGCGATGGCTCGAGCGTTACCATCTTGGATGGAGTTGGTAACACTTCGTACTTCGAGCTAGACACTGGTATTCAGCTAACTGTCCCTCAGCGATCCGACGGATTGTCCCACTTGATCCAAGATGGAACGGTGTTCCGAGTTCACGATGGAACTCGCGTTATCACCTTCGAATTTGATCTCAACAATAACGTGAGACCGGATAACACCGCGATCGTTATTGGATCGCAGGATCTACCTGAAGTTGTTGCACAAAAGATTGTCGGAGTTGTGCAATCCATGCAGCTGAATTTGCGGATTCAGTCGATTGGTGCAGGACGAATCCAAATCCTTGGCAGCAATGTAGTTTCCGTCTTCTCGGACACCAGTAGTATCGCTCAAAGCGGTGCGACGGGCGTGACTCCAACCTATGGATTCCGAATCCCAGCACTTGCTGGCCAAACAGTTGGTGTCTTCACCGGTCAAACTTTCTCGGTCCAACGAGCTAATACGGTCGTTACCTTCGAACTTGATGACGATGGAGTCGTTGGAACAGGTCGCGTTCGAGTTCCCTACACCACCAATGTTAATCAGCTTGCACAAAATATTGTAACGGCGATTAACTCCGCAGGCTTGGCGTTAAACGCAACCTTTACTCCGGGTGGGTTCATCGCGGTCGGAAGCCAAATTGATCTTCGATTGCAAGCTACCAATACTGCAATTCAAATTGTAGGGGCCGCAGGCCGTGCGGGAGCTATCCCAATCGAAATCAATCGCAATACCATCATCACTGCATCGCAAGCGGCGGAATTGGTTAAGAACGTAATCAATTCCTATAACTTGCCAGGCGTTGTGTTAACTCAAGCTGGACCAAACATCCTCGTTGAGGGAGCGCAAGGTGTCGCGGGTACAGGTGTTTCACAAGTCAACGGTATCAGGGATTTCGCTGGCAACGCCATGCGAGCGACCGATTTGGATGGATCGACCGTAACAACAATCTTCCTCGGCGAAGGTCTCGATTACGGTGATCTACCATCTCCGTACACATCTCGTAGAACAGTCGGCGGTCCGAGCCACATTGTTGTCGATGGGTTTACAATTGGAGCCTCTATCACAGCGGATGCAGATGCTCGATTACCGAACCTCGATGATGATGACGGCGTTACTGTTGGGCAACTCACTGCGGCTTATCCCGGCAACATCAGCGTTAATGTTCGTGGAGCTTCGATTTCTCGAATTGCATACGTTCATGCGTGGGTCGACTTTAACGGTAACGGATCCTTTGAAGACGCTGGGGAAAAGCTTGCGGTTCTCGAGACATTCTCCAATGGTAACTTCAATCTTCCGATCAACGTCGTTCCTTCCGGTGCGATAACAACAAAAGATGTTGGCGTTCGTGTTCGATTGAGCACACTCAACACGCTAACCTCCGTTGGAACCGGCGGCGAAGGTGAAGTGGAAGATTACTACGTGAGAATTAATCGAAACCCAAATCAAAACCCGCTCAATAGATTCGATGTGAACAACGACAATTCGGTGTCCGCAATCGACGTATTGCAGATTATCAACCACATCAACACAACCGGCGGAGGTCCACTACCGATCAATCGCGTTGCACCACCGTATTTGGATGTTGATGGAGACGCGTCGGTCGGCCCACTGGATGTTCTAGCGATCATCAACCACATCAATGCAAACCTCTCCCTGTCTGGTGGCGAAGGCCTCGGGGCTGGTGAAGGTGAAGGAACTGGAAACATGTGGATCCAAGCTCCTGTTGTGGAACGATCTAAGAGCAACGAATCGGAGAACAGCGGCGTGCCTTCGATCGGAGCCTCCATCGATTCTGACTTAGGCCTCGGAAGCTTCTTTAATAGCTACGATGTGCTTGGGGACGACCTCGAGGAAGAAATCGATTGGACTCTGATGGCCTACGAATCGAATAAGGAAGTTGATGATTTTGATGCGGCTCTCGGAGACGTCCTCGAAGACCTGATCTCATAAAGAGCCTTATCCCCTAGAAGGCTTGCTAGTAGATTGCCAAATCTCCTGCGATTAAATGAAAATCCCCCTCCACGCGAGGGGGATTTTTTTGCATAGATCCGATGAGGAATAACCATAAAAAAACCGAGCTGTTAGGCTCGGTTCTTGAGGATTCTGAATTGCCTCAATGATTATCATTAGCCAATTGCGATTCTCTTGAACTCGACAATTTGGGCACCCTCAGCAAATGCCTTGACTGCTGCATCGACCGTCTTGGTTTCGTCCAAAACATAGAACTGATTGAGCAAGCACTTTTCTTGATCGAGAAGGGTATTGTCCGCTACAAATCGATCAATCTTGCCAGGAACAATCTTGTCCCAAATCTTCTCTGGTTTGCCTTCCGCTTGCAGTTCGGCTTTGATCGCGTCTTCGGCTGCCTTCATAACTTCAGGCGTCAATTGAAGACGGCTAACATATTGTGGAACGGTTTTGAGTGGCTTTCCAAGACGAGCACGGTCTTCGTTTTCGATTTTGATCTGGCCTATCATCGACTCGGTTTCTTTAGCAACGTAATCTGCATCGAACTCCGTGTAGTTCAGAATCGACGGTTTCATGGCCGCGATGTGCATAGCCACACCTCGGAAGAACTCGTCGCTGCCCGCTTTGCCACCATCCTTAAAGGAGAGCAAAACGCCAATCTTGCTACCGGCGTGGATGTAGCTAGCAAGCTTTTGTCCACTGACTCGATAAAGCTCAGATACGATGATTTTCTCACCGATTTTGCCAGTCTGCTCGACGAGTTTTTCACTGACGGTCATGCCATCAATGGTCAGAGCTCCCAATTGCTCAGGGGTTTCGACATTGGAATCGAGGGCCATCTGAACCAACTGCTTGGACAAACTGATAAATCCCTCGTTTTTGGCAACGAAGTCTGTTTCACAGCAAAGCGCCAAAACAACACCTGTGGTTTTGTCTGCGTTGAGAGCGGTTACCACACAACCTTCCGTTGCCGACTTGTCCGCTCGCTTTTCAGCCACTTTCTGACCTTTTTTACGAAGATAATCCAAAGCACCTTCGTAATCGCCGTTCGACTCTTGCAAAGCCTTTTTGCAATCCATCAATCCGGCTCCCGTCTGCTTACGAAGCTCGGCTACGTCACTTGCTGAAATTGTTGACATCTTTGTAATTCCCTACTAATTTGTTGAAAAACTGGCTCTGTAAAAACGGACGTCGAGCTAAAAAGCTCGACGTGAAGAAGTGTCTGAGATGTGTATCGCTAATGTGCGAACTAGGCCATCGCATCTGCTTTGGCGGCCATCTCGGCTGTGATATCACTCTGAGCAGGTGCATTCTTCTGACGCTCAGGGTTCTCTGCTCGGCCAGCCAGTACTGCATCTGCAAGTTGCTTGACGATCAGGTCAATCGATCGAATACCGTCATCGTTACCAGGAATCGGCAAGTCGATTTGCGTCGGATCGCAATCGGTATCGATCAAGGCAACCGTCGTGATGCCAAGCGCTTTGGCTTCTCGAACCGCATTCTTTTCTTTTTTTGGATCTACGATAACCATGCATTCTGGAACGCGGTTGAGTAGACGCAAGCCATTCAAGTTTCTGTAAATCTTGCGGTATTCGCGATTTAGAGAAGACTGCATCTTCTTGGAGTAGCCGTTGATGCCTTCACCATTGATGATTGACTCAAGCTCATCGAGCCGCTTCATCCGATCTCGAATGGTTCGGAAGTTCGTCAACGCTCCACCCAACCATCTCTCGCTCACAAACGGCATTCCGCAGCGGCTCGCCTCACGCTGGACAACTTCCGATGCCTGTCTCTTGGTTCCAACAAACAAAACCAAAGACCCCTGAGCAGCCACTTGGCTGAGGTATTTCTTGGCTCGCAACATGCCGCGAAGGGTTTCACGAATGTCGATAATGTGAATTAAATTCTTGCGGCCGTAAATGTACGGCTCCATCTTCGGGTTCCAGCGACTTACTCGGTGCCCGAAGTGTGCCCCTGCCTCAATAAGCTTCTCTACTAATTCGTTGGCCATATTATCTCCTGACATTGGGCACCTTCACCATGCGAATCTCGGCCAGAGTACGCACAGAACTCGCTTACGCAGAATTCTTCAGTGTTTTACAAGGTGCAATTAAAAGGTCGATGAGCAGACGTTCCGCCCATAAATTTTACGGATTCAAAGTATCGGACTTAGCGAGTATCCGTCAATGGAAAAACAGCCAATGTGCATTTAGAAACCCTCGGTTTTCAATAATCCCGACTCCGCAGGAGCGTTGGTCGGGCTAATCTCTCGCCGGTAGACTCAACCAAGCCATCCATCTTTGGACTGGTTGGCGTAACAGGCTTTGGCCGCAGATCGTCCTGTTTTGAATAAAAAACGCGAGGGCAAACTCAACGCGATAACATTCATGGTCCAAATTCCTACTTACCAAATTCCTACTTATTGGTATTCCCGCATTTGCCTCTACCACCTGTTAACTTGGAGACTTTGCGGTGAGTCTGTTGGTTATTCGGAAAGCTCTGAGGATTCCGGCGGCAACGACTCGATAACTTGTATCGAAAGCGTCAGAAGCTCGCGAAGGCTCGAAGGATTTCTTTTGCAAAGCTGCTCTCTGACGCAGGACCTTCTACCTATTACACATTGGTAAAGACTCGAATGATCGTGCTACTAGAAACCGCTGTGCGTCGTCGTCACTTCGCTCGAACCCTGAAAACCATCATTGCGACTTCCGCCTTGGTTGCGGTTGTGTCTTTGCCAGGCAACTCGATGGGCCAATCCCCCTCATGTGGTATTGAGCAACCAGCCCCGTCATGCGGTGTAGAGTCTGTCGCCCCCAGTTGTGGATGCGAGAGTCCGGTTGCGAGACCATTGCAGGCAGCACCCATTAAGGGCCCGATTTGCTACCGTCCAAGATCCCTATCCTTCGCAGAAAAATTTTTAAAGCAGTTGGATAGAGTTGGTGATCAATTGGAATGGGAAGCAGCTCGAAACTCTTGCTCGACATGCTCGTGCGGCGCCAGCAACGTTTCGATGACCTTTGGCCCCAGTTGTGGTTGCGAGTCTGCGGCTCCGATTCCAGGGGCAGCCATGCCATCCTGCGGTTGCGGCCCGAACGTTCCCACCGGCCTACCTAACACCATGACTAGGAATGGCGCTGGAACGAACCCTTCACAACCATTCGTAAATAACAAGGGCGGTGCGGGGCAGGGGGGGCAATTAAATTCCTCAGTAAGCAACGGTCCAATGTTTCCTCATAAACCCAAAGAAACGCAAGCTCTGGGTAAGATTTCTGACCAAAGTGCCACTCCCCCAAAAATAGAAAAACCTGTCGCAGCTCCTGTACCACAGGTAAATGGATCTCGTACTGAGGGTCTCATCGATCAAGGCGGTCAGACAACCGAGCCGTCGAGCACACCTACGTCAAACACCGAGCGTCCGTCTGCCGATCGCCTTCCAATATTGCAGCCAACTCCGACAGAAGACAGTAAAGCATCAACCGACGAAAAACAAAGCCCCGCATTGCCACCAGCCTTGCCTCAATCCCAAGATGAGATCCCCGATGTTCTCATCGATCCATTCAAAGATGATACTAGCTGGAATGGTAATCGAAACCGCATGAACGGAGTGCAGTTGGCGTCTGGCGATACCCCAAATCCCCTACGCCGTAAGTCAAGCGTCGCCCCTGGATCAACGCCAATGCTATTGCCGACTCCACACAATGAGGACGGTGAACTGTCGGATGAATTACCTCCGGTTGTCGTCAAGCCGACAGTCATCAATCGCTTCCGCCCGAGCACCGCTGATGACAGCCCAAAGGTTAATCGCGTAGCCGTGCCCAAGAAGCGGGACTGACGCTGCGCCCCATTTGTTCGAGCTGCCCCACCGCGTCAAAAAAAGTAAGCTCGGCTCCCTTAATCTGGTCGGCCGTCACTCGGGCCAGAAACCCATTCCATGGATCTGGCGAACCGGGAAAGTATACAGCTACGGTCCCGTCCTCGTAGCGATTTGTCTCGAACACAAGTCTCGAGACGCCTTGATAGTCGACGTACGCAGGCTTCATGGTGACTTTATGGTGCTCTCCACCCAATGTTCCAGCCAGTAAGTCTTTGTAAATGGCGTACTTAGGAAACACCTTCATAAGATTGTTTTCTATCCATCGATTGCCTTCTCTCGCAATCGAACGACTCGCCAATAAGCCTGATACGAAACATGCCACGACCACTAACGCAATCCCCCCGACGAATAGAATCGCGATGCCAATACCGGAGTGAAAAAAATCTGGGAGCCAAGGATCTACGGTCTTATAGATCTGCTGTGCCGCTTGAAAAACATAGCTCATGACAAAAATAATCGCAGCAAAGGGAAGCAAAAAAACCAGCCCCCCAATTGCGGTCGCTTTAAGAAATGAGACAGAACGTGGTATCAAATCGCTCATCGTTTTGTTTATAGTTTAGTGTGAGAATCCAGCCGATCGAGGCCATCATAAAGCATCCATAGACACAATTGGACCGTGTGCGACATGAAAATGAAACTACCCCATGCAGAGTTGCGATTCACCATTGTTTCGGAATCATGCGTACGCCAGAGCTTTACTCGCCCGTTTGGCGTGATCCTTGGTGCATTATTGATTGCGATTGTGCTCGGAGCAGGGCAGGGGGGCCAGTATTCCTTCGCAATTAGTCCTGGTGACGACCAATTCGCTAGCGAGCTTCCACGAATCGAGCCGCTCACACCCGCGGAATCGCTGAAGAAATTTACTCTCAAACCAGGCTATGCACTGGAGCTCGTAGCCCATGAACCTGACATCGCAGATCCGGTAGCAATCGCATTCGATGAGAAATCTCGAATGTACGTTGTTGAGATGATCGACTACTCCGAACAATCCGAGGAGCGGCTGGGGACAATCAAGTTGCTCGAGGATAAAGATGGTGATGGTTTCTACGAAACGAGTGTTCGATTTGCAACGGGCCTGTCCTGGCCTACTGCTGTCGCTTGTTACGATCAAGGTGTTTTCGTTGGTGCAGCTCCCGATATTTTGTACTTGAAAGACACCGATGGCGACGGGATAGCTGACATCAACAGGAAAGTGTTTACCGGATTCGGGCGTGGTAATGTGCAAGGACTTGTTAATAGTTTCCGATGGGGACTCGATAACAGGATTTATGGACAGACGAGCGTATCGGGTGGATTGGTTGTGACTTCATCGCGACCCGACGACGAGCCCCTTAACCTAAGTGGCAAAGACTTCTCCTTTGATCCGAAAAAACTAGATATCAGAACCGAATGCGGGGGTGGTCAACATGGAATGTCATTCGATGACTATGGCAACCGCTTTACATGCCACAACAGCGATAACCTCCAAGCCTTCTTGTATGAACAGCGATATGAGCAGACAAAGCAATTAGTGCCACTCCCCCCGTCACGCCGCAGTATTGCTGTTGACGGTGCCCAAGCGAGTGTATTTCGGACGAGCCCCGTCGAGCCTTGGAGGATCCTGAGAACAAACCTACGCGTCTCAGGAGTTGCTCCGGGTTTGTTGGAAGGAGGCGGGAGACCAAGCGGTTATTTTACCAGTGCGACGGGAGTGACGATTTACAATGGCAATCAGATGCCAGATCTTTACGGCCAAGCGTTCATTGCGGATGTCGGTAGCAATCTAGTTCACCGCAAATGTCTATCTCGCGACGGCGTTGGTTGGAAAGGAGAGCGGATCGACATCGAATCGGAGTTTATTGCTTCCTCGGACACCTGGTTTCGTCCTGTTCAATTCGCCAATGCACCCGATGGTTGTCTCTACATCTTAGACTTTTACAGAGAAGTCATAGAACATCCTCAATCGTTACCTGCCGCAATCAAACGGCATCTCGATCTCACAAACGGACGAGATAAGGGGCGAATCTACCGACTAAGAGATGCTCGACAGAGTGTTCAATATCGGCCTGATCTTAGCTCTTACTCGATGCGGCAATTGATGGAAACTCTCAGCCACCCTAATGGTTGGCATCGAGAAACCGCTCGAAGACTTGCTTGGCAGAAACGGTCGAACCAGCCGGATTCGTTCGAGATCCAAAGCTTTTGGCATGAACTGGAAGCGGCACCCACTCAGAGACACATGAATTTATCGGGGCAGGGCAGGGCAGGGGGGCTCGATAGACTGGCTCTGCTTGTCCAGTCTCAAAAGACACCACGCGATCTCGAGTTTTGGTTGGGTCACCAAGACCCAAATGTACGCGCGACAGCCATCCGATTGCTAGAACCACTGGCGTTACAAAATCCTGAACTACGTAAGAAGCTTTATCGATTGAGCACAGATATCGATATCGGCGTACGGTTTCAATTGGCATTAACAATGAGCCTGCTCCCGCAAGAAGATACGAATGAAGCAGATAGACGGGATGCGATTCAACACTTGCTGAACCAAATGACATCTGATTCTGCCTACCGAGCTTCCGTTATGAATTTGATCGATTCCAATGCGGTCGCAATGATGAAAGAGCGTCTTGAAAAATGGGGCTCCATAACCGAGGCAGGGCAGGGGGGTAACATACCACCATCCAATGGTCCGCCCGCCGGTCCCACTTACGAGGTTCTAGGATATTGCTTTGCCAGCGTTGCAAGCACAGACGATCTCAAAGAGTTCGATCGAGCATGGGGGCGGATTGTTGGCGTGAACCATACCGCCCTAGATCTTGGTAAGGAATCGACTTATAACGATATGGCTATGCTATTACTGCGAGGTGTGCTGGATGGTCTAGATGCAAAACGAGGATTCACTGCAAAATCGCTCCGAGAATATCCAATGCTAAATGCTTCCGTCTCGCAACTTGTTACTAATGCCATTTCGTATTTGGAGAACATAAAACATCCACCCGAAGCACGCCTTCAAGCGATCCGAACACTTCGATGGGCAAGTGATAGTGACGCTGCAGAAAGTTATTATGCTCTGCTGAGTCCAGTTCACCCCGTCGAGATCCAAGAAAAAGCGATGGAGGGACTCAGTCGCTTTCACGACACAACGACTGCAACGGGCATTCTAGCTCGATATAGAGCTTTCACTCCCAGCATGAGAGGCAGGACAATCGACCTTCTCATGCGTCGATCCACTTGGCTAGACGAGCTATTGAATCATCTTGAGCAAGGTCAAGTAGATTGGAGTGATTTCTCAACGTCGCAACGAACAGCGCTTCGCACTCACTCGAACCAAAAGGTTCGAGAAAGAGTCGCTCGTTACTTTGAATCCTCAAGTACTGATCGATCAAAAATCATCGCCGAATACCAAAAGGCACTTTCGCTTCCAGGAGATGTTGCAACCGGAAAAGGACTCTTTGTGAAACTGTGTTCTTCCTGCCATAAAGCCGATGGAGTGGGTTATGAACTGGGACCGAATCTTGTTGCGTTTCGCTATCGCGGACCCGAAGCCATTTTGCAAAACGTTCTCGACCCAAATCGTGAAGTAAACCCGATGTACTTGAGCTACAACGTGATGACCGATGACGAAACGACCGTCTCGGGAATGATTGAATCCGAGTCAATCGAGGTGCTGAATTTAACTCGAGGCGGAGAATATCGAGACGCTGTTTTGCGGTCAAAAATAGCCGAAATGAAAAGCTCGCGGGTTTCGATCATGCCGGAAGGGTTCGAGAATCAGCTGGATCATCAAGCCATGGCCGATCTCCTGGCCTACCTGATGCAATTGCGATAGCCGGAAGATAAACCTTTCCGCCTGGGGGGATTTTGCTTATAGTACAGGGTGAAATGGGCGGTGAGGCAATCAGCAAATCAATTGCAGGCCGCTTTTTTTGCGGTTCTTTACTATTTTTGGGGCAGGGCAGGGGGGCGGATTCCCTCCTGGCGTTCAAGGCGGATTGATGACGAAAGCTCGAGATTTTCTAGGTCCTTACCGGCTGACTCGTTTGATTCGGTTGGGTAGCACCTGCCAAGTCTGGGAGGCAATCAGGGATGATGGAAATCGCTACGCCCTCAAAGTCCTGAGACCAGAGCAACGCGGCAATAAAGAAGAAATTGGATTTCTGCGGCATGAATATGAAATTGCCTCAACACTAAACCACAAAAACATCATCAAACTCATTGAGTATCGTGTTGAATCAGATACTCCATTTTTGGTTTTGGAACTGTTCAGTGAAATGAACTTGAAACAAGCCTTGCGCCGCGGGCCAGAACCAATTGCTTTTAAATTGCAATCCATAGTTGAGCAGTCAGTTGAGGCCATGTACTACTTTCACAGCAAAGGATACGTGCACTGCGATATCAAGCCTGATAACTT
The DNA here is from genome assembly GCA_046318795.1 of Pirellula sp. Lineage (GTDB taxonomy): Bacteria > Planctomycetota > Planctomycetia > Pirellulales > Pirellulaceae > JBKCUI01. The sequence continues at coordinate 23,252 of JBKCTT010000207.1, forward strand.
GTTGCTCGGTAGAGATTGGCTAGTCAAGCTGATCGACTTTACAATCGCTAAAAAATTAAAAACTGGCCTCGGACGATTCTTTGGCGGAGGAAGCAAGGTCGAGGGGACGCGCTCTTACATGTCGCCAGAACAGATACGAGGCCAGACACTAGATGGTCGTAGCGATATCTATTCGCTCGGCTGCATGATCTATGAGTTGCTCGTTGGCAAGCCGCCCTTTACAGGCACAAGCCCGAACGAACTGCTAAGCAAACACCTGTCAGCCCAGATTCCATCGGTACTAGTTTTTAACGACAACGTCTCCCCAGAGTTCAACAACTTCTTAAAACGGCTCATGGCCAAGAAGCCTGAAGATCGTCCTGATAGCATGTGGGATGTATTAAAAAATATTCGCGCGACCCCTATCTTCAAAAAACCACCTCGTATTCCAGACATCAATATTTTTGATGACTTTGTTGGCGGCGGGCGAATTGAAAGCCCAACCTAACTCCATTTGCACCTAACCCTAAAAACATAAAACGGAATTCTTAGAATATGGACGCACCTCCTCCTGGATTCGAATTCGAACAGCCGATGCATGATCTAGAAATGCAGTTGAGGCAAATAGAACAAAACGCAAGCCATACGCCCGAGGAAGAAGAAAAGATCAACTCACTTCGCCGGCAATGGACCGAGAAGACCAGAAATATCTACTCATCCTTGAGCCCTTGGCAAATTGTTCAAGTCTCGAGGCATAAGGATCGCCCCTACACACGCGACTACTTAAACTTGGCATTCGACGAGTTCGTCGAGCTTCATGGCGACCGTTTCTACGGAGACGATAGAGCTATGTTAACTGGCTTTGCGAAACTCGGTCGTCAGAAAGTTATGGTAGTTGGCCATCAAAAGGGGCGCACCTATAAAGAACGCGCTGCCTGTCACTTTGGCTGTGCTCACCCAGAAGGGTACAGAAAGGCTATGGCCAAAATGAAAATGGCCGAGAAGTATAACTTACCCATCATCTGCTTTATTGATACACCAGGCGCCTATCCAGGTGTTGGGGCTGAAGAACGTGGACAAGCGCAAGTGATCGCAGAGAGTATGTTCCTTATGAGCCAACTCAAGGTTCCGATCATCTGTGTTGTTATTGGCGAAGGAGGCTCAGGTGGCGCTCTCGGAATTGGTGTCGGCAACAAGATTGCTATGCTTCAGTATGCTTACTATTCCGTGATCAGCCCTGAGGGTTGCGCCGGAATCTTATGGAAGAGTCATCAATTTGCGCCCAAGGCGGCAGACGCGTTGCGATTCACCTCGTCGCACCTATCCAAGCTTGGGGTTGTAGATGATGTAATCGAAGAACCGCTAGGGGGAGCACATAGAGACCATCATTTAGTCGCATCTCGATTAAAGAGCTATTTGACGCGAACACTAGTGGAGCTCCAAAAAAGAAGCCCAGATGAACTGGCTTCTGACCGCTACGAAAAATTCCGACGCATGGGTACATACCTGGAGATGCTTGAAGATGGCACCAAGGAAACCCGTGGTGTTGTTATCAGCGGCTAATACCACCAGGGTACGCCACGAGCCCCCCTGGCCTGTCCGGGCTGTCGATTTAATAGTAGCTCAGCCATTATTGACCGAATTCGACGCCATCGAACGGGTAGGGCGGGGCTGACCAAAAGCGCAGCATTTGTTTCGGGCGAGAGCAGGGCAGGGGAGCAAACTTGGGGGCTTAACCGGCACCCCTATTGGTTTGCATCTAATGAGCCGGTAGGAATGCCCCGACTAAACACTCCAAATCTCTAACTGCTCTGTTTATTTACAAGCCGATTCACTCAAGCGACTCGGCGCAGATATTTGCTCTCGGGCTAACTCCCCTGCTCTCTTTTCGATTTTCCCAATTGGCCAACGCTTCAATATGGCTGAGAAAACGCTAGTCCACAGATGCCTAATGGTCTTCTTTACTCGACTCTAGCGGTTGGCTTCTAGCATGCGTCGCACCTCTTGCTCAACCCGACAGATAAACCGAGTGCATAACGAATATCGATTCATCATGAGACACCCTTCCCCCCACGATCGAACGAATCGGGTTGTAGCGGATAACGAGAGTTTACTGGCAGCCAGAAACTCTCTTTCGCGATGTCTTGGCTTGGAGATGTGAAGAAAAGACTGGCGGTTCGATTTAGCGATTATGCCGGCTACCCAATGACTATCGATTGCGTAAGCACTTCTGATTTTGGCTTGCGGAAGAGCAATTGATGCGGACGGAGCAACGATGCGAACTGATCCTAGAAATCAAACGACGATTCCTGAGCCGCAACGGACAAGGGCAGGGAGGGGATGGGATGGCAAAATTGGGGCAGGGGGGGCTTTTAGTTTTTTCCAACATGACGATTGGAACTATCTACGAACTCGCAGATCGCGAATTCGGATGCGAGCAGACCTTTCTCCAAGCAGATAAGCCCAAAGCTTCGTCACAGCAAAGCATCGACTCTGCAGCGTGACTCGAATCCACCACATGCCGCAAACTATCCGGCCCGTCGCATGCCGAAACGAGCGCATCGCTCAAAGACGCTTTGGCAAGACACGAGCACCCATGCGGCGAGATCGACCGCGAGAAGATCGACTGAAATCAGAGCCAATCAAAAGAACGCGGCGCGACCGCCTCTACACGAGGGTGGCCAGCGGGCTTCGATCATATTCAGCTAGACAACCCACTCGCCACCGGGCCACTCGCCACCGGGCCAACAAAGCTAGCACCCCAGTCGCAGACACACACAACCAGAGTAGAGAATCGCGAAACCTCCAAAAACCCTCAAAAACATTGATTAAACCCAAAAACAAACCGAACATAATCAACATTATCGGACGTTATTTTTGGGTTTCCTGGGGGGCTTTGCCCCGTTCCTCAGTGCGGATCGGTCGCCCCGTCGCGTCCAGCGATCTGTCTGATCTGTCTGAGCTGTCTGATCTGTCTGATCTGTCCGATCTGTCCGATCTGTCTGATCTGTCCGATCTGTCTGATCTGTCTGATCTGTCTGATCTGTCCGATCTGTCTGATTGGGGGACCTCATTGACGCTGCTGACGCTGCTGACGCTGCTGACGCTGCGATCTGGCGATAGATGCCTGGGGCATCTGGAACCTGAACTGCCCCCCCTGCCCTCGGGAGTGCGAACGGCATAATGAACCGGCGAATCGCTAACGGAATCTGTTCCGATCGGGTAACATGAAACGATTGTTCATACC
>JBKCTT010000208.1:0-64670 GCA_046318795.1 Pirellula sp.
ACTTCTTCAATTTTGTGAATTCGGCCTGCGTAGAAGAGAACTCGCTCGCTGAGGGTCGTCTTGCCGGAGTCAATGTGTGCACTGATACCAATGTTTCGTAGTTTTGCTAAATCCATACTTCACTCAGCGTAGTGCGCCAGGAAACACCCCAAAACGCATCAAAGGAAACTCTATTTGCCGTCCGATCAGGTCCACCCCACTAGGGGGGATTCGAAACGGCAGCATTACGGAAATTTGTATAGAGAAGTGTACAAAAACACGCTATTCAGGGAAGAGCAAAATGGGTGCCATCGGGACGACGGTGAACGTTACTTTGAGAATTTGCCCGCATCCTTTCTGCCAATTCCCCCTTTTTGAATCGGATTTCGAACCGGTTCAGCTAGGGTTTGCAGAGGTTCCAAACGGCCCACCATTCCTGTTCCAGTTCTCTCACAATCGCCATTGCCTCGCCGTTTCCCGAGCATTCCTGAGGGGGCCGGGCGAGTTTGCAAGACCTGTGAAATTGTTCAAGTCTATCAACTAGGAGGCTGGGGTCGAACGTTACCATTGTCTCGAGGACGTTGATCCGCTCGATTATCTGCCCGACTGTGTTTCGTCCCGCGTTCCGAAACCAATACTTGGCGTTCCAGTAATCTCCTTCGAGACGATGGATCATTCCGTGGATGTACGCTTGAAATCCTGTACTGGCATCTTGAACCAATTCGTGTGCTCGTTGGATTGAACCTGCTCGGAGCCAAATGAGGGCTTCCCAAACCGTATCCGATAGGCAGGGGTTCCGCGAAAGCAATTCCCGCACCTCCGCGGAATGTGCCCCAGATGTGTTCTCTGTTAAGAGAAAGGGGGCGGCCAAGTCCCGGGACCATTGCTCTGCTTTGGCGATCGCTGACTCGCGTTCGAGTTGGCTTGTTCGTATCGTCATTCGTTCATCTACTTTAGATGTTGTAGTAGTCCCGATACCACTCTACAAATCGCGGTACGCCAACTTCGATGCTTGTCATCGGAACGTATCCAACAGCCTGATTCAAGGATTCGATATCCGCGTAGGTGTTCGGCACATCTCCGGCTTGCATGGGCATTAAATTGATAATTGCTTTTTTGCCAAGTGCGTTTTCGAGAACGGAAATGAAATGCAACAGGTCAACCGATTGGTGGTTTCCGATGTTGAAAACACGGTAGGGTGCAGAACTGCTGGCGGGATCTGGATGATTGGTGTCCCATTGTGGATTAGCGCATGGGATCGAGTCGGACACAGAAACTACCGCACTGACGATATCATCCACGTAGGTAAAATCTCGTTTCATGATACCTTGGTTGTAAACATCAATTGGTTTTCCGGCCAATATGGCTTGGGTGAATTTGAACAAGGCCATATCGGGGCGGCCCCAAGGACCGTAAACGGTAAAGAATCGCAAGCCCGTGGTCGGGACTCCGAACAGATGGGAATAGGTATGGGCCATCAGTTCGTCTGATTTCTTGGTCGCGGCATATAGACTTATCGGATGGTCCACTGAATCGCTTTCTGCAAATGGCAGTTTCACGTTGTTTCCATATACGCTGGAACTGCTTGCATAAACCAAATGGGGAACTTGATGATGCCGGCAACCCTCGAGGATCGTCAATGTGCCCGTGATATTGGAGTCTACGTAAGCAAATGGGTTTTCCAATGAATATCGCACCCCCGCTTGGGCTCCGAGATGAATCACGCGGTCAAATTTGTTAGAAGCGAATAGTTTTGCGATCTCATTCCTGTCTGCGAGATCGACTTTTTGGAATTGAAATGCTGGTTGGCTAGTAAGATTTGCCAGGCGGGCCTCTTTGAGTGATACGTCATAGTAGTCGTTGAGATTGTCGATCCCGATCACTCGATCCCCTCGTTCCAGCAACTCTTGGCAAGTGTGAAATCCGATAAATCCAGCAGCGCCGGTAACGAGAATATTGAATGCCATGTTGAATTCTGACGGTGTTTAACTCTGGCGGTGGGCAGACGGGAGAGTGGGAAGTGTGGCAACTAGTGGATGAAGTTCCTTTAGTTTGGTAGGCAATCGGTCTACGGCAACCCTCGTCCAGCTTCTTAATGTGGAAAAGTCAAAAATGACCCCTGCAAATCCTAGCGAAGTAGCCCATCCTAAACTTGCTCGCCCTGAAGGCCCCCAATCCCACAATAAAAATACAGTCTGCGTTGAGGTCCTTTGGCAGAAAACGGATCGAGAGGAGGACTCCTGTCCAAGCCAGGACTGCAGCGCAAGTTCCACTGAGGCGCGAGCCACCAAAACGACTTGCGGACCATCTTCCTCATGGGATCTGTCGCTCCAAAACGCTGGCAACGGGGAGGCTGCTTGTAGTCCGGAAGATGCCAGGGTTCCAAGTGGCAATCGCAATGTCGGCATAGAATCCGCTCCGATTTCCATCGATTTCCATTGGATGACAACCCCGTTAGTTTGCAGGCCTATCCGCGACGCTTCTCGCTTGGCGATTTGATAATGCCACGATCCTAAACCCAGACTTACCCATTGTTGAGTTAAGGATGGAGCGAGAGTTGTTCGCATTCGAAAACTACCTAACTAATAACGGGCTACCCAACCACCGGCTTTAACAACTGGCTAACAGAGCCACTGAATCCGCTGCGAGTTCCAGTGTGGAGTCTGGGCAGGCTGCCGGAATCAATAAGCTTTCTCCTCGATTTAAATCCCAATGCCGATCCTTAACGACCAGACGGCCAATACCCTTGGGAACGGTCAGAATCGCGAATCCTCTTTGGTGCAATGGTATTTTGTTTGGTCCAACTGCCTCGTCCAAGCAAAATTTGTCACATTCCACCAAACGTCTCCAGGGCGTATTGCCGAGCTGTCGTCTTGTGCAAACTGCGCGAGGACCGCTCTCAAAATCGATAACCTGCATTGCTTGTTCGATATGCAGTTCTCGCGCTTTTCCATCTTTGTCGACTCGGTTCCAGTCGAAAAGCCTAAAGGTGCAGTCCGACGCTTGCTGAATTTCCGCAACCAACAACCCCGCACCTAGCGCATGCACCGTACCTGCAGGAATGAATACACAATCCCCTGCCTTGGGATGAATCACATGCAAACAGCTTTCGGTCTGCCCGGCTGTAATGGCTCGAGAAAGTTCGTCATGGTCGACTCCTTGTTTGAGTCCGGCGTAAAGAACGGCCTCTGGGGCTGCTTCGATGACATACCAAGCTTCTGTTTTACCGCGATCGGGGATTTTCATTTTCGCGCCGTACTCATCGTCGGGGTGAACCTGAACGCTCAGGACTCGTTCACAGTCCAAATACTTCAAGAGAAGAGGCAATCTTTCCTCGGGAGTCGGGTTTCCGAGGATGGCGTCCGGAAACTCGGAAATCAGCTGGCGAATCGATTTCCCCTTAAATTCCCCTTCTGAGACCACGGATTCTGCCTCGCGGTGGTCTACAATTTCCCAACTTTCCGCCCAAATGCCATCATTGGGGGTAATTTTGCCAAGCTCATTTGCTAGACGTTTCCCTCCCCAGATGTACGAACGGAATATCGGCTGGAAGCGAAGTGGATGATCTGGGGTAAACATGGATTGCCAAAACCGAGCAGGCGAACAAAGCTAGATAATAGCCCATCCTAACGGAGAAATCACCGATGCTGAAGAGCGTAAACGCCTTGAAAAAATCCGACGACTTGTTCGAGAAGAGTTCCATGAGCTTCGGGGAGCACCTCGAGGAGCTCAGAAAAACCCTCATCAAGGCTTCGATTTGCTTGCTCGTTGGCATGCTGATTGGCGTGCCGACAGCTAACTGGGTGGTCGATTATTTACAGACTCCGCTGCGGGCCGCGCTGGAAACGTTTTACGAAGAGAAAAGCATGGCGGAGATGGCAAAGTCCTCCGGCGAAGTAGTCTCTGATGAGCTGAAAAAATGGATGGTAGATAACAAAAAGCAAAGCGAAGTCGTTGTCTTTGACGTTGGCCGGCTTGAGGCATTGGCGGGTTATGGCCAGCTTGAGGGTTCCGAGTCCGATATTAATGTCTCTGAGTTACAGCCCGTTGGTGGATCGGAAAATGCGGATGCCAAGTCCCTCGGCAAGAAGGAGATAGCCTATGCTTTAGAACGGGCGAAGCGATTTTCCAATCCCGATTCAACAGGTTTGCCTAATCCTAACAATCTCATTGCGGTCCGAATTTTCCGTGGCATTCAAGCTCAATCCGAAGCGCTCAGTTTGCAGGAGCCGATCTTTATTTGGTTCAAGGCTGCGTTGTTGGTGGCTGCGATCATTGCGAGTCCGGGAATTTTCTATTTCATTTGGGAGTTCGTTTCGGCGGGGCTGTATCCGCATGAACGGCGATACGTTTACTTCTTCTTGCCCTCTAGCATTGGTCTCTTTTTGATAGGGGCTGCCTTTGCGTTTTTCGTCGTGTTTAAGCTGGTCATCGGTTTCTTGTTAACTTTTAACAGTTACATGGGGGTCGGGATGACTCCTCGCTTGAATGACTACATGTCCTTTGCGCTGATGTTGCCACTTGGTTTCGGAATCTCATTCCAGTTACCATTGGTGATGTTGATCGTGGAGCGGCTAGGGATCGTCTCGGTGAAGCTTTATTTGGAGCAATGGCGAGTGGCGGTCTTCATCATCTTCCTGATCTCGATGATTTTGACTCCTGCCGATGCGTATAGCATGATTCTCATGGCGGTCCCGCTGACGTTCCTTTACTTCCTCGGGATATTGATGTGCCAATACTTGCCACGATCGGCCATGCAATCGGGTAGGGCGGTCGATCCTCGATAGTGGATTGAGTTGTCAATGAAAATACCTCAACTGCCGGAACGTCCGATTGATTGTCACAAAGGAGACTTTGGGCACGCCTTGATTTTGGGAGGGAGACGCGGCATGACGGGTGCCGCAGTTTTGGCAGGGCAAGCTTCGTTGAGGGTCGGAGCGGGCCTGGTTACGCTCGCAACACCAAAAAATTGCCAGGTGATTGCAGCTGCGGCATGCCCTATTGCGATGACCTTAGGGTTGCCATGGAAACAGAACGTGTCTCGATTGCGACACAAGCTCTTTGAGGGGCGGCATCGCAATTGTATTCTGGCCGTTGGACCGGGATTGGGGCGGCGTCCCAACATTGATGAGCTAGTCATCGAGTTATTCCGTAGCTGGCCTAAGCCTGCGGTGTTCGATGCAGACGCCCTAAATGTTCTGGCTGATAACCCCGATGCAATGGAGGGGCTGGGGCCCAACAATCCGCAGCACACTCAGGCGATACGAATTCTCACGCCTCACCCGGGGGAGTGGGAACGCATCTGCGGTATACCTGCCAAGCATCGCGAAGAACAAATAAAAGCAGCGCGGCAATTTTCCCTTCGCCATAAATGTGTCGTCGTGCTCAAAGGGGCAAGCACGTTCGTGACAAATGGATGCACCGACTACTCCAATCGCACCGGAAATTCCAGTCTCGCAGTGGGCGGGAGTGGCGACACTTTGACAGGTATTATCACAGGATTGATTTGTCAAAATATGGCCCCCTTTGATGCCGCGATTCTCGGCGTTTATTTGCATGGACTTTCTGCCGATATCGCACACTCGGAATTAGGGACCCCCAGCACTTTGGCCATGGATTTGTTATCGTTCTTGCCCGCCGCGATGAGGCGATTACAGGCAGAGCAAAGCGGCTGATGATTCAGTGGTAGGTTAACCGCTCTTGTGCGTTTGTGATGGAATTGTTTGGGAATCGAATCTAGGTGTGCCCAGCCTACATTCGATAGCTATCGAACATAGGCTATATCAGTATGCCAAACTTAACCCGGGATACTTAGCCCGCGTTCTTGACTAAGACCAGAGAGCGATCTAGTCCGGAACCCATGCCTCGTTCAAAGGTAGGAAGGGTTCTCGCCAAATAGCCAGCGATATCGGAACACTTCTGATCAATCATATCCATGATGACCTTTAAGAATGTGTTTTGGTCCAATGCACTATAGGGAACGTTCTTTCGTCGATTGGTATTACCCACTAGATTTGGTACGAGAATATCAGATGTGTAGGCAACCAGTATTTCTCCCTTTTGTAAAACAAACCTCTTTGTGGTGAAATCGGTATCAGGTTCACTACCAATCTCGAGTACTTGCGATCCGATGGGCCGGAAGCCTCTTTCTGAGACGATGAAAGATTGGATTTTGCCCGCACAACAGATAGATCCATGATTGGTTTTCGGATTGATCTGAATTAGTCCCACGGATGCGGTCCAGTTCGCGTCCGGCATACTCCAATGGATGTCATTAATAACCCTCATCGTATTCGCGATTGATGCTTGTGCTCGCCACTGGACGCGGGTTATGGACTGAATGCTCGTAGCGACCAATGCACCCTCAGGGCCGTCTTGAAAAGAGTTGCCAACCAGCAGGCTAATCATGTTGTTAGGCGTTAGGTCCCAATGATGAAAGCCGCCTCCTAATTCCGCGTTTTGGTAAGTCCAGCCATGCACGTCATACGATTCATGCAAGCGCTGCGAATCGGGTAGCAAGCTAGCCTGTGTTACGCTGGCTGTTTCGAGTTGTTGTCGTATTTCCCGAGACTCTGTTAGCTCTTCACCGAGGATGGATTGCTCGATTTCGTTCATAACGCGGCCAGCAGCTAAGTTGGCCACTTCTACTTGCGTTGCAGAGTACCCACGACTCTCTTCCGACCAAAACCACAGTGTTCCATACGGCATGGACGGGGAGCCGATCGGAACCACAATCGCCGAACCGTAATCCTCGGGGCTTGGCCACTCGGGCATCATTTCGATGTCGCTGAGCAGGACCGCGTTGCCAAGCAACGCTTCCAAATCCGCTAGAGAACCTTTCAAGGGACGAGCGGGAATGGACAATCGGTTCGAAGGCAAACCGATGCATGACCGCATCTTGAGATTGATGGTGTCATCATCCAGCAGATAGATAGCGGCCGCACACGCACCAATGGTACGTGAGGTGCTATCAAGGATCGATTCCAGACGATCTGCGATTTCGCGATCGCGATCTTTACGGCTTGAGAGACCGACCGATGTCGCGAGTTCTGCTTCCTGACGACGAACGGCGTCTTCGGCCCCCTCGAGCCGATCCACGAGACGCTCGATAGCGCTGAGAAGTTTTTGGGCTTTCTCCATCGAAACAGTTGGTAGATCCAGCAGATCGGTTTCGACCGGCGAATCTTGGATCGCGCTCTCAATCAATCGCCAACGCCGGGGTTTCAAACCCGTCATCACGTGAGGCTGCGTGCTACCCAGGTTGGAGTCCAGTCCCAGTCGCTGCGAAATTCCCCAGTTCGTTGCTTCGGCAAAGCTCGCGAGAAGCTCTTGGACTTCGTCCTGAACCAGTCCCACGTTTCGTCGCTTTGAGGTATCTGCAGGGGGGAGCGAGTTTTCCTCAGAATGAAGCTTAAGATGAGAGGGGTACCGTCTTTTCACGATGTTAAGCGTTGCTGTTAATGGATGGGGACAACAAATTGCACCCGCAGGCTAGATCGTTGGAGCGGTAGCCGATTGCGAATACTAAACCTGTATCGGAGAACCGGGGGTAAGAGCTGACGCAGAGAGTCTGACGGATACGAAATGCTTGCAAATCCCGTTGGGTTTGCCGATTATGCGGAATTTAATATGGTATTTGAGTGGTTGCGGTCAGACCGCCCGCGTTGACCTCTAGTAGCCTGGGGAGGTAAAATCTGCCGACGCTATTCCCTCGGAGATTTTATGTTTCGACTCAATTTACTGTGTGCGATCCTGGCCTTGGTTACTGGGTTTGCCGCATTCCCATCGGTCGGTTCGGCTCAGCAATCAGGTTTGGATGGCCTGTCGCAGTTTGAGTTGCCGGGGCAATTTGGATCGCCTTTAAGTGGCGGGGCGAATCAGCTACCGTGCCAGTTTGCAGCTTCGTTTGAAGTGGAAAAAGGAACTCAGCGCGGCACATTGCGAGTGACGGCGACCCCTGATGATGGCTATCACATTTTTTCTACCACTCAGCCTAAGGGTGGGCCGTTACGGACGACGATCAAGCCCAAGGGGAGTGCGTTCAGGATCGTTGGTGAGTTTGAAGCCGACAGCCAACCTCACGTCTCCGATACCGAAGAAGGTTTCGAAGGGATCAAGGTTGAGTCGTATCAGTCTCCAGTAACGTGGACGGCTCTTATTGAGTTTACGGAACCAATCGGTGAAAGCCCGGAAAACATTTCCGTCAGTTTATCCGGACAGGTTTGTACGAACGAAGCTGGTCAGTGCATCCCCATCCAAGGCGAAGTGATCGAAGCGAAGTACTCTGGTTTTTACGAGCCAATTCGCCCTACGGCTGACGGTGCGGTAACCACGCTTCGAGAAGAAGACTCAAAGTCAGAGTGGAAAGTTTCTCTCTCAAAGAGCGTCGCAAAGGCGGGGGACACGGTTGATGTTGTGATCACGGGCTCTCCAGACGCGTCGTTTTACTTTTATAAATATGACCCCTACGACCCCGTAACATTAAATCGCACGCTGATCGTGCTGAAACAAAAGGGGGGGCTTAAAGCTGGAACTCCAGTTGGCACCAAGCCGATTGTGTCTAAGGTGCTCGCCGGCGAAAAGATTGAGTATTACGAGGGAGATGTGGAATGGCGAATTCCATTGACCATCAGTGCTGAGGTGATTCCCAATACCTATCCGATCGTAGGGATGGTCGGTTATCAGGCATGCAATGAGAGTTTGTGCGATCAACCGCGTGGCTTAGAGTGGCGTGCGGAATTAACGATCAGTAGCACCGAATCCAACTCGGAGCCGAGCGTCGCCGTCCTAAAACCAGTCAGCTATGAATCGATCGCAAAGCTAGGGAATCGGAGTGGTTGGATCGATGCGGAAAAAACACATGCCTTGACCCTTTCCGCAACAGAAATCCTCGCGAAATTTTGTCTGGCCATGTTGGGCGGTTTGATTCTGAATGTGATGCCATGCGTTTTGCCGGTAATCGGTCTGAAGATACTTGGCTTTGTCAGTGAAGCCGCGGGTGATCGACGGACAGCTTCCAAGTTAACGCTTGTCTACGCCAGTGGGATTATTGTTTTGATACTCGGGCTGGGGGTGTTGTCCGTTGTAGTTCGTGGGATCACTGGGGAAGCATACGGTTGGGGGCAGCAGTTCGGTTCTCTTACGTTTCGAATCATTACCACGTCGTTTATGTTTGCGTTGGCTTTAAGTTTCCTGGGGGTTTGGGAGATTCCGATCCCTGGGTTTGCTATGAGCAAGACAAGTACGGAATTGTCCAGCCGAGAGGGCTATGTCGGAGCTTTCTCCAAGGGGCTGATTACGACCATTTTGGCGACCCCCTGCAGCGCTCCTTTTTTGGGAGGAGTGTTTCTCGTAGCATTGAACCAACCGGTGTGGGTTGTCCTGTTGATCTTTTTGGGGGTCGGACTTGGAATGGCATTGCCTTACCTGATCCTGGCGGCCCAACCACAGTTATTGAGCTTCATTCCCAAGCCCGGGGATTGGATGGTAACCTTTAAAGAATTCTTGGCGTTCCCCATGTTGTTGGCGGTTGTAATGTTTGTGAACGGCTTTGGGGGAGATGACAAGATCGCCATGATGGCAGCCCTGATTTTCGTATGGTTCGCGTGTTGGATGATTGGGCGAGTGCCGATTTGGGTTGATTTTGGGGCCAAGATGAGAACTTGGGGGATTGCTATCATCGTCGCCGTTGTTGGGGCGTGGGGATCGTTTTTCGTCATGCAGCCCAACCCGCATCGATTGGATTGGAAGCCGTATGACGAAACGGTTTTGAATCAAGCCGTGGCGGGAGGAAAGACGGTATTGATTGATTTCACGGCTGAGTGGTGCCAAAACTGTAAGTTGAATTTGAATACAGCTTTGGAAACTCGAAACGTCAAAGCTTTGGTAGAAAAGAATGACGTCATCGTCATGGAGGCCGATATGACAGACTATCCGGCCCATATTAAAGAGAAACTCATCAAATTAGACAGTATTTCCATTCCAGTTTTGGCAATTTATAAGCCCGGAGATACCGAAAACCCTATAGTACTACGAGATACACTTCTAGAAGCACAAGTCCTCGAAGCGTTGAATCAGGCGGGACCCAGTGTAAGCAAGACGTCTCATCCAACTTCCGTTCCAAGCGAACAATCCCAATCGATCGACTAACATCTGCCAGAGGATTCAATGGACAAATCATCCCAGGTTGCAAAACAGGAAGCTACCGAGGGGCAGATCATTTCGTTTCTCGCAACCATGTTGGGAAGCACCCCGTCTCCGGACGACTCGCTCGCCTTGATTGGTGTCGATTCGGTCGCGATGGCTGAGCTAACATTTGAGCTTGAGAAGCGATTTTCGATCCAGATCGACGATGATGTGCTAGATGTCGATACCATTCGAGAGCTCACCCATTACGTCGTTTCTCGCATGCCGGCTTGATGCAATCGCGTCGGGTAATCGCGATTGGGGAAGGGTCGTGTCGCTTCAAAAGTAAATTGGTCACTTCGAACCGTTACGGTTGTTGCCTAGGGCCGATAAGTCAAAAAGGCGACGATAGGTTGAGTTTATGCGACACCTCAGGGGTAAGTTGTGTCGCAAGTCTGGGTGGGGGGGCGTTAATTCGGCTTGTTTGTTCTGTGACTTAGTTATTAAGCTGATACATGGGGGCTTTTTGTGAGGCGGATCGGTTGGTTCTCTGCAAATCTCAGGTAGGATAGTCGGGACGCCGATTCGAGAACCATTTGAGACTTACGTATGAACGCTGTGATTAAGCGAGCGGGTTGTGTGCTTTTTGGCTTGAGTTTTAGCTTTGCTTTGTATGGACGCGCGGACGAGGGAATGTTCCCGCTGAGTGAATTATCGAAGCTTGATTTGAAATCGGCTGGGATAGAGTTGGCCCCGGACATGATTTTTAATCCGGACGGGGTTTCAGTCGTCGATGGGATATGCAGAGTCAACGGTTGTACGGGCTCATTTTTATCTACGGATGGTTTGATCGTTACCAATCATCACTGTGCCTTTGATGCGATCCAGAAGGCCAGTTCCAGTAAGAATGACTATCTGTTGAACGGATTTGTCTCGAAGAATCGAGCGGAGGAGATTCCTGCTCCGGGTTACACGGTGCGAATTACCGAATCGTACCGAGATGTATCCAAAGAGGTACTGGCTGTTGTGACCGAGGATATGAGTTTTTTAGATCGGTCTAAAGCGATAGAAAAGCGACGCAAGGAGCTCGAAAAGGATGCGGAATCAGCATCGCCCGGATTACGAGCAGAGGTCGCTGAGATGTTTACAGGTAAGACCTATGTATTGTTTCTTTATACGTATTTAAAGGACATTCGGCTGGTCTTCGCACCGCCAGTGGGGATTGGCGAATTTGGTGGAGACAATGACAATTGGGAGTGGCCGCGGCATACGGGTGATTTCTCCTTTATGCGAGCGTACACGGCCCCGGATGGAAGCTCGGCAGATTACTCCCCTGATAACGTTCCTTACAAACCGAAGCAGTTTTTGCGAGTCCAACCCAGCGGTGCGAATGAAGGGGACGCTGTATTTATACTTGGTTATCCAGGTAGAACTCTTCGACAAAGAACAGCCAGTTACTTTGAGTACGAGCAGACAGTTCGATTACCAAAACTGGTTGAGCTTTATTCATGGCAGATGCAAGAGATGACATTGGCTGGCGAGAAAGATCGTCAAGTCGCGATCCAGCATGCGACTCGGTACAAATCTCTGGCTAATGTCGAGAAGAGATCCCGCGGTCAGTTGCTTGGCCTAAAGCGAACCAATTTGATTGAAGATAAGAGGCGAATGGAGACCGAGCTTCAACAGTATATCGATGCAGATGCGGTTCGAAAGCTGCGTTACGGCACGATATTGAAAGCTATAGCTGACGTCTACAAACCGCAAATGGTTTCCGGTCCGGGGGAGATAACGCTTCAGGAGTTCCGCCAAGGATTCCGTGCCTTGTCATTTGCTATGACTTTATACGAGTCTGCGGTCGAGCGAGCAAAATCCGATCTCGATCGCGAGGCTCCCTACATGGAGCGGAATTGGCCGTTGACCAAGCAGCAATTAAAGTTGGCTGTTGGAGATTGGCATCCAGGGACCGACAAGAGGTTGCTGGTTGGATTTGTTAACCGACTCCGTGATTTGCCCAAGGACAGTTTGCCATCCGACGTAGTGTCTTGGTTGTCACAACTGGATACAGATGACGTTACTCTTAATCGTTTAGTTGATCAAACTTCAGTCGGGAACTGGGAGTGGGTCGAAGCGAATCTAAATCGCAAAGCCGAAGAATTGAAGGGGATAGATGATCCAATTTTAAAGATGGCGGTCGATCTGTACCCCGTTTTTCTCAAGTTGCGAGAATTAGACAAAGAGCGATCAGGAGAGTTGAATCGGCTGTATGGAGAATTGCTCGACGTAAAACAGTCACAAAATCCTGATCGCTTTGTTCCGGATGCGAATGCAACATTGCGCATTACCTATGGTCAGATCAAGGGCTACTCGCCTGTGGACGCCATTTACAAGCAACCGATTACGACCGTCCGAGGTGTGTTGGAAAAGTCAACAGGCGTTGAGCCGTACGCTACTCCTAGAGTTTTATTGGATGCGTACGGTCGTCGAGATTTCGATCGATATGTTCACCCGACGCTAAATGACGTCCCTGTTGCAATTCTTTACAACACGGACACAACGGGGGGCAATTCCGGGAGCCCGGTACTTAACGGAAAAGGGGAGTTAATTGGCGTAAATTTCGACCGGACATTCGAAGCCACCATCAACGATTTTGCTTGGAATGAAAGCTACAGTCGTTCGATCGGTGTTGATATTCGGTATGTGTTGTGGGTAACGGGGACGGTTTACGGGGCAAAAAATACGATTCAAGAAATTCTTCAAGAAAGTAGATAGAACCCTTACTGGTGGCACCGGCGGTTATCGAACTGATACAATCGGTGCAGGGTTTTCGAGAATTTCCGATCGATAGGAAAAAAAGGGGGGCACCATGAGGGTTCTCGTCACGGGTGGCGCTGGGTTCATTGGATCGAATTTGATCAGAAAGCTATTGGTCGGTGGTCACAAGGTTTTGAACATCGACAAGCTAACTTATGCGGGCAACCGCGCGACTATTCAAGATTTAGAGGAGAACGCTGCTTATCGGCTTGTCGTCTTGGATATTTGCGATCAGTCGTCGGTCGAGCAGTGTTTTATCGATTTTCGTCCGCATGCGGTGATACACTTGGCTGCGGAGAGCCACGTAGACCGCTCGATTCGATCTCCATCGAACTTTATCAATTCGAATATTTTCGGAACGTATACGCTTTTGCAGGCCGCTTTAGCATACTGGCGGAACTGTGATTCCACTACCCATCAATCCTTTCGATTTTTGCATGTTTCGACGGATGAAGTCTACGGTTCGCTCGGTCCCGTTGGCTCATTCGTTGAGGAAGCGAGATACGACCCAAGGTCGCCATACTCATCAAGCAAGGCCGCGTCCGATCATTTGGTGCGAGCGTGGTGGCACACTTACAAGCTGCCGGTTATCGTGGCGAGTTCTTGCAACAACTACGGCCCTTTTCAACATCCTGAAAAACTCATTCCGACTATTATTCTTAGATCGCTAAGCAACGCACCGATTCCGATTTATGGTAAAGGGGAACAAGTGCGATCGTGGATTCACGTCGGAGATCATTGTCAGGCTTTGCAGCAGATTTTGGAGTTTGGCGGGGTGGGAGAGACTTACAACATCTCGACGGATAATGAATTGTCGAATTTGGACATGGCGCAGAGAATTTGTGGTTTATTAGACTCCATACAGAGAATGCAAGAGCTCAAGGATGATCATGAGCCAGTCTTGCAAGACTCGTACAAATCTTGGAAGAAGATTGGCACCTACTCCAAGCTGATATCCTTTGTCGACGATCGTCCAGGGCATGATTTCCGATATTCCTTGGACTCATCCAAGTTAAGAACGCAGTTGGACTGGAAGCCTTTGGTATCAATTAATAGCGGGCTGCATGAAACGGTGATGTGGTATATCCGCAATCAAGCGTGGTGGGAGTCGGTTAAGAAGCGAATTTGAGCATGTTGGTTCGGCTTACTCTTGTCGGAGTTGTTCGAGTAAAAAGGACTCGATGAACTCGCAAGTTTTGTTGAGATGTTTGTCATGTTGAGTAGGGATGATAAAGTGTGCATGATCGCGGCTCGGTTCGATCCACTGGTCATGCATTACTCGTGTGGTGGTCCTGTATTGGGTTACCACGGACTCCAGCGTTCTGCCTCGGTCTTTCGTGTCTCGGATAATCCTCCTCAAGACCCGTTCATCGGGGCTCGCTTCCAAGAAGATTCTCCAATCGATCAAGTCGCAGAGAGATGGGATTGCCAGTATTAAAATACCCTCAACGATAATGATGGGCTTTGGTGCGATTTTGGACGTCGAGGGTTTGCGGCGATGTGTGGAAAAATCATATTGAGGCGACTCGATGTATTGCCCTTTTTTGAGTTCTAGCAAGTGTTTCACAAAGAGATCATTATCGATCGATTCCGGATGGTCCCAATTGTTAGAGTCTCGAATCGTGTCGGGCATATCGGCTAGATTGCGATAGTAATCGTCATGCTTGAGGACTGCGATAAAAGTTCCGGCTCTGCTATTCATCAATCCCTCTACGAGCGTTGACTTGCCCGATCCAGACCCTCCTGCGATGCCGAGAACGACTGGCTTGGACGATTTACGATGAAAGGGTGAATCATTTTCCATGAGAATAGAAGATGCTTTGCGGTTGAGATTAGTTAGGGAGAGATTGCAACTATAACTGCGATCATATAACTAAGGAATTACCGCGGGGCGGCAATTTTTGAGCGTCGGAACCAGGGGGCATCACAGCAGTCACTTTCCTTCAGGTTTTTCCGTTGAGTCACGCTACCCTATCAACAGTTTTCGGACTTACGATTACAATCCGTTCCCTGAAAATGGTTTTTACGTTTGTTGATAGGATTGTTGATGATATTTCCCAAGTTCAATCTACCCACCGTGATGGAATGCGGTTTAGATGGTCGAGTTGCGTTCGCTTTGAGGCTGGCCACGGAAGCGAGTAACACGACGTTAAAGTACTTTCGAACCGATCGCTTTAGCGTAGAAAAAAAACGTGATAAATCTCCAGTAACCGAAGCTGACAAAGAGACTGAATCGGTGGTGCGAAAGTTGATCTTAGAATACTTTCCCGGAGATTCCGTAATCGGCGAGGAGATGGGGAATGTTACTGGTAATACGGATTTCGAATGGATCGTAGATCCTATTGATGGGACAAAGAGTTTCATCTCCGGTGTTCCGCTTTATTCTACTTTGGTTGGGATGACGTTCCGCGGCGAGCCGACGATCGGGGTGATCGCGATACCTGCTTTGAGAGAGATCGTTATCGCGGCCAAGGGATTAGGGGCTTGGTATGGCATGGTGGATTTGCAGAATAACCCGTTGCCGATGACTAGGGCTCAGGTTTCCAAGCAATCATCGCTGGAGGATGGGTTATTGGTAACTTCTCAGGCGGACAATTTCTCCCATCGAAGCGCACTGAGCGCCTATTCTAAGCTGGAGGCAACGGCTTACGTTACGAGAACCTGGGGGGATGGATATGGTTACTTGCTCGTGGCCACAGGGCGGGCCGAGGTGATGGTCGATCCGATTGTGAATCCGTGGGATGTTGCAGCTGTTGCCCCTGTGATTGAGGAGGCTGGGG
Source organism: Pirellula sp. (assembly GCA_046318795.1). GTDB lineage: Bacteria > Planctomycetota > Planctomycetia > Pirellulales > Pirellulaceae > JBKCUI01. The sequence continues at coordinate 15,696 of JBKCTT010000208.1, forward strand.
GGCGGTTTAGCAGTTGGGACGGCCGGTACGATATTCGTGCGGGGCACTGTGTGGGAAGCAATGGTTTGGTGCACGAAGCAGTTTTGACTGAATTGCGACCATTTGCGAGCTAGGTCCAGATTCGATTGTTCGATTTGATGGCGGCGCTTGCAATCATAAAGTGAGACGAATTCGTGTATCATTAACGGGACCACTCCCTGGAGACTGGATAGGGCGTGACGGTTATAGCGTTTAGGGGGATAAAATCGCAGTAGTCGGGCTATTTTTGGCTTGGGACTAGGTCGCTGGTTCATCTGTCTGGGCAGTTTGCGTAGAATGGGAAAGTTGAGCAGTCGCACGTTTATTACTTGAAGCAGCAACGGAAAGAACTTGTGTTTCCCCAACAGCCATCGTTAAGCGACCTAAAGTCTAGGCCGATCCGATGGGTAAGGCTGTTGGCTTTCTTCGTATGGTTCACGACAGTCGTGATGATCGGACGGTCCTTTGGGCAGCCTTCTCAGCCACCTGCTCTGCCGTCCGATTTGGACGGTTTGCCCCCGGGTTTGCTTCCGGATGCGGTTTTTTACCAGAATGAAAACGGGGATTGGGTCCGGCTCTTGGTGGATCGGGTCAAAGAGTTTGAGAGCTTTCTTCGATCGAAGAGCGACCCTGCTCCCGTCGTGCTACCTTCGTTTCGGCTCGAGGACTCTTCGCTGGAGCTGACTCTCGATAGTAAATTAGTTCGAATCAAGGGAACGGTGGTTGGGGAGCTGGAGCAAGCGGCAGAGAAGTGGTTTGAAATTCCAATTGGATTTTCCAATGTTCAAGTCTTACCTACCGAGCAAAGTGATCCGTCCCGAATAGTGCCTGCTACGGGAAGCGGTTATGTTTGGCGGCACGGACCATCACCTCCGGGTCGTTTAACTCATACCTTTTATGCCGTCTCGAACATAACCCCTTCCACTGATGGCGGGTCGATAAGGATTGACCTGCCCAATTCTCCCACGCGGATTCGTTTTCCTCTATCTCCGGCGGATTGGGATGTTTCAGTTTCCGGTTCCGGTGGCGAGGTGGTTGAGCCTCGTTTGGAGGATAAGGGGTTTTTATTGCGTATGCCGGGTGGTGCTGTGGTTATTACTTGGACTCGCAAAGCCTCGACCGACAGTGTTCAAGCGACCGAGGTGACCAGTCAGTTGCGAGTTGGAATGGATGCAGCAAAAAACGAGTTTACCGTGAACTGTCGTATGTCGATTCAAGGGCCACGGCGTTTAGGGGGCCGAAGTTTTTCTATTGAATTGCCACCCGACTGCTTGTGGAAAAGTCGCCTCTCGTCGACCGCTTTGATGACTGGATACAAATTGATTCCGGTATTGGATTCTCCTCGGGAGCAAATCGTTGAAATCGACGATTCCATTTCGCAGAGTGAATTTGAGATCGCTCTGGAGTGGGTTGGCAAATTGCCCCAAGAAAACTCGCCTATTGCCATAGCTTTGCCGCGTGTTAAGGAGGCGACGAGGCATTCGGGAACGGTCATGATTAACTTGGGGCGATCGCAATCCCTGTTATGGGACCCCCAAGACGGTATCATGTTCAGCCGAACAGCAACGACCGACTCGGCAGACTTTTTTTCGAACAATTTCTACTTACAAGATGCGTCATTGGTGCTTAAGTATCGCATCGCCAAAGAGCAGGCGTTACCGGCGATTCGGGCGGATCATCGAGTGCAAGTGTTATCGGATCGGATTTTTTTGACGACGATTATCGAGTTTAAGGAAGACGTTCGCAATTTGCCTTTTCTTCAATGGGAGGGAAAGGGCTGGGCGCTAGTTAATGCGGTGGTGTTATCGTCTGGCAAACAGTTAAACAATATTCAGCAGGTAAAACCGGGGGACGATTTCGCCATTTTGCCGATCCCAATTGCTGACTTGAACGAGGGGGGGGAGGCCGCAACGAGTTCCGCTGTAGGTGAGTCGGTAATTGGAAAGAGAGTTTTGGTGCAATGCGTTCGCTCCATTACGAATCCAGATGGTCCGCTAATTAACGAATCGGCGAGTCCGTTTGACATAGATCTGAACATTCCAGTTGTTTCCTGGCTAGATGAAACCACACAATCCCGTCGGATATGGAGCCCCTCGGGTGCGACCCGATTTGAGTCGTCATTCTATCAACTTCGCAATCGCGATGCAGAAATGGACAATGTTCCCTCTGTTGGTCTAGGTGGTGTGTCTTCAGTTTCGTTGCTAGATAGTGTCTCAAACGATTCTAGACTCATTTCCATGGGACGGATTTCGCCGAGATCGACTCTCAATTCCTTTGCTAGGGGAGATCAAGATTCCCAGTTCTGGAGGATGGCCTTGAAGCCACTGCAACCAGAAATCGAATCCAATGAGACGATTCGGATTATGTCTGGTCGAGGGGTCCGAGGATTTGAGCAGGAGTGGTTGTTGAGGTCAAAGGGTGGGTTTCCTGACCGATTGTTGCTCGCATTTCCAAAGCATTGGTTTAAATCGGATAGCAACCTGGCTGAGGGAGTATTCAACGGGGTGGAGTCGAGTAATCGCCTGTTTGAGTTATCGCTTAACGGCAGTGCGCTTGATACGCTGGAAGCTTTGTCGGAGGACGATGCTGATAGACTTTATCTTCGATTGCCAGCAAGTAAGCCAGAGCACATTTGGGTCAAAGTCAACATTCCAGAGTTTTTAAGGTCGCAGATTTCCGAAGATACACCTTCGCTGTTAACGTTAAGTATGCGTGATGATTTATTGAGGGAATCGCAATCTTCCAATGCGTCCGAACAAGTCGGATACAGTTTCGCGGTACTAGACTCTGGGGTCGCGAAATCTCGCATTCAGCAACAATCTTGCGTTTGTCTGGTGTTATCCGAGCCAGAGAAGAGGTTGGTTATCGAGAATGTCGCTTACTCAACTAGTTCTACCGAAATCCGAATTGGGAACGATATTTGGAAGCAAACGCGTTTGGATTTGCCCTTTGATAGCGTAAAGCTCAATGGCTTTTTAGTTGCCCAGGATCCAAATAAAGTGGGCTCGGTACGATTGGAAAAAGCATGGGTGCATTCTATTGTTCAGAATAAGAGCGTGCGGCATCGAGTTGTGTTTCGAGTCTTCACTCAAGATCCTTCCATTAGGATAAGGTCCAGTGTTCCGTTTGATGCGGATATCGAAGTCAGCGTCAATGGAGAACAAGCCGCCTCCAGCGTTTTGACCGAGAACAAAGACGAGCTAGTCATTGAACGCAATGTTGCAAGCGTCGTAACTGCTGTAGAAGGAAGTGGTGATAGCAATGCGAAATTGGAAAATCAAGAACCCTGGGTCATTGAGTTGTTTTTTTGGGAGCAGATCAATGGGACGTTTTGGCAAGTTATAAACATGCCCAATTTGGAGATCATCGGCCAGGGGGATACCAGTGCACCAGTTTTGTGGCAGGTTCTCACCCCTGCAACCGAACATGTTCTTGCTTCGTCAGAGAGTCTTTCAAGCCAGAATCATTGGAAATGGTCTAAGTTTTGGTTTGCAAGATTAGATTCACGCCAACAGTCAGAGATGGAATCCTGGATAGGGGCATCGGAGCAACCAGTACTGGAATTGCCATTGGCTCAATATGCAATGGCCGCGGTTTCCATCTCGCAGCCGAGATGGATTTATTTGGTGCCAGTGTATGTTGTTTGGTTTCCAATCGGTTCTGCGACTTTGTTGTTTTCAGGTTTGCTTTTTCATATTCGCTGGATGCGGAATCCGTGGACGCTGTTGGGATATGTGATCTTGTTCATCGGCCTCGCGTCTTGGTGGCTCGATGTGATGATTTTGTTTGCGCAAGTAATGATCATGACGGGAGTGTTTGCGTTAGCGGCCATGTTGATCGCATGGATGCTAGATCGCAGTACTCGTCGTCGCACGGTTCTCGCTGGACGCGGCACAACGATCGGTTCATTTTCGCAAAGATCTGGTGGTAAGTCGGATTCCAAGATCGATTCCAAACAAGTTGGTAGCCCGAACCCGATAGACCAATTGCCTACGACGATATCGCCAAATGTCGATGTTGCTAGAGGGGGAAATGGTGAGTTAGAACATAACGGCCAGACCGGTGAATCATTAAGTGGCGGATCAAGCGTAAGGGGAGCGGTGAGATGATTTCTCGCTTTGCGGCATACGCATGTTTTGCAGTTGTTGTTTGGTTTCAAAGTGTTTTATGTTTTTCTCAAGAGCAGGAATCGACATCCCAGCCAAAGCGTTCTATTGTTCCGTACCAACGCGTTTTTCTGCCACTAGAACTGTTGGATCGACTATCGGATGAGTTAAGAGATTACGAGATATTGGGCAGGCTCGAGTGGGAACAGTTGTTTCAGCCTTTTCTAGTGAATGATGAGACGGCGAAGATATTTGACAAACCGCCCGAGGTTGCCCATATCTATCTTTCTGCGCGACTTGATGGATCCAATCTCGTCTCTGATACGTCTCGTGTTCGATTTACACGAGGATCGCTGACAGCCGAATCGTATCGATTAGAGCCATGGTCGCTGGCAATTAAAGTCAATCGTCCCGGTGAGAATGCCCAGTCTAGTCGTGTTGTGCGATCGAGCAATGATAGTGGGTGGGGCCATGATCGAAACGGTACACCGATAATCAACTTACATCGGACCACTATAGAGAATGCTGTTCAACCGGTCGACATGATATTTCCGTGGACGTTAAGAAGTCTGACGACAAGCAAGCCAACAAATCTACAGTTTAGTTTTTCGCTGCCGAGGGTAAGTGATTCTTGCTTAGTTTTGTCGTTGCCTAAGCAAGCAACCATACTAGATACCGACGCCTCTGTTACCAAGATTGAGGATTGGAGCTCTCAGACCAAGAGGTTTAGTGATTGGGCGGATCAAGCTGACTTGGATTTGAATAGAGCCAACTTAGCGAGCGATACTAGGTGGTTAATCGAACTTTCAGGGTTGGACCGATGCCGTTTCACGATTAGTTTTGACGAGGCCAGTGGCATTGGAGGCGAAGCAGTAAATTCGCTTGATCATTTGATTTTAGAGCATGCAACCGAACACGAGATAAATCGTTTCGCGATTTCGAGTACAGCTAAGATTGAGGTGAGTGGTGATAGAAATTTTTGGGACCGGCCCCTCACATTTCAGTTACCCGCGATGTCTCGTATTCGCTCCTTGACGGTTGCTGGCCGGGATGTTGCTTGGCGTTCGCAGAATGAAACGATCGTTGTGTTGGCAGACGATTTGAGGAGAATACCTGCAACAAGAGAATCGACCACCACGGTAAAGATCTCCTATCTAACGTTACTTAGGAATTTTGGCACCAGCCCAGCCGACTCGATCCCAGATTCTAGTGTCACTGGCATCGAGAGTAATGCGCTAACTACTGCGAAAATAAGTCTCCCGCTCATGCAACTGGACAAGTCGTTTGTCATTAAGGGGCTTACCACGGTCAGGAGGTCATCAGATGTGCAATTTAAAAAGATCGAGACAACTGCCAGGTTAAGGCCGTTTGAGAAAGATCTAGAATCCATATGGGAGTGGTCCGGTTATTGGCCTGACTTTTCGGTGGAAGTAGCATCGGAACCAGCGAAGCGTGAGTTACGAGCCATTACGAAAGTTTTCTCCGAGAATAATGAACCGATAGTAAGTGTACGACTTATGGTTTCAGGCAAACTGCAATTCCCAATTTCTTTAGAATTACCAAAGACGTGGGAAAACCTCTCAATTGCGCCAGTAGCGAACTCAGTTCCTGCGGTAAACTCCGTCCCAGGGGCCGGCGCTGTTCCCAGTGCAGGCTCCGTAACGGGTGGTGGTTCCGTAAGCAATGGTTGGAGCATTGCTAAAGATCAACAATCGAGTACGAATCGATTTTTTATTTATGGCGGATCGGCTGAATCAGGAAGCAATTTAGATTTGCAGTTGCGACCTACTTCGAAAGACTCTCTCGCCCAGTTGGATTTCGATGCCGAATGGCTTTTAGTCGACGGCAAACCGGTACCGAACAAACTCGTAATAGAGTCTTTGCCTGCAGATTGGGAAGTAAAGGGGATTCGCGCCAGTGATATGGTACCCGCGAACCAATTGCTACTAGAAGAGAAGTCATTCGTCTCATCCGTTGAAAATGGGATGGTACATTTACTCAGAAACTACGCTCTGAGTTTGGCTAAGGTGCCACCACGACTGACTTCCCGAGCAACCACAACTGCGACTTTAAAGCGTGTTGGGGAGTCGATGGTGAGAGCGGTGTTCTCGATGAAAGTCGATACCGCCCCTGCCAACGAGTCGATTCGTATCAAGTACGATGCCGAAAAAACGAAAGTGGTGATGCTCAGGGTGTTGGATGCAAAAGGTTCTTCGGTAAACTCCGGTGCATCATGGGGCTATAATGAGACCGACAAGTCTTATAATCTTCTTAGGATTGAGCCGAAACAGGTAATGGTGCTTACGGCTGATCTCCCTATTTCTGACGGAAGAGTGATAGTACCTGTTCCACGAATCGCAGATTCTGCCGAGTCGGAATTGGAATTAGAAATGGACCCCTCACTCGAAATTGAAGACAGGGCGATCGGAGTGTGGTCTTACCGAGACGATGGCGAATTAATCGTTTCTGTGTCTAACGAAGTTGAGAATATTCATATCGTTGCTGCCCAATCAGGAGCTAGAAAGGTCGCTTTGGTAGAAGAGGCGTTGGACGCATACTTTGATTTGACGGTTGATGGTCAAGGGATTGCAAAAACGTTTTGGAGAGTAACGCTTGCGCCGTCTACCGATAAGGAGTATCGATTCACAGTCGACGAGGACTGGGACTTCGAATTAGCCGATGATTCATTGGCCAACGAGTACTTCGCCAACAAATATTTCACAGTATGGATCGATCGCGAGCAGGGGCGCGGCGAACTTTGTATCCGAGCCAACCCATCTCTCTCGGTCGAGGGGAAAGCGAAATTCGAATTTGTTACGAAACGGAAATCGAAACTGGAGTATCCGGGAGGATTGCAACCGTTAGTAATCCAGATCCCTCGTCTTTATACGGAGACGGGCGGGCAGGTACAAAGTCATGGAGCACTCTGGTTTCCGAAAGATAGGGGGTGGAAGGCGAGAACCGGAGGTCTGTTCCGGTATGGCATTTCGCCTTATCCGGTTGTTAAGAATGATGCCTGGGTGTGGAAACCATGGGATATCTTCCGTGATTTAGGGGAGGAGTCGGATAGAGTACTAGAGAGCGATCGTGTAGGACGCGAGCCTTTAAAGATGACCTCTAAGTCAATGTTTGTCGAAAATGAACTCGATGTCGGCTGGGAAAAGTTATCAGAAATAGAGGGCGAGGAAAGTGTGGCGGGCCTCGTTTTGGAAAACGTCGCTAAGCTTGAAAAAATACGGGCGGTCTCCTTCTATGTGGGGATATTTATGGGGGCGATCCTCGTGCGATGGTCTAGGCTCGTGTTCTGTCTCGGGATAGCCATTCTTTTTGCGGCTATGGTTTTTCTGCTGTCTTCACAACCCGTATACCTTTTAGCTATGGCGAATGGCTTCGTTTGGGGGGCATTGCTAGGGGCAATTCTTTGGCAGATTCGAATAGCGCTAAAGCGAGATGTCCAGAATCCCTTGCGACAATCGGTGCAGTCAACCATTTGGGATCTTGCAAAGGGGGGACGCAGCGAAAGCCTCAACAAGTTAGGGATAGTTTTAGTTAGCGTGGCCGTGGGCGCTGGATTTTCGAAGAACGTCGATGCTCAAGAATCTGTTACCGGTGGGGCAGGTGCGGTACCAAGTATTTTTGTTCCCTTCGATCCAGCGGGAGAGGAAAAGATTGATCAAGTACTCGTTCCAGAAGGACTTCTCAAGCGGTTTCGAGGTAATCCGGGTACACCCTACACGCTAAAGTCGGCCAAACATCAACTAAAACTCAGTTCCCGTGGGATGACGGTCGAAGGGGTCGATCAACTTGTTTCTTCCTATGAAATTTATGTAAATGATACAAGTGCGGCCATCGAGATTCCCTTTAAGCCGAGTTTACAGAATTTTAGTCGCCTGCTTGTAGATGGAAGGGAGGTGACCGTAATCCCTGCTCTCGCATCACAGAGAGAGTATCTGACTTGGACTCCTGATCGCGAGGGTTTAAGGACTGTAACTGTGTATCAAGTGCCCCGTTGGGTAAGCCGTCCTACGGCAACGGTGGGTACGGTTTCACTCGATTCTAGAGAGATTGATTTGTTGGTATTCCCATCGTCTAACGCAGTTTTAGAAGTGGATTCCGACCCCAATGTTTCATTCGATGTGGATTCGCAAGGGGCTGTACTCGACAAGGATTCGGGACGATACGTAGTTCATCTCGGAGCGTTACCGTCGATTCGAGGAAAGGTTAGTTACGAGCCGAGTACCAACGCCGCCATAACTACGAGATCACAATCGGATTTGACGTTTGACATCGAGCTGTTGTTACAAAGCAAGACCGTTCTCGCTAGAACCGTACTCCGAGCGGGCGCGGGCAGTTCTCTTGATAAGCGGCTGACGTTAGAAGCCGACAAGATGTGGGAACCTGTGGGAGCAAGCTGGGGAAACTATAGGCTAGTCGAAACCCGCAACGGGCGTTTCCAGTTTATGCGACGATATGTATTCGAGCAGGTTTCCACGGGTGTAGACCGCGCGGAGACAGAATCCGTTATTTACTGGGTTTTGGCTGATAAAAAGGCGGTCGAAGCCAATCTTCTTTTCGCAGAATGCGTTGAGCCCGTCCTTAGACCGCGGACCCTGCGATTTGCTCGCGTGACGCGTTCGGAGTGGAACGTTGAACAGATAACGAATTGGATTCCAGCGATAAATGAATCCGAGTTATTGAATTGGCCTGAGCTCAAACTGATCAAAGCTGACCAACGGGCGACCTCGCTAAGAGTGCCACAAACTGGAGCGGGCGCTCTGAGGCGTACTAGTCCCAATAAGAATCTTCAAGCGAGAATCGCATCGAGATGGGTCATTGAATCTGATAAGCAATTGTTAGCAAGTCGTATCGAATTCTTTGGGACTTCGAATACGGATCTATTGGAACTAGAGTTACCAAGCGGTTTTTCTGTTGATGAAGTCACGAACCGAAATGACAAAGTGAAGGTTCACGAGCGAGAGGAAGATGGTATTCGATACGCGCAGTTAGTTGCGGAACGCACCAACTGGGAAAACTATGACTTTGCCATCCGATTGGTGAAGCGTGATCTGCCAATTGGGACCAACATGCCAATACCTCGATTGGGGGTTTTGGGGTCTCAGATAATGGACCAAACGGTTGAAATTGCCGCGTCCAAAGTTTGGAGGGTTGATCTGGTTTCCTCGTCGGCGACTGAAAAATCAATGCTCGGGCAGGGAGAAGAGACTGGATTGGTTGCTTTGATGCCCGGAGATCAAATTCGTTTGCATCCCCGAAGCCCAATTACCAAAGGGAATCTAACACTAAGTCAAATGAGCTCGCCGATAGATGGGAGAGTTGAAGTTGTTGTTGCGGGACGATTTGATGCTCAATTGGATAGCATGGCGGTTGCGATTTTGGAAATTCCTAAGCTCCTTACCAATCGATGGCGATGCAGTGTGCCAGTAATGCCAACGCTATGCCCAGTAAGTGAAAAGGCGTGGTTGAAAATCCCGTTAGATAGTCGTTCGGATTCTGCGGATACCTCGCAATTTGAATTGAGTTTTTCGATGACGCCTGAAGAGATTAGTCAGTTTCAAGTTGCTTCAGATTGGTTGCGTTTAGTGAATCCGACAGAGGTAGAGATTACGAGCGACCTTTCGGACATGCTCGTTCAGCTCGGCCGAGAGATGCAAAGCAAAGAATCCAATATTCCATCGGATGGCGAGCATTTTTTTACTTTGGAAAGCCGACCCCTGCAGGGTGACCGAGTAGTCCACGTCATGCGGTATTGGTTCGATACGGTCGACAAATCTCTCCAGGTAAAGCTAGAGCCAGAAAGTGTTATCCAAGGGGTACGCTGGAATGGAATACCTATTGCATGGACTCAAGATTCAGAAATTCTTACGATCGAACTGCCTGTTTATCCTATTGGTCAATGGAATGAAGTAGAAATCGTTTCGAATTCGCCTAGCAAATCGATTAACGAGTCAAATCGTCTACCATTAGAAGTGGTCAGAAAAGCTGGTCAAATTAAGGAAATCGGTGCATCGATGAGTTCGGAGTTCGATTCAGCAACTCGTTTTGAGGGCTTTTCAAAAGCTACCAGATCCATACTGACGCAGGTGCAGGAACGAATGGATGGCGGTGTTAATATCGGATCGGCTGCTGCTGTTCGCTCGGAATTTTGGATCAAAAGATTGTCCGAAATGGCCATGCAATTTGATGTGGAATTGAGTGGTTTAGACTTGGAGAATTTGGTCGGTTTGCAGGCTGAGATAAGAGAGGTGGCGAAACGGCTTCCGCAAAGTGTTGAGCTCGGGGTATCACGGGAAGTTAAGTCGTTACGAAAATCGAACGAGACGCATTTGGATAGTTGGCGATCGATATTCGGTCCTTTATTCGTGGTAATGATGGTCACAGGTTTGCTGCTGTTCATGAATGGAAAACGATTGCCGTCGTTGACTTTGGTGTTTTGTGGGGGAGCGATTTGGCTTCTGACGGGATTGTGGCCTGTGCTAGTGTTAATTCTCGCAGTCGTTATTGTGGTGGCATTGGACACGATTTGGATTGTCAGATTGAATCGAAGATTAGTCCGCTGATAAAAATGGCAAGGGGTGGTAAGCGAGGGAGCGGTCGGAATGGAGCGGGAATTTGTGGAAATCAACATCGACGGAATGATTGGTCCCTCTCATCATTTTGGGGGATTAGGTGTTGAAAATAAAGCCAGTGAGTTAAATCGGGCTCAGGCATCCAATCCGCGGAACGCTGCATTGCAGGGGCTCGCAAAAATGGAGTTACTGCACAGTTACGGTATCCCGCAGTTCTATCTTCCGCCTCCCTCTAGGCCGGCTTGGGGGTGGTTGGAATCGCTTGGGTTTAGTGGCACGAAGGCAAGTGTTCTACGAGACTGTTACCGAGAGAATCTGACACTTTTGTCGGCAGCTTACAGTTCTGCTTTTATGTGGACTGCCAATGCGGCTAGCGTATCTTGTAGTAGTGATACACGTTCCGGTCGAGTTAAAATCAAGTTGGCAAATTTGAATTCGAATTTGCATCGATCTATTGAAGAGTCAGAGCGATTGCCTCACTTCAAAGAGATGTTTAAAGCCGTTACTGGTGTGGATGTTTTACGAGGCCTTTGTTCGTCGCGTCCTCTCAGTGACGAAGGGGCGGCAAATTTGATGCGGTTTTGTAGCCAGGTGGGGAGTCGGGGAGTGTACGTGTTCGTTTATGGAAGCGAACGGGGGGGTAATAGCGATGGCGTGCGTAATTATCTTCAGGGTGAGGTCACACGACGGCGGCAACCCAGGCAGACTCTTATGGCGTCAGCGCTTTTGGCCCGATCTCTCGATTTGGATCCAGAGGACTGTTTTTTGGTGCAGCAAACGGGCGCAGCAATAGACGCAGGTGTTTTTCACAATGATGTGATCGCCACGAGTCACGAAAGCTTAATCCTTTTTCATGAGATGGCGTTTCACAATTCTGAGGCGTCTCTCGCGGCGATTAAAAGTCGTTTCTTTGAAAAGACGGGGCAGGAGCTGGAGTCTCACATGGTTGCTTCGTCTGATTTATCCTTGGATGAAGCCGTGGATACGTATCTTTTTAATTCTCAGATTTGTACGGATAGCCAAGGGGGGTGGAGAATGTTTGTTCCTGAAAATTGCAGACACTCTGAAGCGGTTCAAGCGATTCTTGGTCGTCTTAGATCGCAATTTCCCAGGCTTTGTTCTATCGACTATTGCTCATTAGCTGAGAGCTTGCGAAACGGGGGCGGGCCAGCGTGTTTGCGGCTCAGGGTAAGTCTGACTCCATCGCAAATTCATCAGATTCCGGGGGGCATGCGAATCAATAACTCGACGCTGTCAAAACTGCGAAAACTGGTGGAAGCGGAGTATCCTGAAAAAGTCGAACCGTCGGACTTCGTAAATCCGGATTTCGCAGAGCAATGCGAACGAATATCCCTACAAATTGCCCGTCTCTGGCATGCAAATTCAAATGTTAGCCGATGACACTTTTCACGTGTTGCGATATGCTCATGGTTCCCGAGACGTCGGCCGTAGCCAGTGATTTCCTCGTGAGCATACATTTCGCGGCTAACACTCAATTTACTCCCTGAAACGTAATTCCGTGTCCCTATGATTGATATTGTCGTTCCTTCGGTTGGTGAGAGCATTTCCGAGGTCCAGGTCAGCAAATGGCTTAAGAAAGAGGGCGATTGGGTCGCTAGCGGGACTGACATTGCGGAGCTGGAGACCGAAAAAGCGTCGGTTCAGGTTTCTGCTCCTGAGGATGGCATATTGGTGAAAATCACCAAGCAAAGTGAAGAATTTGCGATGGTCGGTGAGGTTATTGCAACGTTTCAGCCAGCCGCAAAACCAGCGGGAGGAGCGACGGCCTCAGCCGCGGCAACTCCAGCAGCAGCGGCGGCGGCTTCCGTTGCCGCTCCAGTCGCCAGCCCAACTAGCTCAGAGCCGTCACGAGTGATGCCAGCGGCCCAGCGGGTCCTTTCCGAAAACCAATTGGAAGCGTCTCAGGTTCCGGCGTCCGGTCCTGGAGGGCGTTTACTAAAAGAGGACGTTACAAAATTCGTTTCTCAAGCCGCGAATGCAATTGGTTCGGCCGCCACGGCGGTTGGAGCCGCAGCCATGGAAGCGGCTAAGGCTATAGTTCCAGAAGTTGTGGCGGCCGCAAAACCGAGTGTACCGGCCACAAGCACTGCTGCTCTAGGCACTGGTACGGGGCTGGTTCAGCAGGGGACTCCGAACCGGAGTGAAGAAATAAAGCCAATGAGCATGATACGTCGAACGATTGCATCTCGGCTTGTACAAGCTCAGCATTCTGCTGCGCTGCTAACCACTTTTAATGAAGTGGATATGCAGCCAGTCATGACCTTGCGAAATAAGTATCGCGACGCGTTCCAAGAGCGTCACGGGGTCAAGCTCGGGTTTATGTCTTTCTACGCCAAAGCGGCTTGTGAAGCATTGCGTCGGTTTCCGTCCGTCAACGCTGAAATTCGTGGAAACAACATCGTTTATCGGAATTATTTCGACATTGGAATCGCCATTGGAGGTGGTAAGGGGCTGGTTGTTCCGGTGCTCAGGAATGTCGAGAGAATGAGTTTTGCAGAAATCGAGAGAACGATTGGTGACTTCGCTGCGAAAGCGACTGCCAACAAACTGATGCCCGAGGATCTCGAGGGAGGAACCTTTACCATCAGCAATGGAGGTATCTACGGGTCATTGCTTTCAACGCCCATCGTTAATCCTCCGCAAAGTGGAATCTTGGGTCTACACTCGATTCAAGAAAGGCCGATTGCCTTAAACGGACAAGTCGTGATTCGCCCAATGATGTATTTGGCGTTAACCTATGATCATCGAATCATCGATGGCAGAGAAGCGGTTACGTTCTTAAAGACAATCAAAGAGGTCATCGAGGATCCATCTCGATTGTTCTTGGAGGTTTAGTCGCGGCGAGTACGAATCAATGTCGCGTTGGATACCGTCCGTTTCAACCAGCGCGTGTCATTGGACACAAGATGTTCCGAGCAGCAAAGATGTAGAAAGGGTTGGGCACTAACATGATGCAACTAGGGTTCGTTAGCGCCATTCTTCCCGACCTCTCTTTGGAGGAGGTTTTGCAAACTGCTTCGGACGTTGGCTACCAATACGTCGAGGTAATGTGTTGGCCGCCAAGTAAAGCGGAGAGGCGTTATGCTGGGGTGACTCATGTTGATGTGCTTGCCTTAACCAGGGAGTCTGCTGCCGGAATAACAGCGATCCAAAGGTCTCTTGGCGTTTCTATTAGTGCTTTAGGCTATTACCCCAATTGTTTGGCGCACGATGAGTCGGAGGCGGAGCGATGTGTCGAGCATCTGAAGCAAGTCATAGCGGCGGCTCCCAAGTTGGGTATCACGACCGTCAATACCTTCATTGGTCGCGATCATACGAAGAGTGTGGATGAGAACTGGCCTCGGCTGATAAAGACATGGAAGCCGATCGTAGATTTGGCGGAATCAAACGGTGTTCGCATTGGCATTGAAAATTGTCCAATGCTCTTTACTAAAGATGAATGGCCCGGCGGCAAAAACATCGCAACGTCTCCCGCAATTTGGAGACGATTATTCAGTGACCTAGGAAGCCCGAATCTAGGTTTAAACTACGATCCTTCCCACATGGTGTTTCAGTGCATGGATTACCTGAAACCGATGCGCGACTTTATTGACCGCATTTTTCATGTCCACGCTAAAGACGTACGCGTGGATCAGCATAAGCTCGATGAAGTTGGTGTGTTTGCGTATCCGAATTTGTATCACACCCCGAAACTCCCTGGACTCGGCGATATCGACTGGGGAAAATTCTTCTCCGTGTTGGGCGATGCCGGATATAAAGGTCCTGTATGTGTTGAAGTAGAAGATCGGACCTACGAAGGCTCATTAGAGAACCGTAAGGAATCTCTCGCTCAAAGCTATCGATACTTGTCTCAATTTGTTGCTCGCTAGGTAGAAAAACGTGCCTCATTCTCAGATTGGCCCCATTGCAGTTCACTTCCCCGAAAAAGTAGAGACAAACGAAGAGCTCCAAGCGCTCAATCCCGATTGGGATTTGAGCCTGCTGGCGAGCAAGACGGGGATCTACTCTAGAACCTTGGCGGCTCCGGATGAGACCGCCTCAGATCTAGCAGTCAAAGCCAGTGAAAAACTGTTTGCGGAAAACAATATTGACCCATCTTCCATCGATTATTTGCTCTACTGCACGCAAACACCCGATTACGTGCTACCGACCACGGCATGTTTGATCCAGGATCGTTTGGGGCTGCGTACGAATTGCGGCGCCATTGACTACAACTTGGGTTGTTCCGGTTTCGTGTATGGTATGTCTTTGGCCGAAGGTCTGATTGCAAGCGGGCAATGTCGCCGGATACTGTTGCTCACGGCAGAAACCTATTCCAAATACATTCTGCTCGATGATCGTTCCGTACGTCCCATTTTTAGCGATGCGGGAGCGGCGACGCTGATTGAATCTGTGCCTGACCGATCTCTGTTCGGTTTCGAATTCGGAACCGATGGCAGCGGTGCTGATACGCTGTTTGTTGAGGATGGCGGAGCGAGAAAGGCCTCCTGCGGAATTCGTCCTAGAAATCGGAAACGTTGGAAAAGCCGACTCTACATGGATGGTCCTAGCTTAATGAGTTTCACTGTGGGGGCTATCCCTCAAATGATTCGAGATATGATTGGAAAAGAGGGGATGACCGAGAGTGATATCAATTACTTTCTCATGCATCAAGCGACTCAGAAAATGCTCGAGCAATTGCAAATTGCACTAAAATCGAATGATGAGCAGTTGCCCATTCGGCTGGCAAACAGAGGAAATACGGTTTCGTGCACATTACCGATTTTGATTAACGACTTGCGACAAGAGGGTAAACTGGTACCCGGTGATACGTGCACTCTGGTTGGATTCGGTGTTGGTTGGTCATGGGCCGGATGCATGTGGAAGTGTTGATCAACAAATTCATCATGTCACCTAAATCTTATCCTCCTAACCTTTTAATTGAGTAGCGATTGATGGCCCACAATGCTCCCTACATCCAGGTTGCTGATCTAACGGTTGCTTATCAGCGCAAGCCTGTGTTGTGGGAGATAAGTCTAGAAATTCCAAAAGGTGCTTTGGTAGGTTTGGTCGGGCCTAATGGAGCGGGGAAAAGCACGCTGCTAAAGGCAATGCTGAACATGGTAAGCCAGGTGAGTGGCGAGATCATGCTGGAGGGGGCGTCAATCTTTGACCAGCGGGAGAAGATCGCATATGTTCCGCAGCGCGAGTCAGTTGACTGGGACTTTCCCGCGTCGGTACTGGATGTAGTGACCATGGGGTTGTATAGAAAGATCGGCTGGTTCATGCCTGTTCGGAAACAACATAAGCAATTAGCGTTGCAGGCATTGGAACAGGTTGGAATTGCGGACCTCGCGAACAGACAGATCAGTCAATTGTCAGGTGGACAACAACAGCGAACTTTTCTTGCTCGTGCCCTAGTGCAAAACGCTGATCTGTATCTCATGGATGAGCCCTTTGCGGCTGTCGATGCGGCCACGGAGCAGTCCATTGTGTCGGTGTTGAGGTCAATGCAGAGCCATGGCAAAACCATGCTGGTCGTGCATCATGATTTGCATACGGTACCAGAGTACTTTGACTACTTGATTTTGCTAAACGTACACGCTGTCGCGTTTGGACCCATGCAATCTACATTTACACCAGACAACCTCCGAAAAACGTACGGAGGTCGGTTGACATTGCTCGACGAAGTCACCGAAGCGATTCGCCGGCGACATACCTAGGGGCGATACTCTAGCTCCAATTGTAGAGCGTTAGAGCTTTTTGGGACCGAACGATCACCCGATTATTCAGAACTGCTAGATGCGCCCAAGCCTCCTCGTCGGTCAATTTTCGCTCCGAGACCAAATCAAATTTCTCGGGATTGTGGGCAATTAGTCTGAGATCGCCTGTTTGATCTAGTGCCAGTATGCTTTTACCGTTTGACACCATGCTCCAATATTCTCCATATGGCTTTGTAACCCAAGCCTCTTTGCCATTACTGAGATCGAGACATGCAAATCGTTTGTTCCGCAGATGCATATAGAGGTATTGGCCGATCACGATAGGAGAGCTCATGTAGCCTTCGAGCTTGTTCTCCCAGACTTGTTTAGGTTTTTTAAGATCGCTGACGTCGAGCAACACCGACTTGCCACCATAGCTGCTGGTAAAAAGCTGGTTGTTCCAAATCGTAGGTGTGAGAATATTCATGCCACGAAAAGCTTCGATTGGCGTCGACCAAAGTACAGCTCCCGTTTCTCGATCAAGACCTGCTAGGGTGGTTCGTGACTGAACAATGAGTTGCCTAACCCCATTGATCTCTCCAATGATAGGGCTTGAGAACGCACCGCTCGTCATAATGTCACCGGAGTCCTGCATCGACGACCAGACGATTTCTGATGTCTCACAATTCACTTTATGAACTCCTTTACCCGCCTGAATGTAGAGGAATCCACCCTCGATCACAGGGGAGCAAACCATTCCGAAATCCGGAACTTTTCCAAATTTGGCGGCGAAGTCTAGACGCCAAATTTCTTGCCCGGTCTTAACATCAAACGCGCACAATACGTCTCGGATTCCGCCAATGTAGAGTCTGGTTCCATCTGTAACCGGGGTTGCGCGAATCCAGTTACCATTTCTGGCAGCGAAGAAGGGAACGTTGTGAGCTCCCTTCCATGTTTGCGTCCAGACATTCTCGCCTGTTGCAAGGTTTAAGGCCATTGCGGACTCTTTTCCGGCTTTGCTTTCGGTGGTAAACACCAAATCGCTTGTGCAAATAGGCCCTGAATAACTGTCTCCCATGGGTTGTGTCCATGCAACAGTCAGGTGCGACTCGTCCAACGATGAGGGCCAGGCCGCTCCATCTATCAATCCTGTTCGCTCTGGGCCGCGCCATCCCTGCCAGCTGGCCTTATCTTCGCCAGCGTTATGTGCATTGGTGGTTCCCGATGTCAACCAAGGTGCGGCGACAAGTGCTGCTCCCGAAGCAGACAGACCTCTGAGTAGTGATCGACGAAGCATTTAAACCCTATCCTTAACGAAAGCCACGATATACCAGGGCACTCTAGGGGGCACAGGCCAAGAATCAAGTCGCCAAAACCGCATTCTGGAGTAGTTGATCACTAAAATTTCAGAATTTTCGGACTGGGCACGATCGATGTCGTCCGTACGCGTTTTTTCGGTCCTGGAGCAAAGGCAAGGAATCCACGTGGAAAAGCTAGCACAGATGTCGGGGATTTACCCACAGACCTAATTCGTTTCAGAAAATGGTGTTTTTTTGTCGATGCTCCAAACGGTAAACCCATCCATGAACCCGAAGCAGCGAAAAATGAAGAGTCTATTTAACAGTGACAACGGTCCGAGTCCCGTCGAATACTCGGTGCTAGTAACCATTTTAGTCGTCGTATGCCTAGCTGGAATCAGTTACGTGCAGAAGTCCACGCCCCCTTATCTTACGCAGATTCCAGTTACGACTGTCCGTTAGAAATAATGCAAAATTCCATCTGAAAGGATGGTGTTGCTCCTAGCGATTGCATCCCCCGCCGACCAGTAAACTTTTCTAGAAAATTGGGGAACAACTGGGCAGCGAATTCGAAACAGCAGGCAGAATATTTTCTCGGGAAGATATTTGATCCATGGAATGGAACGCACGGTGCCTGCCACTTTTCAACGAAACCAAATCCCAACACGGTCGCTCGCATTGTTCCTGCTAGGGATCATGTGGACTGTGCTGGCGTCGAACTCTTCAGCCAACACCCTCCGTTATTTGGTCAGGGAAGAAGAGGCATTATTAGCTCGCCTGGTACTCATCGATCGAGCGACAGTCTCAATCGTAATAGCTACGTACCAGATTCGCGACGATAGCAGCGGCGGGCAAATCCTGGCAGCTCTGGCTGACGCTGCCGGCCGTGGTGTCGACGTACGTCTTTTGGTGGACGCACACCCTAACAGTATTAATCTTCCCAAGCCGCTTATGCGGTATTTGGTTGAGCGCGGTGTTGCCGTAAAGGAGCGACCGTTCGATGTGCGCTCAAAGCTTGAGCTTGGGCGGCCTCGATTACACGATAAGCTCTTTATCGTAGACTCGAAGCATTTGATTATCGGAGGACGCAATCTAGAGCAGGATTACTTTGGATTGGGAAATCGCAAGTACATTGATTTTGACGTCGCCGTCGAAGGGGATGTCGTACTAGAGATTGAGGCATACTTTCATACACGTTGGAACGAACCCGAGTCAGCCACACCCCGATTAGTAGGCCGGGAAGAGCCCAAAATGCTCAAAAAGCAAGTTCATTCTCACTGGAATAATCTCAGTTATTGCGAGGTTGTCCCGGAGATTGATGCGTGGCTAGCTGAGCTTAGGGGAGGTAAGCTTCAGGCCTGTGATTTGCCCTGCCGTGACCTTGTTGGCTTGCAGTCGCACAACTCCTGTTGCATAGAATTCTTGCAGGACTACACAAATCGTTCCAAGCGATCACCAGAAGCGATTTCATCGCGGATCATCAATGAGATTAAGTCTGCTAAGCACAGTCTTGCGATTGCGACTCCCTACTTTGTGGTTCCACTCTATTTGCGGCGGGAGTTGGTCGCTGCCTCGAAAAGAGGAGTGAGGGTGACGCTTTTAACCAATTCGCTTGAATCGACCGATCAAGTTGTCGTTCATGCAGGATATACAAATCTAAGAAGAAGTCTGGTACGCACTGGAATTCAGATTCACGAAATGCGTGGATCTGATACCCTCCACGCCAAACTTATCGTGATCGATGGTTATAAAACCATTATCGGCAGCCATAACCTCGACATGCTATCCATGAAGAGAAACTCCGAAGTTGGGTTACTTGTGAACAGTACAACATTTGCCGACGACGCGATAATGCTATATCACTCGTTGATAATGAATTCCAAATGCATCAATAATGAGCGGTTGTTTCGATACGAATCCCGAAGCCATGGTAATCATGACGATAAGTTCGGGGACTTTCAAAGGTTGAGGTTTGTCGCCCCATTCATTCGTAGATATCTCTGAAATACAACGTATGAGTGGTTATTTAAACACATGAGTTGCCGATTTTTTGGGCGAGTACATTCTTGACAGCGGTCGTTGGTGCGGAAAACAATAATTCCGGTGTTTAGGTTTTGATTTCACTCAACCAGCCTTAAGCAGGAAAAACATGCGCACGCACATGGCCCCCCGCAATGCGTTTCTCAAGATAGGGAACGTTGTTTTTTCGATTGGGATGATTGGTTTGGTTTTAAGTAGTCCGGGTTGGGCTCGACAGACTTCACAAAGGGCAGAATCGGGATCTGTCAAACAATCACCCCCAATCGGCTCCTTCTCCGATGGTGTTGACGTCGTTTCCAAAGTCAAATTGACAGGTACCGTAAGAGACGAAAACGGAAATTTAGTGGCAAACGTTGCGATCCGGATCATGTCTCCAGATCGAAAAGAAAATGTTCAATCGAAAACGGATCAAACCGGAAGATTTGAACTTCTTACGAATCTAGATAAAACAAAGGTCCTCGATCTCTTGTTGAGGGCTGAGTTGGATGATGGCTCGTTGATTGGTTATGGTGTACCAAAGGTTGAATCTAGTCTATTGGTAGAAGGGATTGGAAATGTTGAAGTTTGGCTAAGTCCACCTCGCGACGTAGAAATTAAGATCGTCGATGATAATCAGTTTCCTGTCGAAGATGCGATCGTCGTGTTAGCGATGAGTCAAACGGTTTTGTTGGGGCCATTCCGTTCGGATGACAATGGTGTCGTAAGAACAACCATTCCACTAACGGGAGCTCTTTGCCAGGTAATCGCTGCCAAGAAGGAGCTAGGAATGGCGTATGGTACCCTACCCTCAGTCATTCCAGATAGGGGCGTCTTTACCCAGACCATAACTCTTGAAAATGCGATGCCATTAAGAGTGCAGTTGCGAGGTTTGGATAATAAGCCTGTGATTGGTGCAAGAGTTGTGTGTACCGATTTTAGAAAAGATCAAGATGGTAATAGATCGGCGTTCTCGAAGATAGAGGATGAGGTTTCAGTGGAAACCGATGACACAGGTGAAGCCTGGCTTGATATTTTGCCGTTCGGTATTGTAAATCTAGTCTTTGTACATCCAGACTATGAGGTGTACAGGCTTACCATTAATCATAATCGCGGTGTAGAATTTGTTCACCAGGTTTCGTTACGCAATGTTGTGACCAATAGATGTCGTGTACTAGACCAATTCGGCAATCCGTACGCTAATCAAGAGGTTCAAGTTCAGATGACCTCGTCGCAGATCTTTAAGCCGATGACGACCAATCGTACTGATGAAAATGGCATAATCGAATTTTCCGTAGTCGCGGAGAAACCATTCATGATCACGGCAAGTGTTGATGGTATGGCTGCCGAAGCTGTAACAGGATTGGGGCTTGTCGATCAACGCGATAGTGAAATCCAGGAGCTCA
Source organism: Pirellula sp. (assembly GCA_046318795.1). Lineage (GTDB taxonomy): Bacteria > Planctomycetota > Planctomycetia > Pirellulales > Pirellulaceae > JBKCUI01. The sequence goes on from JBKCTT010000208.1 coordinate 36,829, forward strand.
GACTTAAGCCTTTCTCCATCATTTCCGGATGTGTGCGAGACGAGACGACCAAGGTACCCTTGCCGGGAAGGATTGTGTATTTGTCTCAACTGGGAAAGGGACTTAATGAAATGAGTGGTGTAAAGGGGGCTGAAAAAATTGCGGTTTGGCAGAGGCCTCGAATCGTATCAGAGGTCACGACGGATTCAGAAGGAAGGTTCCGATTTCAAGTTCCTGCGGGTGAGTTTAATCTCGCCCTAGATTCCGATTCTAATCACTCGTTGCGATTTACGAGTGGAGTCGCTGTAAGTCAGACGATTGATCTCCACCTGAAGGGAGAACAGTAACAGGCCTATTCCAGCTGGCACTTGACTATCCGCTTTGATCAATCTCTGAATTCTTGCCTGAAACTTCTATCGAGGTTAGTGTGGACTTAAAAAAAGTCTCGGTTTGATTTCGTAAAAAAGCGGGGCTTTACAGCGTTTTTTGCGGATTCGGAGTCCGTTTACAATCGTTGGTTTACGAAAAAGGTGTGAACGGAAATTGACGAGACGTTAAAATGGTCGACCATATAGCAGGTAATCGGCTAGTCGTTTTATGTTTCCATCCCTCTTACCCCCCCCCTTCATGTCGTTTATGCTAAATCGATTCTTTTTCGGCAATCTGGTTCTTGTAACCTCAGGTGCTTTAATCGGCACTCCGTCAACATCATTTGGGACGGAGCCGAATGGCTCGTCACCTATTTCCTCTGCCCCCGCTACATCGGTGGTGCTCGGAGCTAGCGAGCTGACTGCGGGAATTCCCGGCAAAGGTCCGCTTAAAGTCTCCGACATTAGAGCGTTTCTTGCAAAACCCGAAAACCACGTCACTCTGCAAGTTGAGCTGCCCGACAATCTGCGCGCGGGTGCTGCAGCGTTGTACATCCCGAACGATAACCCCATGACCCGGGCGAAGATCGAATTGGGGCGTCAGCTTTACTTTGATACTCGACTGTCTGTAGACGGCACCATCAGTTGCGCTAGCTGCCATCATCCATCGACAGGCTACGGCGCTAACACCCAATTCGGGGTTGGGGTTCGTAATCAAACAGGTAACCGAAATTCGCCGGTTTCGTTTAATCGCATTTTGAGCAAGGCGCAATTCTGGGACGGGCGAGCCGATAGCTTAGAGGCTCAAGCGGTTGGGCCGATTGCCAACCCGATCGAAATGGGGCATTCCCACGACGCGGTCGTTAAGTTCGCAACTGATAACGAAGGTTACAGAATTCAGTTTGAAAAGGTCTTCGGCAGTAAACCAAGCATTGATGCGGTGGGCAAGGCGATTGCCGCTTTCGAACGAACTCTCGTTACCGGTGCAGCAGCTTATGATCTCAATGAACCACTGCGTTTATTGAAAGAAAACTTCGGAGAGGAGCTCTCCGATTTAGAGGCTCTTCGGGAAGACGATCCAGCTCTTTTTGCACGGTACGAAAAAGCAAAGGCCCTCGCAGATTCCAATCCTATGAGCGAAGCGGCTAAGCGAGGCCGAGACCTCTTTTTCAGCCAAAAGTCAAACTGCTCTGCATGCCACGTGGGGGTAAATTTCACGGATGAGCTGTACCACAATTTGGGAGTCGGTCTGACCGCTGCGGAGCCAGATCTCGGGCGATTCACACAAACAGGTGTGGAGAAAGACAAGGGAGCGTTTAAGACGCCGACGCTTCGCAACCTTACTCAGACTGCACCTTACATGCACGATGGTAGCCAAAAAACGCTGGAAGAAGTTGTCGAGTGGTACGCGAAAGGTGGTCACCCTAATCCATACTTGAGCGACAAGATGAAGAAGCTCGATCTGACAGCGCAAGACAAGCAGGATTTAGTTGAATTCATGAAGGCTCTAAACGGTCCATTGCCTAAAGTGGAGGACGGGCGGTTACCTGAGTAGGTATCTTTGTCCCGTATGCTGGTAACGGAAAAGTTTCCCTGCTATCGTCGTCGGATCGGTAGCGGGGATTTTTTATTGTCTGCGTTGAGGGATCCAGTTCTCTATAGCTATCTGTTTCCTCCACCAACTCATCCTTGCAGATTTGGCAAATAGCCACGACAAAAATCAGGATGGCATATTCGATGGACGAGAATGAGACCTCGTGAAATGCCATCTGAATCGCATGGACTGCAGCTACACAAAAGAATAATACCGCCGCGCTGCGATAGAAAGGTGAAGACAGAGGGTGGCTCCACAATGTCCAAGCTGTGCGTGCGAACGCTACCGATGCAGCTAGAAACAAAACACCACCTATAAGTCCCAAATCGACCAGCAGGCTGAGATAGGAATTATGGTGAACATAGCCTCGGATCGACTCGAGTCGAATATTGGTAGTCCGGTCATCTAGGTAGGGACGATTGTGCACCTGGAATTGGTTAAAGCCAAATCCCATCAGCGGTTTGTCCAAAAACATCTTGTACGACACGTAAGCAAACGCACCTCTCATTCGCGTACTCTCGAGCGTTTCGGCCTCCGTGTATTCCCGTTTGAATGCCACTAAGTTCGGGCCGATAATCAGGCCTGCCATGATCGTCGCTACCAGCAGTCCTCCCACCGCAAGCATTCGGCTCTTCCCCTTGAGTAAGGTCAACATGAGTATCACAATGATAGCCCCTGTGCCCATCCATATGCTACGCGTATAGGTTAAGAGTATCGCGAGTAAAAAGAGAGGGGTTAGAGAGAGTACTAAAATCCAAGCCCACTTTGTTCGGTAGTTGAGCCAGAGCGGAAAAGTCCAAAGCGCAGCCAAGGCAAAGTTGAGGCACATACCCAATCGCACTGACTGCAGCATGGGGCCTCGTGCTCGGCCAAAGTGAATGCCGAGGGTTGGGTCTCCAATGAAAGGCGGAAAGACCAGAGACCACTGCTTTGTAACTTCCAATATTGCCGTCACGCTGAGGTAGATTCCAAATAATGTAAGAATCCCAATGGCGGGCCAAAGCATTTCTAACTTCAGGTCAACATGACGAATGAGTATGTAAAGGAACATAGGGCACATATACCCATTGATTAAATGCATCGTGGTCGACGGTTGTCCTTTGATTTCTTGTCCTATCGGGGTTGTGATCGTTCGAACGAATAGCCACATCATAAAAGTCATCAAGATCAGGTCGGTGCCACGCAGCGAACGAAACTTGATCCGACCGTTAAGCCAGTCCACCGCAAATTGAACGGCAATCGCCCCAAGCCAAATTCGGTCCAGGGTCAGGGTGATTCCAGGGAAGCGAAACGAAAGGTACTCCGGCGGAAAGACGCTTGTTGCAACGATAAAGATAATCGCGCCTGTTGGTATATTGTGGAATCGCACGAAGAAGAATGCCCAGCCGAGCAAAGCTATCCCCATTAAAAGAGCCACAAATTCCAACTTACTTCTCCTTAAACTTCACCTCAAAAGACGACGCACTTTATCGGACCTTTGGGGGTGTTTGAATGAAAGCAAAAATTAGGCTCTTACATTCCCAACAGTAGGATCGGAAAAAGTATCACAGTCGGAACAATTGCTTTTTATTCGCTGGTTTCTCTGTCCATGAGAATTGCTCAAGGTGGATTCGTGATGAATTTTTTACGCGTTCCCTAACTCTTCGTGATTAAGTTATGCATCTGCCTCCGCTCACCAAAGAACTTTTGCTGACCGTGTACCGTTGGTCTACTCGACAAAAACGGTCTGCACTGGCGCGTGAATTTCGCATGAATGGGAACTATCCCGCAACGATACTCTTTTATCATCGAGTTGCCAACATTGGTCAAAACGGATGGACAATCAGCCATGAGAACTTTATCCGACATCTAGATTGGATTGAAGCCAATTCCAAGTTTGCGTCACTCGATGATATTCGAAAATCGCAACTCAATGGTCATCGTACGATACCCATGGTGGGTATAACATTTGATGACGGTTATGGAGAGAACAACGATTTCGCAATCCCACTATTAGTAGAACGAAAGATTCCCTGTACCTACTTCGTTTCGACTCATTTTGTTGAGACAGGAGATCCCTTTGCGCATGATTTGGCGATCGGCGAGTCGTCTAGACCGAATACGATAGCCGAGATAACGCAGATGGCAGCCGACGGCATAACGATCGGAGCGCATTCGCATACGCACCCTGATTTTGGTCGCGAAATGAGTGATCAAAAGCTTCGCATAGAAATTCACGATGCGCGAAAGAAGCTTCAAGATTGGTCCCAGCAACCGGTCAAGTATTTCGCGTTTCCTTTCGGCTTGGCAAAGAATATTACGCAGCGTGCAATCGATTTCGTCTTTGACGCAGGCTTTGACTGTTTTTTGAGTGCGGCAGGAGGACTGAATTGGCCTGGATTTGATGCGAATCATTTGCAGCGCGTTCATGGCGACCCGGGTATAGCGGCAGTTGCGAATTGGCTAACTTTAGACCCTCGAAAACTGAGATTAAAATCCCCGGTTATTTATCACAAAGCTCCTCAGGAGGCTCCGTCTTTAGTCCAGCCACAAACTTGATCAACGGCTGTTCCCATAACCCTAAAAATCGTTTGACCGTAGCACCAATTTTCCCAAGGTAACATGAACCTCTTAAATCCGGCGCAGCCAATCCTGTATCACCAGGCGAGCAAGGCGGAAAAAGGTGTTTGCAACAGCGATACTCGTTGTCTACGTACGAAATTTGTAATCACTAGCATGCCCGTTGGTGGTGCGGAAACTCTGTTGGTTAATTTGATTCGCCGTTTTGACCCCAATCGTATCGACCCGTCCGTCGTTTGCCTGAAAGAGAGAGGACCACTCGGTGAAGAACTCTCGGCTGAATTTCCGGTTGATTCGCATTTGATTCGCTCCAAGTTTGACTTTGGTGTGCTGTTTCGGTTGGCTGCGAATTTCCAGCGAAACAGAACGGACGCTATCGTGACGGTCGGCGCTGGAGATAAGATGTTTTGGGGTCGGCTCGCAGCAAGGTTGGCGGGCGTTCCAGTTGTATGCTCTGCGCTGCACTCGACGGGTTGGCCTGATGGAGTCGGGCGACTAAATCGAAGCTTAACTTTCTTGACCGACGCTTTTATCGGAGTGGCCAAATCTCATGGAGAGTTCTTGGTAGACTTTGAGAGATTTCCATCCAACAAAGTTTTCGTAATTCCGAACGGAATTGACACGGATCGATTCCGGCCTGAGTCTTCTTGCCGAGAATCGGTTCGCGAAGAATTGGGGCTTGCCTCACGGGCTAAATTGGTGGGAATCGTCGCCGCGTTGCGACCTGAAAAGAATCATGCATTGTTTGTTCAAGCCGCGGTTAAGATACGAGAGCAGATTCCTGATGCTCATTTCGTAATTGTCGGTGAAGGGCCCGAGAGAGGAAAGATAGCTAAGCAGATCGAATCTTTGGGTGGTTTAGCATTCATTCACATGCTGGGTAATCGAAGCGATACGCCGAGAATTTTGGCGGCGTTAGATGCGTTCGTCCTTTCGAGTCTAAACGAGGCGAGTCCTGTATCGATTCTAGAAGCGCTTTCGTGCCAGGTGCCAGTCGTTGCCACCAATGTCGGCTCGGTCTCGGAATCGGTGATGAACCAATGGAATGGATTTACTTTTCCATCGGGTGACGAGCGGGAGCTTGTGGATCGAGTGGTTCAGTTACTGAAGGATCGAGATATGAACATCGAGCTCGGACAAAATGGTCGTGAGCATGTAATACGGAACGGTTCGCTCGACAGCATGGTAGGGCTTTATGAAGATCTAATTCACAAGATTTGGTCTTCCAAAAAGGTCAAGAATAATACGTAGGATGAGAGAACTTTAATTTTTTTCGAAAAGAGAGAAGGATTCTGCCCTTTACCCAAACTCTCTTGTTGTGCTAATCTCCGCAAAGACCCAACGTGCGTCAAAAATGGATTAGACGCGTCAGAACTGATTATTGGAGAGGGAGGAGCCCTACGATGCATCTTATTCGATTGGATATCGATCGCAAAAATTCAACCGCACACTTGCAAGCGGGGCCCTTTGGCGGCGGTTTGAATGCGATTTACGCTCCGATGCACGGGGGAGGGGCAACGATGTCTCGCTTTGTGCGGAGCATTCTTTTTCGTGGCAACTATGTCAACGAAGTCTTTGAAACCGAGGAGGGCGAGTCCATTGATGGTTCGCTTCAATGGGTTGATGCGACTGGTCATGTTCGAATGATGTCCTTTGCGGGCGGTTCGGCAATGTTACCTGGCGGATTCGTGAATTCGCCGTTGCATCCATCGCAAAACGCATTGCATGAGCACGACGCAGAGCGAATTCGCGGCCTGGGTAACATCTTCTGGGAGGGGGACGACGGCGATGCGCGCTGGGATGAATTGCGTGGCGATATCCTAGGAATGATTTTTTGCAGCCCACTAGGCAGTCTTTCTCCTGAGAAACTTTGGTGGTCGGCGAGTCGTTTGGGGGTGCACTCTCCTGCTCGGCAAGAGTTAGATGAAGGTTATCAGCGGCTCAAGGCTGAAGAACAAGATCTTCTCGACCGGCTGCGGAATGCAGATGCAGTAGATCACGATCGAGCTTGGTGGGCTTTGGAGCGTGATCGATTGATTGCAGAAATCGGTCATGTTTCGAATGTAAACACGATGCCGTCGCATGTTTATGATTCCGCGAACCAATCCGTCATAAAGGGGTTAAGAGAGCGACTATCCAAGATTCAAGTTGAGTTGGTAGGTCTTCGTAATGCACTGCAGGACAATATTGTTGCTGAATCTAATGCAAAAAATGCATCGGTGCAACGAGATGTTTCAAATGATGTCGATGCATTTCATAACGGGCAACTCAATCATGTGTCCTTGGGACGCAATCGTTTTGATAAAAATGTGAAAACCGATTATGCAGGAGAATCGCTCCGTTTAAAGTCGAGGATTGAGCGTCTAGTGGCCGAACAGGCGGATGTGGAAATCCAATTGCGAAATACCCCGATTGCTCAGGCAACCGATACTCGAAATGGGTGGGATGATGCACAACTTCGCCAACAACTCGCACATGCTGATGAAATGTTGCGTCGATGGGATCGCAGGACTCAGTGGCATCGAAGGCTTGCGGAAGTTCAATCGCATCTTCGGACTCGCTCTCCTTATCGAAGAACGTCCGATGGTTCTTTGATCCCGATTGCAGAAAAGTACTTGCGAGAACTGACTGCTGGTGCAGCTCGGCAGTTACCGCCGTGGGCCGTTGAATCGTCCTATCTTCGCGGGCACGATATGCCTGTCGATTTTGATGGGCATACGATTGAGTACGGTTATCGAGATACCTACTACGATCGGCGACTACCCACTAACGATTCACGTCAACGGAAACTAGTGGATTTGGCCATTCGTTTAGCAATTGCGGAGGCGGCTGTGTCCCGAATTGGCCGGATTCCATTCCTATTCGACAACTCTGTGGAAGGTTTCCGTGGCGAGTCGTTGGAGCAAGTGCTACACGTTTTGGCTGGTTTTGCACGCGACGGACGACAGATTTTGCTCGCAACGAATGATGAGTTTGTTGCTCGACGAATTTCGGCACATGGCGGAACGGTGAGCAGGATGCATGAGATTCTGCGATATGCGAGGCCAAGATATGTTATGGACAGCTCGAATTATCTCGGTATCCACCCCAATCTACAGTCCCACGTTCCGATCGAAATTGATGAGGACCCTCGAAAGCTGAGTAACAGCCGGCCGGATTCCTACGATGCACATCCATGGGTTTCCACGGATCTCTCCGATATCAATAAGCAACTAGCGGCCATCGCTAACGAGCAGGAAGAGCATAGTTGGTGGAATGCTGATCACGTCGAGTTTTCCACCCGACCTATTCGCACCGTAGCGGTAGGCGCGTGGAACACGAAGTACAGCTTGCATTTGGACAGTCCCATTTCAGAGATACCGACGGTGGATGCCAGTCTGGTCGCCCGGTTCCAACATGCAGGTATTCATCGCGTTGGTGACTTGTTGCGCACGACCGCTGAGTCGGCATCGGCTGCGATGCGTGTCAATGCGGGGTTAGTTTACTACTTGCAGTGCGTTGCTGAGTTGATGACGTCTGTTCCTAAGCTTGGGGCTTTTGACGCCCGAGTTCTCGTAGGTTGCGGAATAACGCGATCACGTATGTTACGGGATTTGGATCCAGGTAAGCTGGTAGACCGAGTTGAGGAATTTCTACGAAGTCCATCCGGTATGGAATTGACGCGAACCGCAACGAGAGTTGAGAGGGACCGAATCAATGCCTGGTTAAACGCCATGCGTCGAAGGCCTGAAAGCAGTCGCAGCGTTGAGTACGACTATGCAGCCGGCATGACACCCAATCAAGGTTCTCCTCGTGGTGAAAGCGATTTTGAGCCAACTCGCGAATACCGAGTTGTAGGGGCTCAGTTCGGAGGGAACACGATGCGAGATTCCTTTCCATCTAAGGGAGCTGACTTAAGGTCTTCTATTCGGAATCAAAGGACAGTAGATTCAGTCCGTATGTCTTCCGCGACTACACAACGCGAGCCGAAAAGCACTCGGACAGTCAACGAAACACGCGGTTCCGAAAATGCGAGTGGTAGTAAATGGAAGTTCTATCTCGATTTAGAAAGTCCTGTCGTAGACGCTCCGTCGATCGGCCCAAAAATGGCCGAAAAGCTAGCTTCCGTGTCTGTCGAGACAGTAAGCGATTTGGTTTCTGCCTCGGCCGAATCGATCGCGAGCCAACTAGAGGTTAAGTATGTTACTGCGGACACCGTCGCTGAATGGCAAAAGCAGGCCTTGATGGTTTGTCGGGTGCCAAATCTTCGTGGCCACGACGCACAGATTTTGGTAGGTGTTGGTGTTTCAACACCGGAGGAATTAGCCACCTCGGATGCCTCATCGCTTATGGGTAAGGTTGCAAAATTTGCAAGCAGCAAAGCAGGGCAGCGAGTTCTGCGAGGTGCATCGTCGCCTGATAAAGCGGAAGTGGTCGAGTGGATCCACTGGGCCCAAAATTGTCGTGCAATTAGAGCCGCCTGAGTTGACGCAGGGAGACGAGCAGTCGTGATCGAAGTGACAATTGATATCGATGAAATTCTCGGGATGCAAATTCGGACAACCGCAGCATGGCACACCTCCGATATTGCAAACATTTATGACGATGGTTCTAGGTCGGAATCTTTAATCTCGATCGCTTGCCAACAACATATCTATAACTATCTACTGTGGCACGAAGAGGACATTGCTCGTTCAAAGAATGCTTCCGATTCGGAGATTGCTCAGGTAAAGCGAAATATAGATGTATTCAACCAGAACAGAAATGATTGGATAGAGCGAATCGATGATTGGATTACCGATGATTTGATCGCTTGCAATGTGTCAGTTCGCCCTAATGCGAGACTCAACACCGAAACACCGGGCAGTGTGTTTGACAGACTCTCGATTCTCTCACTTAGAATGTTTCATCTGCGTGAGCAACTCGATCGCGACGATGTTGATGAATCTCACATGACAACAGTGCAAAACAAGTTGGCAATTTGCCGGCTGCAACACGATGAATTGGGGCAGTCGCTTCGCGAATTGTTGGAAGATATTTATTCCGGTGCGAAACGACATCGTACTTATCGTCAGCTTAAGATGTACAACGATCCGACATTAAACCCGTATCTCTACGATCCTAACAAGGCCTACGATCAAAAGTAAGCTGATGCTTTTAAAACACTGGTTAATCATTCAGTGCTTAGCCTTCGTATAAAAAAAGACGGGCACTCGCCCGCCTTTCTTATTGCACTAGCAAAGGTCAGCTACGTGGGATTTACTTCTTGAACAAACGACCAGCATAGCGAGCGCCTGCACCGAGTTCTTCTTCGATTCGGAGTAATTGGTTGTACTTAGCCATTCTGTCGGAACGAGACGCAGAACCGGTTTTGATCTGGCCTGTCGATAACGCGACGGCCAAATCAGCGATCGTTGAGTCTTCGGTTTCACCACTTCGGTGACTGGAGATGCTGGTGTAGCCGTTTCGATGAGCGAGTTGAATCGCTTCGATGGTTTCGGTCAAGGTTCCGATTTGGTTTACTTTGATAAGAATGCTATTCGCAATCCCTTGGTCGATACCGCGTTGGAGACGTTCTGTATTGGTAACAAATAAATCGTCACCAACCAATTGAACCTTGCTTCCGACTTTGTCAGTTAGCTTCTTCCATGTTTCCCAATCGTCTTCAGAGCAACCATCCTCGATGGAGCAGATTGGGTAATTGGCGACCCAGTCCGCAAGGAAGTCAACCATTTGATCGCCTGATAATTGCTTACCATCGATCGTATACTTCTTGCTCGCGGAGTCGTAGAATTCAGTCGCAGCGACATCCAATGCAATGAAGATCTGTTTGCCTGCTTCGTAACCAGCACGCTTGATGGCTTCCATAATCAAATCGAGCGCTTCACGGTTGCTGCCCAAATCGGGTGCAAAACCACCCTCGTCTCCGACAGCGGTATTGAGTTTCTTTTCGCCGAGTACCTTCTTAAGATTGTGGAAGATTTCAGTTCCAGCGCGCAGTGCGTCGGAGAAGGTGTCGAATCCGAGAGGCATCACCATAAACTCTTGAACGTCGACCGAGTTGTCAGCGTGTTGTCCACCGTTGACAATGTTCATCATTGGTGCGGGTAGCAAATGCGCGCCAGCACCACCGAGATAGCGGTATAGAGGTTGGTTGGTAAAGTTCGCTGCTGCACGGGCGGTCGCTAGTGATACGCCCAGGATCGCATTAGCGCCAAGGTTCTTTTTGTTGGGAGTACCATCCAATTCGCAGAGGAACGCATCGACGCCTCGTTGATCAATGGCATCAAAGCCAATCAACGCTTCTGCAATCTTGGAATTGATGTTGTCGACTGCGGTATGAACTCCCTTGCCCATGTACTTGGACTTGTCGCCATCACGCAATTCCCATGCCTCATGCGCACCGGTGCTGGCTCCGCTAGGAACCGCTGCACGACCCATCGAACCGTCGACCAACGTTACATCTACTTCAACGGTTGGGTTGCCTCGAGAATCGAAAATTTGTCGGCCATGTACACGCTCAATAAGACTCATTTGAGACCTGCTCTGCATATTCGGGAAAGGAAACGAAGTTTTGACTTTGCAACATTTTGCCGCAGATTCGCTGGGTTCGCCATGTCAAATTCGGCTCCCCATTCCTTGAATTTCAGAGTCGATTGCAGAATCTTAATTAACTCGTCCGTTACGATTTTTGGCTTACAGGCGGGGCTAAAACTATGGTGCGGCCGATTACTTCGCGGGGAGCTAGTTCTTTTCCGATGACCTCGAATCGAGTTTTGCCTTCGTAGATTTCGAAACGTGGGATTAGCTCGGTCACTGCAGACTCGATTTTGGCATACATCTTCTGAATGCGGCTTTCGAAAAACTGGGCAGCGGCTGCCGCTGGGATGGCAACGATCAGCCCCGCTAACGTGGTTACGAGGGCTTCGTAAATGCCAACAGCTAGGAAGTCAGCGCGATTTTGGCCTGCTGCTAATTGTGTCGTGTCGTGGAATGCACGAATCAATCCCCAGACCGTCCCTAGCAGCCCTAAGAGTGGGGCGACTGCGGCTGCAAAGTTTATCCATTTTACGTTTGCGTAGGATGCATCGACTTCGCGTTGGATTGATTCCGACGCAGCCGCTTCTAGTTCTGGAGTGGGGCGACCGATTCGCAACACGACCTCTTTGACGATGTTCGCTGCTGCGGAAGGATGTTCGATACAAGATTGGTATACCAGCCTGGGATCCGCCTCCAATTGTCTCGAAAACTGGCTTAAGGATTTGCGGAACCGACTAGGAAAAACTTTGGAACTTCGCAGTCCGATCAATCGATCGAAGACGAAGGTCACGACAATTAAGCTGACGAAGCCGATGGGGATCATAAAGAATCCGCCCTGCACGGCAAGATTGAGCAGATTCAGTCCCGACTTTGGTTGAGTCTTCTCCGGAGGGGCAGCGCGATTCGCAGCGGCCTCGCCAGCAATATTCGAGATTTCTGACTCCGATACCTGGCCTTTGGCATGGGGTGTGGCCGCCAAAAAACAGATACAGACCAATAACATTATCGATAAATTCGCCAAGGCCCGCTTGGTGAGCAATCGTCGTTCGATCGGAGTGAAAGTCTGGTCCATGGCACCGTTCCAAAAGGGGGTTGGCTGGTAGTCCTCGAATTATAGCCGTTGCCGTTGCCTTCGTCGAACTTGCACTATGGCATTTGCGTTGCCAGGAATTGGCGAACTTCGTTAACAACTGGTCCCCAATCGCCAATGGTGCTTTGTCGAAACAACTTAAGGGAGGGGTACCATGGGCAATCTGATCTAGAGAGTAGCCATCTCCAATCGGGAGTAAAGCCTAGGATAACACACGTTTTTACTCCTAACGCTCCCGCCAAATGTGCCAGCGCGGTATCGCTGGTTACGACGTAGTCTAGGGATTTGATAATAGCTGCCGTATCCATAAAGGCGCCACTGGTTTGGTCTACTTCTTCGGGCAGGCAATAAATGATCTTTTGTTCACGCCACTCTTTAAGCTGCTCGATACCGTTCCCTTTTTGTAGGCTGAGCAATACAGTGTCCTCAAGTTGTGCCAACGGCTTAAGTGCCGCGAGGGGGAACGAGCGGAACATATCCGCTTGATGATCCGGGTTGCCCTGCCAATTAATACCAATTCGTAATTTTGATTTCGGCAACGTATGATTCAAAGCGGCACGCCAATATTCGACTATATGTTCTGAGGGATGCAAATACGGGATTTGCGCTGGCACATTGTCCGAGGTGATGTTTAAAACATCAGCGACATCAATTAATGAGCAGTGATAATCAAACGGTATTTGAATCGGCATTGTGTTCGGAAGTAGTACGTCTATCCCTTTACAACACTGTAGCAGTGCTAACAAAGCGGGCTGGGTGTGAACAATAGTCCTGGCTCCGAGGTCTTTGAGGACCTTGGCAAATCGAACGAAGTGGATTGTGTCCCCTAGGCCTTGCTCGGCGTAAAGCAGAATGGTCTTACCAGGAAGAGGTTGTCCAGACCATTTTGGCTGTGTGTAAGGATGTGAGATCGCTTCTTTGCATAACCATCGGTGGCGGTACTCTCGCCAACCTTCTTGGAAATTGCCTTGTAGTAATTGAATGACCCCAAGATTGCGATGCAGCTCCGCGTCTTGCGGATTGAGCTGCATGGCTTCCCGGTAGTATTGAAACGCGAGATCGATTCTTCCGGTCCATGCGTGCAACGTCCCACGATTACGGATGGCATTAAAGTAGCCTGGGGCCTGATCGAGAGCCGTTTCAAAGCACTTGTCTGCCTCAGAAACTCTACCTACAAAACGAAGGCTATTTCCGAGGTTGTTAAACGCGATTGGAAAGATAGGTTGCAGTTTAATCGCGTTTTCATAGGCCGAAATCGCTTCGTCGTAGCGACGCAAATCGTGCATAGCAATGCCCCAAAAACACCAGGCATTGGCATTGTTCGGTTCGCGCTGGAGCACCGATCGATAAACTTGTTCGGCCTGTGTTACTCCACCTCGTTGATGGACTTGCCACGCCTGGTTTAACTGGTCTGCCGTGGATTGCATGGGAATTGGCCCTTTCCGATTCGAAATCGGGCGAGTTCGCAAGGTTGAATCGAGTAACTAAGTTAAAATCGAGATCTTACCGTGTTTTTGAATCTCACGCCAATACGATAGCAATACTAAATTAGACTCAGCGAAACGATAGCAATGAAGAAACTTATTTTGATGCGACATGCCAAGAGCGATTGGTCGCAAAACGAACCTGATAAACGTCGACCCCTCAACTCGCGAGGACGAACAGCTGCACCGAGGATGGCGGAATGGTTGCGAGATTCCTCGCTGTGGCCCGATGTGTTGCTTTGCAGTACTGCAACTCGTACCATGGAAACATGGCAATTAATGGGCGAAATCTCCAAGCATAAAACCACTACAGTCGAGTTTTTAGATGAACTGTATCTGGCGCATGAGCTCGTGATTTATCAAACGATCTGTGACCATTGGGCTCGGTTCGATTCATGCGAGACGCTTATGGTTCTTGGGCATAATCCAGGAATGGAGAATCTGGTGTCGATGCTCGCCGGGGTGTCGCTCGAAATGCCCACGGCGGCTGTGGCTGCGTTTTGTTTTCCTGAGCTTCCTCGTCGTAACAATGTTCCTCAGGAGATCTCTTGGTTTAAACACCAAACACCAAAGATGCTGCCGGAATGAGCGTTGTCGATTAATGGCCTTGGCATCAGTGCTTTCCGTTTGCTATATCTCGCCGGACTGTCTGGAATAGTTGAATTGAGTTCGCTGTGGAGATAAGGGAATGAATCAGTCAAAAACAACATGGTTGTGCCGATGGATCGAGTCAAATTTGGTTTGGACTAGCCAATTCGCCTGGTCAGCAGCCTTATTGACCGGTCTTTTCGCATCATCGAGTGTTGCTCTCGGATTGGATGCCGACCCACAGGTAACCAAGGCGCTCTCGTTTAAACCGCGACAGGCTAACATAAGCTATGACACTGTTGCAGCGGCAGATGTTGACTCGTGCACGGGGCGTTTTGAAAAGAAAGACGGAGTCGATGGCCTATCGGTTTATAATGGAAACGGACAATTGATCCGTCGATTTCTCGATACCAATAATGACCGGCAAGTGGACCAGTGGTGCTACTACAAGGATGGTATCGAAGTTTATCGCGATATTGATAGCGATTTCAACTCGACGGCAGACCAATACCGCTGGTTAGGCACAAACGGGACTCGGTGGGCACTCGATCAAGACGAGGATGGTGTCGTTGATTCATGGAAACGTATTTCTCCCGAGGAACTGACTCTCGAGGTGATCGAAGCGGTCAAAACCGGAGATGCGAAGCGCTTTAATTCCCTTCTCTTGAGTTCTAGTGAAATCGCAGACCTCGGATTAGGAGAAGAGAAGTCCACAGCACTCAAAGATAAAATTCAGTCGACCTCTGAGGGCTTCGTCGAATTTGTCAAAGCACAAAAATCTCAACAGAACATCACAGCGTCGACTCGGTGGGCTCATTTTGCTGCTGATAAACCAGGCTTGATCCCAGCAGGCTCCGAGGGATCAACCAAGGATTTGGTTGCGTACGAGAATGTGATCGCAATTGTTGAGAACGAAGGTACGAGCACGCAGGTTCTTATTGGTACGATGGTGCAAGTTGATGGTTTTTGGAAACTAACCGACTGTCCTAGAATCGTAACCGACGGGAACGCGGTTTCCGATGGTGGTTTCTTCTTTCCCGCCGTCGCCCAAAACCGATCCACATCGTCCCCTGCGAGTTCGGGTGGCGTAACGCCTGCCATGCAATCTTTGTTTGCGGAACTCGAAAAATTGGAATCTGAGATCGCATCGCGACCCGATGCCGATAAACTCGCACGTGCACATGAGTCCAAAGCGGAAACGTTAATCAGTCTGATCGAATCTACAAAAGGCACGACCGACATGGAACTCTGGGTGCGCCAGTTTGTTGATTCCGTTAGTTCAGCAACTATGCAGGATGAACTCCCAGATGGCTTGAGTTATCTTAGCAAGATGGAGTCGTCGCTTGCAAACATGCCAGGAGGGAAAGAATTGCTTCCCTATGTTGTTTATCGATTCATAAACACCGAATATCAAGTGGAATCGATGAAGCCCAACGCGAACTTTACTCGGCTTCAAGACAACTATATGCAAAAGCTCGAGAAATTTGCAAACACTTATTCCGATAGCCCCTTTGCTGCCGAAGCCATGGTGCAAATCGCATTGAGCTATGAACTAGCAGCGGATGAAGACAAAGCAAAGTCTTGGTACGATCGAGTTACCACCAATTTCGCAGACACAACCGATGGTAAGAAAGCCAAGGGAGCCCTAAACCGTCTCAATCTTGCAAATCGGAAATTTACCATCGCTGGTAAGACCATCGATAACAAATCTGTGGAAACAGCCAGGTTTGCAGGTAAACCAATCGTCGTTCATTATTGGGCATCGTGGTGCGAACCGTGTAAACAAGACATGACCACCCTACAAAAGATGTTAGATCGACGTCCCAACGCGTTCCAAGTCGTTGGGATCAATTTGGATAACGATCGTGATCGAGCCTTGTCTGCATTGGAGCAAACATCCGCGAAGTGGCCACATATTTTCGATGGAGAAGGATTCGAGAGCGATCTCGCGGTCGGTCTTGGGGTTCTCAGCGTACCCGTAACGATTTTGATCGACAAAGACGGGGTCGTGGCTATGAGCGGATCACACTTCTCAAGCGACATGGAAACGAAGCTCGAGGAGCTGCTCGCCACGGGCCGAGGAACGCCGAATCAAGCTGTGAACGCTAAACCTGCACCAAATATTCCCACCAATGCGAGAGTTAATGGAGCAACCAACAATCAACAACCGACGCCACCTGCCAACAGCAATCAAAAACCCGCACCGCAGCCAGGTAAGGGGCAGCCCCCAAAAGGCCAGCCACCCAAGAACCAGCCACCTCGCAAGTAGTTTAGGATTTTTGAATAGATGACCATACAAAAAGGCTCGCTCATCGGCGAGCCTTTTCTCGTTTCATCACATTATGTCGCATCGATAAGGTATGGTGTTGCAGATCGGATTTCTAAACTATTGGAACCTCGTTTCAGAGACGCTCGAATATCAATTGGCGTTACGCAGTGGAAAAAGGTAGGGGCGAATTTACTGAGCTAGCTTGTGTCGCGGCAGCAGCCTAATGCATCTGACATGGTTCGGTGCACCATAGCATTTCTTGTGGAAAGATTAGCATGATACGCGAAAAAGGGGTAAATTAAGCCTCCCATACCTGTCCCACCTTTTTGTCCTTCCCACCATAGGTTTGTTCCATGAACCAACGCGGATTTTTTCTCGTCGGGCTCTCGATCTTGACGATTCGATGCTGCATGACGCAAGCAACGGAACCCGTTCGTATCGAAGCGTCTCGAGATGCATGGATTTCCGCTTACTCCGGCGAACAAGAAGGGAATAATGGTGGGGCTCCGCGATTGAAGATCAAAGGGATTCAGGAGTTCTTCCTCATTGATTTCGATGCGTCTGCTCATAAAGGAAAGAAGGTCCGCCGAGCAGAGTTACGAGTTAAATCGGTCAATGATGATGCGGCGATGCGAGTTACTGTCTCTACGGTGAAAACCGAATGGAGCGAAGGTACAGGGGATAGCTACTCCCGCGATAGTGATGGCTGTAGTTTCCTGTGGGCGATCGCTGGGAAAAAACGCTGGGCCGAAGAGGGGTCGGATATAACCTCGGTTACTTTGGGAAATGCTGGTTCGATCTGGTCTTTTGGAGACGCTTCTAAAAGGGACTCTGAGGGGTGGCAGCGGATTCCTATCTCGCCGGAAGTTGTGCAATCCAAACTCGATGGTGAGAGCTTTGGCTTTCTCGTCATGGACGATGTCGGTAGCGAATATCTTCGAGAGGGAAATCGATTCGAATATCGGTTGATGCCCAATCGATTCTTTTACAGCCGCGATCAAAACCGAGCGTCTGCACCCTACTTCGTTCTTTGGTTTGAGGATGAGGCTACCGTTACTCTTAAGAAATCCAACCCCTCAACAAGTTCTAGTTCTAAAGATTTGGTCGGCCAAGTTGGAGAAAATAGAGAGTCGTTCGCTAA
The DNA here is from genome assembly GCA_046318795.1 of Pirellula sp. Taxonomy (GTDB): domain Bacteria; phylum Planctomycetota; class Planctomycetia; order Pirellulales; family Pirellulaceae; genus JBKCUI01. The sequence continues at coordinate 54,420 of JBKCTT010000208.1, forward strand.
GCCAGGTTTGAAAAGCCTAGCTGAAGTTATTCGAGTAGCAAAGGAGACGGAGTTGCCGAGTTCTCCTGCATCGAATGACATTGCGATATTCGATGTGGATGGTAAGAAACGAGCCAGAGCCTTGACTGGAATCGCAGGAGGGGAAACGCTCACGTGGGTCGTCGACGTTGCACCCTCCGATTTGCAAGTCGTTGCACCGGATGGTTTAGAGATCGACAAGTTTGTTTTACCAAGAATCGAGAATCAACTTGATCCTGCCGTTCCAGTCGGTCTTTGGGATCCGAAAATACTAGATCTGCCTTCTACCACCTCTGTTTTGACCGGCATAGATATTTATGCCACCAAATCCCTGCCGCCAGGTGATTACGAAATCCAATTCAGAAGTCGTGGTAAGTCTACTTCTATAACATTGCGTGTTTGGGGGTTCCGGTTGCCTGATCGGCTCAGTTTTATCCCACAAATGAATTGTTATGGTTTGCAAGAAAAAGAGTTGTCGTATTATCAGATCTGTCAGCAACATAGGACAACCCTTAACTCATTGCGTTACGGTTGGACTGGAAAAGTATCACAAGATGCCGTTCCGAAAAAGCAACCTGATGGTAGTTGGGATTGGACGGAATGGGATCGCAAATGGGGCCCGCTTTTGGATGGAACCGCGTTTGCAAATTCACGCCGCGGTCCAGTGCCGATCGAGGCTTTTTATCTTCCTATTAACGAGAACTGGCCCATGGATCACGAGAAACATTTTCGTGGCGGCTATTGGGTTGAGAATGCATACGATGATGAATATTGGGATGAATTCCGAAGCACCGTGCGCAAGTTTGCGATCCATTTTGAAGAGCAGAGCTACCGGGAGACTCTGTTTGAATTTTATTTGAACAACAAGGTCTATTTTAAGGAGCAACGTGGTGGACGTTGGGATGGGTGTTCCGCTCCCTGGGTCTTTGATGAACCAGTGAATACCCAAGATTTTTGGGCCCTACGAAAATTTGGTATCGAGTTTTGGAAAGGAGTTGAAAATGTTGCAGGGCCAAGATTTGGATATCGAGTTGATATTTCTCGGCCGCAATGGCAACGCGATTTACTGGACGGAGTTTCCAGTGTTGAGGTCATAAGCGGATCATTGCGTCAGTATCAATCTCGAATTATTGAACGCGCTGAGAAGTACGACAATTTTGTTTACATGTATGGAGCTGCTAATTCTTTCGAGCAATCCAGCAAGACAAATATCGCATGGTGTGTTGAAACCTGGGCGCGTGGGGCAAACGGTGTTGTGCCATGGCAAACCATGGGGACCAAAGACTCGTGGAAAAAGCTAGACCCATTGTCGGTTATGTATCCTACCGAATTTGGTGCGGTGCCTAGCTTAAGGCTCAAATCCTTTCGGGATGGGCAGCAGTTGGTCGAGTATCTTGAGGCATATCGGTTGAAGATGGGACTAACTCGAGCCGAAATGGGAACCATGCTATTGCGAGATTTCGGGTTAAGTGGTCAAACGATAAAACTTAGCGAAGAGGATGCGGGATCGGTTCGATTCGGCGAGCAAGACTTGGAGCGACTGGAACGGCTGAAGTGGTTTTTAGGGGAGAATCTCAATCAACAATCGCTGTTGCAAGAAACGACATCGGTGACACTAGGAGCGAGGAATTCGCTTCAGCTTAATTCTGTCAGGAAACCGGTTGAGCTTTCGGACGAGAACTAATGAAGCCCAAGTGCGACATCAAACGGGGTGCGAGAGTTTATTCCGCAGTACGCAAACAATGTTGATTCGCCATGGAAATCCCACTCACAATGGCCCCAACGATTCCCACAAATCCTTGGTCGGTTCCGCATAGAAACAAATTCTTCAACCGAGTCGTACCATCAAGTTGCTTTTTGGGGGCACCGTAAACTGCTCCGTTGTCGTGTGACGTGAAGCGGCGAATTGTCTTTGGAGTGAAGATATCTGTATCGATCACACGTCTGCGAAAATCTGGCATAAATCGAACCGCTGAGGCTACGGATGAGTCGTACCACTTTAGCTTCATGCGACCGTACTCTTCTTCGCTTAAAGATGACCATCGTTGAAAATCGGCAATGGTTGTTAAGCGAATCAGACCTGATTCGAGCTGCTGTTCTGGCGATGAATAGTTGTAATTGTTCGGTGAGCAGATAACCCCGGTGCGAATGTCGCAAAGATCTCGTACAGGTTTCCCCCAATGAAACGTCTCTGAGTCGTTGTAAAACACAATTGTGTGGTTAAAGCCAATCTGTTTGGGTTGGCAGTCCAGTACGGATATAGACTCTATAAACGTCATTTCGCCCGCCGATGCAACTTCTACGACCGAGTTGTCGTCGCACAGTCGCATCGTCTCTACGACACCCGCACTCGAGAGTATTCGTTTGCAAGTAATCACGTTGCCATTTTCGAGTTCGACTCCAACGACTTGTTCACCATCGACGCAAATACGAGAGATGCCACTTCTCAATTTGAGTTGTCCCCCTAGTTCTCGGTAACGACGAACCAAGTGCTTGAGGATGAGACGAACCCCTTTAAATGGCCTTGCGAAACCCTCCAAGAAAATACTTCGGAACATGATGCAGAATTGCCCCCAATCCATATCATGTTCCCGAGCATTTCCGTACCACATCAACGGACAGAGGATCATTTCTATTAGTAGCGGTTCGCTAAAGATCTCGGCTAAGACCTGTCGCGTCGAGAGTTCGAAGTCTTCCTGTTTGAGGTCATCGTAATCGGTAAGACGTAGTAAAAGATTTTCGAAAGCATCGCGCTGATGCGGAAACTCGCGGGCGATCTCGGAACGCAACAAATCGATTTCGTTATTAAAGTCGAGATTGACCCCGGGAAATGCGATTCTCGATCCAGCTTGCTCGGCTAGTTCAAGATCCTCCCACCGAAATCGAAGCTGTTTTAATAATCGAGCCAACGGCCCTCGCTTTGCCCCTTTTGCGGTGTAATTGGTCATAGCGTGCAACCCGACATCGTAGTTGCGACCGTTCATACGATAGAAGGAGTTGAGTCCTCCAATCGTCCAGTGCTTTTCCAGAATGCAAACTCTTTGATCGTAATGAGCCAGCCGGATCCCTGCGGCCAGTCCGCTCATGCCGGCACCAATAATGATCGTGTCGTAATCGGTTTGTTCGGTAGACATGGAAAGATCATAGTACAAAGGGAAGGGCCGACGTCGCTGCAACGTCCCATTAGGAAAAGTAACTACTAATGAAGGATGCGTCTAGGAGCGGGCGACTAATTATTTCTGAGGCCAAACCGATTTGCCAGACGAGTAACTCGACAATTTTGACAGTCATAATCCCTACCGGTTGCAAAATAGCTGCGGGTCTGCTGATCCCTACCGATCAGGAAACAAATGCCGAATAAGGAAACTCTGTGTTGCAGAATCCTCGCTAGCAGCCCGATAACAACCAATGTCCTGTTTAGGTAGCGTCAAAAGGATTGATGCTGCGTTTCCCACCACCAAAATTATCTGTTGTCGACTCGTCGTGGCCACGGAGGGCTGATTCAGCCTCCGCGCTGAGTCAGCATTTCTTGTGAACACCCGATCTGCTTCAGTTTCGAGGTTTCCCCAATGCGTTTCCGAATTCCCCGAAGTATTCTCCGGGCGGCCATTGCTGCTAACGTTTTCGTTGCCGCGTCTGCTGCCTGTCATTCTTCAATACCTGGAAATCGCAACAATTCCTACCAGCCTATCGGGCAGGTTGATGTTGCGTTACCCGGCGGCCTCATAACATTCGGCCGGACTGATAAACTTCCGAACTTTGTGCTTTACTCGCCAGTAATCACAAATCCAGAAAACAATGACACGGTCGTCAACCATGCAGAACCTAGCGTCGAAACGACTCCAACATTTCATCGACTTGACGGCGACTGCGAGATCGCTCAGGATTTCTCTGGTTGTTGGATGACCTGCCCCGAAGAGATTGAACAGTCGGCTTCGGCGGTGGATACTCCGACGATCGAAGATCAAAAGCAAGTGAGCTTCATTGACCAACAGCTTATCGCCAATTGGGCCGGTTCCGCGAATGATGCTCTGCATCGTGCATTAGATATAGTTCGCGAATATGCCGTGGTAGCTCCTTTCGATTCCGGCGAGGCAGTCGCTGAATTCTTTGCTCTGTCCAAAACAAACATCGGCCCTGCGGTAAAAGTTAACGACTCCGGCAACATCTTTGTCTATGTTGTCGAACAAGTTGATGATACAGAAACGGGCATCGATTCCGTCGAGATGGCAACCGATCTAGAGTCGGCTCAACCCTCCGTGGTTACCGTCAACCCATTTCAGTCCGGTGTGCAGGATTTGATCGCTGAAATCGAGTCTTCGGTCGCTAACAAAAGTTTGGGGTGCGGGTACGATCCCTACGAAAGTTGTTTTCCCGATCAGATTGCGGAAAACGCATCGGTTCACGAGATTGTAAAAGTTGAAAACACGAGAATCGTATCCGAAGATGAGTTCATTCCGATCCAATTTCAATCGCTGTCCAGTGAGTGGGAGGCAGCGAACGAGCTTGTCGCTGACCCTGTTGATGCCGGTGACCCCGTTGATGCCGGTGTCGGGCACTGTGCTGTTCCTGAACCCATCGTTGAGGATACAGGTATTCCCGTGGAGTCGTGGCAGCCTAAACTAGAGGACGCTCGATCGCTTGTTGAAAACTGGATCGAACCTAATTGGGATATCAGGAAATGGGAATTTGTTACGAAATCACGCGAGCAAGTCGCCGAGAAGAAGACAATCGAGGATTATCGCCATCCCAAATTCCGATGGGATGCGGTCTATGGCAGTGTTGATTCCCCCATGCTTAGCGAGATACCAATCGACCCCAGTTTAACACTTGCACACGAGTTATATCCTCAGCCTCGTTGGTACCTGTCCTCGAAGCCGAACGAATCGATCGTATCGACCGAAGACACAGCCTCCGAACAATCGCATGAACCGATAGGGCATATTGACGTCGCTACCATTGAGCCAAAGAGCAACAGTGAGCAATTGTTGCCAATGGTCAAAGAAGCTTGGGGGTCGATTGGCAAAGCCATCGATGCTTCCTACTCCGATTTAACTCGCTTGTGGCAAAGATTTTCCATTGATTCAAAGCGATTGGTTGCGTCTCAAATGAAGAAGATCGGTAGCTTGCTACTTCGCTCTGCGGATTCCTTGGAAGGAAACATTGGAATCGCGAAGAGAGATGCTCACCAGAGCGAAGGCAATAGATAGCGATCGCGAGTTGTTGGGGAGACACGCTTTTTGAGGTGGGGCGCGTCTCCCGGCGACCGCGGGACAAAGTACCCGTGCTTTGCGACTGTCGAGGACAAACAAAAAAGCGAGCTGAAAACAGCTCGCTTTTCTTTTTTCTGCCTGATGCCGTACTCGCAATCTCGCAAAGTAACACTCTGACTTTGTGAGACGCAGCGGCAACGAACCAGGTTTGGAACCCTACTTCTTCTTTTTCTTCTTGTCGTCGGCTTCTTCTTCCTTCTTGACCTTCTTCTTCTTGGCCAAGGAAACCTTTGGAACGCGAACTTTTGCCATACCTACTACAATGCTGTCTTCAGACCATTTGTTGAGATCTTGTAGTCTCTTAATTCGTTCCGCTCGATTGAGCACATTGCGAGGTTTGATCGCTCCAGCTCGTACTTTCAAGCTCTTATCGAGTGTCATGAAAAATGCTCCTAATGACTATCTTAAATCAACCGAATGTCGTAAAGGGACCGGGAGCACATCCGTTTTCGAGCTCCCCGCCAAGAAAGTCCAAATCTTGGGAGGTCGGATTGTAGCCGCCAAATTAATAGCTAACAAGGCAAAAATTCAGGTTTTCGGACTTGCTCGTCCTCCTCGTGCACGCGGGATGGAATCTTGAGGAACTCCCTCCCACAGGAGACCGGTTGTGGTCTCTGTTGTCCCGAGTCGCAACGCTAGTTATCCCCCTTTCTCTGGTTCTGTCGTGAGCTTTTCTCGAGCTTGTTTCCATTTTTGCCTATAATTTTTGACGTCGTGTTGATTTTTTGGCGCTTCGTCATAAAATGACATCATGGTTGAAATAACGAGAAAACAAAGAGAGTTGGAGCGTCGGGCGGCAGAGATTTTGTCGGTCGCGAAGCCTATTCTGATTGGAGAGGGGTTCCAAGCTTTGAGTATGGACCGCGTGGCGGCCCAGATGGAGTACGCAAAAGGGACCATTTACAACCATTTCCCTAACAAAGAGGAAATCGTTTTGGCTCTAGCGGTCCAAGGGATGGATCTGAGGCGAGAACTGTTTGAGTGCGCCAGCCATGTGGAGGGGGGAACTCGACGAAAACTGATGGCGATCGGCGTCGCATGTGAATACTTCACGAGTAGCTGCCATGACAACTTCTTCATCGAACAGCTCATTCGCAATCACCACATCTGGGACAAATCTTCGGATCATCGACAACAACTGATTCGCCAGTGCGAAGAATGCTGCATGCACGTCGTGGCGGGCATAGTTCAGCAAGCGATTGAAGCTGGTGATTTGTCAATGCCCGGTGAATTGAACCCAGCCGAAATGGTCTTCGGATTCTGGGCGATCAGTTACGGTAGTCAGATTTTGACTCACTCGAGTCCCTCTCTTCAAGCGGTCGGAGTCTTTAATCCCGTTCAAGCAATTCGTGTTCACTTCACCACTCTGCTTAATGGATTCAATTGGAAACCGAGTTTGGATTGGGAAACGTCCAACGCATGGATGAATGAACTAACAGAACAATTGGCTGAAAAATTTAAGGCGATTGTTGAATCGCGAGAGGGTAAATCGTGAACTGGATAACACAACAACAAATGAAACGATGGCTATTGCCCGCGGCTGTGATTTTGGGTTTCGCTGGTTTTGCCTACCATACTTTTGGACACTCTGCTGCACCGAAGCCGCCACCATTTCGCCCTACGCTTAAACAGAACGGCGAGGAGATCGTCGTCCGATCTTTCACCATTTCGGATCAAGCGGCCAAGAATCGCTGCTCCTCTTTCACTGGTACGATCGAAGCGAGATTCGCTGCGCCGGTTGGTTTTCGGATATCTGGCAAGATTCTGGAACGAAACGTTACCCCCGGCATGCGAATCCGAAAAGGTGATTGTTTATTTCGACTTGATCCTGTCGACTACGATTTGCAATTGCGTTTAGCCGACGCGGAGCTGGCCTCAGCGGAAGCTCTGGTTCTTCAGGCTAAAGCAGAAGAAATCAGGCTGCGTGAACTGGTGAGGAGTCGCTCGGTTAGCCAGTCTGATTACGACGCAGGACTCTCGGCTAAAGATGTGGCTATTGCCCGCGTCGATGCAGCCAAGAAGAGACTTGAACTTGCCAAGAACCAACGTGACTATTGTGAACTCACTGCTGATTCGGATGGATTGATTCTCGCCGTCCAAGGAGAGGCGGGCCAAGTGGTAACCGCTGGGCAGCCTGTCTTGACGTTCATGCAAGGGAACGAGCTGGAGGCTGTGATTAGTCTGCCCGAGACCCAGCTTAGCAAAGTTCATGAATTGACTCCATTTGTGACTCTGTGGGCTGATGAGCAACTGCGAATCCCTGCAAAATTGCGTGAGCTATCCCCTATCGCTGACCCCTTAACAAGAACGTTTGATGCCCGCTTCACTTTGCTGGATATAGATGGATTGTCGCACAAAGACTCTTTGTCGGTCGGTTTGACTGCAACGGTTCATTTAACCTGCGACGCACAGGATGACATCAATGTCCCGCAAACAGCCATCGCTCATAAAAATCAGCAAACGATCGTGTGGCGAATCGATCCCTCGCCAGGCGTTCTCGAATCAGTCAACGTCGAGGTCATTCGCTACGGGAACGAATTCGCTACTGTTCGCGGCCAATTAAATGTTGGAGACCAAATCGTATCGGCAGGCGTTCAACGACTTGATTCTGCAGTTCGCGTGCGTGTTTGGAAAGGCAACTAGCCATGAGTCAAGATCACGAGTCTAAGACGCGAAATGGATCAGAAGAGTTTGCCGGGGAATCCGCAAAACTTGGGATGGGCAACCTTTCTCTTTGGGCCGTGAAACATCCGGCATTTATCGGCTTTCTGATGATCGCATGCAGCGTTGCTGGCTTGCATGCTTATCTGCAATTGGGACGAGCCGAGGACCCCTCCTTTACCATTAAGACCGGGGTTGTTTCCGCAGTTTGGCCTGGTGCAACCTCCGAGGAAATGCAGGAACAAGTTGCCGAAGAAGTAGAGACAAAACTGCGCGAGACTCCTTATCTAGATTTTTTGCAAACCTACTGCATCGCCGATCGACTGCAGGTGTTGGTTCAACTAAAGGACACGACTCCTACACGAGAAGTTGCCGATATCTGGTATCAAGTTCGAAAGAAACTTAGTGATATCCAACCTCGTATGCCATCCGGTGTGATTGGTCCTTTTGTTAATGATGAGTATGGTGATGTCTACTCTGCGATCTACGGATTTTATGGTAAAGATTTTGATTACTCGGAATTGAAACGAATCGCAGAGTCAGCCCGCAAGCGACTGTTACGAGTTCCAGACGTTGAAAAAGTAGACTTAGTGGGTGATCAAGACGAGCGAGTCTTCATCGAATTCTCGCATCAACGGTTGGCGACATTAGGCGTTACGCCGCAACAAATCTTTGACAGCGTCCAGAAACAAAACGTTCTAATGCGCTCCGGAAGTATCGATACCAAGTCGGAGCGGATTCCGATCCGTGTGTCGAAAGACTTTGGAGGAATCGAACAGATCAAAAATGTTCCAATCCAAGCCAATCAGAAGATCTTTCGTTTAAAAGATGTTGCAACGGTCAAAAAAGGTTACGAAGATCCTGCCCTTTTTCTCGTCTACTACAACGGGCAACCTACCGTTGCGGTCGGTGTCGTGATGCGCAAAGGTGGCAACGTTCTTAATCTAGGTGAATCACTCGATCTAGCTCTATCGGAGATCAAATCGGAACTACCACTTGGCGTCGAAGTGGGCAACATTGCCTTTCAACCTAAGATCGTTAAAGAGTCAGTTGGGGAATTTCTTCAGGCATTCGCCGAGGCTTTGGCAATCGTGTTGGTTGTGAGTTTTTTGAGCTTGGGTTTGCGAACGGGTATCGTCGTCGCTTTAAGCGTCCCGCTCGTTTTGGCAATTACCCTTGTCGTCATGCACTCCCTCAAAATGAACTTGGATCGGATCTCCTTGGGAGCACTGATCTTGGCCCTCGGTTTGTTAGTCGATGATGCCATCATCGCTGTAGAAATGATGGCGGTCAAAATGGAAGAGGGATGGGACCGTATCTCGGCAGCCGGATTTGCTTGGACGTCAACCGCGTTTCCCATGCTCTCGGGAACCATGATCACCGTGGCTGGGTTTGTACCTGTTGGTTTTGCCAACTCATCTTCCGGAGAGTACGCAGGAGGGATTTTCTGGGTGGTCGGAATCGCTCTGACCGTTTCATGGATCGTGGCAGTCATGTTTACTCCCTACCTCGGTGTATTGTTATTACCAAGCCACCACCACTCGAAAAAGTCAACGCATTCCCCTGCTTCTGCGTCAGGAGCCAGTCATGAACACAGTGAATTGGACGGTCCATTCCAAACCCGTTTTCACCGATTGCTTCGTTGGTTAGTGACAGCCTGTGTGCGACGCCCAGTCTTAGTGTTGTCATTTACCTTCGCATTGTTCGTAGCATCTCTGTTCGGCTTCACGAAACTGCAGCAACAATTCTTTCCGTTGTCTTCGCGGACGGAGTTGATGGTGGATGTCCGTATGCATGAAGGGTCCTCGATCAATGCGACTCACCAAATGATTCAACGCGTTGAACAGCTTGTTGCGTCTTATCTCGCAGCGACTGAAACCGAATCGAAACCTATAGTTGAACATTACGTTAGCTACGTGGGCGCCGGGTCGGCACGCTTCTTTCTCGCTTTAAACCCCGATCTGCCGAATCCTAGTTTTGGCAAATTGGTTATTCAGACGAGGGATATCAATGCACGGGAGGAACTTCGCACGAAACTGAAGACGGTTTTCGAATCGGATCCTCAGTACTCGGATGCATCGATACGAGTTTTGCGGCTCGATTTTGGGCCTCCTGTTGGTTATCCCGTACAATTCCGAGTTGTCGGTCCCGAGCCCGAAAAAGTTCGCGAAATCGCTACACAAGTGCGCGAGGTTATGCGAACTCACGAGGCAGCTTTGGACGTAAATTTGGAATGGGATGAACGCTCCAAAATGGTGGAACTGGATGTCGATCAAGACCGAGCGAGACTCCTCGGGTT
>JBKCTT010000209.1:0-12952 GCA_046318795.1 Pirellula sp.
CGTGATCCGTTGATTTGCATGGCTCGGCATCCCATAGACGATCTGATCGCCACGGGTGGAACCGAAGGGAAGATACGCTTGTTTCGTATGGCGCCACGAGGCGGACGATTGGCTGAAGGCGACAACAAAGAAGAGAGTTTCGTTCGCGAGTTCGAACACATGGCGTCACCGATTCAATCGATTGCTTTCAGTCCCGACGGTACGACCGTCGCTTGCGGTGTCGTTAGTGGAGAAGTCCGAATCTTTAAAACCGAAAACGGCCAGCGTCTCGCGCAGATCAAAGTCGGTAGCGGCCCTATCTTCGCACTCGCATTCACACCCGACGGCAAACGCATCGCGACTGGTGGCTATGATGGCAACATCCGTTACTACGACGTAACAAACGGATCACCGCTTCAGTCTTTTCCTAGCGTCACGATCCGCTGAAGTCTCTCATTCCCGCTCCAATAAAATTCATCGATCATTGACTTCTCATCAATCACGCAGAGTCAGCCCTTTTAAGCATGCTGGCGAAGCTCTGCATGCACATACTCGCTCATCCGTTCCAAGTTTTCTTGCCTCGCACGTTTCTTGGCCAAATGATTTGAGTTCAACCGAGCGGGGCAATTTTAAGCAATTCAATTTGGCCGCACTCTTCAGTATCTGCCCGCTGTTGACCCGGCGGTCAAATAGTTTGGAGTTGCCGGCCTGTGCACATCCGCGTGATCAGAGTGCCTGGTGGTGGCAAGTTAGCACTGATGAGTTGACCGCAGGTCAATACTCGCGCGTTGGTCGGCATGCGCTGATGTAGATCGTTGCTTGGACGCCGTAGTTTGTAGGTCGGCAACGCTGGCCATGATGGATTCACGAATGAGCCAGTAGCGAGCAACATGTCTTGGCAATGAAGTTATAGGATTATTTCTTACTTTGTTCTATTCGTGCCTCAGGGCTTCAATGGGACTCATCATGGCAGCACGGCGTGCAGGATAAAGCCCGAATAACAAACCAACGCCCAGCGAAATACCTGCGGAGAGGAAAACGGACCATAACGCAATTCTCGGTTCCAAAGTCAGTAGGGTCGGCGAAACCAACTCTGGATCAACGCGTATTATGATCCAGCGAACCGCTTGAAAAAGTGGCCCGCACATCAATCCCACCAGAACTCCCATCAATCCACCACCAGCGGAAATCACGGTGGTCTCCACCAAGAACTGCTGAACAATATGCGACCGTTTGGCACCGAGGGCACGGCGTATGCCAATCTCCCTAGTTCGCTCCGTAACTGTGGCTAACATGATATTCATGATACCTATGCCCCCCACTAGCAACGATATGCCCGCGATGATGACGAGCAACGCATTGAACATAGACTTAGTGCGTTCCGCTTGACGCAGCAATTCTTTTGGAACGACAATCGTGTAGTCTTCTTGTTGATGATACTTTTTTAGCAATCTGTTGATGATTGCGACCGTCTCGTCGACCATCTCGATATCTTCGAGCGTTAAAGTCACTTGAGTCAACTCGACGATCTCTCCCTTGAAATTAATCCCTTCGCCAATGCGAGTCATAATCTGATCGCCGACTCGTTTCTGGAATGTATTCAACGGAATATAGGCGTCGAACGCGTAGTCTCTCGCGGCTAAACTACCACCAATAGCCGCAGAAGCGTCGCGAGGTTGGGTCTGACCTATGACGGTATAAACATCGCTTTCAACTCGAACTTTTTGACCGATGGGATTCTCTTGTGGAAACAAACGACCTGCGGTTCCGTCGGCCAGTACGATGTAGTTTTCGTCCTTATCTTCTTCGCTGAACCAACGCCCTCTCGCTATGGATAGCCGATTCAGTTCGCGATACTCGGGGGAGCAGCCGACCAGATTAGCGTTGAGCAATCGGCCTTTGCTGGCCAACTCTCTCTGTAGTTCTCGCATCGGAACCGATCGTGTGATGCCGGGAATGTTCGAAAGAAATCTTTGATAATCCGCTCGTAATATTCCATAGCTTTTAACGCGATCTTTGTCGGCATTCCCAACGTTCTTAGGTTCAACACTTCGAACGATGATATTTTTTGCTCCGAGCTCCAGAATCTGTTGTTGAGCTTGATAGCTGACCCCTTCACCCATGGCAACCAGCCAAATGACCGTGGTCGTACCGATAAAGATACCTAGGGCTGCCAGTGAGGATCGCATCTTCTGCAGCATGAGGCTCTTGAAGCCGAGTATCAACGTTTGAAAAAAGGATGCCAAGATTAGGATCAGTTCTTTGATTCAGGCCTGCTTGGTTGGTTTTCGTTAGGACCAGTTTGTTCGGCGGGGCTGTTTTGTGACTTGCTATCGACCGCCATGCCCATCTCTTGAGCCTCTTCAACGAAGGCGAGCGGGTTTAAGATCACGTCTTCGCCGTCGGTTAACCCGTCCAAAACGACCGTGAACTGATCGTTGGTGTCACCTACCCGAACTAGTCGTTTGCGTATACCTTGCGAGGACTGAACCCAGCAAAAGCTTCCCCCAACCCCTTCGATAATCGCGGCAACGGGAACGGTCAGTACATCATCATGCTGCGCGAAAACGATATCGACGATTGCACTCATCCCAGGCTTTAACCCGTGATGCGAAGGGAGCTTGATAATTGTGTCGTACTTTACAAGGTTTCCGGTCCACCAACCAGCTGGGCGGGTAACCTCGGCAATTTCACTCACCTCGCCGTCCAGTGTTAGATCCTGGAGTTGTACTTTTGCCTTCATGCCAATTCGTAGTCGATCAATTTTTGATTCGTGAATGCCGACTTTTACCTGCATTTGCGAAACATCTGGAATCATTAAAAGCGTTTGTTGCTCGCGTACTGTCGCGCCCTCAGTTATGTCCGGAGTATCTTTCCACGCAGCCATGGATGGGAAGATGACCATGCCTGCCGTATCCGCCCGTATAACGCAGTTCTCAAGTTGTTTCTTTTCTCGTTCCAATCGCGCTTCTTCGAGAGCCAACGATGCTTCGTACGATGCGAGTTTTGCTTCGGCCGCACTTAATTTGCTTTGGAGTTCTTGGATCGACTTGGTTTTGTTGTACTTTTCTAATGCATCTAGGCGTGTTTTCTTAAGGGTCAGATCCCTCTGGGCTGATTCAACGGAAAACTTTTCCCCTTGAATCTGAAGTTCTTTCAATAGCCCTCGAGCGGCCAATCGAAGCGATGATTGATAGGAAAGTTGGGCTTTGCGAACGGCTTGTTCGGATTCAAAGATTTCCTTTTCAATCAAGCTTCGTTCCTCGACGTAGGTTCCCTCGAGATACTCCGTCACACTGGTTCGGGCTACGGCAACATCGCTTTCGGCAGTAATTTTATTCGCTAGTGCCGTTTCATATACAATCTTCTGTTGCAGAATTTTGTCCTCGATTTGCGATTGGTCCAAGCGAACGAGTTCGTCGCCGGGCTTGACTAGGGTTCCTGTTTCAATAACCCATAACACGGTACTGCCACCTTTAACGAAGCATTTTATCTCTTTATTGTTAGAGCTTTCCACGGCACCATTCTCGGTAACCGTCACCATTAATGTGCCTCGCGAGACTCGATGAACCAAATGTTTGGCTTTGGGGCTCTCCGAAAACCAACGAGGCGCGACGACTGCCGCTACAATCACAATTCCTGCGATAGCAATCAGCAGGAGCAATCGGATCGAAGCTGATCTAGAAACAGAGTTGGTCATCAAGGGGAGCACTTGGTGAAAGGAAGACGGTAAGAAACATTGAGTTTATAGGGTAAAGCTCTAAACGGCATTAGGTCGAGAATCCTGACATCTTCCTCCAACATTCAGCCCATTTCGTGCAAATTTAGCGCAAAATTGGTAACAATTCCTCGGTGCTACGTCCTGGGGTGAAAAATCCTATGAAAAACCAGTGCATTGATGTCAGGAATCGAACGCGAGGCCGTTTTTAAGACAGAGAACATTCAGAGGGTCAGACTTTTTCTTGGGCGGTGGAAATCGCTCGTGGGGGCGTTGCCGATTGAGTCCATTGCGAGAAACTGAGATAGTTCAGTGCTTGATAAACAGCCGAAATAGAATCTCGGCGACCGCCTGGCTGGTGGTTCGTGAAGCCAATACGGCGGAGGACATTTTTCAGAATGTTGTGCTTAAGGCGCTCACCAAAGATGTTCAGTTCTATGCGGAAGCGGCGCTCTTGTCCTGGGCTTTCGTCACAGCCCGTCGAGAGGCCCTGGATTGGATCGAACGGAATCGTCGAACTGTCCCGCAAGTGAACGAAGAGTTGCTGGCACAAATGGACTCCGAGTGGAATAATCTTGCGAATGGAAAAGCAGCTGTTGCGAAACTCGAAGCATTGGAGAGCTGCCTCGAGGCGACAGCTCCCAAGTCGAAGGAGTTGCTTACGCTTCGTTATGCGGAGGGACTTAGCTGTCAATTGGTTGCACGTAGACTCAACCTCGAACTGAACACAGTTTACAAACGATTGTCCCGACTGCATTTGCAGTTAAAGGAATGCATTGAATCAAAGCTTGCTATACAAGGCTTTGATGGTACTGCACCAGCCGTGGAGGCAGCACGTGAACGCAATTGACCGAAACGAACTATTGTTACGATTCCTGGATGGAAATCTGAACGGCGACGAAACCAAAATCGTATATGAATTGTTGCGGACCGATGCACAATCGCGTGCTTTCTTGCAGGATGTCGCTGAGCATGCCGTCATGATTGCAGATAGCCAGCGCACGGCAAGCCAGCATCATTTCGCGGGCTTACAGCAACCCATTGACTCGTACGTACGCGAGAACGAGTCCGTGGTGACAGATGTATCAACGATGCAGCCAGCTCTTCGAACGACATGGTTCCTGGCCGCAACGATCCTAGTTTCCGTAATGATCGGCGTTACAGCCCTAGCGTTTCTTTCGAACAAGAAGCTAGTGGTTGCGAGAGTCGTCAAAGTGACAGGAGCCAGTCAATTCTTTGGCTCCACGGGGAAAATCTCAAACGACATCCAGCCCGGTTCGTCTGTGATGGTTGGCGATACGCTTGAATCGCGTTCTTGCGACGCATGGATCACGATGTCGCTGAAACATGATGCAACCATGACAATCGCCGGTAATTCAGCAATTCGCGTCCCTTCGAGTGATGCATCGCAAACTCACTTTGAACTGCTCAAAGGTAGCATCTGGTTTAGCCCAGCTGCCTCCAAGAATTCAGAAATACATGTCATCGTTACGCCTACGATGCGAGTCGAATTTCGGGACGCTTTGCTAAACATTCAAACATCGTTGTCCGAATCGATTGTTCGGGTTCACGACGGTTCCGCTACCGTCGTGCGTTTGCAAGACAACTCAACAATCAAGGTCGAAGCCGGACATCAAGTCTACGTCGTTCTCGGTGATACCTCTTTGTTTTCGTCACATCAACAACCTACACCTACTACATCGTGGACCATGGATGATATGAAAGGGCAAGAAGTCATATTCGGAAGTTGGCTACGTCCAGGCGAGGAGGTTTCGCGGCGGCTCGGTGCGACTCCACTGTTGTGGCCATTACCTGATGCAGAACCTGTGATGCTTTATGCGGTGGCCATTGCCGCTTGGAAATGCACCGACAAACCAGTACGACTTTATTCCAACTCGATCCTCCGCTTTCGAGGTAAAACGGAAAAACCACAGATGGTTCGATTTGGCGTGAGTACTCAAAAAATGTACGGAGTCTTTGCAGGCAAATTCGAATGCGATGTGCCAGCTGAACAGCTTGGAGGTGCAGGAGACTATTGGCAAGTTGATCTGCCCCTCAAGGACTTTAGTCCGTTGCACCCTCAACTCGCCTCGACGCCTGAAGGATTAGAACTGACCGACGTCTACGCTTTGACTATTCATGAAGATGTTGGATTAGAAATTACATCGATTGAACTCATGCCTTCTGCGATCAACGATGCGCGAAGCAACAGTGATTAAGCAGTTGTCATAGTTAGTCATTAACTGGCTTTTTTTGGAAGTTTTTTGTTTCTTGTCAGCAGATCCACTACCAGGACGTTTACTCTGAAACAAGTAACTGAATTAAGGGCAAAGCCAATGGACGGGGTGCTCAGAATAACAGGAAGGTACTCAGAATGTTAAAGAAGATAATGAAGCTTATCGATGCTCCGCTTTTGATTATGGCCTTGGGTTGGCTCGTTTGCCATTCCCGTTCTGTTTGCCAGGCTGACGATACAACTGCATCGATGCCGGTTGCAAAGTATTTCGCGAGCGCGACCGGGCATCCACTCCTTATGAGTCCCCATTTCAACCCTATTGCGATAAGCCAGGGCGTCGTCTTTGTTACCAATTCGGCTGCGGATACCTTGGATGTCATCGATGCGAACTCGAATCAAATCATTAGGCGAGTGCCCGTAGGTATTGATCCTGCGGGGGTAGCGATTCGACCAGATGAACAGGAGCTCTGGGTTACAAATCATGTTTCAGACTCGGTTAGCATCATCGACATTAACCCCCATAGCCCAACGGGATATCAAGTCATTGCAACTCTTCAGGATTTCGACGAATTCGGAGCAACTCGATTCGATGAGCCTGTAGGTGTTGTCTTCGCGAACGACGAGAAAGCCTACGTGTCTCTCTCGTCAGAAAACAAAATCGCCGTCATCGATGTTGCAAAGCGACAAATCATTAAGTACCTAGCCATCCCGGCTCAGGATCCGCGCGCGATCGCCGTACGCAACGGCAAACTGTTGGTGTTACCGTTCGAATCCAATAATCAAACACAATTGTCAGGTGGCTCTCGAGACAAAATCGACGGCAATCTGGTGACTTTTGATGCGTGGGAACATTCCATTGTTCACAACAATGTACTCTCCATCGGTCACGTAGTGGACATCGTAAAAAATCCAAACGTTCCTGACAAAGATCTATTCCTGTTTGACGTCGAGTCCGATCAATTGTTGGCAACCGTCGAAGGCTTGGGAACATTGCTATATGGCTTAGCTGTGGATTCGCACGGCAACGCATTCATTACACAGACCGACGCTCGTAACGATGTGAATGGTAGAGCTGGTACCAAGAAGCATGGCCTGGCCGAGTTGGGGAATCGACCATTCTTGAACCGCCTGACGCGTGTTGGTTGGACAAAAGAAAAGAAGTCACAGGTGGAATTCTTCGACCTGGAGCCGTTGCCACCTGCACAGCCTGATGAGGGTTATGCGTTAGCGACTCCCTTTGCCATTCGAGTCAGTCGCGACGACCAAGTGTTGTACGCCACAGCGTCCGGTTCCGATATCTTTTTCACCGTTGATGCGACCACAGGTAAAGTGTTGGGTCGAACAAACGTAGGAGCCGTACCAGAAGGACTCGAGATTGAATACATAGACAATAAACCAGCTAGGGCTTGGGTATTCAATGCGGCGGACAATTCCGTATCGGTCGTTGATGTGCTGGATGCCCAGTCACCACGGACGTTAGCGACGATCCACCTTGAGGATCCAACACCCGAGATTCTCAAACAAGGCAGAGTGATGTTCAGTACCGCTCGAGCTTCGACGTCGGGTACGTTCTCTTGTGCGAGCTGCCATCCCGATGGCCACACCGATCAATTGCTATGGGTACTGAAAACGCCAATCGTTTCCGGAGGTAATCAGATTATGCCTCGTTCGACAATGCCGGTGCGTGGCCTACGTGATACCGCTCCTTTTCATTGGGATGGCATTCCTGGCGATCCCTACGGAGGCATCAATAGTGAGAGCATCCATGCTAGCGTCAAACCGAATAGCCGAAGCGATAGGCCGGAGAGCGCTACTCGGCATCTAGTTGACGGTGGTTTAGCCAGTACCATGAGTCATGTTGACGACAAAACGGTTAACGATGAAGGGAAAGCAGGACGACTGACCTCGCATGAGCGTGACGCTATGGCGGCTTTTCTATTAAGCGTGCCATATCCACCGGCGCAGCGACGGTCTTATACTGACGTACTATCAAAAGAGGCGGTTCGAGGCTTCGAATTGTTTCATTTGGAGGGTGATCACAAACCAGAAAAATTCAAACCAGACGTATGTGGTAACTGTCATCGTATGCCTCACTTAGTCAGTACAAACACGCCGGGTACCGGCATGGATGCTCCGACATGGCGCGGGGCTTATGATCGCTGGTTGATCCTACCACAGGGAAGATTGAATATGGTTGAATTCGATTTTTATCGCGATATGGCGACGCGGGGTGCGCCCGAACGAGAAATCTGGACTCTATCGTGGGGGGGCAGACCTCGATTTAACCCTGCGTGGAATATGGTGCTCGAAGCTAGCACAGGTTTTTCGGGAGCGTTCGCACGGCAAGTGACCCTCAACCGAAAGAGCGCTGACGATCTCTCTACGCGAATACTCGTTGAGACTTTAGAGAAGAGTGCAATGCAAGGGGCGATCGTACTCCATGCAGATGGAGTTCAGATCGATGGAGCCAACAGCTTGCCCATTTCGTTGCGGTTCGATCCGAGTGACAGTGCAAAGGCCTTTGTTCCTCGCGACGGAGGGAGTACATCGCTCCGCTCTGACGAAATGATGAGGCTTGCAGGTGAAGGTAAACTTCTTATCACGCTGATAGCACATGCAGGGAAGCAAGCCGATGCAATCATGGCTCAACCCGCACTCTGGACATTGGGACCGATAGAAAGTCAGCGAGGGCGACAAGAATTTCCCATCGTGAATCCCGAGAACAAGGTTTTAGTACTGAGCGGCCGCCATTTCGATCGCAGTGCAAAGTTGTTTGTAGACGGCCAGCGTACAGAGGGAAAGATCGATGTTGGCCCATCGGAGAGCGTGAGTATAACCTTGGAGCAGCTGCCTCCTGATGGAATCCACTTCTTGCAGGTTCAAGCGGTTGACGGATGGTTCAGCAATGAATTTATCTTTCACGTGGCGAGTAGCCCTCAAGAGGCCGTTGCGCTTCGCAGCAAGCTTGACGAACCACATTCGTCGGACGGTTCGTTGCGGCGAATTCTTGCGGAAAAATCCTCGGTCAATGATCGTCGTGATGATGGATCGACTCCACTCAATCAAGCTGTAATCTGGGGCCAAACCGATATCGCACGTGAATTAATTGAACGTGGCGCATCCGTAGACGGTACCAACTCTGATGGTAACACACCTTTACACTTGGCTGCCTTCTTTGCTCGACGCGAACTTGTGGAGTTGCTGATTGCGAAGGGGGCGTCTATCGACGCCAAGAACGGCAACGGCGAAAAGCCCATGGACTTGGTATCTGTTGAATGGACCGAGCCCTTGGAAAGCTTCTATCGCCAAATCGGCGTCTCGCTCGGATTACCTATAGATATTGATCAAATTCGACGTGATCGAAGGCAGATCGCAGATCTTCTTCATTAGTATGTATCGTACTTGGATACGTGCATCAAGGATTCGGAATCCAAGCTATCCGCCACAGTGGTGATGTGATCGTGGACGATTTTCCCACCAAATTACCTCGCGTTTATTGCAAATTTTTTATCATGCGAGTAGCACGAATAAACCTTGCATGTCATGATTGACGCCTCCTCCCTTACCGTGACCTACCCGCCTGTCGAATCTTCTTCAATTGGCAACTCGAATATGCATTCTATGAACAAACTCCGCATGCTTTTTTTTTCAGCATTGCTCCTGTATTCTAACCTGGCGACAGCGGACGACCGGATGGGTGACTGGAAGTATATGAAACCTATCCGACCTGAAGGATACATTTGCATGTTCTCGGAGAGTCAGGTCGAGTTAGATGGAAAACTCGACGATGCGGCGTGGCAATTGGCCCCGTGGACTGCTGACTTTGTCGATATCGAAGGTGATGCAAAACCGAAGCCTCGACAACGCACTCGCGCAAAGATGCTTTGGGACGCACAAAATCTATATATCGCTGCGGAATTGATGGAAACGCATCTTCAGGGGACGCTGACAGAGCATGATGCTGTCATCTTCCAGGACAACGATTTCGAAGTATTCGTCGATCCTGATGGCGACAATCATCAGTATGTTGAGTTCGAAATGAATGCCCTCAACACCACATGGGATCTATTACTTGATCGTCCCTACAAAGATGGTGGGAAAGCGGACAATGGCTGGGAGTTTGACGGACTCAAATCGGCAGTCTATCTCGACGGCACACTGAATGATCCATCGGACCAAGACAAAGGATGGACGATTGAAATCGCGATTCCTTGGACAGCATTCAGAAAATCACCGGTAAACGCTTACCCTCCCCAACAAGGGGATCGATGGCGAGTTGGCTTCTCTCGAGTGGAATGGCAATTCGACGTTGTGGATGGCAAGTATGTAAAGAAACCCAACACCAAAGAGGATAACTGGGTTTGGTCACCACAAGGGATTATCGATATGCATCGTCCTGAACGTTGGGGATTTGTGCAATTCGAGAAAGCGGAAACCGCTCCAGCGAGTTATGTCGAAGATGCCAGCTTGATCGCACGCGATACGTTGATGGAAGTTTATCATCGACAAAAGAGCTTCCATAGCCTCAACAACAAATGGGCGAAGAGTCCGGAGGAACTAGGGATTTCTAAGGAGAGTCTTCCCACCACGCAGCATGTATACATCGATACTAACGACACTGGTTACGTAGCATCGTATTCAACAAAATCGAATGGTAAGAGCTCTGCACCAATCTGGAATGTGTCACAGGACTCGCGACTATGGTCTACATGGAGAACGCTCAGTGACGTGGAGGATTTAAATCCCAAGGTTGAATTGGCCCTTTCCAAATCTGGTGAGAATCGTCAGCAACTGGAGCTTGCCCTAGAGCAATGCCCGGAGGAACAATTCGAGTCCATGCAGTTCCTCGTTGCGAACATGCCTGACCGGGACCTAACGAGCTTGAGTGCGAACTTCTTACTCGAGAATACGCAGCTTGCTTGGGAAGCATGGATGAGTTCCCCATGGAAAGATCAGATATCAAAAGAGATCTATCTCAATGAGATCTTGCCCTACGCGAATATCAATGAAAGTCGTGATGACTGGCGGCGAGATTTCCGAGAGCGTTTCTTACCATTGATTGCCGAGGCAAAGACGATTTCGCAAGCGGCCGCGATAATCAACCAAAAGGTGTTCGCACTAGTCAATGTTCGCTACTCCACAAAACGGGCCAAAGCGGATCAAAGCCCGCTCGAATCGATACGTTCCGGGCTAGCTTCCTGTACTGGTCTGTCCATCCTCATGATTGATGCATGTAGAGCATGTGGTATTCCTGCACGCTTCGTTGGTATCCCATTGTGGCCGGATAAGAGTGGCAATCACTCTTGGGTAGAGATCTGGGATAATGGATGGCATTTTACGGGAGCTTGCGAGGCCAGTGGCGACGATCTAAACAAGGCATGGTTCACTGATCGAGCAGCGACTGCGATTCGAGACAATCCGGTGCACTCGATTTATGCTGTTAGCTTTCAAAGAACGCCGTTAGCATTCCCGCTCGTTTGGAATCGATCCATCAACTACATCTCGGCAGTCAACGTTACCGATCGTTACACCCAACTAAAGGTGCCACAGCCCGAGGGAACAACCAAAATCATGTTTCGCGTTTTGGACGCTAAGACCAGAGAACGAGTTTCTACAAAACTAACTGTTACGGATGCGGCAGGGAAAGTCGTTTCCGAGGGCAATTCTAACGATGAGCGTTTCGATTCAAACGATCACACGTCATTTTATTTGCCGGTAGGGCAATCGTTCAAAGTAACAGCTTCCATGGGTGACCAGACGGTAACCAAGGATTTTCAGGCGGAGAACCGAGACGGTCCTATCGATTTAGTGTTCGTCTCGACCAAGAATAGCGATAACCCTTTGGAGGACAGCACGGAACAATCGAGCTCCGCGATCGAAACATTGAAAAAGTTTCTTTCAAGCGAGTCCGACTCACGACAGCCCATCGACCAGATCTCGGAATTCAAAAAGTCTCTCTCTCGCGCTGAGGCGGAGGAGGCAACGCGGTTGCTTTATGAAGATCGAGTATCCATTCTGAAAAAGATGCGTGCCGAGGAAATGGAGAAAAAGGAGCTGGTGATCGACAATCTCAAGATGCCTTTCGCCTACACGATTTTTGGCGACAAACCAGCCTCAGGGCGCAGTTTGTACATTTCCATGCACGGAGGCGGGGGGGCTCCACCACGCGTGAATACTCAGCAATGGGAGAACCAAAAGAAACTGTATAAACCAGAGGAGGGTGTGTATCTGGCTCCGCGAGCGCCCACCGATACATGGGACCTTTGGCATCAATCGCACATCGATCGTTTCTTTGATCGATTGATCGAGAATCTGATCGTATTCGAAGACGTCAATCCAAATCGAGTTTTCTTGATGGGTTATTCTGCAGGAGGAGACGGCGTCTATCAATTGGCTCCGCGACTCGCCGACCGTTTTGCTGCCGCTTCGATGATGGCTGGACATCCTAACGAGACATCACCGCTCGGGCTTCGGAATCTGCCATTCACGCTTCATATGGGTGAGAAAGATTCGGCTTACAATCGAAACAAAATCGCCGCCGACTGGAAAGATAAATTAGCCGAGCTTCGCACGAGCGATCCAGAAGGATATGAACATTTCGTAAAGCTCCACGAGGGTAAAGGACATTGGATGGACAGGCAGGATGCAGAAGCGCTTCCCTGGATGGCCAAGTTCGAACGGAATACGACGCCGGCTAAGATTGTGTGGAAGCAAGACGACGTGAGAGTGAGTCGATTCTATTGGCTGGCTGTTGAGCCGACTGAGGTGCGTGACCGCGCCTTGATCGTTGCCATTCGAGATGGACAAACGATTGATCTGCAATCCACAGAGGCCGATCGGGTTCGGATCTTGCTGAATGACTCTCTGATCGATTTCGACAAACCGGTCAAGGTCACGTCTGGAGGCAAAGTACTTTATGAAGGACGCGTTGAACGATCGGTTGCCGTGATATCCAAATCACTGCAAGAGCGGCTTGATGGGAAGTTCATCTACTGCGCAGAGATCGTTGTTTCCTTGAA
>JBKCTT010000210.1:0-14507 GCA_046318795.1 Pirellula sp.
GCACAAATCGCAAGCGAGGGTCCCAAAATAGTAGCGTCAGGGCGCAAGCCCTACGGTAGGGCGTAAACTCGCGACCGCCTATCAACTACTCGTGACTCATGCTAACCGCAAAGAGCCATCTCGCTAGCGCATTGCTCGGCAACGGTGGGCTCGCGCCCGCTCCGCTAGTATTCGAATTGCGAAGCAATTGTTAGCGTCAGGGCGCAAGCCCTACGGTAGGGCGTAAACTCGCGACCGCCTATCGACGACTCGTGACTCATGCTAACCGCAAAGAGCCATCTCGCTGGCGCATTGCTCGGCACCGGTGGTCTCGCGCCCGCTCCGCTATGAATGAGGATTAAAGCGGTGTTGGTTGAAGACGCCTCTTGGAAATAGGCTATTACCACGGCACGTCGCTTCTATCCAAATCGTCCCGTGATGTAATCCTCTGTTTCTCGCAATCGGGGACGCGTAAAGATTGTGGACGTTGATCCGTACTCCAGCAAATGTCCCAGATACAAAAAGGCCGTATAATCGCTGATCCTGGACGCCTGTTGCATGTTATGCGTTACGATCAAGATCGAATAATCTCCTTTTAACCTCTCGATCAAATCCTCCACCTTGCCCGTCGCAACTGGATCCAACGCCGAACAGGGCTCGTCGAGAAGCAGTATCTCAGGAGATGAAACAATAGCCCGGGCTATGCAGAGCCGCTGTTGCTGCCCACCCGATAATTTCAATCCGTTTTCGGACAAACGATCCTTCACCTCATCCCACAGTGCGGCTTCTCGCAGGGCCCGCTCACATGCCTCCATGAGACGACCTCTGTGACTTTCACCGTCCACCCGCAATGGATAGACCACATTCTCAAAGATTGACATCGGGAACGGATTCGGCTTCTGAAACACCATACCCATCCGTTTGCGTAGCTCAATGACATTGATTCCAGAGTTATAGATCGACTCCCCTCTAAGCCGCATCTCTCCCTCAACATCGACCGATTCGACCAAATCGTTCATGCGATTTACACTTCGGAGCAAAGTTGATTTGCCACATCCACTCGGACCAATCAAAGCAGTGACTTTCCCAGACGGTATACCCATCGATATTTGATGGAGCACTTGTTTGCTACCGTACCAAAGCGAAAATTGATCGATCGTCAATACGAACTCATTTTCGAGTACTCCCTCGTGGATTTCAGGAGGTACCATCCTCCCTGCCGAAATGAGTTTTACGCGATCCATGGAATCCAAGTGTTCTTAAAATTGTTGTGTTTTCATCTGCTTATGAATTTTGCTCCTCAACCAAATCGCACTCGAGTTTAATGCGAAGACGATAAGAATGAGAAGCACAATCGTCGCGTAAACCATGGGGCGCGTGGAGTTAATATCGGGATTCTGCATCCCCAACGAGTAGATATGGTAACCGAGGTGCATAAAGGAGCGAGACCCATGCAAAAATGGAGCCTCGGTATCCAATGGCAAATCGCTGGCTAAGGGGATAACACCCACCAACATCAATGGGGCGACTTCACCTGCACCACGCGCCACCGAAAGAATCATTCCTGTGATAATACCAGGTCGAGCATAAGGCAAAACAAGTCGCCTGATGGTTTGCCATTTGGTGGCCCCACATGCATAAGATCCCTCCTTTAACGATGCCGGTACCGATAGTAACGCTTCCTCGGTGGTAACGATGACGATTGGCAAGGTGAGTAGCGCCATCGTAACGGACGCCCATAGCAATCCCCCCTTCCCAAACGTTGGATTTGGTAACTCATCACTATAAAACCCTTCAAAAAAAGGGACCTTGGCAATCACCAAAAAACTGCCAGCCAGCGCGATCATCAAAAGCAGTAGGGAAAAGAATCTGTTGGCAGCAACAATACTCGGTCTCACAAATTTCGTCTGCGGCTTGAGCGTCCGATACGCAAGCCAAAGGATCGAAATCACCGTGGCCGAGCTCAAGATCGACCACGAAACAATCGGTAATGGTTCCAATCCGACTTTTCGTGGACCGCCGTCGATAAAACCACCAATGAGATAACTGAAAAATGCGAGTCCAA
Source organism: Pirellula sp. (assembly GCA_046318795.1). GTDB lineage: Bacteria > Planctomycetota > Planctomycetia > Pirellulales > Pirellulaceae > JBKCUI01. The sequence continues at coordinate 2,045 of JBKCTT010000210.1, forward strand.
AGACTCCATAAACGATGCTTGGAACTCCCGCCAAATTGTTTACCGTTATTCGCACTATACTCAACATCATGCTGTGCTGTGCATACTCTCTCATGTAAATGGCGGCCATAACCCCAAACGGCATCACCATAATGGACATGAGTATGGTCATCACAATCGTTCCCCAGATCGCTGGAAATACGCCTCCCCCCAATCCGTTACGCCTCGGTGATCCGAATAAAAACTCAATCCATCGCTCCACAAATAATTTACATCGACCTGACCACCCCAGCGAGTTGGGAGAGTAGTAACGCACAATGTCCGAGAGTAAAACCTCTGTCCTGGCGAGAGAAAAACTCTCCGGCTGTTCCACAACGCTTGGATTCCATCGAAAATCCAGCGATTGATCGACCCGTATCGAAGTGAGTCCCTCCGGCGGGACTGCTTCTGCGGACGACGGTCGATTCGTCGGAAACTTGGTGACACATTCCAGTAACGCGACATCGATCCGAAAGGCGTTGCGAATTTGGTCCAATTCCGCTAACTCGGTATTGAGTCGTAATTGCTCCGCATACGCAGACTTTGCCGATTGCGCTAAGTCGAAAAAAAACTTCGTGACTTCGTTGTCTTCCTTCGTTGAACCTACCACTTTCTCGATCGAATCCCGCTGAATCAGTGCCTCAAGTTCCCTTTCGTACTGCTCTTCTTGCTTGACTAGAATCGCCTTAAGCCGACTAAGAGATTCGTTTATGCCGTCTAACATTTGAGGCGTATCTTGATTTTGATCCCGCCAAAAACTTGCAGAAGCCTCTAAATCATAGGTGGCTTGTTTCGCAGCCCCTAATTCAAACGCAACCCTAAATATTTCATCGATCTTTTTCAAAAACGTTTGAGACCGAAGGCCGGCAAATTTTATGCTCTCTTTGCGAGCTTCAGCGAGTTGCTTATCAATAACGCTCAATTCTATCTGCTTAAGACGAATCGATTCTTGGTTGCGTGCAACGATTTGTTGAGAACTGTCGAGCGCTTCATTCCACCTTTCAACAGGTATGTTGATGGGAGCGTTTGCTTGACTGACCAGTGAGTCGAGCGCATCCGGCAACGATTGCTCGAACACATTTTTAGGTACCGGGCCATCGAGGTTCCGGGAAGCGGCAACCTCCAATTCCGTGAGAAAGACTCGTGCAACTGCGACTTTGGTTTGGAGTGAATGCTGCAATTGCGTTACTCTGGCGATCATGCCGAACACGGGTTCTCTATCGCGAAGCTCCAATGCGATGATCTCTTCGGGATACGAAATGGCATTCGGTACAAGTGTCGATGACGATACCGAGGATATCGATTGATTGCCATTCTGATGGTAGCCGGTCTTTAGTAGCAAGCGTGCCGTGAGCGATGTTTGTTGGTCTTTCAATTGGCCATGCAACTCACCAGCGATAATGGTCCCATCGAACCGCTCTAAAACAGCTACCCGGCGAGGCCAGTGAGCCTGCAGACTTTCGTATACGATATGAATGATAAACAAAAAAAGTAACGTACAGGAAACCACAAAAAATCCACCAGATAACCATATCATGGTGTCCGAAGAACTTTTGAACCTGCGCTGCGACGAGTACTGGCTCATAGCTGGCTCGCATTCTTCTTAAACTTGAGCCTAACGAACTCGGCAATCGAATTCACTACGACCGTCAAGAAAAAAAGAACCAGCGATACGAAAAATAATGAGTGGTAGTGAGTGCTGCCTCGTGCTGCCTCCGGCAGCTCCATCGCGAGTGTGGCGGACAAGGTCCTGAATCCATTAAAGGGATTGAGCTCCATGATGGGACTATTGCCCGATACCATTAACACGACCATCGTCTCTCCAATCGCTCGCCCCAGTCCCAACATCACTGCGCTAAAGAGCCCACTAAGAGCGGTCGGAATCACGACACGCATAGCCGTCTGCCATACGGTCGCTCCACAACTCATGGATGCCGCACGCAAATGCTGAGGTACTGCCTGCAATGCATCCTCCGACAATGTAAAAATAAGCGGAACAATCGCGAACCCCAATACAATTCCCACGAGTAGCGCGTTTCGTTCCTGATAGGAATCCAACATGGTCCCGCGCGCGTCCCATCCCAATAAACTCAGCGCCATCGCAATGGCTGACGCCGAAACAACACAGGTAATCAACAATCCGGTCTGCATGATAACCGCCCCAAACGCAGTTTCTTTGCGAAACAGACTGTACCGTTCTGACAGCTTGCGTTCGATATGAAAGTGATTCGATGCCCAAAATGTAGCCACGCCGCAGGGTATCAACCAAAGGCAAAGCCAACCTGGAAACAAGTGACCGAACTCACCGTTTAACCAGAGTGTTAACGGCCCCCCAAAAAGAAGCGATTCGAGTCTGGCAGCCATGATGTTGGAAATCGCGATCGAAACAATCAGTACCAAAATCAATAGCAACTCTCGCCGATGATTCGCTAACAACCGAATCGGTTGCGGTAACAAGGCTAGAAATGTAGGAATACTGACCAGCATGCCTAGGGTTAAGTATGCGACCAACAATACACCGAACAACTGATCTCTGACCAACGGAGCAACGGCCACGGCTCCGACAAATCCTAACGCCACGCTTGGTACGCTGGCCATCAATTCCATGATCGGCTTGATCCGAGCCCGGTTGGTTGGATCCAAATATTCACTTGAGAAGATCGCCGAAACCAGCCCTAGCGGAATGGCGATCAATAATGTGTAAAACGTCCCTTTTATCGTTCCGAACAACAGAGGGACGATACTTAGTTTGATCTCTCCTTGAACGGTGCCAGAACTACTTTGCCATAGATGCCTCGGGCTATCGTAGCCCTCAAACCAATTTGCACTCAGAAAACTTCTCCATCCCGCTTCCGGAAATCGTAGGTTCAGCTTAGCCACCGTGACCGAGTTTGGACGCAAAACCCCGCAATATCGCGAACCGGACGAAAAAAAGATCTGGCTACCAGGCTCCACCGACCACTCGAGGAGCTTGCGATCCGTGGGAACATATAGAAAGGTCACGATACCGTCATCGCTCAGTGCCGAAACCACTCGGGAATTGGTGGCAGCTGCCATGTGTTTGATTCCCATCGAACCGATCGCAATGCGATGAATCGATACTAAATCGGATTTCTCAGATCCAAAGAACGGTGCGACCCCTTCGAGCTCTCCCGATTCCGAACTGATTAACAAAGTGTTACGACCTAAAATGGGTACGGCCCCGTTGACTGTGCTCTCACTCCCTGAAATCGTCCAATGCGATGCCAATTGTTGGATCGATGGTTCAGTATCCAATCGCCATAACCGCGCGAGTCCGTTTGGGCCGATGGTGGTAAAGCCCTCCCCCTGTGCGTTTAGCATCGCATGCACAACCGACTCTGTTGCCGACTCAGACGCTAACTCGGAGGTTCGTGCGGTACGCCAAGTCTTTATCTCTTCTTTGGTCGATACGCTGATACCCTGCCTACGCCTCAAATGATGCTGAACGACGATCTCTACCCCATCACTAGCAAGCCACTTCCAGCTTTTGATTTTCTCCAAACCATAAATTGCTTCTGGTTTTAACCAGTCGACGCACCGAACGGGAGATTGCAAGACCGCAATCGGTTCGTGATAGTCGATAGATTCAATTCTCTGCACGCGAACCAGCCCATTGGGCAATACCGTAGAGACCGATGGTCTAATGTCGTCACCCGTGGGATCCATGTTGTCACCTGGGGGGAGCGACGCGGCGTTGTCATCGTTGGTCGGTGAATCCAGGTATTCCACTACCCAATGGATCGTGATCGGGCGAACCTCTCCTGTGGAGTAACCTATCAGTAAACTAGCGTCGTCGTCGGCGACCGAAAATGCAGTTATCTCGCGCCCAGCCAGGTTCGCAAGATCGGCGCCTCCCTCCGGCGGAACGAACGATTGCAGCCGAGTACCTGTTGACGTTGCGTAAACGTCAATGTTTCCAGAGGGCATGAGAAACCAGGTCATGTCTCCGTACTCATCCATACCAGCGCATATAGGCGAACCCTGGTTCGGTCGATCGATGGTTGTAGAGTCAGAACTGCCCTTTGTGCCGCTGTCAAACCGAAATTCGTTCACCGTAGTGACGTCCGATGTTGCGATCAACGGGAGTAACTGACTTATCATCACGACGACAATTAACAATGCCACCACAATCGTGCCCACCCCGCCCGAGGTGATGACCGCCCTCGCCATGGAATCGAACCAAAGCTGTTTTCGTACGGGCCTCCTCGCGCCGCTCGAGTAAGTCGATGATTGAGAGGCCGTTTTCATTTGGTTGCTAAGTCTTCAAGGGTTGGTCGCGAATTCATTTGCTGTTTACGATACCAACCTCTTTCAAGGCCTCTTGGGCGACGACGGCATTGATGGGCAAATATCCATCGGATGCCACCAATTCTTGTCCCTCATAGCTATACAGGAACTTTAAAAACTCTCGTCGCGTGGGATCGAGTCTCGAATTGGGTTTGTAATTGATTGCGATAAACAAATAACGGGCGAGCGGGTACGTACCGTCTAATGCATTGTCTTCGGTAGGGCCAATACCGGAAACCCCGTATCGTTCAGAAATCATTAAGGGCTTTACCAAATCGGTGTTTCCTCCCATACCGCTATAGCCCATCGCAAAACGATTGCTCGCGATGGCGGATCCAACCGCACTGCTCACCGGTTGCTCCATGACGCGGGGGTGGAAATCTCCTTCATTGAGTACCCGATCCTTAAAGAATCCGTAAGTGCCCGACGCTGCATTGCGGCCGTGTAATACAATCGGCTCCCTCTCCCACTCCCCGGTCAAACCGAGATCCCCCCACGTCGTGATGGCGGCATGACCCCGGCGACGCGTGCTCGAGAATATCGCGTCGATTTGTTCCATAGATATCGACTCCAGCGGACAGTCGTGGTGTACCAACAACCCTACTAAATCGATTCCGACCGGCAACAGAGTTGGTTTGTACCCAAAGCGATTTTCAAACTCTTCGATTTCTGACAGCTTGAGCGGACGGCTCATCGGCCCAAAGCTGGATGTCCCCTCAATCAGCGCCGGCATCGCCTTGGACGACCCCTGCCCCTCGATCTCGACCCGCACCCCACGATAATAAGATTTAAATCGGTCAGACCAAGAACGCATCAAACTGATCATCGTGTCGGAACCGACAGAACGAACCAACCCTGTCGGTCCATGAGAAACGTGATAGCGTTGCAAATCCGCATCGAGCTTTACGTGGAGTTTTGTACCGAGCTTGTGATCAAAAGGTTCCTGAGCTGCGATCCGACTGCCGCTCTGGCTCAGAACAGCGCCTAACACCACTAGAATAACCGAAACGCTTAGGCGAAATCTAAGGCCAAACAACCTGGGACTCCCGTGCAAACAACCATCGAACGTGAATGGCAAAGGATATTACACACTTGCGGAGTCTTCGCATAGCTTTACACACTCGATCAAGGTATAATCGAGCTTAAATTTGGTGAACGCTGCAACAGTTTCAGAGACGGCCGATCGAGGCAGCCCGCACAGGGTAGTCTACCGGTATAGTTTCCCACGGTGGTTTCCGTGGGTAGTTTCCCTCGGTAGACCCATCGATCGATCCCTCGAGATACAAGTAGTGTCTCGGCAATTCATTGTCGAGGCAATCGTCAAATGTCGGGCATCAGCCCCTCCCACCCTTCCCACCTAATAAGCGAACTGCGATGACGGCCCTTCGTAACGGCGTATTGGTCTCCCTATTCTTCGTAGCTGGAATTGTTTTGGCGATTTCGAGCCTGTTGGCTTACCCTACGAGCCTGTTGGCTTACCCACATGGTAATGAGCCTTATCCGACTCTGGACTCTAGCAACCCGCCATCAGATGAACCGATCGATTTTGCTCGCGAAATCCGTCCCATCTTGGCGAAACATTGCTACTCCTGCCACGGCGTTGAGACCAAAGAGGCTGGCCTCGCTCTACATGAATTCGATCTCGCCACCGCTGAAACCGATAGCGGCATACGGGCCGTCGTTCCTGGCCAACCTGACCAAAGCGAAATGATCTCACGAATCACCAGCGACGATCCCTCGGTTCGAATGCCCCCCGAGGGCGAAGGGCTGTCTCCCTCCCAAGTTGACAAGATTCGACGCTGGATTGCTTCGGGCGGAGAATATTCGGCTCACTGGGCCTTTCTCCCACTATCCGATCCAGCCGTTCCCAGTGTGGATGGGAACGCAGCAACTGGCAACCCGATCGATGCTTTCATCGATGAAAAATTAAAAAAACGAGGTAGGTCTCGATCTCCCGTCGCGGAGCCTCGTGAGTTGCTCCGACGTCTGTACTTTGACCTCGTAGGGGTCCCGCCCGACAAAGCGACCTCGGATCGTTTCGCCGCGAATCCCACAACAGCCGAATACGAGCGTATCGTCGACGATTTGCTCTCTGACACCCGATTCGGCGAACGCATGGCTCGTGGTTGGCTCGATGTGGTCCGCTATGCGGAAACGAACAGCTTTGAACGGGATGGTGAAAAGCCGAATGCTTACAAGTATCGCGATTACGTGATCGATGCCTTTAACAAAGACAAACCCTATGACCAATTCTTGCGCGAACAAATCGCTGGCGATGAACTCCCCGCGCCAAACGCCGAAACGCTGACCGCCACTGGCTTCTACCGACTTGGGATTTGGGACGATGAACCTGCTGACCCCGCGCTAGCTCGCATGGACGAATTCGACGATTTGGTAACCACCATCAGTCAAGGGATTCTTGGGTTGACGATGAATTGTGCTCGCTGCCACGACCACAAAATCGATCCCATTCCCCAAAAGGACTACTATCAACTGGTCGCATTTCTGCGGGATGTCACCTCCTATGGCGCTCGAGGGGACCAAAAGGCAAACTCGCAGATCCTGATCTCAACCCCGGAGCAAATCGCAAAAACCAAATCGTTGCGCTCCGAGATCAAAAACGTTGAACGCAAAATGCGCGACCTGGAAAATGCCGGCATTAGCAAAATGTCCGAGGAGGACCGTGTCGCTGCCGATAGCCCCGATCGCAACAAAGTGATCGATGCCAAACTGGAAAGCCACCTTTCCCCCGAGCAGTGGTCCGAGTACCAGAAGCTAAAGTCCGACCTGGAATCCACCCGTAAAGAACTCGAGGCGATGCCTGTCGATGCGCGACTCGGCTTGGCCCGCTGCGAGGTAAATCCACCCAAAACGCACGTCCTGCTGAGAGGTTCACCCGAAGCACTGGGCGACGAGGTCCAGCCCGGGTTCCCCTCGATATTCGGTGAGTCTGCTCCCCAAATCCCAGAACCATTGCCTGATCAGAAATCGGCCGGACGTCGATTAGTGCTCGCCAATTGGCTCACCAATCCAGAAAACCGCCTCGTCGGCCGCGTTATCGTGAATCGACTTTGGCAACACCATTTCGGACGTGGAATCGTTCGCTCGCCCAACAATTTCGGCCAGATGGGCGATGTTCCAACCCATCCCGAGCTGCTGGATTTTCTAGCTCGGGAACTCGTGCGAAACAACTGGAGCTTAAAGGCGATCCACCGACTGATGGTCACCAGCGAAACCTACCGACAAAACTCCCGAGGAACCCCGGAGTCGATCGCAGACGATCCTGAGAATAACTACTTTAGCCGCTTCAATGCACGCCGACTTAGCGCCGAAGAAATTCGGGACACCGTGTTGGCCGTCACCGGTCGCATCAACTACAGCATGCACGGACCGAGCATTTTTCCCGACGTCTCCGACGATGTCAAAGCCGGCCAGAGTGTCCCAGGTTCGGGTTGGCGCAAGTCCAGTGAACAGGAACAAGCCCGCCGCAGCATCTACATCCATATCAAGCGTTCGTTGGTTCCGCCTGAGCTTTCCGTTTTCGACTATCCCGAGACCGATGTGACCTGCGAAGCTCGCTTCTTGACGACGCAAGCGGCCCAGGCACTGAACATGCTCAACGGGCAATTTCTCCAAAAGCATGCCACTCATCTCGCTCGTTTCGCAGGCGAGTCGGTTGGCGATTCGTTGGAGAAACAGCTTCGGTTCACGATCGAGAACCTGTATTCTCGCCCAGCGACTGACGACGAGATCCAGCGTGCTACGAAACGTATCGAGCTGTTGAAGAGTAAATTTTCTTTGACCGAGAAACAAGCTTTCCGCGAGTATTGCATAGTGTTGTTCAATTCCAACGAGTTCGTATATCTAGATTGATGAAGGAAAATCGAAGCATGACAACTAGAAACTTCTGTGGACGAACACGCCGCGAATTCCTATGGCAATCCGGTTGTGGATTTGCTGGCGCGGCCTTGACCTCTCTGCTTGCCGGAGATGGCTTCTTTGCCAAAGCCAGTGCAGACCAAAAACCAGCACCGAATGCGTATTTGCCACCCGCAGCGGCCAAAGCCAAGTCGGTGATCTTTCTTTTCATGTATGGCGGCCCCAGCCAGATCGACACGTTCGACTACAAGCCGAATATGGTTGGTATGGACAACAAAACCATCGCTGTGAAGACCTTTGGCCGCGGTGGACACCGAAACGAAGGGCGAATCGTCGAGCCGCGTTGGAAATTCAAGCAGTACGGACAATGTGGAAAGTGGGTTAGCGACCTCTTCCCGAACTTGGCCCAACGGGTAGACGACATCGCGTTTATTCACTCCATGACCGCCGATTCACCCATCCACGGCTCTGCCATGCTGATGATGAATTCCGGCAAAATTTTAAGTGGATCGCCATCGCTGGGATCTTGGATCAACTACGGTTTGGGAACCGTAAACGAGAATTTGCCAGGTTACGTTGTCATGTTGGACCCCAAGGGTGGTCCGATAAGCGGCGCCAAAAATTGGTCCAGTGGCTACATGCCCGCCAATTATGCCGGCACGATCGTACGAGCCAAAGGAACACCTCTCTTGGATTTGCAAGCGCCGGAGGGAGTGTCGCGAGATTTGCAGCGCGAGTTGCTCGATGCCATCAAAGAAAACAACGTGTCGCACCTAAGTGCCCGAACGAATCAAGACGAGTTAGCGGCGCGGATTTCCAGTTATGAGTTAGCGTTCAAGATGCAGCAATCGGCTCCGGAGTTGGTCGACATCAGTGGTGAGTCCCAGGAGACTTTGGATTTGTATGGAATTGGGAATCCGAAAACGGACGACTTTGGTCGACGATGTTTAATGGCACGTCGGATGGTGGAGCGAGGGGTGCGATTTATACAGCTATATTCCGGAGGTGCTCACAACGACGATAACTGGGACGCGCACGGCGATTTGGAAACCAATCACAATTTGCATGCGGGCCGAACAGACAAACCGATTGCGGGGCTCTTACAAGATCTCAAGCAAAGTGGTTTGTTAGACAGTACGTTGATAGTTTGGGGGGGCGAGTTTGGTCGCCAGCCCGTGGCGGAGTATCAAGCGTCGACGGGGCGAGATCACAATTCCTATGGTTTTACCATGTGGATGGCGGGTGGAGGCATCAAGGGAGGCACGACGGTGGGAGCGACGGACGAATTGGGAGCTGCGGCGACGGAGCGACCGTTACACGTCAAGAATTTGCATGCCACGGTATTGCATCAGATGGGGATGGATCCGAACAAGCTCTCGTATTTTTACAGTGGTTTGGATCAGAAGTTAGTTGGCGTCGAACACGTCGAGCCAATCAAAGAGCTCGTCTAGCATCCCATACCAACCCCGCTTTAGTCCATAATAATAGCGGAGTGATCCGCGAGCCCCCCCCGGTGCCTGGCAATGCGCTAGCGAGCCGGCACGGTAATAGCCTATTTCCAAGAGGCGTCCCCAACCAACACCGCTTTAGACCTTAATAATAGCGGAGTGATCCGCGAGCCCCCACAGTGCCTGGCAATGCGCTAGCGAGCCGGCACGGTAATAGCCTATTTCCAAGAGGCGTCCCCTAACCAACACCGCTTTAGTCCATAATCAATACCAGCCCGACAGCGCGAGCAAGGGATGTTGTAATAGCCTATTTCCAAGAGGCGTCCCCAACCAACACCGCTTTAGTCCATAATAAAAGCGGAGTGATCCGCGAGCCCCCCGGTGCCTGGCAATGCGCTAGCGAGCCGAGTCTTTTGGTTCGACTACTTTCTGGAGTAATTGATAGTCGGTGATTTGTTAACGCCCAACCGTAGGTCTCGCGCCCTTACGCTACTATTTTTGAATCCTTCGCAAGCGTTTAGCACTAGGGGGATTGAAGGGCTACTGCGGTAATAGCCTATTTCCAAGAGGCGTCGTTCCTCGCCCAGCGAGGAACCGGCCACTTCTCTAAAATTGCGTGACAATCGCTACAGAGTCAGTTAAAATGTACCTGTTGGGGATACATTCCAACGAAAACTTAGTTGCATTAACAACGACTAGGTAAACGTTTTGCGAGTTCGTTCTGTGCGTTAACCTCTCTAAACGCCAGAAGTCGAATCAGGGCCGCCAGTTTTCGGACTAGGACGCCCATTATCTACGAGCGAAACGGAGCGAAGCGATCGTTGTAAAGTCGATTGCAGGTTGTACGGCAATCCATTCGCATCACAACAAACCTAACCAGCATTAGCCGCAGGGCTTTAGCCCACGGTTAACGGACCACAACCTGACGTTAGCGCGTTCCGGTTGATCAATCAAAATGCCTCAAATCTCGCACCATTAGCTGAGTCAGTGGTGAGGCGATTGGTATAATTTGGTTGAGGATCCGTTTTGAATGTGTAAGCCATTGATTTCAGTCGAACTGAGGTCGACGTAAAAAAGGGGCAAAAACGGGATAGCGGCCACCCACGGGAACGAAGTGCGCGCCGAAGCGGCGGTGCTTGTTGCCTTGTCCGCAGTGCTTGGTGAAAAAACCATTGTATTAGCCCCTTTCCAAGAGGCTTCCCCAACCACCACCGCTTTAGTCCTTAAAAATAGCAGATTTGGCGCAAGCCCCCCGGTGCTTGGCAATGCGTTAGCGAGCCGGCACCGTAGTAGCCTATTTCCAAGAGGCTTCCTCAACCAACACCGCTTTAGACCTTGATCAATACCAGCCCGACAGCGCGAGCAAGGGATGTTGTAGTAGCCTATTTCCAAGAGGCGTCCTCCAAACAACACCGCTTTAGTCCTTGATCAATACCAGCCCGACACCGCAAGCGAGGGATGTTGTAATAGCCTATTTCCAAGAGGCGTCCTCCAACCAACCCCGCTTTAGTCCTTACACCCATCAGCCGGGTTTTGGCGCTAGCCCCGGTTTTCACGCAATGCGCCAGCGAGCCGGCTCTTCCTTTTGTAGAACGGGTCTCCAGGCCCGGTCCAAAGCCCTTCCCCAGTCACAAAAGCCCACAAAAAACAAACAGCCGTTGACCACGAACAACACGACGCACACGAATAGGAACAGTCATCAGTCGTCAGAAAAACCAGAAGGAAGTAGTCAGGCAGCAGTCGTTAGACGTCAGAAAAACCCAAAAACAGTCGTCAGAATCTCGGCCCTCTGACCCCAGCTTCCTGCTTTCCTGAAACCTGACGTCTGACTACTTGCTTTAGCCTTACCGCTTAACCCTTATCCCTTACAACTTTCTTCCCTGCCTACTGAAACCTGACGTCTGACCACTTGCTTTAGCCTTACAACTTAAACCTTATCCCTTACAACTTTTTTTCTGCCTACTGAAACCTGACCCTTATATCTGTTTTGCTGCGGCTTCAGCGGCTTCTGATTAGTGTCGATTAGTGAAGATTAGTGTTCCCCATTCTTCTACACTGCGTTCGACCAACAGAAAAACCCAAGACCGTTTGGGAACACTAATTACCACTAATAACCACTAATAAAGTCCTTAGTCCTTAGTCCTTAGTCCTTAGCCCTTAGCCCTTAGCCCTTAGCCCTTAGTCCTTAGTCCTTAGCCCTTAGTCCTTAGTCCTTAGTCCTTAGTCCTTAGTCCTTAGTCCTTTGCCCTTAGCCCTTAGCCCTTAGTCCTTAGCCCTTATCCCTTACAACTTTTTTCCTCTGCCTATTGAAAACTGCCTCTTATGCCTGTTTTGCTACGGCTTCAGCGGCTTCCGATTAGTGTTGATTAGTGAAGATTAGTGTTCCCCTTTCTTCCGCCCCTCGTTCGACCAACAGAAAACCCGAAAACCATTTAGGAACACTAATAACCACTAATAACCACTAATAAAGCCCTTTGCCCTTAGCCCTTAGCCCTTAGCCCTTAGCCCTTAGCCCTTAGCCCTTACCCCTTACCCCTTACCCCTTTATTCTGCTCCCTGACTACTTGCTTTGCTCCCCGCCCCTACCACTTGCACAATCATCCCAAGAGTTCCGTTTTTCGAAGCAAAAATCCCGTTTGCCTCAAGAAAACCTGCCATTCTTCGTTCATATTAAGCTACGCGGCCGGCCCCTTAGCTCTTAGCCCTTAGCCCTTAGCCCTTAGCCCTTAGCCCTTAGCCCTTAGCCCTTAGCCCTTAGCCCTTAGCCCTTAGCCCTTACCCCTTACCCCTTACCCCTTACCCCTTCCCCC
>JBKCTT010000211.1:0-4866 GCA_046318795.1 Pirellula sp.
ACTTTTTGCATGGAACTGAACGGTTGAGGACAACCGTTCTACATTTTGCATGGAACTGAACGGTTGAGGACAACCGTACTACATTTTGCATGGAACTGAACGGTTGAGGACAACCGTACTACTTTTTGCATGGAACTGAACTGTTGAGGACAACCGTTCTACATTTTGCATGGAACTGAACGGTTGAGGACAACCGTTCTACATTATAGAGACAAAGCCTAGAAATCGAATTCGTTCGGAGCGATGGCTTCAGCCTCAACGCGAACGATGCGAAATTCGACTCGCATGTTTTCTTTAGCTTCATCCAAATTCTTGGGCTTGGCAATCACGGGCTCTGATACTCCCGCCCCGACTGGCACGATTTGAGACAAGTCGAGATTGGCCTTTTCTGCTTTCGCGAATTTGACCACTGCATCACGCACCGACTCAGCACGCTTTTGACTGAGGTTCAACGCGGCTTGCATGGTGACCAACGGATCAGCTTTGCCACCGCTAAACTTGCCCGCTTTGATAAGCTCAACCACAGAAGCGGTATTGCTCAAGTCGAGTTCTTTTCCTTCATAGAAGTATTTGAAATTGCCTGACGAACCGGTTTGCCGAAGAAGTTTCTTTTCCATGCCGGATTGAACCAGATCGATCAGTGTTTTGGTTGGATCGGAGTGGCCGCGGATCACGACTTTGGCGTTACCGAACGTGCTAGCCGCTTTGATGGCTCGTTGAAACTCTGCTCCGTATCGATCCGCTGAAAACTCTTGAACGTTGGGCTCAAAGTTAATCGTGAAGCTAACAATTGTGTTGGCATCGAGGTTCTCACCAAGAAACATCTCGGTCGATTCGGCTGAGTTGGAGAATCGTTCCGATTTGGTAGGCTCGACATATTGAACCCCGGCTCGCTCTGCAATCTTCTTGTAATCGAAATCGTTGGGATCAAAACCGAATCGATTTTTGGCGTAGCCCCATCCGGTGGCTAGATCCAACGCCTCGGACATCTTGTTCTCAAAGCCACTCAAGTTCCCGCTATCGCGGAAGAACGCAATTTGTCCAGGTAGCCCGACAAACGTACAGTCCAGTAGCAGTCCGTGTGCGTCGACATCGAGGGTCGGCAAAACATCGGCACCAAAGGTTCGTTGACTCATGGTCAGAATCTCTTTGTAGGCGTCAGACATTTTGTTGGTGTCTTGAAAGCTCTTTCGCATGGCCACGAGCTCTTCGGTACCCTTGAGATAGCCGGCAACAAACTTCTCAACCCATTCCTTGTTCGCGTCAAACCAATCGCGACGCACAGCATAGACGTCGGCAATCGAGCGACTCATTTGCTGAGTGCTGTTTACCATATGAGCCCCCTCGACCGTTCCCTCGGCTCCGCTCCCTACCGAATCAAAGCCACTTGTGAGTCCGATCAAATCCGGAGTGATCACACAACAAGCATCAATGGACGGGTCGTTTCGAAAGGCCTCTGCCGCTCCCTTTGCTCCAGTCAAATCATCCACCCAAACAATCGTAACATCATCCTTGGTCAGCTTGGCTGCGGCCAGAGAGTCATAGAGCAAACCAACGTGTGGACCACCCTTTTGGCAGGCGATCTTTTTACCCTTCAAGTCATTCAACGTACGGACATTCTTTCGGGCCACAATGTGGTCGCCGGCACTCCACGACAATTGCAATATCACGACGGGCTTGGTACGGGGATCGGAGCCGATCACTTCGCTCGCCAGTCCCATCATGTGGAAAGTGCCTCGTAGAAACGGGGTTTTGCCCGAGACGTAATCTCGAACTTGCCCGATAAAGTCGTCTCCCTTTGCCAACTGCATGTCGAGCCCCAGCTTGCCGTAAGTCGAGCCGGGCTTAGTCTTTAAATCGCCGTTCGCTAGAAAGGTCGCGACATCCCCGCCCCATGTTAGAAACGGAACTTTAGCTGGTCCGTCCGCGACTGTTCCAACAGAAACCGGACCGACCAACTCCTTAAAACTTTCCTGAGCGCCGGTACGAGGTGCCGCCGCCAAAAAGAAAATCGCTACAAATAAACTGAAGTTTCGAAACCACATCATCTCTAATTCCTCGAGGAGTTCGGAGCTTTTCAACACCGCGTATTCTAGCAGGCTTTAAGGAGTTACGTACAAGGCGCGACTAATTCTCCGTAATACTGGTTTCTGGACGCTTAGGGTGGTGAATCGGAACTTAGAACCGTTTAAGATGGTGGCGTCGGCCTGTCGGCTGACTCTCCGTTTGAACTCTCGCCAATTTCCTACCTCTCCCAACCGTTTTTTGTTCCACAGGAGCCCTGCCATGACCAAGTCAACCAAGAGTGATTCCCGATTCGAGGTAAGTAACCGCCGTTCTGATCGACGCGAATTTCTGGAGCGTTCGATGTTGGCAACCGCGGCAGCTCTCGCGGCACAAAGCCAGTGGGGGGCCTCGGCTCTAGCTCAAGACTCCACCGGCCCCATCAGCCCCAACGAACAAATTCACGTGGCGGTCATCGGGGCCAACGGCCGCGGCCAATCACACGTCGACGGCTTCGCAGGTAAAAAGGGAACAATCGTGACCCACATCTGCGACTGTGACGAAAAAGTGGGCCAACAAGTTTGCGAGAAAACTGCCGAAAAACAAAACGGCAAGAAACCAACCTTCGTGAAGGATCTGCGTGCCCTGCTCGAAGACAAAACCATTAACGCAGTCAGCATTGCCACGCCTAACCACTGGCACTCGCTAGCCGCCATTTGGGCCGTTCAAGCTGGCAAAGACGTGTACGTTGAAAAGCCGGTCTCCCACAATGTTCTCGAGGGACGCCGACTCGTTCAAGTTGCTCGTAAACACAATCGCATGGTTCAGACGGGAACCCAAAGCCGCTCGAACCCAGGCATGCGGGAATCGATGGAGTTCATCCACTCTGGTGGGATCGGTGAGGTCACCGTTGCACGCGGCCTATGCTACAAACGCCGTGGCTCGATTGGTCCTAAAGGTACCTACGAAGTTCCCAAGTCTGTGGATTATGATCTTTGGTCCGGTCCTGCCCCCATTCTGCCACTAACTCGAAAGAACTTTCATTACGACTGGCACTGGCAATGGGCGTATGGAAATGGTGATCTTGGCAATCAAGGCATCCATCAAATGGATCTTTGCCGCTGGGCATTAAATGAAAGCCGACTCAGCGACCGAACGTTTTCCCTCGGCGGACGTCTCGGATACGAAGATGCGGGTGAGACCGCCAATACTCAGTTGGTTATCCATGACTACGGCAAAAAGCAATTGGCATTCGAGGTCCGTGGCTTGCCCACCGGTGACTACAAAGGTGCGATGGTCGGCATCATCGTTGAGGGTTCCAAGGGGTATCTCGTGATGACCTCTTATTCGTCCGGTACCGTATTCAATTTAGATGGGGAAGTCGTCAAGACCTTTAACGGTGGCGGCGATGGATATCATTACAAGAACTTTGAAGATGCGGTTCGAGCTCGTGATTACAAGCTGCTCAATGCGGACTGCGAAGAGGGGCATTACTCCAGTGCTCTCTGTCACTTGGGCAACATCTCTCTGCAACTCGGAACCTCGGTTCGTAAAGAAGATGTAGCCGCCAAGCTTGCTGACATCGAGGGGCCGTCCAAAGTGGGATTCGCTTGGGATCGAACCGTGGCTCACCTCAAAGAGAACACGATCGAGGACTTTAGCGTGAGCGTTGGGCCAGCTTTGCCGCTGGATTCCAAGTCTGAGACCTTTGTCAACAACGACAAAGCGAATCAAATGCTGAGTCGCGAATATCGCAAGAACTACGAATTGCCATCCGAGGCAAATCTTTAATTATCCTTTTATACCCCGTTTGTTTTGTTGAGTCATGAAGCTTCGCGTTCAAAAGAACTCCCCGTGTGGCACCATCATCTTGTCTTCACCTGAGAACAAGAATGCCTTGTCGCGCGAGTTGGTTCAGGATTTGATTCAAGCGTTCGGAGATTATCATCGCGAGAAATCGGTGCGAGCTGTGGTGTTGTCTGCGTCAGGTGCAACGTTTTGTTCTGGCGTGGATTTAAAGGAATGGGGAAAGGTTCGAGAGTCCGAAGATCCGCTTGAAGCGTGGCAGGATGTTGCCACGGAGTTGCAAGACTTGGTCGAGACCATGCTTCGGTTTCCCAAGCCGATCATTGCTGCGATCGATGGGCCGGTGATCGGTGCTGGGTTAGCGCTAGTTTTAGCATCGGATTTGGTCGTTGGTACGGACAAGACGACCTTCTATTCCAACGCACCTAAGTTAGGGCTCGTCTCGGGGTTGGTCGCACCGCTGGCTCACTATCGTATCGGAGCATCGATCGCTTCGCGTTTGCTCTTGGCCAACGAACCAATTTCGGCCGAGTTGGCTCACCGATGGGGTATGGTACATTATCTTGTCTCTTCGGAGCATGTCTGGATCAAAGGAAGTCAATTGGCGACTCAGATTGCGGAGACAGCACCTGAATCGATTCAGATGACCAAGCGGTTGCTCAATGAGATGGTTGGTGAAAATCTCTGGTCTCATTTGGTCAGCGGTTCTGCTGTGATGGCGACTGTATGCAGTTCAGAAGCCGCCATTGAGGGGCTCAATGCATTCCAAGAAAAGCGAACCCCCAAGTTCCCATAACGTTCAGGACTAGTCGTTGATCATCAAGTTACCAGTCTGCAGGTTGCGCGATACAGATGAAGGTAGTAAGAATGCTTGGTGTAGTTACCCTCGAGATTTCGCTTTGCGACTGATTAGGACATAGTAGAACAATTGCCTCAATTGTTTGTTGAACGTCGAGTTACTTTTCCGTTTCAGACCCCAAGCGTTAGCCGGTGCTGATTCGCGTGCCCTTTGCTGCTTTAGATAGCTAACTGGCATGCTGAACAATTGAGGGCAAT
>JBKCTT010000212.1:0-49366 GCA_046318795.1 Pirellula sp.
AGCATTAAAGAAGCAGCGGAGATCCGCAAGAACAGTACGCCAGAGGAATTAGCTGACCGGCGAAAGAAAGCTCTTAAACGCAAAGGACCTAAGGTTCTTCGTGATGCGTGGTTAGCACCGCTGACGATCGGTTCTAAACAGCAAGGCCCTATGGCCAGCAAGACTGGTTACCGAGCGAGCGACAAAGGGTTCCTTAACATGAGCTTAGACGATTACTTTCAATTGCTGGTGTTTACCGGCAAGCAAGGGCGATCGGACAAGCGCGGTAAGATCAAAGCGGATGTCGAGGCTCCTTCGACACAATCAGCCACTGCGATCTTGAGCAAGCTAGGAATCGCAGACGGAATGTGGTGTGATTTGGTATGGAACTTTAAGAAGTACTTTGGACGCAGTCGCGGGGCGGGCTCGCCCGACATCATGCGTGAGGATGCGGTATCGCATAGTTTGTCCTTTCAGCCGGGCCAAAAGATGGCAAGAGAGTGTTTCGCCAAGGCGAAGTAATCGGCCGCTTCTGCGAATCGATTGAAGGGGTGTAAACTACCCAATTCTAAGGGCAGAAAAATCGAACGCAGAAAGATATGCATACCATTTTTCTGCGTTCGATATTTCTGCCATATCTCGGTTTTGTTTTGCTTTGAATAAGCAAGCAGGAACAAGTAACTCCGCGTACTTGCAAAGTCAGAGCGTTGCGAGAGCTGATCGTCTTGTTGAAGAGAAAGAAAGGAAACGCAGAGACACAGAGAACGCAGAGTTGATTTCATTGGTGTCGCTCTGCGATCTCCCAACCTCTGCGTTTAATCGACTTTCCCTTGACACGAGCCGGGGCTATCGCAGCGCAATCAATCCCAGTCGAAAAGCTCACCGAGCCAGGACTCTCTTTTTTTGGGCTTGTGGTACTCTGAGTGACGATGATCGTATCGATCTCGATCGCTTGGGTAAGGTCGCTCCACTTCTGGGCGATACTCTCGTTCCGGGCGAAACTCGCTTTCGTATCGTTCGCGTTCATGAGTTGTGCGTGCAGGTCGAGACGTGTCGCCGCGGGCTATCCCAGAGTCATCCCGAGGGGCGGCTAAATCAATTAGTTTGTCGAGTTCACCCCGATCCAGCCAAACACCTCGGCATTTGGGACAATAATCGATCTCAACCCCCTGACGCTCCGTCATCAATAGCGTCGTTTGAGCACAAACCGGACAAAACATAGACCACCCTTAGATTTCAGTAATAGACATCCACCTTCTTTGCGGCATTCTAGAATCAGCCTTCTACCCGCCAAGTCCTTCACAGTAAAAAGCGACCTCAGGCCAAACTAATACATAAAAATCAAACGATGCGAGTCCGTAAATTTACATTTCCAAACGACATTTAATACGACAGAGGACGTATTTTTAATTCGGCCAAGCTTCGCACAATCGAAATTAGCGGATTGAACGACTTATCTTAGAACAAACGCCGCTTCGGAGAGCGGCGTTTCTTTTTCGTGCAAGCCGGGTTGTTAAACAACTGCGAACAATTAGGCTGCGTTTCTATTGAAAGGCTTTTTAACTGGGGTCATTGGTCAACACAACGCCCAACTGTTTTAGCTTAGCCTTGATCGAAGCTACCCTTTGATCAATCAATTGATCTACCTCAGGTAACAATTGTGCCAACTCTTTTTCTACAATAGCCAGTTGCTGCTTGTGCGTTCCAGTCGGACCGTGCGTCGATCCAAAAGCTCCGAATGCAATATTCGAGAGTCGCATGCCTGGCGCGGGGACTTGTTCAATAAATCGTTCCGACCGTAGCGTATTACCGAACAACGCTCTTTGTTTTACTTTGATCTCGTTTTTAATCGCGGCAATCTCTACAGAAATGGAGGCAGGATCAGCGACAATCGATGAGGCAAGCTTCAGCCCCTCGTCGAGTATCGCTTCGGCTTGGCTCATTCGCTTCGCTGCACGATCCAACAAACTTTGCTGAGTGGCGATTGCTTTCTGAAAGTTCACCAAATCATCTTTTGCAATACCCGCCGTAGCCGGAGCTGCTAACGGTTCGACTTGAAACTCAATCTTGTCCGAGATCGACTTCGTAGCACCCGCCTCACTTAAGAACGCTTGAGCTCTGTATTTACCAGGGAAAGCAATCGGACGGAACGGGATACCCGGCAATGGGGCTCTTCGCAAATCCCAGGCGACCCGATGAAGCCCTTTGTCCGAAGGTAAGTTGACTCGCGCCACAAATGCATCTGACTCGTCGGTAATCTGCAAAAAGCGTTCCGGCAAGACCTCTGACTCTTCTTTTTCCAATTCGGCGATGCTTGCAACGCGGACATCTTTGTTCTCGCGCTTGGCCTTTTCTTCTTCCTCTAATCTCTTAGCCTTCAGAGACTTGTAAGAGTCCTTGAGATGAATCGTAAAAACAGCACCATAGGTTGGGTTGTTCGCATTAAAGTACGAGTCTCCTTGGAAGCCTTTCACACCACCGAGCTTATCCGCTGGGCGATACCACCATGCTCGACGCGCCGAAAACAAGTGCGCATCCTTTTTCAATTGATCAGGAGTTAACTCACGCAATGCAGAATAGTTATCGAGAACGTAAAAGCCTCGACCAAACGTGGCACAGACCAAATCGTTTTCTCGCTTTTGGATAGCAATATCTTTAACTGGAATGGTCGGTAAACCTGCAGAGAGCTTATGCCATTTGGTACCTGCATCTAACGAACAAAACAGTCCGTACTCAGTGCCGAGAAACAATAGCTCTGGCTTGACATGGTCCTGTTCGATTCGCCAAACCAGATGACGATCAGGAAGATTGTTTGCGATGCTCTTCCATGTCCGCCCACGATCAGTACTCTTGATCACGTAAGGCTTATAGTCACCCGTTTTATGGTGATCCAGACATGCGTAAACGACATCTGCATTGTGGCGGTCTGCCTTGACATCGTTAACGAATGCTCCCTCGGGAACATCAAAGAATCGATCCACTTTTCGCCAGGTTGCCCCACCGTCCTCAGTGACTTGGATAAGTCCATCATCCGTACCGACGTAAATCAAACCTTCTTTAACAGGAGACTCGCTAATCGAGGTGATGTTGCCATAGGCACTCATAGCGAGCAAGTCAAAACCGGCATCAATGCCCCACACTCGCCCCATGACAGGCAATGTCCATCGATCAACATTCTTCGAGAGATCGGGACTGATCGTTTTCCATGAGTCGCCACGATCATCGCTTCGGTGCAGTTTCTTGCTTCCAAAATAAATCCGCTTGCTATTGTGTGGGCTTATCAAGATGGGGGAATCCCAGTTGAATCGAAAGCCTTCTTCGCCAGCTTCTGGTTGAGGGCGAATATCGGCCGATTCACCAGTGCGACGATCAAATCGTTGGATAAACCCTTCTTGGGATTCGCAATAAATAATGTTGGGATCTTCAGGATCGATTGCGTTATCGTGCCCGTCACCGCCGATCGTAATCTGCCAGTCTGCGTTGGTAATTCCCTGGACAAATCGGGTCGCGCTGGGGCCGTATTGTGAGTTGTTATCCTGGGTTCCACCTACGACATTGTAGAAGGGGAGATCGTAGTCGACGTCGACTTTGTAAAACTGAGTTAGAGGCAGATTGCCATGATAAACGTAACTCTTGCAAAAATCACTGGATTTGTAGATACCACCGTCGGTCCCCACCAAAACAAAATCCTTATCCGTTGGGTGGAACACCACGACGTGATTGTCCACATGTTTCGCACGTCCCTCAATCGGTTCGAATGTCTTGCCTCCATTGGTGCTACGTACTAGGGTATCGTTGGCATGATAGATAACATCGAAACGATGTGGATCCAAGTAGATTTCTTGGTAGTAGTGAGGGCCGGTTCCTCCTGAAACGAAGTCACTCATCTTTTCAAAGCTGTCACCACCGTTGGCACTACGAAAGAAGCCTCCCTTGCGATTGGTCAGTTCGATTGACGCGTAAACGACATTTCCATTTTGAGGAGAAATTCCTAATGCGATCTTGCCCTTGTCACCGCCAGGAATGCCGTTGGTAAGTTCCTGCCAAGATTCACCACCGTTATTGGATCGGAAGACTCCTGACTCTGGCCCGGTGTCTAATAGAGCCCAAACGGTTCGATGCCGTTGATGTGTTGCGGCATAGAGGACATCGGGATTCTCCGGATCCATCACGATGTCGGTCACGCCGGTGTAAGGGCCTTTGCTCAACACGTTTTTCCATGTAGCCCCACCGTCGACGGATTTGTACAACCCCCGCTCACCACCAGGCGACCACAGCGGCCCCTGGGCTGCAACATAGATGATGTTCGAGTTGCGAGGATCAACAATAATCTTGCTGATATGCTCCGACTGTGAGAGCCCCATATTTTGGAAAGACTTGCCACCATCTTTGCTTCGATAGATACCATCGCCGATCCCTACGTGGCGTCCAGCAACGTTCTCTCCCGTGCCGACCCAAATCGTATCTGTGTTATTCGGGTCAATCGTGACGCACCCGATTGAGAAAGTTGACTGGCCATCGAAGATCGGAGAAAAGGTTGTTCCCGCGTTCGTTGTTTTCCAAACGCCACCAGAACCGACGGCGACGAACCAGACGTTCGGATTCGACGGATCCAGCGCGATATCGGCAATTCGCCCGGACATGAGTGCAGGTCCAATGCTGCGGTGTTTGAATGCACCGAATATCTCGCCGCTCAAGGAATCGCCCCATGGGTCCGCAGCCTTATTATCCCCAGGCACACTGGCGTCCTGAGCAAGACCACACGCCGGCACAGTCAAGCTAGAAGAATAAAAAGCCAAACTTAGGGAGAGGAACGAACAAACAAATCGTTTCATGAAGTAAATCTCAAGTAGGTCTGTTGCTAATTCGAATCAAATCCGAGACTTTCATACCGAGCAATTTCTCAAGAAAGTCGCAGAAAGTCGCTGTAGGCAGTGTGCATCCTGGACTAGTAATCGTCAATCGAAACTTACCCGCCTCCTCTCGGAAAACATCACGAAGAAGGAGTTCGAGCCCGGAGGATATTCGAATTAGATGGATCTAAAATGGCACAAATCCTTTATTTTGCCCCCCAAACACCCCCTGAAGCGATTCGTCAACAAAAAGCATTACGGACGAGAAATTCACCGTCCCCGATCAAAGAGCCCACTTCGCCACCATAGCTTCGTTATGATACCATGATTCCATGAATCAGGTTCAAACCTGATATCCCTTCCACTCCATCAACGTTTGTTTTTCGCATCATGAAATTTTTACAGCAATTGGTTCGTCGTTCAGGCAGTATCCTAAGCCTGGGGCTTTTTTTGACCACTCTTTTCCATAGTTCTATGTCATTGAATGCACAACAAGTTCGGACGCTGGGCTCCATCGAGCGACTCGATCCTGGTCTAGATCAACTGCTCGCCTCCGATGCCAAACTAGAAATTTTGGCCGACGGTTTCACTTGGACCGAGGGTCCAGTTTGGATTGGCGACGAGAAAACCGGGCATTTGCTTTTTTCTGATATACCGCGCAATTCTATTTTCAAATGGACGCGGTCGGCTGGCATCCAGCTCTTCATGAATCCATCCGGCTACACCGGGGTAACCTACTACGGATTAGAGCCTGGGTCGAATGGATTGCTGCTTGACCGTGAGGGCAATCTCGTAATGTGTGAACATGGAGACCGACGAGTTAGCAAATTGACTCCTGGTGGCGGCAAAGTCACTTTAGCAGACCAATACCAAGGAAAGCGATTAAACAGTCCTAACGATGGGGCTTTGAAATCTAATGGAGACATTTACTTTACTGATCCTCCCTACGGATTGCCTGCACGAGAGAACGATCCTAGAAGAGAGTTGGATCATTTTGGCGTCTATCGAATTAACTCCAAAACGCGTGAGGTGACGCTACTTACAACCGAGCTTCAACGTCCCAATGGCATCGGTTTTTCTCCTGACGAAAAGACATTATATGTCGCTCAAAGCGATCCTAACAAAGCGATATGGATGAGCTTCCCCGTAAAAGAAGACGGAACATTGGGGGCTGGTAAACTTTTTTACGATGCTACAAATACGGTAGGAAAAATGCCTGGCTTACCCGATGGATTGGCTGTCGATCAATCAGGCAATCTTTGGGCGAGCGGTCCAGGAGGCATATGGATTTTCAACGCACAAGCGAAATTGCTTGGTCGCATCAATACAGGCGAACGGACAAGCAACTGCTCTTTTGGAGAAGATGGTAGCACACTCTTTGTCACAGCCGACAGTTACATTTGTAGAATTCAAACGAAAACCAAAGGCGTGAAAAAGTAATACCACCGGTGCAATATTGTGTTTTACACGCCCTACTTCTTTTCACGCCGATTGCCTAAAAGTCCTGCCTATCATCCCTCCTATCGTATAAATCCTACCTCGGAGCTACTTTCACAAAATGTTGAATCGCAAACTCGTATTAGTTGCCTTTGCGTCGGCGTTCCCATTTTCCTTGGGGTCGATCGGCCTGTCGCAGCAAACATTGATACCGACCAGTTTTAGAAACGAAACGGATGCAGTACCGCTCAAGGACTTAGACGGACACTTCCCGTTTGAGGTGCCCACATCGAAGGAAGCCTGGGAAACGCGTGCTACCGAGTTGCGACGACAGATCAAAGTTTCGCTTGGGTTGACCCCATTGCCAACCTTGGCACCGCTTGAGCCTACGGTCCATTCGCGTCGAGAGTTGGATGGTTATGCGGTCGAGAAGTTTTACATAGAGTCTTTCGCCGGCTTATACGTAACGGGGAGTCTCTATAGCCCTCTCGATACGAAAGGAAAAAAACTGCCCGCCGTCTTGTGCCCACATGGACACTGGAATAACGGTCGCTTTTTAAAGGTTAGCGATGGAGAGATCAAGAACGAGATTGCGAATGGGGCCGAGAGATTCGAGTCTGCAGCCAGAAGCCCATTACAAGCTAGATGCGTGCAGTTGGCTCGCATGGGATGTATCGTTTTGCACTACGACATGCTCGGATACGCGGACAGTCGCCAAATCGACTTTAATCGCGCTCACGGCTTCGGGAACCACGGCCCCAATCCGAACGTCCCAGATGGCCAATGGCTTCTTTTCAGTCCTCGAGCTGAAGAACTCAATCAGAACGTTATGGGGATCCAGACAATCAACACCTTGCAACTAGTCGAGTATCTGCTGAGTCGAGAGGATGTTGACCCGTCGCGATTGTCCATCACAGGTGCGAGCGGGGGCGGAACACAAACATTTATTGCCGCAGCGATCGAACCAAGATTCACTGGTGCCTACCCGGTGGTCATGGTTAGCACGGGGATGCAAGGTGGCTGCACCTGCGAGAACGCGTGTGGGCTGAGGGTTGGAACGGGTAATGTCGAGATCGCAGCTCTCACTGCCCCCAAGCCTATGGGATTGAATGCAGCGAATGATTGGACCAAAAACATGGCCACGGACGGAGTTCCGCAACTGAAGAAGCTTTATGGTCTTTATGGGGCAACCGATAAGTTTACATTTCAATCCGCCACACATTTCGGACACAACTACAACCACGTTACACGGGTCGCCATGTATGGATTCATGAATAGACTTTTTGGTTTAGGATTCCAAGAACCTATTTTGGAAAGGGATTTTCCATATCTAAGTGCGGAAGAGCTTTCCGTTTGGGACAAAGACCATCCTGAACCCAAACGCGGTATAGCCTTTGAAGCAGAGTTCTTGGCGGCGTGGAAAGCAGATGTGGAAAAACAACTCCAATCATCACCGGACTTGGTACGCGATGGCTGGCTCGGCATTTTGTCTCCCGCTAACGATCTTGCAAAAAGCGTTCACAAGAAGGACGACCTCGCGTTCACAAACCATGAGGGGGAAACAGTCGGCAAGCTTAACCGCGTTCTATCGTCTCCAAAGACTGCTTCGTTGTGCGTCGCCTTTGCCGATGATTCCGCCAGCGATATCCCTGAGGGAACTGTGAGACTCGATGTCGAGGATGTCTATGGTCTCGATTCTGGAGTAGATCAGTCACTCGTCAAGAACCCGCGACTGTCGGCTTCGTACACTTACGGTTACAACGCTCCACTGGCGGTACGACGATTTGCAACACTACTCGGTATTGTTGATCATCTAACGGGAGCGGGAACAACCGTTCAATTATCAGCAACTCCATCCACCGTTTGGATGCTGCCAGCGGTCAAATTACTGCGGCCAGAGGCAAAAATCATTTATCAGACGAGAGGTTTGAGTTACGATTTCGCATCGGGATCGATTCGCGATCACAAGTTTGTCCCCGGTTCGATTCGCTATCTGGGCTATGCTGGCTTGTTAAGCGCTGCGGGACTATCCAAGTAGGATTGCGGATTTGCTATTCGCTTAGAGACGGCAGTTTCGGTTGCTATCTCTAAGCGAGGCCGGCTAGGAACTGTTGAGCGCGAGACTGATGCTCGTGTAATTTGGGCCCCATCTTGTCCAACTGGCTTGTCATCACTCGCATCCGTGGATTTTTTTCGAAGAAGGAACGTTGTTTTGCAATAAAGTTCCAGTAGAGAGAATCCCAAATCGAACACCAATCTCCCTTTTTAAAGTCGCTCATTTTGAGTACATAACTGGAACCGCTGATATAGGGTTTCGTCGTCATCAGCCCCCCATCAGCATGTTGGCTCATACCGTAGATATTGGGGACCATAACCCAATCGTAGGAATCAATAAAAAACTCCATGAACCAGCGGTAGACATCATCGGGGTGAAACTCGCACAGAAGCATAAAATTTCCCAGAATCATTAACCTCTCGATGTGATGACAGTACCCCGTTTTCAGAAGCCTCTGAATAACAATATCGACAGGTTCAATACCGGTTGTACCGTTGTAGAACGATTGTGGTATCGATCGGTGGTATCCCCAAAAATTGGTGGTCCTCTGTTTCCGACCTTTTGTTAGATAAACTCCGCGAATAAACTCCCGCCAGCCTATTACTTGTCGGATGAATCCTTCGAGAGAATTGATCGGAACATCGGATTGCTTCAGGGCAGTTTGTATGATGTCGTCTGGGCTGATCAAACCGATATTGAGCATTGGCGTGAGGCATGAATGAAACAAGATCGATTGATTCGCTACGATTGCGTCTTCGTAATCACCAAAGAGAGCCAACCTTTCTTGCACAAACTGGTCGAGCCACTTTAAGGCACTTTTTCTCGAATAGGGATAAAGCAGTTGTTGGTCCGGCCCAATAGCATTGGGAAAACGATCTGCGACATAGGCTTTTGCTTCTTCTGCAAAGCGATCTTGTTTAATGGTTGCCGACAGAGGAAACTTCAATCCTTTGGGGATCCGTTTTCTATTTTCGGTGTCGAAACTCCACTTGCCTCCAACGGGTGTCCCATCATTGTCGAGGAGGCAATTCAATCGTTTGCGTTGTTCGATGTAAAAGCTTGTAAAGTAAAGCTTCTTCTTCGAGCCTAGTTCTGCGTGGACTCTGTCAGTAGGAGTAAGAAAGTCAGGATCGTCCAACCAAGACAGCTGCAGATTGGTTTCATCGCAGGCCCGAGTGATGTGCCGTGTCAAATAATCGTCGCATGGATCGACGCAAAAGACCCGTTTAACCCCTTTGTCCTTGAGGACTCCACCGATATCAATGGAGGAAGATAAATCGAGTGCCTCGATGTAATGCACAGTGTGCTTTTTTGTTAGGTCATCTTTTTTACGTAGCTCCGTTTCATAGTTTTTCATCGAGGCGCGATGTAGCATCAGTTTCTGACGATGGAACGTATACTGTCGAAAAAAGAGAGGATCTTCCACCAAAAATACCGACCGTCCTGGCTTGATACCTGGATGCTCTGTAAAAAGCTGATGGGGGTAGATTAAGACTGCGTCCATGTTACTAGCGACAATGAGAGCCAACGGGTTGCGACTCTCGAAGTTTAGGCGATCGCCAAGCCCCATCGCGAAGCCTGGAAATGGTACGCAAACCTCATTGCTAGTGAGGCCTGGACACACCGTATATGTGCGACCAATATTGTGTAATCGCTTTGGCCCCAGAGATAAAACTCAGATTGTTGATTTGACCGGTTACAAATCCCAATGCATCCATGGGAGGAGCCTTTGCCAAAATTAGGACCGGACAACCTTGATGATCCGGACCTATAAGATCAACAATTTCGCGGCGAGGGCGAGCAAAATCTACATACCGAATGTCTAGATGATGCCGAATTTTCGGAAAATAGGCCAGGACACCAGTAACCTGAGCACAGTCAGGGCAATAGTAGGGTAGCCCTGGGCCGTCTGGAAAGTCTTCTTTTAGAAGGAAAAGCGTATCGCGTGCCATGGTATCTCCTGATGATGTTTGGGAATAAAGTTGAGATTGGAGATCAGTGTTTTACCGTGTAAGTCCGAGATTTGCTACCGTTTGCGACTTACTAGGCATCGGGCGATTGGCGTCATGAGGCTCCCCGAATAGAATGCATACAGCTCCTTTCTCATCCCTTTTTGTTCTGTGGGAGTATGCGATGTATTACCAATTGATTCCGCTTTCGGGCACACAATCTCGAGAGTCTGGATGGCGTCTAGAGCTTCCCGCGACGGTCGGTCGTGGATCCGAGGCGAGTCTCTGTATCGATGACGAGTCGATTAGCCGAAGCCATTGTCAAATCTATTTAGCTCCTGACGAGTCACTTCAAGTTCGGGATCTCGGATCCACGAACGGAACCTACGTGAATGGCGACCGAATTCGTCAGCACCATTCTCTTTTCCCTGGTGATGTGTTGCAGATAGGTTCGTTGACCATGAAGATCCACTACGCATCCGATACCGACCCTGGTAACGTCAAGTCATCACCTCAAACTCCGTCATCCAATAAAACCCAACAGATGACGACTGTGCGTACTCCCACTTTTACCATGCAAGAGGTCCCAACCCCGACCAAAAAGTGGTGGGAGTTTTGGAAAAATTAATGGTAGTAGCGGTTGGAATCATTTCCCTAGTATGTTGAAAATCTCCTTTTTTCAGTCGGTCGAATCGTCGAAAAGCGAACCTTAAAATCTCCCCAACCGACGCATTCCCTGTTTAGAATGGGAACATTGAGTTAGTGATTCCACTTTGTTCGGGAGCTTAAGTTGAACGTTTACCGTCGCAATCGATCGTTGTTTTTCGGAAGTGCTTTTAGTGCATTGTCGTTGGGAGGCCCATTCGTTTTTTCACAAACGGAAAACGAATCGGGCAATCCCAAACAACCTGTCGTGAGCAACTCAGAAAAAGCACAACCTAGATTCGAAAATGGGGAAGCTCAGGTAGTCGAGGCTTTCAAAGAGAACTGGATCCAACACGATCTTTGGGTAGAGGCAGAATTCGATTCCGACGGCGATGGCAAACGAGACCGTATGCATGTCTCAGTAACACGTCAACAACAAACCGACACAGAGGGGTTAAAGGTTCCAGTCGTTTACGAATCGAGCCCTTACTACTCGGGGACAGGCTCGAATGACCCTCGCTACATGTGGAATCCTAAACAAGAACTAGGAAGCCCGCCTCCCGTACACGATGAGGCACCAGCCATAAAACAGCAGGAACGCAGAACTGTTCTATCTAAGGGCTTGTTAGAGCAATGGGTTCCTCGAGGGTTTGCTGTGGTGCACTCTTCATCACCAGGAACTGGATTGTCTCAAGGGTGCCCCACCATAGGTGGCGACAACGAATCTCTTGCACCCAAGGCCGTTATCGACTGGCTCAACGGTCGAGCCAAGGGCTTTACGTCACTCGATGGTGACGAGGAAGTTAAAGCTCATTGGTGTACTGGTAAAGTTGGCATGACAGGTACCTCATACAACGGCACCTTGTGCCTAGCCGCCGCTACAACAGGTGTCGAAGGGCTCGAAGCAATTATCCCCGTCGCCCCCAACACATCCTACTACCATTACTATCGCTCTTACGGATTGGTACGTCATCCAGGAGGATACATGGGAGAGGATATCGACGTTCTGTATGACTTTGTGAATAGCGGATCGGAGGATCGCCGTGAATATTGCAATACCGAAGTAAGGAACAAAACGCTGATTGCAAACCTGGATCGCCAAACAGGCAACTACAACGAATTTTGGAAAGGTCGCGATTACCTTCACAAACTGGAACCCGTTAAAGCGGCACTATTGATGGCTCACGCGTTCAATGATTGGAACGTGATGCCTGAGCATAGTATTCGGATTTATGAAGCAATCAAAGCTAAAAGTGTACCAACTCAACTCTTTATGCATCAGGGCGGTCACGGTGGCCCACCTCCTCTAAATCAAATGAATCGATGGTTTACTCGGTACTTGTATGACATAGAAAATGGAGTGGAAAAGGATCCGCAGTCATGGATCGTTCGCGAAGCAGCCAATCGTCGCGACCCAACTCCTTATGACGCATACCCACATCCAGATACTGAGCCCGTTCTTTTGAAGCCGCAGGGCAAAGGATTCGCTCTGGGTGAGTTGGTCATGAACGGAACCGAGATTGCGAACAAACAATCAGAGTGGACCATCATCGACAACTATGCGTTTGATGCTCCTACGCTCAGCAAAGTGGAGTGGTCTAATCATCGGTTGTTATTTGCGACACCTAAGCTAAAACAACCGCTCCACCTATCGGGAACACCATCGGTCAAAATTAGAATTAAGTGCAATCGTCCAACGGCCAATATTTCTGTTTGGCTAGTATCACTGCCATGGACCGATAGTAAATCGATCAATGATGACATCATCAATCGTGGTTGGGCTGATCCCCAGAATCATAAATCTGTGCTGCTAGACGAACCACTAAAGGCTGGCGAGTGGCGGGAGATGGAATTCGAGCTTCAACCGGATGATCAGATCATCGGTGCTGGAGAACAATTAGGACTAATGCTATTCTCCAGTGATCGCGACTTTACGCTTTGGCCGGAACCTGGAACAGAGATAACCTTTGATCTCAAGATGACAACCCTAAAGCTACCGGTCGTAGGCGGAGAAAAATCGTTTATTTCTGCGATTGAGTAGGTAGAGATTTTTCTTTCCTAGCCCTAGATCTAGGAAGGGCCGCCATTGGAATCCGAATGGCGGTATGAATCAATTGGAAACAACCTATCCCAATGTTCCGAATCAATTGACCGATCGGATAAGATGGTTCACTATGGGCCGCTTGAATGTCCTCGACTCCATGCGGCCAGTCTTTAACCCGAGCGATTACATTCTCGATCCACTCGCGATCATAAGGATACAAGCGGAGGGACTTGCGCCATTCCGGAGGTATCATTTTCTTACCAAGAGATGCACCGGATAGAGCCCCTGCAAGAACCGCTACGGCCGCACATTCCCCACCCAGCAGAACAGCCCTCTCCACGACCAATCGATAGCGATGAGAATGACGCACCCAGGAATAGACACTCAACAAAGCAATGACTTCAAGTTCCCTCGGTATCCCGTCAGGATAACCCATCAACTTGGCAACTTTAGCTACGCTATACCGTCGAGAAAGATAATCTGCTAATTGTTCAAGCTTACTTCTGATGGCAGCAGAATCTGTACTTTCCATCAGGCAACGGAGAATACTTCCCCCCTCTAACTGATTCGCTTCATATAGTTGTGCGATTTGCATTGCCTGAGCGATCAGCAGCGATGGCGCAGTACTTACCTCTAGGCTCGTCGTGCATTGATTGCTTTGCTCCAACCAAGGCCTAGCGTTAGATGCCCCCTGTGCGAGCAAACTCACGGCAGCTGCTCTGACGAGGGGATTGCCAAGAACTCCGCAGTAATCGGTACGCCGTTGTGTCCGGGCTAATCCACGAGTCGCTAACAAATCCCAGAGATGGCTCACAACTCTAACGGAGCGATAAATCCCTATACGTTTTCTCAGGAATCGGCCAAACAGTCGATGATCCACTCTCGATTGAAAAATCGCCTGCAGAGTCATTAGCAATCCGTGTGTGTGCTCCCCCGGAATTGCCACTCCAGGAATAAACTGGAACCGAAGAGGTGACCGCCCAAACACGCGCAGCGCCGTCCATTTCGAAACACCGTTTCGGGGTATCGCTAGCGACTCAGCAACGGCAGCTCCCAGGATCATGCCTTCGGCCGCTCGCTCGCGCTGAAAAGCGATCGCCGTTTGTTCCCAGGAGAGGGAGAGAACAGGGTTCGGAATATTGGCTCCTAAGCTCATATCGGGCATGCTTTGGCACAACGAGTTGAGTAAATAAACAAGTTGACGTTACGGGGCGCATAGCAGGAGACCGGCCAGCGAAAAACGCCCCACAAGCCTATACGATGTTACGCCATCGCGAAAGTCTACCTAACCCATCAATTGTCTATTGTGAAAACTCAACCTATTTATTCGATACAATCAACAAAGTCCAGCATATTTTGGGTAACATGAATAGCGTGTTTTAAATCAAATGCCTAATCGATAGATAAAGATCACCAGGGCACGGGATCGAAAATCTGATTATTTGCCGAATTCGCTTTTCGCCCCTCGAGAAACAAAAAGCTCACAAAACCTGGACAGAGAGAAAAGAATATGAATCCTCATCGACGTTTTTTAATTCAAGCTGCCGCGGCTACAGGGGTCATTTCCTTGCTACCAAAATGGAGTTTAGGACACGATCGAATTCTCACGCCATCGCAAACTAAGGGACCTTTTTACCCCGTACCGGACATTGAGAAACAAGAATTCTTCGATTTTGATCTGACTAGGAAAGGCCCTGGTTCCACTCTTGCCGAGGGCAAGGTAATTGCCATTCGCGGCAGCGTCATGGGGCACGATGAAAATGCATTGGGAGACACAATCGTCGAGGTATGGCAAGCCTGCGAGACGGGACGATACAACCATCCAAGGGATACGAATGATCGGCCCATCGATCCCAATTTTCAATACTGGGGTCGGGTCACTACGGGCAAATCAGGGGAGTTTCGCTTTAAGACGATTCTTCCTGGAAAGTACCCCGGACGAACCCCCCACATTCACTTTCGAGTTATATCACCAGGCCGTAAGGAACTCGTAACCCAACTCTACTTTGGAGATAATGAACCACAGAATCGCAAAGACTCCATATACATGTCATTGAACGTGGCCCAGCGCGACAATGTAACCACTTTCTTCGAAGATATGGCTATTGATCCCCAGGACGCGAAAAGCGAAAAGCTCCCCACCGGACAGTTTACCATAGTTCTAGGTGATCCGAGCGATACTAAGTCCACCCCTCCGATGTAGAGCCGATCTCGTACTGTTTAATAGGATTTGACTTAAGCCACTGCTCGCCGTCGGTTGCATAACCATTACGACCATAACATTCTAAATTTGGTCCGTTGATCAGCGGACCAACTTCGATCTTTCCGTAATCTCAACCCGCTCATCCTCCGATCCGAGAGGAGTACCTAGCGGCAGGGTGAAGGATTATGTTGGGAATCAAACGAAGATACATAGCTTTGGTCGGACTGGCGGCAACAGGCTGGGCTGTGTCGCATTTCGTTTCCATTTCAGGACTTGAAAACATTCGCTTGACTGCGAAGTCCTTAAAGTCGAGTGTGGAGAACCAAAGCGATCACGCCTCTTATGCATCAGGTACAAGCTTTGGCGATGCGAACAACTCTGCACCACGGGGCTTTAACTCCTATCGTGTCACGCCTCAACGAGTTTGGAACGAAACAAGCAACGGGCTCTTTCACACGGCAGCCAGCACTAAAAATGAGCCACGATCATCGCAAACAGGAGATTCGAAATCACTAGGAGAGGGGTTAGGAAGCAAGTCCACGACCCCAAGAATTCGAGTCGCCAGCTTTAATCTTCATGCATTTAACGAACAAAAGCTACAGAAGCTGCCTGTAATGGAAACGCTTGTTCGGATCGTTCGTCAGTTTGACGTAATCGCGTTGCAACATATTAGCTCGCGACAAACCGATCTCATGCCCTTGTTAACCGATCGCGTTAATCAGAGCGACCGCAGGTACGAATTTCTGATCGGCCCCCCGGTCGGTAGAGAGCAGAGACAACAGTTCGCATTCCTATTCGACACCGAGCGTATCGAGACCGATCGAGGTCAACTTTATACTGTAGATGACCCACAGGATCTTCTCACGTATGAACCCCTCGTCGCATGGTTTCGAACAACTCTCCCACAGCGAGAACAGAGTTTTACTTTTACGCTCGCCAACGTGAGGCTAAACCCAATGTCCGGTGAGTCAGAACAGAGACTTTTGCCTGATCTAGTTCGCAGTATCCGCAATGATGGGCGGCTCGAAGACGATATACTTCTTGTCGGCGAATTCATGGCCTCCAACGAGCAATTGGCCAAGATTCCAGGACTAGAGATGTTTGCTGCCATTGATGGAGTTCCTACCACCGTCAACGGAGACGCCATGACAGGAAACATCTTGTTTCCAACGCGAGCAACCGACGAGTTTACAGGAAAAGCGGGAGTGGTCGATTTTCTTCGTCAGCTCAACTTGTCGTTTGATCAAGCTTCGCAAGTTTCCTCGAATTTGCCAATTTGGGCAGAATTTACCGCCTATGAAGGTGGAAAGCCCTAGTAGCCCCTCCCTTTTCCTAGATTAAAATGCTAGTCTTTCCCTCTGTGGCAACGCCAAATTTCCCTCCGTGGCAACGCCAAAGTAGTGTGGCACCGCCAAAGAAGCTGCGAAGGATTCCGATCCCCTCATCAAGGTTTTAAGTCGTGGTTAGTTTTACCGCTGCCCTATCCATTATTGCACTTACATTCCCTTTAGCTGGTTGATCGATCTGACGTGATGGACATGGGCGTAGGTTCAAAAAATCCGACACCAAAGCGGATCCTAATCGTCCGTCTCTCATCCATAGGCGATGTTGTCTTAAGCGTGCCGGCTCTATGTGCGCTCCGTAGAAAATTCCCCGAGACGCGTATTGGCTGGGTCGTCGAAGCACAAGGAGCGCAACTACTGGAAGGCCATGCTGATCTGGATGATCTGTTCGTCACCTCCAAAGCAGCGTTTCGATCCCCGAGAGAGTTCTTCAAGCTTGCTAAGGAACTCAGACAATGGGGGCCCGATGTTACCATCGACTTACAGGGGTTGGCCAAGAGTTCGCTCTTAGCGTACTTCACACGTGCGGAGACGAGACTAGGATTCGCTAAAGGAGACTATGATGGCAGAGAATTCAGTTGTTGGGTCAACAATCAAATCGTTACCCCCAAGCAATCCCACCTGGTTCTCAGAGGACTCGAAATTCTCTCTCCACTGGGGATAGATGACCAGCGGGTCGAATTTAGATTACCCGAGCATGCGGTCGACACGGAGTTTCTTAACCATATTCGAGCGACCGAATGGAGTGGAAAACAGTACGCGTTGATTAACGTCGGAGCGCGATGGATCAGTAGACTTTGGCCCGCGGAGCGTTACGGAGCAGTCGCTTCGCATCTCGCCGAAAAATGGGGATTGTTACCTGTAATCCTCTGGAATGGTGACGAGGAACGAGCCATAGCAGAAACAGTTCAAAAACACTGTTCAGCAGAGTCTGTGACTGGACCCGTCTGCACCCTAAAGCAGTTAAGAAGTATTATTCGTGGCGCAAAGATCTTCGTGGGTTCGGATACGGGCCCCATGCATTTGTCGGTTGCTGTCGATACGCCGACTGTTGGAATGATCGGTCCCATGCCAATCGAACGGACCGGTCCCCTCGGTCCGAGGCACCGGGCTATTCAGAAATACAGACTTCCCGCAGACCGCAAGTCGGAACGACGGACCAATTGTGAACCGATCCTGTCGATTACCGTCAACGACGTAACCAGCGCATGCGATTCAATCCTCAAAGATTTACATGGGTCGAGAGAGGCTTGAACATGATGATTTGTCATTAGGATTTGTGACTCAGCGATAATTGATCACACCAAAAGGGTGATTGCCGCAATTTGTTCGTTTTGGTGAATGAATGTTAAATCCGCTTGCGATACAATCAATGCCGCGCGAACGACTACTTCTTCAAATTGATATCATCGCCAGCCTGGATTCACCATGGACGAGCAAACCTGGGTAATCAGTACAAAAGATCTCCCAATCGGAACGGTCATTAGCTTCGACTTACTCGACGCAACCGGCAATATCCTCCACAAAGCGGGGATGCCTATCAGCGAGCGTTTAAAGGAACGACTGCTATCCAGCGGCATTGAATCTGTTTCTATTAGAGGGCGCAGTGAGGCGTCCCCAGACCGAATTAAAAACCTCCTGGCGGAATCATTTGACCCCGCACTGTTGACGGAACTAAATCAATCGATCGAAAGTACTCAAAGCTTAGTCCAAGATTCCATTTCATTACTCTTGCAGGACAGACCGTTAGACGGAAAGGTACTCGAAGCTGGCTCGAAAAAGTTCGTGGAATGCGCTTCCAAGGATGTTGCTGCGACGCTGTCAAAGCTCGTAACTCACGAGGGAACAACGGAATCGGATACCATCCAAGCCATGAGCCTGAGAGCCGCTCGCTTCTCGCTATTGGCCATATCGACGGCTCTTACACAAGGCCAAAGCGAAAGCTTCGCTATCGCGGTAGGCGTAGCTGCTCTTTTACATGACTCAAGCCTCGCTCGAACGCCTAAACTTTATGAGAAAGCGTTTCAAGGAAACCTGTCCGAGGAAGAAATCGAACAATACCGAAATCATCCGATAGACTCGATGGACCTTTTGCGACGATCGCCAGGCATATCGGAGAGAACCCTTGAAATCATTTCTCAAGTCCACGAGAATGCCGATGGTTCGGGGTTTCCGATGGGCCTGAGGATTAGCGAAACCAAATACGAAGCCTCCATCTTGAACGCGGCTGATACCTATCTCGCATTGATCGACTCCAGGTATCACAAACGATTGGTGCATTCTGACGCGCTTATTTATCTTATAGCCAATGCGTCGAGAGGTAAGTTTTGCCCGAAGGCCGTGCAGGCCATGATTAAAAGTATGTCCGTATTCCCAATTGGCTCGGTCGTGGTCCTCGACGACGATACCAAAGCCGTGGTTATTCGATCCAACACGGATACACCCGTGAAACCAATCATTCGGCTTTTAAATAGTGGTCACACCAGAATCGATCTACAAGAATCTAATAGATCGATCGTAGCGCCATTTGTCGATCCTCTTGGCGGCTACCATCGCTTACCAAAATCGGAAATGAACAACGTTCTCTGGGGACTACCCCTGGCATCTTGAGACGAAAAATACGACACTGCTCACATCTTCTAACAAATTCAGACCGCTGACGAGTATAATGGGAATTTCGCCTATGCCGTCTCTCCCCCTCCGCGGATTAATATGTCTGGTCGCCATCTACCTTCAATAGCATTCTTGCTGTTCATCACTTGGATGCTCGCCAGTTGCAAACCTAGCGTTGCATCGAATGATGAAGAGGAATTTGCCTCGTTTCGTACCCTTCTCAATACCTATTGCTCCGATTGCCATACCGGAGAGACAGCAGAAGCCGATGTCGAACTGAACTTACTGGATTCGCTATCGTCACTTAGACGGAAAACAGATCTCGCACAAAGAACACTGGAAACATTGCAACAAAATCAAATGCCACCTCCGGATTCGTTGCAACCAAAAGAGAATGAGCGTCAGAAAATTCTATTGTTTCTAAAACGGATACTTAGAGAAGAAGCTGAGAAGTTTTCGGGCGATCCGGGACCTGTCGTTTTAAGACGACTCAATAATGCGGAGTATACGAACTCCATTCGCGATTTAACCGGAATCACCACGCTAGACCCAGCCAAAGAATTCCCTGTTGATGGAGCCGCTGGCGAAGGCTTCACCAACGCTGGCAATGCTCTCAGCATGACACCCGCGATGCTAACTAAATACTTAGATGCAGGGCGAGATCTGTCTCAACATGCAGTATTGCTTCCCGATGGTATCCGATTTTCTTCATCAAGATCACCCAGAGATTGGACCGAGGAAGTTCTCGAGCAAATTCGTTCTCTGTACGCCAAATATTCTGCAAAAACCGGCGCGACTCAAGTGAACTTGCAAGGGGTCGTCTTTGACACCAACGATGGAGGAAGGCTCCCTTTTTCTCTCTACCTCAAAGCGATTCTGGAAGAACGAGATAACATTGACCAACGGAACAAGACTCTCGATGAAATCGCGTCCGAACGCCGTCTTAGCTCCAAATACCTACAATTGATGGTAAGTGCATTGCGAGCCCCCAAGGGACCACTCATGGCAAGCATTGCAGCCCAAATGAAATCAAATGATCCCAATGCACTAACTCAGTCAATACGCTCCATTGAGGATTGGCAAAAGGCTCTGTGGAGATTCTCCAGCGTAGGTCACATTGGCAAGAAAAATGGACCAACCCGTTGGATGGAACCTGTTAATCCTTTATCGACAGCACAAGAGTTTCGGCTTGCAATGCCCTCTACTGCAACGCAGTCGGAGAACCTACTAGACAGTGAAGTCGTGTTCTATCTATCGACTACCAATGCGGGAGACGACTCCAACGAAGACGCAAGCATCTGGGAACGCCCGCGATTTGTTCTACCAGGCCGACCAGATCTTTTGCTACGAGATTGTCGCGTCGTGGTCCCCTATTTGAAAACAATCAATACCAAGTTGCTTCGGCAGAGCAAATCAGCGTTTGCAGCCGCAGACTGGGCGTTCAGTCAATCGACGCCTGTCGCGCTCAATGATCTAGCCAAACAATTTGAATGTGACGAAGACGTATTACAGGCTTGGTTTGAATACTTAGGATTGCAAACTGCAAACACGCATAATATTAAAGGACACTTAACTCAAAGGCTTGAGCGAATTTCGGGGCATGACTTTGTTTCCGGCTGGTCCGGAGCAGACGCTCTAAGCGTAATCGCGAACTCATCATCCGAACATGTTCGAATTCCAGGCAATTTAGCCCCTAACAGCTTGGTGGTTCACCCAGCCCCATCGGTACAAGTCGTTGTGGGCTGGGAATGTCCCGAAAGCCGATCTTTTACAATTAAAGGAGCCGTTCAGCACGCTCATCCGGAGTGTGGCAATGGCGTTCAATGGTCGCTGCAACTCAGACGCAATTCTACTGTTCAAAATCTTGCAAGCGGAATCGCTCAGGGCCCAACGTTACATCCGTTCGAAATTTCCAGCCCCATCTTTATTTCAAAACATGACGTAATCTGTTTGGTGGTCAACCCGCGCGACGGCAATCACTCTTGCGACGCAACCGCTGTCCAATTGACCGTGGAAGAATCCCAACAGTCATCAGAAAACAATACATCGAACAATAGTCGCAGATGGGACCTTAGTACCGACATATCACCGAACATCTTGCAAGGCAACCCGCACCAAGACTCGTTTGGCAATCCAGCCGTCTGGCATTTCTTTGGGGAACCCACGGGCGGAGTGGAAACATCGACCATTCCCACTGGATCGCTACTCGCTCAGTGGCAAGCTGCGAGTGAAAGCCAAAAACGATTAACAATCTCGAACCAACTATCCGATTTGTTACGATCGATCCAAGAAGACAAGAAATCTTTGACCGATCTTCCCCCAGCTGATCGCATCTTGATTCAGCAATTGACTTCACTTGCCGGCCCGCTGATGAATCATCACCTGCGTAAGGTGTTGGCCGATACATCTAAGCTTTTTGATGGTTCTATTCCGCCAGAAGATATTTCGGTCGAAGCTCCAGGCAAGCCGATAGAAGTTCGCGTTCCAGCATCCCTTGTAGCAGGTTCCGAGTTTGTGGTTCTCGGTAGACTCGCCAATTCTGATCAATCTTTAGGATCGGTACAGATGGACGTCACGATGCAACGTCCGAGCGACGACCAAGGGCTGACACTTGGCCAGTGGAAGGAAACCAACACTAAGGGAACTTGGACAGACGGAGTCAATCAAGTCGTGTCGAGTAGACCAATCATTGTTTCCAAGGTAGCTAAGACGCGGCAAAAAATCGAAGCGGGTTTCGACGAATTCCGAGAGTTGTTTCCTGCGGCTCTTTGCTATAACAAGATTGTGCCAGTCGATGAGGTAGTAACCCTCACACTTTATTACCGAGAAGACGATGCACTCTGTCGACTTATGCTTTCCGACCAGGAAGCATCTGAGCTAGACCGATTATGGCACGAACTGCATTACGTCTCGCGAGACGCTCTATCATTGGTGGATGCATTTGATCAGCTATGGCAATATGCGACTCAAGATGCAGACCCCAGCGCCTTTGAGCCGCTTCGGAAACCTATAATGGATCGCGCCGCGGAGTTTCGGAAAACGCTTTTACAATCTGAGCCGGAACACCTCAAGGCTGTGTGTCGTATCGCCTCTACAGCCTTTCGCCGCCCCTTGCATGTGGCAGAAGAACAAAAAATTCGGGCTGCGTATGACAAGCTGAGACAGTCTGACTTAGATCACGAAACCGCAGTACGAAGTTTGCTAACCAAGATTTTCATCTCACCTGCATTTTTGTATAAGAGCGAAAAAGGTACAGGAGAAATCAGGAAGATAGGAAATGGCGAAATTGCGATTCGACCTTTATCCGACTACGAGCTCGCCACTCGGCTCAGCTACATGATCACTGGCACATTGCCTGACGAAGAGCTTCTAAGTTTTGCTGCCGACGGCACACTTAGTGACTCCAATGTCCTTAAAAACCAAGCTCGTCGACTCCTGCAATCCTCAGGTGTCAGATCGATCGCGACTGAGTTTGGTTGCCAATGGTTACATGTCTATCAGTTTGACACTCACGATGAAAAAAGCACGGAGAGCTTTCCGGAATTTGTTGAGCTCCGTAATTCTATGTACCAAGAGAGCATATTATTTTGGATCGATCTATTTCGTAATGACTGTTCTTTACTGAATCTTCTAAATGCCGACTATGCATTTATCGATTCAACTCTTGCCCAGCATTATGGATTGGACTGGGATTCAGCTACACCGGTTGACGCCCCGGGGTTCTCCGATTGGCGACGAGTTCCGCAATCGATTAAATTCGATCGTGGTGGAGTCTTAACCATGGCATCTGTTCTCTCGAAACAGGCGGGAGCATCGAGAACCAGTCCAATTCTTAGAGGCAACTGGGTTAGCGAAGTGTTGTTGGGTGAAAGACTGCCGCGTCCACCCAAAAACGTTCCTGTTCTGCCAGAAACGGCACCTCAAGGACTTACAGAACGTCAGCTGATCGAAATGCATAGCAGCGACCCATCATGCGCCAAGTGTCACGCTCGAATCGATCCCATTGGATTTGCTTGGGAGGGCTTTGATGCCATTGGTCGCCGTCGCGATTCGAAGCAATACGACACAGCGACCAGCTTGCCAGACGGAACCAGAATAGAGGGCTGGTTGGGTTTGCGGGAGTATCTACTTCAACAAAGAAGAGACGAATTTACTAAGCAGTTCTGTAAAAAGCTTTTGGGATACTCTTTGGGTAGAGCGGTACAACTTTCCGATCAATCACTCATCGATGAGATGGAACAAAGCTTGAAAGAAAACGAGTATCGAATCAGCGCTGCTTTCAACAAGATCCTAGAGAGTCAGCAATTCAGGTTCGTTAGGACGGACGATCAAATTCAAGACGCGGGTGAAAAACATGAATAGAATCCAAAACTATTGCCCTGAAAACAAATCGACTCCGGCGCAGAGGTCTTTTACGAGACGAACGATGCTGCGGGGAGTTGGGGTGACCATGGCCCTACCGTTTTTGGAATCGGTATCGCTGTGGGCCAATGAACAGAGTCGATCCGTCCAATCGGCTCCACCGATCAGAACTGCCGTTTTGTTTTCTGGTAATGGCTTTCACAATCAAGAATGGTGGGCCAAAGGGTCAGGTGATCAATTCGAATTAGGACGAGTTCTGTCACCATTAAACAATGTAAAGAACAAGATGTTGTTTATCAGTGGTCTTTACAACGCAGAGGCACTGAAGGGAAACATCCACAGTTCTCAAACAGGCAACTTGCTCTCCGGTGCGCCACTCGCATCAGGGGGTGAAATACGATCCGGCACTAGCTTTGACCAGCTGATTGCTCAGCATCAGGGGAGGGCGACGAAAGTGTCAAGTTTGGTACTCGGTTGCGAAAAATCGAATCAATCCGTTCACAAGAACTATTCGATGCTCTACAGCTCGCACATTTCCTGGAGCTCTCCGACTACCCCGACTCCGCTGGAGCTTTATCCAGCACTAGCCTTTGACCGGTTGTTCAAGGACGAAGTTTCGCGCGCCGACAAGAGCGTTTTAGATGCAGTGCTTGAGGATGCAAATGATTTGAGAAGAGAGATCAGCAAAACGGATCAGCGCAAACTGGATGAGTTTCTCGATTCCGTGCGGGACGTTGAGTCAAGAATATCCAAAGCAGGCGAGCGAGGTGAATTACAAGGCTGGAAACCAACCTTCGACAAAAGCTCACTAGTTCGGCCACAAGATGGAATACCACAAGACATTGCAGAACACATGCGACTCATGTGCGACATACTAGTGCTGGGCTTTCAAACTGATACCACCCGCGTATGCAGCCTCAAATTGAATAATGATCACTCGTCATTGCGGTTTCCCAACCTGGGAGTGGATTACATGATCCACCATTTGCTTTCGCATTCCGACACCGAAGACTGGCTAAAAGTCAATCAATTCTTTTTGGAGCAGGTTGCCTATATTGCGAACAGAATGAATGCAATCGAAGAAGGTGAACGCACATTGTTGGATAACTCGATGATTTTGTTCTGCTCGAGCATGCTAAACGGTCACCATGAAGCAGGAAGACTGCCCGTGATCCTGCTTGGTGGCGGAGGTGGAACTATTCAGGGTGGACGCGTACTCGATTACTCCGGACAAGAAAACCGGCAAATGTGCAGGCTGTATTTGAGCATGATGAACAAGGCAGGTTTGGTGGCCAATCAATTTGGAGATGCTACCGAGCCGCTACACGAAGTCTGATCGGTGGTGGGATAGTAGACCAACCCTAACATTTGGCTTTGGACCTTGATGGTTCGAATCAAGGTCCACACTTGCGCGGGCTCGAATTCAAGTGGAGTTTCGCAAGCGAGATTATCTAAATCCCTGGCTGCTGCAACGAGCTGTTCATCGAGTGATTGAATTCGCGAAAGCGCGTTTCGTACCTGTTGATGGGATACAGAGATAGCGGCCACGTCAGCGTTGCCAGAGCAAAGGACTTTTGCGACGAGCAATATTCGGTCTGCTGGCTCATCTGCCAAGAGTTTTTCGATTTGTAGAACAACGTTCGCGATTGACATTCGAATCCTGGGAAAGTGCATCAAGTACTACATGCGTTTTTTTAGGGATCGATATTTCCGATTCCCAAATCTCGGAGGACCTGTAGGCGGTCTATGGTAGGACGAAAAAAGGTGCGCTCTGTGAAAACCATTCCCTTTCGTGGATCGAGACGAATACGGCCCCCAAATTCTTAGCCTAAACGTTACAATCGGTACCTGTAATGGAATTCGACAACCACTCAGGAAACCGAAACAGAGTTTTGCTGAAGCACTCTCGGCAAGCTTAAAGGTATCCAACCGTCGAGTTCAGAAGCGTTTCTCCCGAGGTTTCCCTCCCCACTTAAGAGTCCTTACCGATGACACAAAAAGCCAAACTTGATCGCCGATCATTTACCCTTTCATCTGCTGCGTTAGCCACGATTGCGATGACCGGTACTGCCACAGTTGGGACGGCATCCAACGGATTGACAACCGCAGAACGGGACTCGCTTCCGTCACCGCCATCCGAGGGCAAGAAGGTTCTTCTTTCGTGCAAATTGACTATGATCACGAAGGAGAGCCAAGGTAAGAAGCTTTCTATCGTCGAGCGTTTACAGCTAGCCAAAGCGGCTGGTTTTGACGGAGTGGACTTTGACGAAGCGGGACAGTTTACTGTGGAGCAGGCTCGTGCCGCCGCAATCGAATCTGGCGTATTCTGCCACAACGCAATCAATCATGACCACTGGCGTGACACCCTCACCAACAAAGACCCCGCTGTTCGGGCGAAGGGTGTCGCCAACATAAGCCATTGCTTAAGAGTGGCTCATGCCATTGGAGGATC
Organism: Pirellula sp.; assembly: GCA_046318795.1. Taxonomy (GTDB): domain Bacteria; phylum Planctomycetota; class Planctomycetia; order Pirellulales; family Pirellulaceae; genus JBKCUI01. Next base: position 25,937 of record JBKCTT010000212.1, read on the forward strand.
CGGTGTCCTCATCGTGATAGGAGTGGGAGCGGATGGCACACCAAAAGAATGCGACGATAGAGCTCGCGAAGAGATTCGCAAACTAATACCGTTAGCAGCGTCGTTGGGGCAGCCCATTCTTTTCGAAAATGTCTGGAACAGGATGCATTATGATCATGACAATCCACCAGAACAGACACCAGATCGTTTCGTGGAGTTCGTGGATTCTTTTAACAGCGCCTGGGTAGGCATGTATTACGACATTGGCAACCACTGGAAGTATGGTCAACCGAGAGCTTGGCTCAATGCGTTCGGTCGACGAGCCGTGAAATTGGATGTCAAAGGATTTAGTCGGGCAAAAAATAAATTTGTCGATATAACATCCGAAGAAGATGATTTACCCTGGGATGAAGTTCGCAAGGGGCTTGAAGATATTCAGTTCTCCGGGTGGGCCACCGCCGAGGTGGGAGGCGGCGACTTAGATCGACTTACTATTGTGAGAAAGCAGATGGAAAAAGCTTTCGGACTGAACTCGTAGAAAAGCAAAAGGATCGATGACATCTACCGATAATTCGCCGGTCGCCTTGATAACGGGCATTACTGGTCAAGACGGATCATATCTTTGCGAGCTGCTCTTATCCAAAGGCTACACCGTTCACGGAATAGTTCGGCGCAGCAGTTCGCTCGATAGACCACGACTCAGTCGCCAGTACAACGACCCGCAGATCTATGGAAAAAGTCTGTTTCTACATTATGCGGATCTCTCTGATGTCACCTCGATAAGACGGATCGTGCAAAAAACGCAGCCCGCCGAGTTCTATCATTTGGCGGGTCAGTCGCACGTTGGGTTAAGCTTCGAAATTCCGGAAAGCACCTGTGAGTTAACCGCGATCGGCACACTGCAGATCATGGAGATACTTCGCGATCAACCCAAGCCGCCAAGATTCTTGCACGCGAGCAGCCGAGAAATCTTTGGCACTCCGTCGATAACGCCTCAAAATGAATCAACTCCGATGAATCCAAATTCGCCGTATGGTTGCGCAAAGGCCTTTGCAACTCAGCTCGTTAAAGTCTACCGAGAGTCCTTTAACTTATTTTTTTGCAATGCCATTTGCTACAACCATGAGAGCCCTAGACGATCCGAGAACTTTGTGACGCGAAAGATCACCCTGGGGGCAGCCAAAATTAAAAAAGGGCTTCAGAATGAACTTGTCATGGGAAATCTCGATGCCGAACGAGATTGGGGATATGCCAAAGAATTCGTCGAGGCAATGTGGCTGATGCTCCAGCAACCGGTCCCTGAGGATTTTGTATTGGCGACCGGCAGAACTCATTCGGTTCGGGAATTCATGGAGCACGTTTTTTCTTACCTAGATCTAGATTGGCGACAGTTCTACAGCGTAGACCCTCGCTTCAATCGACCAGCCGATCCTACCGGGCTGCTCGGCGATTCCAGTAAAGCCAAGCAGAAACTAGGCTGGGAAGCGAAGACGCCCCTTAAAGAATTAGCCCGTATCATGGTCGATCACGATCTGCAAATGCTACAGTCGCCAGAATCCGCAAAACCCTAAGTCGGCTTGCCGGTTTCCTAGAGACACCAAACGTCCTAGGTCGGGAGATGCGGATTTTACTGAAAAAGGGCGGGATTTCTGCTCGATTCCTTCGAGACAAATTGCAGTGCATGAACCCATGTACCTATGATGTAATTGAAGAAAATCCAAGGCACGGAGGTCTGACCTATTCGCACCCTTTCCCTCTCCAATTTTCATGCAGTCCGAATCGAATCCCCCTCAACCGAATCGGCCTATGGCGACAGGACCTATCAATTTGAACTCCCAGGACGAGGGAGCTTTCGATTTAAAACAAGATGCAGAAGAGGAATCGCAGGTCTATCTTCAACGTCTTCAGAAAGATAGTGAAACGAGGCTTCCTGTCTTTGGAGAATACCTTGTCGAGGGGAAACTCGGCGCGGGGGGGATGGGGCAAGTCTTTAAAGCGCGCCATCGAACGATGGACAGGGAGGTTGCTCTTAAAATCCTACCGAGATATCTGTCGGCCGATCCCGAATCGATCGATCGCTTTTATTCTGAGGTACGAGCGACAGCCAAGTTGATGCACCCAAATATAGTTACCGCATTTGATGCGGGCTGCTATAAAGTCGGGGATATATCGGTTCACTTTTTGGTTATGGAATTAATCCGGGGAGATCTATTATCGGCTAGAGTGGCCCAAAACGGACCTCTCTCGACAAAAGAGGTCGTTGATATACTCGTTCAAGCAGCTTCAGCTCTCGAGTACGCGCACAACCAAGGTATCGTACACCGAGACATCAAACCGAGTAATATGATGATGACTCCACAGGGAGTACTCAAAATCCTAGATTTTGGACTTGCTGTGCTTCGCGACAAGAAGGAACAACCGAACAAGACAGAATCGTCCCAAATCATTGGAACGGTCGAATTCATGTCCCCCGAACAAATCAATGAACCAAACAAAGTAGATCACCGAAGCGATCTCTACTCGTTAGGAGCTTCAATTTTTTACTTGCTAACAGGACGACCGATGTTCCAAGGAGAACTCGTACAAACAGCTCTCGCGCAGGTCCACCGGAAACCTCCAGCTCTGTATGAGGTTCGAAACGATGTCGATCTAAGATTGGATTCGATTTTTCAGTCTCTCGTTGCGAAGAATCCACAAAACAGACTTTCTTCAGCGCATGAACTAACGGAAAAACTCATTAAGCTAAATCTTCTTGATCGTTCAACGGTCGCACAGCCCAGAACGCCCGCAGCTCCGAATCGCGTGACTCCGGTTCGCCCAACGAGTTTCGGTCCTAACTCGACCTCGCAAAAATCTTATGCTGCCGTCGGTATTGAATTGGGTATGCTGCACTCCCGTGTCAGTTACGTAAATCGCGAGCACAAAATTGAAGAAGTTCGAGTCGATGGCGAGTCAACGAAAACGCGAAATGTACTTTACAGCGACGGCGAAAGTATTGCGGTAGGGTCACAGGCTGTCGATTTGCGGGTTCAAAAACCGGAATGTATCTTCCATGGGATGCAGAGATGGTACGGATTGCCTCTTCTCGAACGCCCCTTTGGAGGCAGGCAGGTGCCACCGGAGGTTCTCGTCGCGTGTATTGTGAGACAAATGATGGTCGCAGCGCGGCATGAGCTCCCGAACGCATCCCATGCGGTCGTCACGGTCCCCGCTTGTTATGACCAAATGCATCGACTTTGTACCAAGGTTGCGTGCTCCATCGCGGGAGTGGAAATTTTACAATTACTAGACAAACCGGTAGCTGCAGCCCTAGCACATAACGAAATAGAAGTTCGACTCGCCAAAGGAACAGGAGCTGATATCGCGAAGAAGCACCTCGTCGTCATGCTCAACGGTGCCGCATGCGAATCCGCGCTAGTAAGAGTTAACGGAGACGAGATTCAATTGCATGCAGCGGAAGGAGATTGGCGAAGAGGCTTTGTGCGCTGGCATGATCGAGCGGCGAAAAAGGTTGCAATGCTGATTGAACAAAAATTTGGGCGCAGCATTCGCGACGACAGGCAGATCGCGTCGCGTATTCAAAGGACCTTGGAACGCGCTTTCGAAAAACTAAGGTTTGTATCGAGCGTTCCGTTTATCGTTGAGGTCGATGGTGAAAGATTCGAAAATAAGCTCGAACGAGACAACCTAGCTGACTGGGTGGAAGACTTGGTTTTTGACTGTGGTAATTTCACTAAGCGGTTGCTCGAACGTACGAATACCGACCCGAAGACAATCGATTCCGTCCTCTTGGGAGGGGCCGCTAGCTGGATACCCGCCATCAGGAGCGAAATCCAATCAATCGTCGGGAAGCAGGCCATGATCAGCGATTTTTCTTCTGCGGATCTGGCTCGCGGTGCGGCTGTGCAAAGCCACTATTTGATGCCACCGGCTAAGAGCGATGTCCCTCATGCTATTAGCTCTGCTAGCTATGACATCGGCGTAATCATTCAAGACGAATCCTCACAATTACCTCCCCCTCGCGTCTTAATTAGCCGAGATCACCCCCTACCTGCTAACTTGAGCAAAACGCTTCGATTCTCCAAAGATGGACGGCGGCAGCCTGTTCTTCAATTTGTCGAGGGCTCGCGTATTAACGCGTTCACGTGGAATCGACTTGGTAGTGTCGATCTTCAACAATGCTTTACGAACCGAGCCGCAGCAGACCCATTACAATTGCGAGTCGACATCGATGAGAGCGGTCTCTGGAGCGGTACAGTAGCATGGCCTGCCGGAAACGATCAAATCGCCCTCGCCCCCTTGAGCGTTCCGCTGATGGATGTCGTGTCTATTCGACAATGGCGAGATTGGCTGGAGTCGCTAATGCTCTGTAACGGGCACGTGGTTCCCTAAAAGCCAGGTCCACCAATAAAAAACGGGAAGTCATTGACTCCCCGTTTGTCATAGATTGGCTTAGGACTCTTTGAATCTCAACAAAGAATCTTGTCCAGATTTAAAAACCGCCACTGCGAGACGCGGTTCCAGCCGCAGACACGGCTTTGATTACGTTGTCTTCCAGTGTCACGCGTACAACAGATTCTCGGTCGCCCATCTTAGAATCGATCATGATCTGATCCTTGCCAGTCGATGTAACTTCCACAGCAGCATCGAGTCCTGGATTGGTTTCAATAGACTTCATGAAGGCCAATAGTTGACCAAGCGAGAATCGCATCTTGAGCGCTTCGCCAGGAGCTGATGGCTTGGCAACGGCTCGATCGACAACTTGCTTCACCATCTTTTCGCTGTCCTTGCCAACAGCGACAAAAACGGCGGTCGGAGTCGTAGCGAGTGTTGCGGTTACCTTTTCGCCGAAAATAGCCACTGCCTTCTCGTCTGCATCTGGTGGAAGAGCGATTGATAATTGGTGCAAATTCGCTCCAGCGTGCTTGCCCGTATTGACCTTCAAACTAACTTGCTCACCAACAGCCTCTAGATCCGTTGCGGCTTCAGCAGCTAGCGCCTCGACGCTCTTTCCATCCGCCACAGTGAATGCTGCAGCGATGTTCAAGTTTGGCGAGGTTGTGACGTCAACAGCTGTTTCCAGTTGACCTTTCTTAGCAGTCTCAAGGAAAAGCCCGACAAGCTTGTTCAGATAGTTCTCCGCCTTTTCCGCAGCAACTTCGTTGTCAATTTGTTCGAGAGCCGCAGCAACACCCGCTTCCATACTGGTCTCGATTTGATCGATGTCTTCTGCAGCGACAAGTTGCAAAGATTGCAGCATCATCATCGAAGTGTCTTGAGGCACTCCCCCGAGCGTCGCTTTGGCTCCCTTCATCTTGCCAAGATTCAAAGCGAGCTTCGAGCCTTCGACGAAACGAGTACCAATGTCCAACGTGGTTTTCGATTCTGCCTTATTAACGGCCAAACCGATCTTCAAGCTTTCCGTGCTGTCGATCGCTTCTTGAATTTGAGCCTTAACTTGCTCGGCATTCTCCATAGCCGCTTCTGCTTGCTCTTCATCCATATCCGCCATGCCCTGCTGCATACCGGCTTCAAATTGGCCCATCAACATTTCCACAAGAGGCTCAGGAATGTTCTGTGGGTGCAAATCGATGAGGAGATCATACTTAGCTACCAAGGTCTTAAGCGTCTTGGTTGCTGAGATATCAAAGTTGAGAACAGCGTCTTCTGTTTGACCGACGAGAAGCCATTCACCAGCGTTCTTCATGTAGATCGAATTCCCAACATTCATCTCGTACAATCCGTCGCCCAGGTCTTGTGGCTCGCCGAAAATTGCCAACTGACCGAAAAACTCTTCCAAATCCTTCAATGGAAGAGCAGCAACGGGAGCAGGATTACCGCTGTCATCGAGCTCTACGAACACGCCTACAGGACGGCTTGTATCAATACCGGCAGTGTACTGCGTCAGTGCGGTCTTAACCGTTCCAGCTGCCATGCCACCGCCACCTAGGCGAGCAAGATGCTGAATGTTGGGGACCATGGTATCAAAAGGAGCAATAGCAACTGTGACCACAGATTTGTCGGAGTCATCCGCTCTTGTGTCTACTGCCATCGCGAAAGGGGTAGCGGCAAATGTCATCGCCGCGATCTTGGAACGAATGGACCACTTCATACTAGTAAAACATCTCCTCGAGCAAAACAGGAATAAATCGACAGCAGTTTTCAGCACCCTAACTGTAAAACAACCGAAACAATTCGCAGTTGTAATACGATTCTTGGCACAAAAAACGCCCTCCGACACAAATCGGTCAGATAGCGATGTGAAAATCTTATAGTTTTCCAGATAAAGTTGCGAGCCGATCCGGCGGATCTGAGCAGAATTTGGCAGATATGGGTGCTAATGACTAGCAGAGGTTCCCGTCATGCATAGAGGCCTCGGAAGAAATAATAGACGTGACACAGGCCTGAAAAAAAATTTGGCCCTCCGCAGAAAGCACTTTATCAAAACAATGCGGTTCGAGAAAGCAGAGCCGCTCCGAGATTATCTTTCCCGGAAGACGATTCGACCCTTGGTAAGGTCATAAGGCGACAACTCGACTCGAACTTTGTCACCGGGAACAATCCGAATAAAGTTTTTACGCATCTTTCCGGCCACGTGAGCCAGCACCTCGGTTCCAGTCTCCAGCTGGACACGAAAGCGAGTGTTCGCCAATGCTTGGGTAACAGTCCCCTCTACTTCAAATGCTTCTTCGTTCTTTGCCATAAAATTAATAAAGCCCCCAGCCGCCCGCTCTCCCAGTTTACAAAGTGTCCTGCACACAGAACGGCGGAAAATGTACCGTTCTTTACGAGAGTCCTACTGTTATAGGCTAAATCCCCGGGTATCGTCCACTTCAAAAGCCCCCTAACCCCATATTTGCGAGGGATTAAGATTCCTTTTCCGATTTGATTTCGTGGCCCACCTCACTGACTCCCGGCTATCGACCCGCCGACCGCAGCCGAACGCGTGATCTGCCCCAAGGCTTCCCCAACAGTCGCCCAGAACACCAACGAGCCAAATCCATGGGCTACGAGGACTTGGGGCGAACTCCAGACCGATTTATTTTTTTGGCGTTCCGTCGGGCTCAAAATTTTCAAGGTATTTCTCTTTCATTGCCTCTCGCATTTTTCGCATAACGCCCTGCGGAAGACCATGACCAGCTCCCGGCACGATCTCGATCTTGGCATCACTGCCGAGTTCCTTGAGTCGATTCGCCAGCTTCATTGTGGCCCCCTCGAGATAAAAAGTGTCGAGATCACCCATCGCAATGTGGAGTTTTCCTGCCAGCAACGGCTTTAGGGAGTCCCAATTGTCTGCGATTTTCATGCTTATGTCATACTTCTTCCAGTAAGAAACGACTTCGTTGTTTACCAATCCGGTCTTGGGATCCCACGCTCTCCTTGGCTCGCCTGTTTCGTCTTTTGGACTGAACACTGCGTCAAACGAACGCATTTGCCCTCCCCGCCCTAACACTTGATCCATCTTGCAAAAATCATCGTACCAGAGCATGACCTTTTCCCCCTGCCTGGCCAATGGTCTTCGATTTCCATCGGGATCCGCATAAACACTCTGAATCGGGAATGCATACAAATCGGTCCCCTGGAAATCACGAAAATCAACAGGGTCTGGTGAAGTGCTGAAAACGCCGCCAAATGTTTCCGGATAACTGACCTGCAGCCAAAGACTTGCCCAACCTCCGCTGCTATGCCCCCCCACAAACCTGGCTTGCGGGTCCGCAATAGTTCGAAACGAACTATCGATATGCGGAATCAACTCCTTGACTAACGCATCTCCACGAGGGCCATTGGTCTCGCTGTTTGCATAAACGTGGTGCCCATACTTGCACTCACCTGTTAACATGACCTGTATAAACTCAACGTCGCTCGGAGCCCGTCTAGGATTGGGATCCCTCCCCATCCCTCGCAATGTCCCCCCAAAGCCAGTAACCTCATAATAGACTGGATATCTTCGATCAGGAGACGTTTCGTAAGATGCAGGAAGAATAACAGCCGCACGGTCGATCACATCTCGCTTGAGATAATCCGAAAGCATCTCACTACGCCTCTGAACAAACTTGACCCGCTCCGTATCCTTATACTCAACATCCGGAACGATTTGCGTTAGCTCTAAGGTAACCAAGTCACTGGTCGCTGAATCCCAACTCACGATGTCACTGTAAAAGTTACCCGGCCCCTGGTGCGGTGGTGGATAATCAAAGTCGTGATCTAACACCGCTTGTAGGCGATACTTTTTCGCAGGCCATTTTGCGATCTCGACCGGAAAGGAATCGGCCGAACCATTCAATTCTACAGTGTCTCCAGGCTTCATACCTGTAACCTCAATTGCAGCAAACGGCTCCGGGCTAAACCAATTCGGTCCCTGCATCGGAACTCTCTGTCCGCTCGTGGTCGCAAACACGAACAATCGACCGGTAATTGACTTTGCAGCGACCTTATCTGAAAGAGTCACGCGGAACTTCGGATCAGCCGCTCCGGAACGATTCACTTGCCCTGATGTGATAGCCGAGACGAAAGCTATGACCACGAAACATTTTGAACAGCTCAATCGAATGGACATTTCGTACCGAGTTTTACCGAGGGATTGCGGTGAGAACATAATGATAATCTCATGAGTGAGACGCGTGCATTCTAGAGACGAAAAAAGGGACATGCTACTGAATAACACGTCCCTCGTTTAGAATTTTCAAAATCCAACCGACCGCCAACCTGAACTAAACCTAGGTTGCAAAACGGCTTAGCCAGATTTCCTGGCGGTCGACGCTTGAACAACCGCTTGGCTATTTCGCAACAGCTTGGTGTACTCCTCGACCCCCTCTTGCTCGTCCAAAAGAATGTCCTCCAAGAACACCACCAACGGGCGATTACCCTCTGCCAATTCCAACGCCTTGGTATACATTTCCACGGCTTTGGATTCGAATGCAAGACTGTTTTGCAACACTTCGGTCAAGTCCTTGGATTGCTTGATCTCGTTTCTCTGGGCGACTGGTACGCCGCCGAGAGCGACAATTTTGTTGCCGATCAAGTTAGCATGCTTGAACGACTCCTTAGCGTCCTCCTCAAACTTCTCAGCGTAAACTTCTCTCCATGGCCCCTCGATGATAAAAGAGGCCTGAGAATACTGCGCGACCCCGGTCCACTCATGTTTCAAAATTTCGTTGAGATGATCAATGATGGCTTGATTGCTCATTGCATTATTTCCTGATTTCGTGTGATAAAGCTATTGTTCTCATGGGGAAGTATTGACGTTATGGCACTCAATTTCAAGCTCGATTGACCATGCATTGGGAGAATGCCGAAGAAATCTTTCGTAGTTGAGATTCGATGTCAAATTGACTTGTGTTATCATTCGAAAAGCATGCGAATTCCTCTCAACAACGAGCGTCTTAGGTAGAAAAAGTGAAATATCGAAAGCTTGGCAAAACCCCTTGGAATGTTTCAGAGATATCCTTTGGAGCCTGGGCGATAGGAGGCTCTTGGGGAGCGATTGATGACAAGCAGTCTATCGCAACCCTTCACAAAGCGCTCGACCTCGGAATCAACTTCTTCGATACAGCCGATGTCTATGGCGACGGACACAGCGAACGCTTGCTGGCTCAACTCAAACGAGAACGCCCTGAATCTGAAATCATTATCGCGACCAAGGCAGGACGCCGCTTACCTTTCCAAAATGTCGAGGGGTACAGCAAAGAAAATCTTCTAGCGTGGCTTGATCGCAGCCGCAAAAACCTAGAGTGCGACACTATTGACTTGGTACAACTGCACTGCCCTCCAACCGAACTTTATTACACCCCTCAAGTCTTCGATTGGCTCGAAGAGTTTGTCGCCGCGGGCATAATTCGATATTTCGGAGTTAGCGTCGAAAAGGTGGAACAAGCGATCAAGGCGATGGAATACCCGAATCTGCAGACCGTTCAGATCATCTTCAACATCTTCAGGCAACGCCCGGCCGAACTTCTTTTTCAACTGGCTCAACAACGTTCCGTCGGCATTCTCGCCCGCGTCCCCCTGGCATCAGGCCTGCTAACCGGCAAACTGAATCGCGAATCCCAATTTGCCGCCGATGATCATCGGAACTTTAATCGCCTTGGACAACAGTTCGACCAAGGTGAAACGTTTTCTGGGGTCGATTTTGATCTTGCCTTAGAATCTGTTGAGGAACTCAAGAAACTAACCTCACCCGAAACGTCACTCAGCCAACTGGCACTAAAGTGGATACTCATGCATCCAGCAGTTAGTTGCGTTATCCCTGGCGCTCGAAAACCCGAGCAAATTGCCGAAACGGCAAAGACCAGCGACGTTGATTCTCTACCGACCTCGACAATGGACTCCATCGCTGAACTTTATAACAAAAAGATACGCCCAAGCGTTCATCACCGCTGGTAGCCCCCTGTTCATGCGTCGTAAAACCCTCTGAAACTCCCCTGCGAAAATCCCCCCAGCCCAGACCTCGATGGAGTTTTTCAAAACGGGTGTTCAAAATGCCAAGGATCTCTACACTATTCGCTCTGAAAAGTACTCGGGGCTATTTGTAATCCGGAGCTGGAATAATAATGACTAATCGAAAAGGTAGTGATTTTGCTGGAGTTGGTGTTGCGATCGTGACACCTTTTCGTAACGGTGCTTTGGATGTCGAAACCCTGAAGAAGCAAATCGAATTCCAGATATCCTCCGGTACAAATTTTTTGGTGCCCGTCGGAACCACCGGCGAGTCCCCAACACTGAGCCATGACGAGCACGAACGAGTCATCGGCGAAGTCATCCAGCTAGCTGCAGGACGATGCAAAGTTATGGCCGGAACCGGTAGCAACAGCACCGCGGAAGCCCTGCGATTGACAAAACGCGCCGCCAAAGAAGGTGCCGACGCATCCCTCCAAGTCGCCCCCTACTACAACAAGCCGACTCAACGGGGTTTTTACGAGCACTTTAAGGCAATCGCTGAAGAAGTCGGCATCCCTCATTGTGTTTACAATATTCCCGGTCGCTCTGCGAAAAACATTGAGCCAGAAACCATCGCTCGATTGTCAGAACTCCCCAACATTACAATGGTCAAGGAAGCTACTGGCTCCCTGGATCAGTGTTCGCAAATTCTCAACACGACAAACCTTACGGTGCTTAGCGGTGATGATTCGCTGACATTGCCAATGATGAGCATCGGTGCCGAAGGGGTTATCTCCGTCGCCGGAAACATTGTTCCGACTGCATTGATCGAGATGGTGAAAGCAGCCAACAGTGGTGATTTCCAAACCGCAAAGACGTTACACCATCGATTGTTTCCTCTCTGCCGTGACATGCTCTCGCTCGCAACAAACCCAATCCCCGTTAAAGGAGCAATGAAGTTGCTGGGTCGAGACACAGGTGAACTCAGACTACCTATGACGGATCTAGAACCAGACCAATTTGAGTCACTCAGAAAGACTCTCAAAAACTTCGGCTTGCTCAGCTAGCAGCCAGCCCCTCGCTCTTTCCAATTGATCAATCTAGCTCCAGAGTCGTCCAGGTTCGGAGTTCTTGATGAGCAAAGTCCTCATCAAGCAACTCGACCTTGAGCTCGTGATCCAATCCTCCCGAGCCAGCTGTATCGAAATGCAAAGTTGCCATCGCCCATCGTCGGTCGAATGGAGACTGGCTTAATCGAATGGACTGCACGCGATCAAGAAAACAAATCGAGGTGATCCTTCGAAAGACACCCGTTTGATAAACAAGATAATTTTCTGCTCTTGCGTACTTGCGACTCTTGGACTGTTTCCATTCGATCAATGTTAACAGAATAGCACCCAGTCCGCCCCAAACCGCGATCCATAGCCCGAAGGTTTTTTCGAGACCTGCAAAAATCGAAACCCCAATCGCCACCACGATCATCCCAATAACAATGGGCCAACGACACGTTCTCGAAAAAGCTCGTTTCGAAAGAGAACGCCAATCATACTGCCCCGGAGTCCAACTCAAGTCTCGATTTAAAGTGGGTAACACTCGCTCCAATTCTGTGGCTTTCATAATCGGAATAAACCATTTGCGCCCCATCGTTTGAGTCGCATCTTCACCCGATTCCTCACTGCCTCCGGAGGTTTCCAATTGAACGGAAACGAATCCAAGAAACTTCATCAACCACGTTTGATTCAAGCTTATGACTTGAATTCGATTGCGAGGGATGGTAGCCGATATTTTAGTAAACAATCCGCAATGAACATGCAAACTATCCCCATGTAGGGTCAGTCGATAATCGTAAAATCGCAAAACATGCCAGATTGCACTGAACAAGCGAAACACAGCGATCAACAACAGAAAAGCCACAATGCCGAATAATACTATTCCTGTGGTACCCAAATGGTGAATGTACCCTCCCAGCGAACTAACAGCACCTGTGGTATCTGAGCCAACGCCTCGAATGGCATTCCTAACCGAATCGCGATTCGATGGATCTAAATTCCCGAGCGAGCGAAATGGGTTTAACCATGATGGAATCATGCTCGATGTGGGACCTTGGACTAAGTATCCGAGTACGATCCCTGCCAGAATCTGGCCCCGATTGCTCATGAGCCCCAACTGTACCAATTGCTTTGGAGAAATCTCCAGCACGAGCTCCCCCGTTTTCAAATCCTGCGTTGGCGTTTTCGGTATTGCTGGACTATCTTCATTTACAGAATCGACAGCTACATCGGTATTGGCGTGATGCAAACTGTTTCTGAGTTGCTGCAACTGTTGCAGTCCTAAAACACGCATTGTGGCCTCAGGCTCTGAACCCGAGGCAGTTTCGACCCGAACCTCGGCCACCTTAAACATGCGATGAAAGATATTCTGAACCGAGTCAACGTTTTGTATGCGATCTAGTGGTATGGCTTTTTGCTGTCGAAAAACGAGCCCCTGTTCTACGTGAAGCTCATTTCCGATGACTTGATAGCGAAAGGTGAAATAACGAATCACAGCGAACAAGACTGCGATTCCGAACACACTAGCCCCAATGTAGAGACCGATGATCCCGCCACTGACAACTGAGAAGCTCGCGAAAAAAGCCGGAATTAGATTCTGTCGAATACGAGTCGCCACCTCGAAGATCAACGAAAAATGATGGAGCCCCTGACGTTCACTAGTGGGATCGCTCAATTTCGTCCTCCTTGTGAGCCAGGGGACTCTGCCCCACAGACACTCGGGATGGCTCAACAAGAGTTGGTACTCTAACGCCGATCGACGGCTTCTCATCACTGGCAGGCAATTCCGAATGCGCGCCGGCATCGATCTTCGGAGTGTCGGATACGATTTCACTTGCTTTCGAACAGGCCTCGGGCTCAGCCGAGTTTACAACCACGTCTGTTTCGCACTTTTGCGGTTCCTTAGCTCGAACTCTAGGCAACAGCTCAAGACGTAGATCTCCCGCCCGCTGTACGTTTAACCCCTCGATTTTGATGACATAGTTATGGTTACCAGCCGTGTTAATGACGAGCTCAGCTATTTGAAACCGGCGACTGACGGGACCTTGGGTAATGTCCGTGTGTTGAATTCTCTCCCGAGGAATAAAGATTTTGTGTTGCCAGTAGACGCCTCGATGTAATTCCAACCCGCGATCCGACATTTTTAATCGAGTCGTTTGCCACCTCAACTGCGGATACCGATACGACCACCACGCTAAAGAGCCCAGGATCGCGACGCCGACTCCCAGCGTCGCCCATGGTCTGTAATCACGTAATCCCCAGCCAAGCAGGGCAAAGACAACCCAGCCAATAAGCCCCAAAATCATCACAACCCCGAAGAAGATCGCGGAACCGAGACGCTCAGCAGGGATCAGCTTAGGATCGAGTTGCTCAAATTCGTTTTGTTCCTGAACCATGCCACTTCCTACTTTTTCGAATCACTAGTCAACCTAGGGGCCCAAAGTCCATGGTATTCGTGGCGCGCCATTTTTCATTGGCTCAAGAAGCGATCTTTTGTCAAATTCCCCTAACAGATCGAAATTCCAAGAAATGACGATCTAGACGAAAGGTTTACACCTTAACTGCGTCGCTTACGAGGTTGAGCCCAGAGTCGGGATTTAGTCCGAACATTCCGTTGACAGCCTGAATCGCAGTACCAATCCCCCCTCGGACCATGCTATCAGTCACTGCCATGACAGTGATTTTCGGACCGTTTTCCCGAACGGATACATCGATGTAATTGGTTCGAAGAACACACTGAGTCGTTGGTAGATGAGACACAATTCTAACAAAGTTGTATTGCTGATAGTAAGAAAGTAAACACTCCCGAATCTGATTCGCGGATACCGAGATACTGGGGGTTACATAGAGCGTCGAGAAAATCCCTCGTTCCATCGGTACCAAATGCGGCGTAAAACTAATCCCCATCTGTTGGCCTGTCTTGTTCGATATGACATCGCAGATTTCTGCTTGTTGCCGATGTGAACCGACACCAAAAGGTTCCACATTTTCATGCCGATCATAATACAAAATCGAGGGATGCGGCTTCTCGTCTAGCGACCTAACCCCTGCCTTAATATCTACAACGACATCATCGACTTTAATCAAGTGCTCCTTGATCAAGGGAAACAACGCTAATATGGTGGGAGCGGACAAAGCCCCTGGGCAAGCAATAATTTGTGCATCAGAAAACGATTGATGAAACAACTCGTAAATGCCATAAGGAACGCGTCCCAACCGTGTCGGATCGATGTGCTTTTCGCCATACCACCTCTCATAGATGGCAGCGTTACTAAATCGATAGTCGGGAGACAGATCTACAAATCGACAGCCCGCATTAACGATTTCAATGCCTGCACGCAACGACTCTCCGTGAGGCAGAAACGAAAGGACCACGTCGCACATACCCGCTAATTCCACCGCTCCCATCTCGAGAAACGGCATCTTCAACCGATTGACCAATCGCGGAAATCGATCATCCATCATGTTGCCAGCGCAGTTTGTGCCAGAAACGGCAACTATTTGAATGTTAGGATGTCGCAGTAACCATTCCACCGCCGCCAACATGCGAGGGTCATTCGCCCCTAGAATTCCAAGCTTAATCATGTGCTGTCCCTCATTGAACTGCTTAGAGTTATATCCAAACGGCCATTACATTCTACCATTTCATAGAACCCAAGATATCCGTGTATTGATCTGTCCAGACTCTCGGTAACTTGTCGGGAATCCCCGTCCATCGAGAATCACCAGAGAAAGGCTCCAACAAAGCTTCCGACCTCGCCATCAAACAAATCGAGGAATTCATCTTGCCTCGCTTCTTCTCTTCGACCGACTTTATGACATCCTTGGCGTTCAGAAATGCTAGCCCCTTTGATTTGGCTATCGCTGCCAGAGCTGGCTCTAACTCCAAGTGTCGGTTCGAGGCGTTGAACGCTAGGATACCCTCTGGCTTGAGTTTGGATAGATAGACACCGACCGCCTCCTCGGTCAGCAAATGCAATGGCGGGGACGACGAACTAAAAGCATTTAAAACGATCAAATCGAACTTCTCGTTGGGCTCCATGGCCATTTCCATTCTCGCATCCCCAAGCTTTACTTCATAAGTCGCTCCATTCTCGGGATAGCATTCCTTTAAGAACGTAAAGTATTCTGGATCTTCCGCTACCCTCTTCATGGCAGGATCAATCTCGTAGTATGTCCAATGCTGTCCAGGATGCGCATAACATGCCACACCGCCTGCCCCCAAGCCGGCAACCGCTATTTGACCATAGCCACGTGCGACAGCGTGATCGAATACAGTACTCATCGGGCCGTCGGAATAAAAATAATTTGTTGGAAATAACGCGTCAGCAGGGTCCCGACTTTGTATGCTGTGCAACGTATTGCCGTGAATGATCAAATTGGCATTTCGAGTTGGATCATAGGTCACCTTTAACACACCGTAAAAGTTTCGCTCCAAGAAAAGCGTGCGACCATTAACTCCCGTGTCTAACGCCCCGATCAAAATAAGCGCCGCTGCTCCCAATGCGAACCTCGGTAGATTTCTTGCAATAGGTAACAGGAGTATCGCGGGTATCCCATAAATCAAATTGGAAAGGATAGCCTCATCGCGTGGCAAAACAAAAAGAAGCACCGAAGCTATCGCGGCAAGACCACCAGCGAATACCCAGTCGCCACTTTTCCGCAGTGATCCCCCAGCGATCCCAAGTACGAGCAGCGAGGCAATGAGTCCGAGCGGATACTCGACCAACCCCAGATACTTGAACAATACAGGTGCTAGAAGGGAATTGAAACTACCACCTAACACGCCACCAAACGACATCCATAAATAGTATGACGTTAAATGCGACGCTTCAGGTTTGCGTTTCGCTAACTCTCCGTGACTAATCAAGGCCAAAAGAAAAAAGCTAACGATGTGAACGCCAACAACCAACCAAGTAGGCTCGTTGGACTTACCGGCCACCACTATCACCAACAAAATGGAGGCTAAGGGGGTCATCCTCAGAGCCATCGCGTGACTAATGATCGGCTTGTCGGAGAAAACAATGATAAACGTCAAGAGGTAGAGCGCCAACGTCATCACCCATAGCAGAGGGTGAGATAACACTTCCGATGCCAGGAATGTTGTCTCACCAATCAATAAACTCGACGGGATAAAGGACAAGGCGATCCAGGTCATAACGCTAGTGGTGCTTGGTCCTGCAGCTACAGTGGCGTTATCGGAGACAGCGGATGACGATCCAACCCGCGACGATCGCTTCCACAGTATCACGACACACAGGATGCAACCGACCACCAAGCCGGCAAACCCTTGTGTCCAAACCTGTCCCTGTTCGGTGAGACTGAAATACTTGTTGATTAGAAACGGATACGTAATCAACGAAATCATGCTGCCCAGATTGCTGGCTGCGTACAGGAAGAACGGATTGCTGGCGTTGGGGTGATCCGTCTTTGAAAACCAACTCTGCAATAATGGAGCCGATGTTGATATGACGAAAAATGGTAAACCAATCAATGTCACAAGAAGCACCAGCAACTGCAGTGTCGGATCTTGGGTCGTATCGGAGAATATTCGCTGATCAGTGGGAATCAAAAAAGGTGTTCCAGAGTTTTGCTCCCACCGCCATATAAGCCATCCCAATGTCGCTACCAAGACCGCAATGTGAACACACGATTGAATGCGATGCCCAAGCCACTTGATCGAAAAGTGGGCGTAAAGATAACCACCCAACAACAACGCTTGGAAAAACACCAAACAAGTGTTCCACACTGCTGGCGCCCCACCCAAAGTTGGCAGAATCATTTTGCCAATCATGGGCTGAACCATGAACATTAATGCCGCGCTTAGGAAAATCGTGAACGTGTATACTAGTACCATGTCGCTACTCGAAATATTCAACACTTACGAGAATCGTAAGCTTTAACGGCATAAGTCCCCCCCAAGGCGTAGCTTTCACTCTAGAACCAAAAGAAGCCACTTAGGCAATGCGACGATCATTTCCGATTTTTCTTACCCAGCCCCTAAAGCTAGAACAATCGTTCCGCCCTCAAACTGATACCTTCTTCGGAAGGCACCGCCTCAAACAGCAACGACTGAAATTCCAAACAAGCCCCACGCTCAGCCCTCCCAAAAAGAAAAGGTGGCCATAAAGAGGCACCAGAAAACGCCCCCCCGTTTCGTACAACGCCATAACAATCGCAGTACTTAAGAGCGGTACCCCCAGTATCCACCATCGCAGCCCAGGATACGAATGGAATACCCAAATAGCCCCGAGAACGATCAATACCTTCCAAACAAGCGACTTGCCTGTGTAAGGATTCCAATGCGTGATCGCTCGCATGACGGCCAGTGACGGGAGTTTCTGAAGGTTGGTAAACATCCATTTTCGAAGAACAATCGACGCCTCCTCCGATATCGCTACCTCTCGCTCCGTATCATTTGCCAACCCCAATACACGAGGCTTCATGGCACGACGCAATGCTAGCTCTGGCGCGTAACTCCAATTCCCCATGTCTGCGTAAGCTTCATCGCTGTACCCACCCAACATCGCGATAGAACCCTGCGTCCCGAGCGGCAAAAACCGACCGAGCGACATGCAATTGTGAATCCACCACGGTAAACATGTTAAGAAACAAACCAACCCAACCCTGATCACTCCCGCCATCCTCCCCACTCTTGTTCCACGCTCGATGAGATATATCAGACATAACACCCCAGGGACCCAAAAGATAAACATGGATCGCGTGAGGATTGCCAAACCCATGCTCAAACCGATAGAAACTGCCCATCTCCAATTCATCTTGCGATCGACAACGGTGCCTGCGTTTTCGTTTACCATGAAATGGACTGACGACGCCTCCACCTCTTTCCCCATTACGAACCACCGAATCACGACCAAGGTTATCAGCGTCTGAATCCAAACTAACGCAATGGGCTCCGTTAAGAAATCGGTTACATATTCCTTTAAAGTGTTTTGACTCGCCGCTAACCCAATCGTGATCATGGCTCCGAGGGAACTGGCCATGACACTCTTCGTCGCGTGAAACAACATGAGCGCAGCTAACCCCGCAGCCATAGCCCCCGACAATGCCAAACAACCTACCAAACCAAAACGAATGCACATAAAGGCACTCGGAGTTCGATCGAGAAAAGCATAAGTGGTCGCAATCAAAACTGGCAAAACAGGCGGCCTTCCTGTCGCCGAAATGACCTTCCCTTCAGAACGTTCCAGCAAATCGGTATAGGCTGAATCGTTCTCATACATTGATCGCCATGTTGGGTTTTGATAGTCCTCGAAAAAACCTCTTCCGGAATACAGACTCGTTCCAATGCTCTCATAGCACACCCCATCCCCAACCGGTTTTGGGGGACGCTGCAGCCAATCGCTTTGAACTAAAAACCAAACGTACACAGGCATCAGCACGGCGAACCCCACCCAAAACCACACCCCAAACGGGTGGGATACCAATAGATTTGTAGCGTTTACAACGATAGGTCGCTGCTCATGGATTTCCGATTGGGTTGAACCTCCCTGTTTCTTTTTCATTTTTAAGATTTTTAGGCCGAGTATTGATCAAGCGGGCTGATTCGCAACCGTGTATAATACACCATCCCGAACCGATTTCGGTCCCTCCCTAACCAACCATCCTTCCCCACCGTTCCCATGGCTCCCCTCAATCAAGCCATCCATTCGATCCTTTCTTTTTCGATTCGATCCGCTTTGTTTCGATCCGCTTTGTTTCGATTCGTTGCGATTCGATCTACTAAAAAGGGAAGCGCGTTGGCTTTCTGCTTGCTCCTGGGTGCAACCATCTGCATGGGATCCGAGCCGACAACTCCGAATGCCAACCTCGCGGCGATCCCGAAATTTGAACTCGATATCCAACCAATTCTGACTGCTCGTGGGTGTAACTCGGGACCATGTCACGGTAAATCGCGAGGACAAAACGGATTCTCTTTGTCTTTATTCGGATTCGATTCAGACATGGACTATGACTCGCTCGTGAAGAACGCCCGTGGTCGTCGAATCTCTCTCGCGAGCCCGCACGAAAGCCTACTTCTCACCAAAGCCACCGGCCAAGAACCACATGGCGGTGGCATCCGATTGCGGCCAGACGATGAAGATTACAAGACGCTGAGCCGATGGATCGAGACAGGTCTGAATCGCACGACTCCACAAGACCCCGTTATTACGAAACTTGCTATCCAGCCCGACCCAAAACAACTGGCCCCCAACGAGTCTATCGAAATTCGTGTGATCGCAACCTACTCTGATGGAACAGAGCGCGATGTCACGCAGGTCACATCCTATCAATCGAGCGACAGCGGAATTATCTCGACAAAGCAACCGGGACTTTTGATGTCGGGTGCATACGTCGGCGAAGCTTCCGTGATGGCTCGCTACATGGGACATATTGCAACGTGGAATTCTGCCGTGGTTGCTGGTCGCACGCACGCACCCGAGGAATACAAAACCTTGCCACAACACAACTGGGTTGATGGCTTGGTTTACAACAAGCTGGAACAACTAGATTTTTGGCCTAGTGAACTTTGTAGTGACGAGATCTTTTTGCGAAGGTTGTTTCTAGACTCAATAGGTAGATTGCCCCGCCACGATGAAGTCACATCCTTTATGGAGGACTCTTCTCCCGACAAGCGGAATAGATGGATTGAATACGCATTGAATCAACCTGAGTACGCGAACTTTTGGGCCAATAAGTGGGCCGACTTGCTCCGCCCCAATCCCTATCGCGTGGGAATCAAAGCGACCTATTCTCTCGATGCTTGGTTGCGACAAGCGTTCCGAAACAACTTACCCCACGACCAATTTGTACGTGAACTGCTAACCGCACAGGGGAGCACGTGGCGAAATGGGGCCACAACTTTCTTTCGCGATCGTCGCGAGCCAGAAGAAATCACCTCTGTTGTCAGCCAGCTTTTTTTGGGGGTGCGACTAGAGTGTGCAAAATGCCACCAACATCCCTTTGAGGTTTATGGCCAAAACGACTTCTACGGAATCGCAGCCTACTTTTCCAAGATCGGGCAAAAAGGGGTGGGACTGTCTCCGCCAATCAGTGGTGGAGAAGAGATCTTTTTTGTGAAAGCCAATGGCGAAGTCAAGCATCCACTTAGCGGGCAGCCCGTTCCCGCTAAACCACTTCGTGAAGATGGTGGGACGATCGATAAGGAAACAGATCCACGCCAAGTATTTGCAGACTGGCTCTTAAAATCGAATAACCCCTATTTCGCCAAGGCCGCTGTCAATCGAGTTTGGGCCGAGGTCATGGGTATTGGCATTGTCGACGCCGTGGATGACTTTCGAGCAACCAATCCTCCCAGCAATGCACCACTATTGGATCGTTTAGCAGAACATTTTGTTCAGACAGGTTTTGATAACAAAGCGCTACTAAAGACGATTTTCTCCAGTCGTGTTTACCAGTTATCATCAATGCCGAATGAGTCCAACAAACTGGACTATCGCAATTTCTCTCGCCATTATCGAAAACGCATGAGAGCCGAGGTGCTAGCCGATGCACTAAGCGATGTGACGGGAGTACCAACTAACTTTGAAGGAGTACCAGCTGGAACTAGCGCCCTGGAACTTTGGACGTTTCGTATCCCATCGGAATTACTCGATGCTTTTAGTCGCCCAGACGCCAATCAAGATCCCCCATGCGACCGATTGGCTGATACGACAATGTCGCAATCGCTCCATCTGATGAACTCAAATCAGATCCAGTCCAGGTTGACCAGCGACCAAGGATTCTGCGCAGAGCTCGCGGCACAAAATATCGAACCAAGGGAACTGGTTAAAGCCATTTATCTTCGTGTTTATTCCCGAATGCCATCACCCGATGAGTTTCGGCAAATCAGCGACGTTGTGCAGCGTGCGACGAACAAACGACAAGCCATCGAAGACATCATTTGGTCAATGATCAATTCGCCAGAGTTTTCCTTTATCGATTGAGGACGCGATACCTATGGAACGACGATCTTATTTGAAATTAGGTTTAGCTGGTCTAGCCGGTGGTAGCTTCACCGACTTGCTCGCTCTGCGTGCTGCGAATGCAAATGACGCTGCTGCTCAAGGACAAACAGCGACAAAGCCCAGCAGTTGCATTTTGATTTGGATGGACGGCGGACCAACCCACTTCGAGACCTTTGATCCGAAACCTGATGCACCAGCAGAAATTCGGGGTGACTTTAGGCCGATCAAAACCAATGTAAGCGGGATGGAGATTTGCGAGCACCTGCCGCAACTCGCCAAGATAGCGGACAAGTATTCGATCATCCGATCGGTCTGCCACAATCAAGGGAATCACGGGGCCGGCAATCATTACATGATGACCGGTGCACCTCCCCGAATTCCGGTTGGTTGCGGCGCCTTTGTGAGTTTTCATCCTAGCCTAGGCTCTGTTGCCGCCTATGAGCGCCCCGCACCCCACGGATTGCCCTCTTACTTCACCATGCCCAGCATGTCACGATCTGGGGGCCCGAATTTTTTAGGTGCTAAGTATGCGCCGTTTATCGTTGCTAACGATCCCAACAACAAACACTTTCGGGTTCGCGACGTCGAACTACCAAACGGATTAGCATCGGAACGTTTTCAAGCACGACGTGACTTGCGAAGCTTGGTTGATACGATGCCGCGGTTTACGTCGCGAGAGACCTTTGATCCGGTCGCCGCCTACGACGACAACTACGAACAAGGGTACGAACTAGTATTAACCCCCGATGCTCAAAAGGCTTTTGAAATTGGCAAGGAACCAGACGATTTGCGAGAGCGTTACGGCCGCAATTCCTTTGGTCAGCGGGCATTGTTGGCCCGACGTTTAGTCGAATCCGGCGTGCCATTCGTCACCATTTACGATGGCGGCTGGGATCACCATTCGGATCTCTTTGGAGCCCTCGCTACTCGATTGCCATCGTGGGACCAAACCGTGGCAACCTTAATCTCCGATCTGGATCAGCGAGGCCTTTTAGAAACCACAATGGTTATCGCGTTAGGTGAGTTTGGTAGAACGCCCAAGATCAGTACATTACCTGGGCAGACTAAACCAGGTAGAGATCACTGGGCCAATGCCATGTCGATTCTCTTTGCGGGAGGAGGTAGTCGAGGCGGGCAAGTCATCGGAGCAACAGATCGCCAAGGATACGCGCCGATTGAGAGAGTCTTGTCCCCCGAAAATTACGTTTCGACAGTGTATAGAAAGCTTGGCATCGACCCCAATAAAATCTACTACACCCCAGCAGGTCGTCCCACACACTTGGTAAGCGACCCAACACCAATTGCCGAGTTGATGTAGCCAGTTCATCATCTCAAACTTCGACCCTCAATGCCTACTGTGTCACCTCTGTCGCCCTATTTTAGAGTCTTGACACTCGCCTTACCTGTACTGGTATTGGGTTGCGGGAATACAGATCAGAGAAAATTGAGGACGTTTATCGAGCAGAACCACCCCTTCGAGGTGCGATGGAAGCTTGCGGATCCATGGCCCACTGAATCTGAGAAGGAGCTTATTGATAGTGTAATCATCGATACAGGTTCCAAAATCGTTCGAGAAAAGAGGGGTGCTTTAGTAGTACGACCGACATCCTCAGATGACGTTGCAATTTCAAAACTTAAACAGGAGCTTCTCGACAGTGGATTGTTCGAGCTTAGATCGCACCCGTCGCTTGTTATGGTAGACGTAGGATTCACCGAGATTTCTATATCCTGTAATCGCGTTGATTTTGATTTGAGGCTACATGATGGCGAGATCAGCGACCCACCCGAATGGAGTCAAATCAAATCAGATGTAGTCTCGAAAGTTATTGCAGCAATTAATGAATTGACCTCAGCAGAGTTGAATTAACAACCCATTTCTACAATTGTTTAGCTTTGTTGATTCCAGATTGTTCCAGCAAAGCAGAACTTCCATAAACCGATCGTGCGCTAGCACACGGTTGACGCAGTGCGCCCGCACGCGATGAGAATCTATCAGCCGATCGTGCGCTAGCACACGGTTGACGCAGTGCGCCCGCACGCGATGAGAATCTATCAGC
>JBKCTT010000213.1:0-1590 GCA_046318795.1 Pirellula sp.
TGGTTCGATCGATTTTTCCGACTCACAACGCCGTTAGATCCCAATGAGGTTGACGGCGTTTTACTCGAGGATCGAATCCTCTATAGCGCAACGCCGCTGGCGTTCTTAGATGGTGGGGAGAATGTCCCCCCCGAGTCGAGCTTCACGCCTGAGATGATCGAAGAAGCGATAGCGCTATTCGATCAAATCAACCAAACGAATCAATTAGCCTGGGGGAATGACCAGGCTGAAAGCGAAAGCGGTAGTCAAGAACAGCAGGACGATGAAGAATCGCTTCGTGCTGATGGTTCGCCTAGTAACGAATTTACTCGGCGGGAGTTGGTCTTGATTCAAAGTGGGCTACTAGCTTCAGAGGACGTACTCGCCTCCTTGGGTGAGAGGGCTGGCAGTGAGGAGATCGATTATAGCGTTTACCTTATTGATCGTTTAGAAAGTGGTTTTGCGCAGATCGAGTCGCTTTTAGCACAATATACTGGGCTCGATACGATCCATATCTTCTCAGAGGGTGATTCCGATGGATTCGATCTTGGTAACGATCGCCTGGATACGCTCAGTATTTCCCAATTTGACGATGAGTTACGCGTATGGCGAGAGGCTCTAGGCGAGAATGGCGACATCCAATTCTATCTTTCATCGGATGAAAATCTCGGGCAAGATTCGCAGTATCTCGTCGACCTCGTCTCAGATATATCGGTAACGACTCAATCTGATGTCGTACTACTAACTCGAACGATCGATGAGAGTTTTGGCCAACATACATGGGTTGAGCAGCAGCAGTTTGGCCGGGTGGACTCAAACGTATTGCTATTTCCCTCTGCTGGATTGAGTCAGGTAAGCGATCGCTTCGAAGTGGTATTCGTCGACGCAGGACTGGAAGATTACGAGCGAATCCTTGCCGACGTCACCAATCGCCATCAAGCGGGTACACAGACACTGGTGTTTCGCATCCATGCAGGCATGGATGGCTTGGAACAGATCAATGCACACTTATCCACGCTATCGGCACCGGTCGATGCGATCCATTTCTTGAGTCACGGTACGGACCGAGCGTTTAAGCTTGGAAGCACTTGGTACGATTACTCGGGGGTGGTCGCCCGGCAAGCGGAGTTTAATGCCTGGAGTGGCTTCTTAAAGGCCGACGGGGATATTTTATTTTATGCGTGCGAGCTAGCCAGTTCTCCAGCAGGCGTATCGGTATTGGAGTTGTTGAGTGAAACGACAGGGGCCGATATCGCTGCCAGCACAAACGCGACAGGTTACGCAGGCTGGGGGGGTGATTGGGAATTAGAGTATCGGCTAGGCGAGGTTGATTCGTCAGTGATAGTAAGCCAATCGCTACAGGATGAGTGGCGGGGGCTCATGGCGACCTTTACGGTCACCAACACGAATGACAGTGGGGCGGGCTCACTACGACAAGCGATCCTGGATGCCAATGCGTTAGCAGGCCATGACACGATCGTGTTTAACATCACGGGCACCGGCACGCAGGTGATCAACGTTCTGTCGGTACTACCAACGATCACCGATCAAGTCACCATCGATGGAACCACCCAAGCAGGCTATGTCGCGGGCAGCTTTCTCCCCATCGTC
>JBKCTT010000214.1:0-5665 GCA_046318795.1 Pirellula sp.
ACTTTGCGAAGCATGTTAATCTTGTATTCTACACCACCGTACATGGCGGAGTGTCCCTTTTGACGACCGTACCCCTGGGCGTCGAGTACGTTGATATTGGTAACCCCGATGTCGTAAAGAGCCTCGCGCACGGGGTTTAACTTGTTGGGTTGTATGACCGCCAATAAAAGCTTCACAGTGAATAATCCTGCCAATCAATGTGCTAATTGATTAATGGGCAATTAGTGTTGTAAGACTAACTTGCAGATTGTCTTTCGGGATATTTGATTCGTCCATGGTAGATTGCAGTGAGGCTCTTGACGAGCGAGCGTTTGATCTTTTCCAATTCCTTGAGGGTCAGCGCGCACTCCTCAAACTGCCCATCTAGCAACTTCTTCATGGCGATCTTCTCCACTAATCCCTCAAGCCGAGATGGTGTGGGTTCTACCAGCGCGCGCGATGCGCTTTCCACGGCATCAGCAATCATGAGAATCGCAGCTTCACGTGTTTGAGGTTTTGGCCCCGGGTACCGGAACGCTGTTTCCGGTGCCTCGTCTAGGCTGGGGTCCTCTTCGCACTTCTTGTTCGCAAGGCGATAGAAATACTCGACCAAGGTCGTACCGTGATGCTGCTCAATAAAGTCGATAACGCGCTGCGGCAATCGATGCTGTCGACCTAAGTCAGCACCATCTTTAACGTGGGCAATGATGATAAGGGTGCTCATGGCTGGCTGAAGAGTATCGTGTCGATTGTTACCAGCGGTCTGGTTTTCAACGAAGTAGTTCGGTTTGAACATTTTGCCAATGTCGTGAAAACACGCGCCGACGCGAACTAACAAACCGTTTGCACCGATGACTTCTGCAGCGGACTCGGCTAACGCGGCTACCGAAATACTATGATTGTATGTTCCGGGCGCACGCTGAGCTAATTGCCTTAGCAATGGGTGGCTCATATCGCTCAATTCGAGCAAACTCAAGTCGGTTTGGATATCAAACAACCATTCGAAGATGGGGAGCAAACCTACCAATAGTGGTCCGCATGCGAGCACCAATAGCGCTTGCCAACCAGCTTCGCTAAGTAGTCTCGTCGGCAGAACAACATCCGAGATCGATTGAACTAGACTAACGGACGATCCATCTGGGGATCCCCCTAAAGCTTGACCTGTCATGATGCCGACGCCAATAATCGTCGTGAAGACGATTGCGGCAACTCCGCAGCCGACATACATCAATCGTGTTCGATTGCGGATTCTTCCACAAAGCAATATGGCGCCTGCTGAGGCCGCGGATAGCTTTACAAAGCTCGATAGATCGACGCGTGTTCCGAAGATCACGACTAAGCATATGGCGGCCATGATCAAAAGAGCTGTTGGTCGCCCAAATGCGAGTGTGGCTACGATAGCGGCGATTGTAACGGGTGCAACATCCGCACGAAGAGGGTCGCTAACTGTCAGAACTGCTAAAACGATGCAGCCAACGCATAGACCAAGCAGTCGTAAAAACTGCTTCAGATCGGTAATGAGTTTGCGGTCTTGAGATTGGTAAATGGTAAAGCCGCAGAGAAGATAAAGTGCCGTGATGAGGCCGGCAAAAGCGGCGAATCGCTGCAGTTTGTGTTTGAGGGTTAAACTCTTAGTGAATGCATCATGCTCAGCGCGAAGCAATTCGATTTCCTTAGGACCTAATACTTTGCCCTTTGGAACCACTGCTCCAAAGGAGGGATCGTAAGTAACCATGGCTGGTTTTGTTGCTGCAATGGCCTCTTGTCTTGCTTTGGCGCTGAGGTCTTCGCGAAGCGATAGTGTCTCCGGCAGTTTACCCGCTAGAAAGTTATGGACCATTCTCGCTAGGAGTCGAGAGTCTTTTGTTTCATAGATATTCTCGAACTTACGTGCCAGGGAATCTCGTAGGGTAACAATAACCTCGGATATGCGAACTCTTTGAACATCAACATCAACAAACTTCTCTTCACTCGCACCGGCTTGGATGACTCTAATGAATCGTTGATTGCCCATCTCCAGATCGTGGGTCAACGCTTTGATCATGCCTATCTCTAGATAAGGCGAGAAGACCTCGCGCATCGCAGAATCGTATTTGGAGTTACCTGCGTCGTTTCCCAAACAAGTTTTAATAGTCTCGATCGCTTCTTCATAAGAAATTTTGGGAGCGTTTGGATCGATCGGAGATAATGTGAACGCCTCCAGCAATACGGTTTGGGCAGTTGTAAGAGTGTTCAAGTCAGAAAGATCATGTAGAGACATCAATGCTTCTTTGCATGCACCCTCTAACTGGGAAATAGCCTCGTTTCGATTTTGATAAACGCAGAACACTTCACGTGCTGCTTGAAGACGAAGCACCTCCGTCTTGTTTTCATCTTCCACCATAAACGGAACCCGCGCGAGAATGGCTCGCTGAGGAAGTAAACCCTGCTGGAACGTGAACGGTGGTTCCCACGCTCGCAAAAACAGCAGCAAGGCAATCGCGACCGCCATGGCTATCGCGAAACGTCCTAGCGATTCCCACTCCATGACGCGAGCCAGCGAATTTCGCCACGAGTACTTGTCAATCTTAAGATTGGCAGCCCGCTCGCTTCTATTCTTTACATTTCCGGTCGTTGAAGACACGTTCGTTGCTCAATTACTTTGTTTTGGAACACAGGTGCGATGACTATCGATCCTCAGGTGGTCGATTGCGACCCGCTGTTCGACCACCCGGCCCATTGGGGCCGTCATACGCTGCCACAATTTTTCGAACCAACGGATGTCTCACTATATCACCCTCGGACAAACGTACGAAACTAATGCCATTGATTCCTCCCAATCGCTGAACCGCGTCACGTAGGCCGCTGGTCGTGCCGGGTGGCAAGTCAACTTGTGATATGTCGCCGGAGACAACTATCTTAGATCCTTCACCCATACGAGTTAAAAACATCTTCATTTGAGCAACTGTGGCGTTCTGGGCTTCATCAAGTATAACAAAAGCTTGATTGAGTGTGCGACCTCTCATATAAGCGAGGGGAATTACTTCGATGATGTTTTGCTCCATCAAGTATTTTACTTGATCAAAATCGATCATTTCATTGATGGCATCTAAAAGGGGGCGCAAGTACGGATTTAATTTTTCGTGAAGGTCACCAGGCAAATACCCCAAGCTCTCGCCTGCCTCCACTGCCGGCCGTACCAGTACGATCTTGCGAATGGTACGGGATTTGAGAGCTTCGACCGCAGTGGCCACGGCCAGATAGGTTTTGCCACAGCCTGCCGGTCCAATACAAAATGTCATGTCGTGTCGGCGAATGGCTTCTAGATACTCCGCTTGTCCCTCCGTACGGGGCTTTATCCGCCGGGTCGCATTCCCGATTGCCACTTCGTTCTTTTCAAATGAAGGTGGTAATTTTTTATCGAGAGATGTGGCCATAGAGTCGGTCACGTCCTCGGAACTTAAAGTACCTGCTCTATATACTTTATCTTTGAGGCGTTCCAAAATCTCTGTCGCCATGCGAACCGAATCAGCTGGCCCGGCGATGCGAATCTGGCCATTGCGATGAGTGATGGCGACCCCGAGTTGATTGCGAACTTGTCTCAAGTTCGTATCGTTGGGACCAAACAACTGCAGCGCGAGATGAGGATCTGCAAGCGTAATGGTCGATTCTGACATGTGCTTTTTCCAGAGTATCAGTTGCGGTGTGTTAACATTGCGAAAGGCTTTGTCATTCACCTAAGGTTATTGTATCCCTGACCTTGGAATCGAAAAACTTTTACAACCGGGCCATCAGTAAAAGATAGCCGACAATTGCAGTCGGGAGCAGAGAATCGGTTACATCCCAGACTCCTCCGAGTCCGGGCAAAACGACTCCACTATCCTTAGCTCCTACAGTCCGCTTTACCATGGATTCGAGCAAATCCCCTACAACCCCTACAACCGTTAAGAGCCCACCCGTAACAACCGGTCCCCAGATGAAGGGGCCAGGTTCCACGCCCAATCGTGGCAGCACAATTCGAAAGCCGATATACGCTGCGACAATCGAAAATACCGCTCCCCCAATCAACCCTTCGACGGTTTTACCTGGCGAAACCGATGGGATTAGTTTTGTTTTGCCGAATAGTTTTCCAGTAAAGTAAGCACCAGCGTCGGCAAATTTCACGGCCGCAACCAGAGCAATCAACTCGTAGATTCCCTCCATGGGATCTCGCATCCGAATAACATGCCACATCAGCATGCATCCTACGACATAGGTCAGAACAAACGAGGACAATAACCAAGCTAAAAGGGTTCGTTCTGAATGCGTCTCTTTTAAGTTTTGATTTGTATCATTAGCCTCATATTGCGATTCCTTGGCAAATTCTCTTAAGGCGTGCACGCCACTCAGTCCAATACCGACGAATACGCCAATGAGGACCCAGCCCAACCGCCCAACTGGACAGTCGGTAGGATAGGGGCGTTGCTGAATCAAACTGAACCAAATGGGAAACAAGCCGACGAGGAGTGCAATCGATCCGTGAAACAAAGTAACCCACGGGGAAATCGTCCAACGACGTTGCAGTAAAACCGAAAACTCCCAAACTGTACCGAGGGCTAATCCAGCCAAAAGTGGAATGGTCCAAACTCCATGTTGCCCCAATAAAGGGAACCTTAAGTCGAGCCACAACAATCCGATCGCGATGCTGATGAGAATCACCGCCGAAACCAGCCTACGGTGTAACACAGGTAGATCCTCTTGTTAAACATTAAAGAGGAAATGGCATATGTCACCGTCCTGCATGACGTACGTTTTTCCCTCCGTTCGGAGCTTGCCAGCCGATCGGATTTCCTTTTCGCTGCCATAGGTTTCCAAGTCGGCCAGCTGGTAGACTTCCGCGCGGATAAACCCACGTTCAAAGTCGGTGTGGATGACCCCAGCCGCTTGTGGCGCGGTCGCTCCAACGGGAATGGTCCAGGCCCTCACTTCTTTTTCGCCTGCGGTGAAATAACTTTGCAGCCCAAGCGTCTTGTAAGCCTTTTGAGCAACGGTTTGTAACGCCGGTTGTGATAGCCCAACCGCTTGCAACATTTCTGTCCGATCAGGCTCGTCCAATTCAGCGATCTCGGCTTCCAATTTGGCACATACGGGGACGATCTGAGCGCCTACTTTTTCGGCGTACTCGCGAACTCGCATGACGGCTTCGCTCTTGCCTTCCAAGTCGTTTTCATCGACATTGGCGATATACAGAATCGGCTTGGCGGTCATGAGGCCAAAGCTCGAAATGGCTTTTTGTTCTGCTTCGCCAAGTTTCAATGTCCGAAGAGGGAGCCCTTTGTTGAGATGCTCCATGCACTGCTGAATGGCGGTGACTCTAAGCTTGGCCTCTTTGTCGCCGGTCCTGGCTGCTCGTTCTGCCTTAGGCAGTGCTCCCTCTAGACCCTCTATGTCGGCAAACATCAATTCCATTTCGATGGTTTCAATGTCGGATAGCGGATCGACCTTGCCTCCGACGTGAATGACATCAGGATCGGTAAAGCATCTGACGACTTGGAGAATGGCATCGACCTCACGGATGTGGCTCAAAAATTTATTACCGAGCCCCTGGCCCTCGCTGGCCCCTTTGACAATCCCCGCAATGTCAACCAATTTGAGAATGGCCGGAATCACCTTTTGGGGAACGATGTATTTGGTGATACGAGTTAGCCGTTCGTCCGGAACGCTAACG
>JBKCTT010000215.1:0-20921 GCA_046318795.1 Pirellula sp.
GCGGGCTCAAAGAACCCAATCGCATCCGATCTAAACTGGAAAGGACATACCAAAAGTTATGCTCATGCGGCACCCGCTTCCTGATTTGCAATTTAGCTACCGCTTGCCGTACGGTGCAAACGTTCATGAACGTGGCGTACAGTTCACCATTTTCAGTCGTTCTGCAACGGCCATGCGGTTGTTGCTCTACAAGCATGTAGACGACCGAGAACCAAGTGAAACGATCGAATTCGATCGCGGCACAGATCGTTGGGGAGATGTTTGGAGTATTTTTGTGCCTGGCCTCAAGCCAGGTCAGCTATATCATCTTCAAGCGAACGGCCCTTTCGATCCTGAGTCGGGACAATGGTTCGACGGCAATGCCCGTTTAGTTGACCCGTATGCCAAGGCTCTGGCCGGTTGTTTTCAGAAGACGACCGACGGAGTAATCCGTCCGCCGAAATGCGTTGTGGTTGACGACTCGTTCGACTGGGATGGGGACCGACACATACGTCGTTCGCTGAGTGACTCGGTGATCTACGAGATGCACGTTCGCGGATTCACCAAAAACAAGAACTCGGGGGTAGATCATCCGGGTACCTATCTCGGTGTGATCGAAAAGATCCCGTACTTGAAGTCGCTCGGTGTCACGGCCGTTGAATTAATGCCGATTCACGAGTTTCCAATTTTTGACGTCCATGGAAACGTCCCAGAACGTCCCAATTACTGGGGTTACGACCCTATGAATTTCTTTTCACCTCATAGAGGTTACGCCCATTCGACCGAACCTGGGGCTCAAGTCAACGAATTCAAGCAAATGGTGAAAGCGCTCCACCAAGCTGGAATTGAAGTGATTTTGGACGTTGTGTTCAATCACACGTGTGAAGGCAACGAACGTGGCCCCGTGCTATCGTTCAAAGGTTTAGAGAATCAAGTCTATTACATTCTCAACTCCGGGGGGGCTCACTACAGCAACTACTCGGGGTGCGGGAATACGTTTAACGGCAACCACCCCGTATGCCGTGAGTTGATTTTCCACTGCCTGCGTCACTGGGTGCACAACTACCACATCGATGGTTTCCGATTCGACTTGGCAAGTATTTTGTCGCGCGACCGTTACGGTAACCTCATGCCTAATCCACCACTGGTGGACTTGATCGCTGAGGATCCAATGCTGGCTGATACGAAAATTATCGCCGAAGCCTGGGACGCGGCTGGCGCCTATCAAGTCGGCTCGTTCGGCGATTTGCGTTGGGCCGAGTGGAATGGTCGGTACCGCGACGACGTGCGACGGTATTGGCGTGGAGATGGCGGGATGGTTGGTGCCATGGCGACACGTCTCAGCGGTTCGTCCGATCTGTATGAGCATGCAGGACGCGCCCCTTACTGCTCCATCAACTTCGTGACTTCGCATGATGGATTCACGATGAACGACCTGACGAGCTACAAAGACAAGCACAATGAGGCGAACGGGGAAGGCAATCGCGATGGTGATAACAATAACCATAGCGATAACTACGGCGTCGAAGGCCCAGCCAAGAAAAAGGCTATAGAATCCATTCGAATCCGGCAGATCAAGAATATGCTTTCCACTCTGATGCTCAGTCAGGGGGTACCGATGCTCTTGATGGGTGATGAAGTTCGCCGCACTCAACGAGGCAATAACAACGCCTATTGCCAAGACAAGGAGATTTCCTGGTTTAACTGGGAGAATGTGGAGGGCAACAAGGAGATATTGCGGTTCACGAGGGCACTGATTGACTTCCGAAAGATGCAGCCCTCCCTACGCCGTGAGAGTTTCTTGACGGGTCGACCACAAGATCACCGAGGGATTCCTGACGTCAGTTGGTTCGAATCGACGGGTAAACCGATTCACTGGGATGCTCCAGACGGAACGTTGGTCTGCTGGCTAGGAAAACCAGGTGTTTCGGAGGATCCTCAATGCCTCGGTCGGGACATTTTGATCATGCTTAACGGCACACCCGAAACTCGGAACTTTACCATGCCAGCGGCGACGCGAGGAATCCGATGGCGAGTCTTTATGGATACTGCTAAAGAGTCTCCTAAAGACATTTATCCTAATTACGATGGGCCGCTCGCTCCGGCAAATCGCCAAGTTGAGCTGCTATATCGCTCGGCGATGGTATGGGTCGGAGAGGGCTGATAGCCGAATGATACATTTTTGAAACGAAGTTTTCGAATGGACGCGGAGGAAAAAAGGCCGGGCATGATGCTCCGGCCTTTTTTCGTTTTGGGTTGTCAATTAAGCGTATATTGGGCACTCCTGCCCGACCGAGGACTAATCGTATATTGGGCACTCCTGCCCGACTAAGGACCTGCTAACCCCGGACGCCCGACCGTTCCAAATTCATACTTCACCGCATACCCAATACTGCGACAGCTGACACAGAATTCGCGTTTGTAAAGCAATCCAACTCACTAAATGTCCAACTGGCAGGAAATTTCTTCTGGAATA
This sequence comes from Pirellula sp., assembly GCA_046318795.1. Classification (GTDB taxonomy): domain Bacteria; phylum Planctomycetota; class Planctomycetia; order Pirellulales; family Pirellulaceae; genus JBKCUI01. The sequence continues at coordinate 2,456 of JBKCTT010000215.1, forward strand.
TCGCATTGTTGGGGATGGCTCGTTTCGGAAAAATATCACGCTTTGGGTAAGAAGTCTTAACGTTTCATCAAAACGTTGCAGCTTTAGAAAATTGCCAAGAGTGCGGAAAGATCTGCTCGGGATTTGGATACTCGATAGCTGATAACCGAGGGTGCGAACATCCATTTCGCGTCGACCCGCTCCGAACATCCCTGCTAATTCGACCCACCGAGTCGCTCCAGCTTTCCTCGGTGCTAAAGTCTTTGTATAGGACTTGAGTTTGAAACCACGGATGAGAGTCGGCGTTTACTTCCCAACCGTCCCTGCGGAGAGCCTCCATGCGTTTCCTGTGTTTATCAGCCTTGTTGGTGTCGTTGGCCGTTGCGTCCCCGGCATCAGCCCAGTCGGCACGTTTGTTTGAAAAGACTTCACACGACTTTGGTTCCGTCGCCAAAGCTGCGAAAACAGAGTTCCGTTTCTATTTTGAAAATCCGTACAACGAGCCAATGCACGTTCGTAGCGTGAGAACCTCTTGTGGTTGTACCACACCCATCCTCGAGACTCAGGATGTTGCTCCCAAAGGCAAAGGCAGTGTTCTGGCTAAGTTCAATACTCACTCTCACGTCGGCCAAAAAGGGGCCACATTGACGGTGACGGTCGATCGTCCTTTCTTCGCCGAGTACCAACTGCAAGTAAAAGGCTACATTCGAACCGACGTCGTCTTTAATCCTGGTGAAGCCAGTTTCGGAAGCCTTCAACAGGGAAAGACGAAAGATATTCAAGTCAACCTAGACTACGCGGGCCGATCCGACTGGAAAATTATGGGGCTCACGACCAGCAACACGTTTCTTAACGCCGTGGCTAAGGAAACCTCGCGATCGGGTGGCCGCGTCCAATATCAGATCGATCTAACCATGGGGGAGGATGCCCCCGCCGGATCCTTTGAAAGCGAACTCATTGTAACCACCAACGATCGAAATCTGACCAAGGTGCCGCTACGTGTTACCGCCAGTGTTGTTCCTGGGATAACTGTTGTGCCAAGCACCGTGTCCCTGGGGGATGTACTCTCTGGTGAACCCGTTCGCCAGTTGGTTGTTCTCAAGAGCCAAACGCCGTTTCTGGTCAAGGGAATCGAGAGCGATATATTTGACGTCGACATTGAGCTAGGAACTGAACCGCGCGCTCTGCACCCTCTTCAATTGCAACTAAAGGCCAAAGCCGGAGACCTAGGTGCAGAAACGCAAGGCACGATCAAATTCTTGACTGACTCCGCTGACCGCCCAGAGATCGAAATCGGGGCTGTTTTCCGTCGCAAAGCGCCCGCTCCCGCTGCAGGCGAACAAATCGCGGAATCAAACGAGTCGTCCGACAAGTAATGTTCGCCGCTGTGCAGCAAAGGGACGAAAAAGGGTAAGAGTCGAAAGGCTGGTTCGGTTGCGGATCAGCCTTTTTTCCTATCTAGCTTTGATTGTCCGAATCGATTGTCATTTCTTCTGTGTTCGGTGAAGGTGCTTCCAGATCTGACGTGTCAACTTCGATCAAATCGCGGTCAAACTCTGCAAGGACCTGCTGTTCCGTCGGAATTTCCGAATAGGTCCGCATGGGCGATGAGCCGGATGTCGGTACGAAATCGGTTAACAACACGGTCACGTTATCCGATCCACCTCCATCCAAAGCTAGTTTTACAAGTTCTTTGGCCGTCTCCTCGGGGGATTTTCTTAGGGTCAATTCCTTTGCAATTCGATCGTCAGAAACATGTTTATTGAGTCCATCGCTACACAACAACAAGCGATCTCCAGGATTCAATGTTAAGCGGTAAAGATCAGGTACTACATCGGGGGCTCCTGCCCCCAACGCGTTTACAAGTACATTCGCCCAAGGGGAACGTTCGCCCTCCTCCGCTTTGAGCTTTCCGCTCATCATCATCTGCTGTGCAACGGTATGGTCTCGCGTGATGAGCCTTAAATCTCGATCTCGGTATAGATAACATCGAGTATCGCCAGCGTGAACAATGTAAAGATATGGCCATGTGACGTAGGCCATAGTTAACGTTGTTCCCATGTCCTTTAAATGAGGATGCGCTGTAGCAAAGGATTGCAGTTCACCATGCGCCTCAATGAGTGTTTCCCCCAACACCTGGCGAAAGGCTAATTCGTTGTCAGTCGTGATAGCTTCGACCCAAGTCAATTTGTTTAAAATTGAGGCCAAGAAATACTCCATGGCGGACCTGCTGGCTTCGCGTCCTCCCAGATGACCACCCATTCCATCTGCTACTAACAAAATAGTTGCAAAAGAATCGCCCACAAGCCGCCTGCCTTCTATAGTAGACAGTCCCGATGACTTGACCATCATCGCGCGGCTCATTTCTGCAATCACATATTGATCTTGGTTTTCATCACGAACATTGCCGCAATGCGTTAAACCGGCACTATGTACCGACACAATACTCATTCCATTAACCTCAAACCGATCTCGCTATCGCACCACTTTTAAACCTGCTCATGGGGGTGTCTTTTGGTGGCGGTAAGTTTATTAGAGTTTCTGACGATGTGCCAACGAAAAGCAAAAAATGTATCCAATAGTCTACTAAAAAACGAGTTCTCTCAAGGAAAGGTTCTAGACTCCCACTAACCTATTGCGGAAAAGCGAAACTCTCAACCATTACTCCCTGTTTTTTCTAAGCATCGATAACCACTGGTATTTTTATCTCTACGTTGTCAAAATAGGAGGTATCGAAAGGTCGGCATTTCAAGCTGGCAGAACGGACTTAGCTCTAATCTCTTGGTTTTGAGTGAGCGTTTTGTCTCGTATGGGTTACCCATGCGTATCGTATTACAGTGCATTACAGTGATGAGAGTCGTTTCGATTCCATCGAAATATATCTCATCGCATACTAGTTTGGTTGAATTGCCGGCCTTTCTTTTCGCTCTTGAGTATATGTTGCTTCTTAGGTGCCCGCGTGAACTATGAATCCAAAGCGTATCTTGCTGCCAAGTTACTCATCGATTCTTCTTGGACGGAATCAGCGTTTAGCGATTTACTAAACTCCTGTCGTTCTCCTAAAGCCGGGGATCTTGCACCGATCGCAGCTATCCTCATAGCTAGGTACCCGACACCGGTTTCGTTTTCTTGCCTCGCCTCGTTTTTGTGTCATGGTACGCAACCACAGGTCGTTACACAGTTGTCAACAAAACGGCTTCGTCAGACGCTGGAGAAGACATCAATGCGACGTCGCATGATGCGTTCTTCAATTCAGAAAGCAAAGAATTGGGCACTTCCACCCATCCATTCTCATGCTGAGTTGGCAGAGCTTTTGAATTTATCCTACCAACATCTTGAATGGCTCGTTGCATCCCACGCCAAGCACTATTCGATACATGCTGTTCGGAAACGCACAGGGGGGATTAGGATCGTCGAAAGTCCTAAGCAATTTTTGAAAAACACGCAGCGAGTTGTGCTTGATAAAATTATCAACGCAATTCCACCACATGATTCGGCGCATGGGTTTGTACAAGGCAGATCGGCGATCAGTTTCGTTGAACCTCATATCAACAAACCATTCCTGCTTCGCATGGATTTACAAGACTGTTTCCCATCTGTTCACGCCAATCGTGTATGGGGTCTCTTTCGTAGCCTAGGATACTCGTTTGATGTAACCCAGACACTGACGGCCCTCTGCACATATTGGTCCAGTCCCTCCGATCTATCGCATGCGATCAAATTCGAAAACAGGCCTGCAGAACAAAATCGTATTCTGTCGCTTTATCATCGAAACCATCTTCCGCAGGGAGCTCCTACGTCACCGGCTTTACTCAATTTGATTGCCTATCGACTCGATTGCCGATTAGCGGCTTTAGCGAGAGCAGCGAACGCTCTTTATACGCGTTACGCTGACGATCTATTGTTCTCGGGGGATGAAAAGTTCGCAAGGTCAGCGGAATCGTTCGTAATAAGTGTGGGTGCCATCGTTCTTGAAGAGGGCTTTCAGCTCAATTATCGTAAGACACGTCGTATGAGAAAATCCACTCGACAGTATGCCGCAGGAATCGTGGTCAATGAGTCCACCAATCTGCAACGTAGGGAGTTTGATGCGTTGAAAGCGACGCTTACCAATTGCGTTCGCAGCGGTCCCCACGTTCAGAACCGCGACAATATTCTTAACTTCCGTGGTCACCTTTTGGGACGTATTCAGTGGGTAAAGCAACTTAATCCCAATCGCGGAGAACGGCTTGTGCAGATTTTTGAAAACATCGACTGGGGGACCTAACTCAATTCTCAGTTCTGCAATCGAACAGCTTGATGAAGGCCGTGCCTAGGAACTTCGTATTTGCGATAAGCGTCGGATGATTTATTGGCTTTTGTCGCCGATCTGGCCACAGATTGGATGTGTTGCGACCGTAATCGATCGAATCGCATTCGCTCTAGCTCGCGACCCAATCTTTTCCAGCCACCTGCACTGATTCTCCTTCGATTTGTGCGAGGGACATAGCTTGCTTTATCGTGCTGGTGATCCAATCACAAGTTTCGGTCCGCGAGAGTTTGTTGGATTTCACATCTTCGAGTAATTCGACGTTCTGGGTCAGCGCGTTAGGTGCTCTGCATGGACAGCCCACGATAACTCGCACGTGAGCCGCTCGAAATAATGCGCTGTAAACTTGGTTTCCGGATGGTGCACCAATGATCCAAATAGGAACGAGTGGCACTCCGGCGCGGGCTGCCACCATGGCTGCACCTGGGCGAATCGAAAGCATGGGTGCACCTGTTCGATTGATACGACCCTCGGGAAACATTCCGACTAAGCCACCGGTTGAGGCCAATCGAATCGCCCGCTTTGTCGAAGCATTGTCGAAGCCCCCTCGGTTGGTTGGGATAGCCTGATACGATCTCAAAAGAGGTCCAAACAAAAAGTGTTTGAAATACTCTCCCGCCACCATCCAATGAACACGTCCACCTGCGGCTAATTGCACAAAAAAGGGATCAACGGAAGAACGATGATTCGCAATCAGTACGGCACCACCCGTGATTCGATCCCTCAGCATTTCGTGATTTCTATGATCTCCCCAAGACGGATCCCAGTTAATTTCGACCCGCCAAAGTACCCTCGCGAGTACGTAAACTGGTGCATAAATGAGTCGTTCGCCGAGGGTGTACCGTCCCTTTCGCTTCAATAAATAGACCAGTGTCCCGACGTAAGCGATGCCCGCCACAACCAAAAATGCAATCGCCCAGCTGTCTGACATAACTTTACTTATCCCAAAACCTAAAGAAATAGAAGGTTGTGCCCTCCAAAACCAGCACGACCGTTATAAGCTGTCCTGCAGTTTTCGAGAAGATGCATCGTAATTCAACTTTGCACATTGCCAACCGAAATGATGTCGTACTCTTCGTTGAAGTCAAAGCGTATGATTCCGATTCTCCGGCGAGTAATATATGTCCTCCATGCAGCAGAATACCACATCAGGCTTAACCTTCGGGAATGCTCCGTTTGTTGATCGGAGACAGACTCGCTCAGATTCTTCGGGAGGAGAGGAACGTCGCCAGTTTGGCAACTCCTACAACGGGTTGTCTGAGTCAGGTCGAGAATTGGCCGAAGCGATTGACGCGTACAAAGTTCGACATCGCCGTCGGTACATCACGACCGATGAGCTGCTCGGTGTGATCCATAGCCTAGGGTATACAAAGAGCTAAATCGAGATACCAAGCTAAAATCCGCTCACACTCGTATGATGATCGCGGTTACAATGTGAGGACCAGCCAGAGTCTCTTCCGCTCAGAAGACTCTTTCCCCCCCGCTTTGTGATCCCTCACCATGTTGGCTCTTCCCTACGAATTGCAATCGCAGCCCCACGCAACCCAAAGTACGTGTTGCAAGCCTTCGGGCGATCTTGTCTCCAGAACGGCATACTGGTTGATTTTCTGTTTAACCTTTGGGCATATTGTAACCAGCTTGGGAAACGCGGTTACGGCCTCTTCAGTGGCGAGTAAAGCCGAAGTCGATTACGAACGCGATGTCAAACCAATCTTTGCAAAATATTGCACCGAATGCCATGGGATCGATAACCAAACGTCCGATCTCCGCCTAGATCTACGCCATACGATTCTAAAGGGGGGCACGAGCGGCGCAATTGTCTCCCCGGGGCGGAGTGCAGAAAGCCGACTCATCGACGTCGTTTCGGGTACCGACCCAGAATACTCAATGCCCCCTGAAGGTGACTCATTACCCTCCGAAGCCATTGAAATTCTCCGCCGATGGATCGATCAAGGCGCGAGCGGGCCTGATGACAAGTCGCTCGCAGAAAAGCCTGTGCCATGGAGTTTTCATCCCGTGGTGCGGCCTAAGACCCCAATCGGTGAACCGTCTATCGACCTGCTTTTGGAACAAGCTCTCGCGAAAAACAATCTCGTATTCTCCCCGGAAGAAACGAAGCCACAGTTTATTCGGCGACTCTATCTAGTTGCTCTCGGTGTTCCTCCCACCATTGATGAGGTGCAACAATTTGTCTACGATTCGGATCCACTCGCCGTGGAAAGTTTGGTAGATCGAGTTCTCGCGGACCCTCGCTATGGCGAGCGTATGGCACGTCACTGGTTCGATGTTGTCCGATTCGCAGAATCGCACGGATTTGAAACCAATCGCGTTCGTTATAACGCTTGGCCCTATCGCGATTACGTTATTCAAGCCTTTAACCAAGATCTGCCCTATAACCAATTCGTTTATGATCAAATCGCGGGGGATACCTCGGGGGCTGATTTTGCAACCGGCTTTTTAATAGCTGGCACCTATGATTTGGTGAAAAGCCCCGATATCAATCTGACTTTGATGCAACGACAAGATGAATTGACTGATCTGGTGAACACCATCGGCACCTCGTTCCTTGGGTTAACCATTGGCTGCGCTCGCTGTCACGATCACAAATTTGATCCCATTAGCCAAAAGGACTTCTACGCCCTACAAGCTCTCGTGGCGGGTGTGCAATTCGCCGATAGAAATATTTCCAAACCACTCAATTCAACTCAACAAGCCGAGTTGGCCCAATGGAAAGATGAGTTGTCGGGTGTTTCGACGAAGATGACTGCCCTGCTTGAAGTTGGTCGCAAACGTAATACCACAACCCAGCTTCGACCCGCCGTTACACATGTTCGAAATGAAGAGCTGTTTAGACCCGTTCTTGCTACCGCAGTGCGATTTCGGATTCTAGGCAGCGAGAATGCTGAGCCCTGCATCGATGAATGGGAGGTCTTCGACGAACAAGGCATGAATGTCGCGCTCGCGAGCAATGGTAGTGTCGCCAAGGTGTCGAGCACATTGCCGGGCTACGCGATCCATAAAGAAGAGCATATCAACGATGGTCGCTCGGGAAACGAGTTTAGCTGGATCTCCCACGAGGTGAACGGAGGTTTGGTAGAGATTCGTTTTTCCCAACCACATACCATCTCACGTATGACCTGGGGACGCGATTCCTCGGGACGGTTCCGTGATCGTGTTATAACGGATTACGTGATCGAAGCCCAAACCGACAAAGAGACATGGACCCCTATTGTTTCTAGCCGTGATCGTACCGCACGCTCTCCCTCCGAACCTGGCTTAGAAGCTCTCACGGATGAAGAACGAGAACAATATCGTTCGCTAGAACAGCTTCGTGGAAAGCTCCGGCAACAAATCGATGCTCTCACGAAAGGGGACGCTTTCTGGCTAGGAAGCTTCTCACAACCGGCGACCACTCACCGCCTGCACCGTGGCGATCCTACGCAAAAACGTGAACCGATAGTTCCTGGTGGTATTTCGCAGTTGAATGGTTTTCAACTTGCAGACGATTCCTCAGAATCTGAACGCCGAAAACAGTTAGCGCAGTGGATTGTCGATCCTCGCAACCCACTGCCCGCCCGAGTTATGGCGAATCGTCTATGGCATTACACGTTTGGAACAGGTTTGGTCGATACGCCGAGTGACTTTGGTATCAACGGTGGCCAACCTTCTCATCCCGAATTACTTGACTTCTTGGCGACAGAGTTTGTAAACCACGATTGGTCAGTCAAGAGTATTCACCGAATGATGTTCCTCTCCAAAGCGTTTCGACAATCCTCAAAACCTAACGAACAAGGGCTCAGAATCGATGCTCAATCAAGATTACTCTGGAGATTTCCTCCGCGTCGTTTAGAGGCCGAAGCTATTCGCGATAGCTTGCTCACGGTAACGGGTCAACTAAACAACAAAATGCATGGCCCAGGTTTCTTTCTTCAACGTGTTGAACAAGACAACGTGTACCGCTATTTCCCCAAAGAGGAATTCCAGCCGGAAGATTTTCGGCGAATGGTTTATCTGACAAGAGTCAGACAAGAGCAAGATTCTGTCTTCGGCGCATTTGATTGTCCTAGCGGCGATCAAGTTGTACCGCGACGAGGACAATCGACGACACCTTTGCAGTCGCTCAATCTGTTTAACAGTCCCTTTATGCTCCAGCAAGCGGACGCACTGGTGGCGAGACTGGATCGAGAAACCGCAGTACAGGGTGGCTCGATGGAATCAAAAGTGGCACTCGCATTTGAACTCCTTTTTAATCGCCAACCTGATAAATGGGAGGTGCAAAAATCCCTGCAATTCATACAACGAGAAGGGCTCGAATCATTTTGCCGAGCGATGTGCAACGCTAACGAATTCTTGTACGTGTTCTGATAAAGGAGCCCGCAATCATGTCGAATCGAGACGAGCATACCACGAATCTAACGCGACGCACCGCTCTCTTTCAAGGGCTCGGTAGTCTCGGCGGAATGGCTCTATGGCAGTTGCTTTGCCGAGATAGCTACGCATCTCCATCGGATAAGCTGTCACCCATTAGACCGGTAATCGACCCCAGTCATCCATCGCGTGCTAGAAGGCCTCATTTCGAACCCAAAGCTAAACAGGTGCTGATGATTTTTTGTGCCGGGGCCTGCAGCCAACTCGACACCTTTGACTACAAACCCGAACTCATCACTCATCATGATAAACCCATGCCGGGTTCGGAAAAGATAATCACCTTTCAAGGCAGCCAAGGCACTCTCCAAAAGAGTCCCTGGCAATTCACGCCTCGAGGCGAATCGGGCAAAATGATATCGAGCCTTTTGCCAAACTTGGGCGAGATGGCTGACGATATGTGCTTTATTCACTCGATGACGGGCAAGACCAATACGCATGGTCCGGGTGAGAACTTTATGAACACCGGATTTACGTTGGATGGGTTCCCCAGTATGGGAGCATGGGCGACCTATGCGCTCGGTAGTGAAAATGACGATCTTCCATCGTTTGTGGCGATACCCGACCCGCGAGGTGTGCCACAATCAGGTTCCAATTCCTGGAATTCCGGTTTTCTTCCAGCCGCATTTCAAGGAACCGCGTTCAACGCAACATCTCCTGTGCAAAATCTGGAACGACCCTCACGATTTACTGAATCAACCGATCGAGCGACTCGTGAGTTCCTCGCCGAAATGAATCGACATCATCAACGTAACTTTGCAAACGACAGTGAGCTTGCCGCGCGCATTTCTAGCTATGAGTTGGCGGCCCGAATGCAGCTCTCGGTTCCTCGAATCGGTGACCTGTCGACGGAAACCGAAGCGACCTTGCGAGAATATGGAGTTGATAGCACCGGAACTCCTAATCGCGATATTAAAGCTGGCTACGCCAAGAATTGTATCTTGGCAAGACGATTGATCGAAAGTGGAGTTCGGTTCGTCCAGTTATTCAATGGGGCCTATCAAGTTGGTGGAGAGGGAACCAGCAATTGGGATGGCCATAAGATCCTTCGCGAGCAATATGCAAATCATGGCGAAGTGTTTGATCAGCCAACGGCTGCGTTGCTACGTGACTTAAAACGACGAGGCTTGCTGGAACATACACTAGTGATCTGGTGTACGGAGTTCGGACGTATGCCGACGTTTCAAGCAGGAGCAAAAGGGCGAGATCACAACCCTGAAGGTTTCACTGTATGGATGGCTGGAGCCGGGGTCAAAGCTCCTTATTCGTACGGAGCGACGGATGAATTCGGATACCGAGCGGTCGAAAATGTGACTACGGTCTACGACTTTCACGCGACCGTACTGCACCTTATGGGATTAGATCACGAGCGATTATCGTTCTATCATAACGGCATCGAACGACGACTCACTGATGTGCACGGGCATGTGATTCAGGATGTTTTGGTTTGATTGGTTTCCGTGTTTGCATGGCAAAATTGGTCACTCTTAACCGACTTCGGCTACAAGCCCCTCCCGAATTCTTCGAGCAGTTGACTTAATCGCAGATGACCATCATGGACTGGTAGTACACAAGCCAGGAATACGCATCGATCCGTGAGCTCGAATGCGGCGAGACAATTACCTGCTCACAACTGAAGTGTTCGTGTACTCGTGTGAGTAGCTTTGAGCTGTCGATGGTTCGGTTACCACTGCCATCAGCCGACGTGCGATAGAATACGGTTTCCGTTCCCTGCGTCATCAGGATGTTTCACTTTGGTGCATTGTATTGTGTATTCCAATGGCCGACATTCAATGAAAGGTGCATTCCCCATGCGAACGATGCTTCCGCCACCATTCCGGCCCTGTGCCGATGGAGCGATGACTGAGTAGCTACCAAATGCGTTCCCCCTTTTTTCCCATCGTGTTCGTCTGGCCTACGGCTAGACGAACACGATGGGGGCTTTAGGTTCCGTTGTTGGTAGCTGCTCAGTCATGCTCCCACTGGGATAAACCACAGTGGTGAGCCAAAGACCGGACTCGGCGCAACAAACTGCTCGAAAGCGGTCTATAACAGCCCACTTGAGCCTCGATCGTGACAATAGGGAACCAAAAACTCGTTGGAAAACTGGCATTAGAAAAGATTGGCCTTCTCTCAAAACTCCAACTTCACTCTTCAAACTTCTCTGTCCGAATTGGTTGGAGACATTACTGACTGAGTCTATCTCTTATTCAGTGGATTCATCCATCTTGTGAGGAAGTGTAAGAGACCGAGGGTCTCATCCCATTTTCTGCCTGTATAGGTGTATCGATTGCCAAAGGCCAAACTTGTAAGCACAGTACCGCTGGCGTTTAAAAGCGTAGGTTGACCATAGGCAGTGTAAGCGTAGCGCTCTGCGACGGAACCGGTCGTCGTGGTCATAGCGGTGATGGAGTACTGCCCGTTGCGATGATAGCCTAGTGTAACTTCGGTGACGGTCGAGGTTTCTAAAGTGGGCAACACAGACGCAGCGAAATAAGTAAGTAGCGATTCGATAGAATCAAACAAGGCATCGAAGATCGGCGATGCGAGAGATGGGCTTGCGGGGGTGGTGATGGGGTGAACGTTCATACCTCAAGTTGTAAACGGGGTGAGGAGCGGATCGCTACCAGGTTTTCGACGTTTTTTTCGCGAAGCGAAAACGGGAAATACCAGCCCGAAAGCGCGAGGTGAGGGATTGCCCTGTTCTAACTCAGGCCTAAACCTCACGAACCGGCGATTCAAACCTTCGCATGCGATTGTCACCTAAGGGGGATTGGCGTTCGGGTTGCTAATGCTTCGGCAACGTTAACTGGCGCGCGATCCCTTTGCTCGCGCAGCGGACTTGTATTGATACCTTGCTCACCTCTGGCATTTCGGACAATAAAACGTGCTTCGTTGTGCTTGGACGATTCTCACAATCTTTGCTTTCTTGCATCGGGTACATGGTTCATCTTCGCGATCGTAGACCATGTGATGATTCTGATAGAAACCTTCGCCGTTGATAGCGTTGCGGTATGTACCATCGCTCAGCGTCGAGCCTTCGTTTTCAATCGCCTTGAGAAGAATGCGTTGTGAGTGTTCGTAGATTGATCGCCAATTCGATTGAGAAATATCACAGCATCGCGCTTCTGGCGAAACTTTGGCAGCAAATAGAATTTCTGCTGCGTAGAGGTTTCCGATTCCGGCAACTAATGTTTGATCAAGCAATGCCACTTTGACTGCTTTCTTGCAATCTCGGAATCGAAAAGCGAATGACTTAGCGTCCACTAAGAGAGCATCGGGGCCAAGTTTGTCTGGACCGAGATGGTGCAATTCCTCTTCTGGGGTCCATAGGCAAACCGTACCGAGTCCGCGTCTATCCCAGTAAAGAAACTGACTGGGTTGCGATTGTCTTTTGTTTTCATTTCGAAGATGAAATACCACACGGACATGTTCTTCGCTGGGCGGATCGGAGAGCATAGCAATGCCTGCCATTTTGGGCTGCATAACAATCGAGTCCCCCGAAGTTAACCTCACAAGAACTCTTTTCGCGATTCGATCAACGGCCGTGATCGTTTGCCCAGCAGTCCTATTCGCGAGAGATTCACGACTAGGATAAACAACGATCGGTCGATACGGAATGACAGGATACTCGACAAGAGCGATCGAGTAGCCAACGATAGGCAGCAAGCCACGTCGCATCGTTTCCACTTCGGGAAGTTCGGGCATACTATTTCTTTTCGAGGAAATCCTCGATCGTGAACAAAGTCTTCAGCGGGATACCAGCCGCATCGAAGTTCGCTTGGCCTCCTTCGAGTCGGTCGATGATCCCCACGGCCCCGATGACCTCCAAGCCGAACTCACGGGCCGCAGTAGCTGCTTTGATCGCACTGCCACCGCTAGTGATTACATCTTCGACAATGACTACTTTCATACCGGGTGTGACGGGCCCCTCGACGAGTTTGCCTGTCCCGTGTTGCTTGGGTTCTTTGCGGACCATAAAGCCCAGCAGTGACAAATCTCGTAATCCGGCATGAACCACGATCGAGGCCGTGATCGGGTCTGCCCCAATCGCGAGTCCGCCGACCGCATCGGGCATAGTCCCGAATGTGCCAGATGCAATCACGTCGAGCATACCGGCAGCAATATGATTTGCCCCCTTAGGGTGGAGAGTTATGGTTCGGCAATCCAGGTAGTAGGACGCCTGTTTTCCGCTAGCCAACGTGAATTGGCCAAATTTCAATGCGTATTGAAGAACGATTTCTCGAAGAGCGGCTTTGTTGTATGCGAAGGTCACGGTGATACTTTTCGTGGTTGGATAGCAAAAAGGAAGCGATCAATAGCAATTTGGAAGTGACGCAGCTGTGTCAGCCGAGCACGCCCAGTAGTGTAAAAGATAACCCGCCCCATAGGCTACCCCTGCTTCAGGATGGAACGTCCTAGAACACGTGGATCAACTCATGAATTCGGGTTTTTCGCCGTAAAATGAAATTTCTTTCATCGATTGTTGGGTTCATAGGTGGTCAATTTCTTTCCAGTCTGATTGCAAATGTGCGGTGAAAATCTTGAGGGAACTCTCATATGCCAGCCAATACGAACTCTCTACGCCTGAACTTTGGTCAATATCTTGCCAACTGGGTTACCCGTCATGGCATCAATGTGGCCATTGACTCACCTAGGAATCGCTCGCTATTTCCTTTCGATGCCTCGTTTAAATAGACTGATTTGACCGTAGACGGCAGGGCTTTCGAATTGCGTCACAACTTAATCCTTACATCGCTTTGTGGACTCGTGATCTGTGGAGTTGGATCGGTTGGTTGCCATTCCATTCATGTGCCTAGCTCCCATAGTTCTTCACATCATGGCTCGTCGCAAAAGCTAGTTTCCATCGACGAAGCGGACTCCCGATCACCGGATGAATCGATTCGCTTTGTATCCGAGCAAATTCAATCGGAACACGATCCGAACAGGGCAACAGACGATCGGTTCGTGCAGGCCGATCCTCCCCTCAAAGAATTTGGCACTAGAGAATCGTTGGAGATCGATCCATTTGGCCTACATCGCATGGACCCACCATATCAAAACCAACAAACAATTCTTCAACGTCTCCTAGCCGACCAAAAGAATTATTACTCGGGCGATTCTTTGCTCGGACTAGGTGGTGCATTTGCCATGGGTGGAGTCTTCGCAAATACGCAGCTCGATCATCAGATTCAAAAACACTTTCAGTCCTCTGTTGCTGGCGCGACCAGTGACGAGTGGTTTGAGTTTTTGCACGCCAACAAGGAGTTGGGTGAAGGCATTTACACATTACCAGTCATGGGAGCTGCTTGGCTTTCCGGAGAAGTATTCGATGGCTCTCCGCGGATGAAAAGCTTCGGTAACTGGGGGGAACGATCGATGCGTGGCTTTATCGTTGGAGCACCACCACTCGTCGCGATGCAACTCTTTACAGGTGCATCACGGCCCGGAGAAACAGAAAATGGATCCCAGTGGCAACCCTTCCAAGACAACAACGGAGTCAGCGGGCACGCCTTTATGTCCTCGTTACCTTTTATTACCGCCGCCAAGATGACTGACGATCCTCTCAAAAAATCTCTTTGGTATCTAGGCTCAGCCATCGGTCCGTTATCGCGAGTCAACGACAACGCTCACTATCCCTCACAAATCGGACTGGGATGGGCTATGGCCTACGTCGCCGCCACCGCAGTTGATCAAACGGAAAAAGGGGATTCTCAGTGGCGATTGATTCCATTCTCCGCCTCTGGAGGCAGCGGCCTCGCTCTTGAGTACGAATGGTAGCAATAGGCTATTCACACCCATCAAAACGACAGACTGAGAATTGGAAAGAACTTGTCCACTAGCCTGTCCAATCTCTTTCCAAACGTTGCGATCTAGCCAACGAAAGTAGCAATTCGCAGGTGTTTCCGAGGTCTCTTTGGGTTGGCACAGTTGTTGCTTGAGGAGTATGGGTATATCACACGATCACATCGTTTGCTCGATTTTACCATGGGATCCCCATCACAAATCGGGTATCGCCTGTACACAAAAGCAATATCCATGAATCATTTCCTTACCAAGTCTGCTCCAGGCCTCATCGTAGCCATTTTACTGGTTAGCTGCTGGTATTCGGTTCATCTACTTTTAACGCAATCACCGTCGACTGACACACAAGAGGCGTTCAACGTCCCGCAAACCGATTCGGATATTGTCACGTTGCCTACGGGAAAGCTGACTGCTGCTAATCTTGAAACATATCCGGTGCAGTCAAATGTTCTAGAGGTGGCAAATCTAATCACTGGTAGAATCCAATACGATGAGCGCAAGCACGTTGACATCAAGGCACCATTGGACGGACTATTACAAGAAATCGTCGTTACTCCTGGAGAGCAAGTCGAGCGTGGTGATCTGATAGCGATCATGCGTAGTCCTGAAATCGGGCAAGCTCGTTCGGAGGTCATCAAAAGAAAAAGAGAACTGGATTTAGCAAGTCAAATTCTCAGTCGCGAATCCACGATAGCGGAAAATCTCAGCAAATTACTCGCCAAGATTACACCACCCGCTGTCACTGCAACGAGTGAATTGAACCTTGATGAATCGGCATTAGGGACCTATCGACAAGAAATACTTACGGCCCACGCTAAACTGCAACTGGCACAAGAACTTCTCAACAACATTCAGCCTCTTGCGGAAACCGGAGCTATCCCGGGTCGCACAATCCGAGAGAGACTGGCCGAACTTCAAATTGCTCGCTCCACATTTCAAACGGCTTGCGATCAGGCTATCTATAACTCAGCACAATCGAAATTGGCATCTGAAGCAAAAGTTGCTGAAGCCCAGCGTCAATTCCATTTAGCTGAACAGTCGCTAGAGGCCTTGTTAGGTTACAAAGACCATGAAGACTCTACGAACTTAACGAGCGAAGAGGCCCTTTCCCGCTTGGAGATTAGAGCACCATTCTCAGGCACGATTGAATCGCGAGGATTCGCTAATCAAGAGCGTGTTTCGAAAGGAGATTCGCTTATTGTTTTGGCTAATACCAATTCCCTCTACGTTTCCGCTAATCTGCGCGAGGGAGATTGGTCTGCCATCTCCTTGACTGCTGGAACCAATATTAAGGTTGAGGTACCTGCGTTGGAGCACCGAAGCTTTGATGCCACTGTCAGTTTTGTCGGGCGAGAAATCGATAAGGAGTCAAAGGCGATACCACTAATCGCCACGATTGATAATCATGAGGGGCTTTTGCGTCCAGGTATGTTTGTACGAGTCACCATCCCCCTTGGAAAACCCCGAGAAGCAATTACTGTTTCCTCGAGTGCCATCGTTCAACACGAAAACCATTCGTTCGCGTTTGTTGACTTAGGAGGAGGCCGATTCCGAAAGGTAGATGTTCGGACTGGCCTTGCTACAGAAGAATTGGTTGAAGTGTTGGACGGTTTACGATTGGGTGATGCTGTGGTCGCTCGTGGCGCCTTTCTCTTGAAGTCTGAGCTACTGCTTCAAGGTGAAACGGAATAATCCCGAATCATGCTTGCCAAAATCATAGAATTCTCGGTCGTTAATCGCGGCCTCGTTCTTGTTCTGACCGTGCTTATGGCGGCCGCTGGCGTTTATTCGGCGTTCAAGCTTCCGATTGATGCCATCCCGGATATGACCAACGTCCAGGTTCAGGTCGTTACGGAAGCAGGATCGCTACCACCTCTCGAAGTGGAAAGATATGTAACCTATCCCGTCGAAAGCTCTATGGGTGGGCTGCCTGATGTAGAAGAATTACGAAGCGTTTCCAAGTTTGGTATTTCGGTGGTTACCATCGTCTTCCAAGAGGGAACAGACATCTACCGGGCTAGGCAACTCGTCGCAGAACGCATTACCGATGCCGCAACGAAAATCCCGCCGGGGTACGGGACTCCAACCGTCGGGCCACTGACCACTGCACTCGGTGAGATTCTCCAGTTCGAGGTACGAAGCGAAAAGCACTCGGCGATGGAACTCCGAACCATGCTCGAATGGGACATCTCGCCGCGATTGCGTCAAGTGCCCGGTGTAACGGAGATCAATACACACGGAGGATATTACAAAACGTTCGAGATTCAGCCTGACCCAGATCGGCTTTCCAGCAACGGCATCACAATTGATACGCTCTTTAGCCGTCTGCAAAACAACAACAGCACTGCTGGCGGCGGATACATCGTTCATAACGGAGAGCAAAGATTTATTCGAGGTATGGCGCTTTTAACGTCCGTCGATGATATCGAATCGATTGTCGTCGAACGTGATTCGAATGGCGATCCTATCTTAATTCGAGACGTTGCTACGGTGAGTATCGAACCGATGACTCGCCAAGGTGCGGTAACCCGCGATGGCCGAGGCGAAATCGTAACTGGTTTAGTAATGATGCTTATCGGCCAAAACTCACGACAAGTGGTCGAGGCCGTGAAAGAACGGCTGACTGAGATCGAGTCAACTATGCCGGAAGGAGTCAGGCTCGAAGTCACCTATGATCGAGCGGCACTGATAGGCAGAACACTTCGAACCGTACTCACCAACCTGAACGAAGGTGGCTTGCTCGTGATCGTAGTATTACTGATCATGCTGGGAAATCTTCGCGCAGGGATCATCGTGGCAACGGCAATTCCTCTTTCTATGTTGTTCGCATGCAATGTGATGCTCACCACGGGAGTAACCGCGAGCCTCATGAGCTTGGGGGCTATCGACTTTGGGCTTATCGTGGACGGCAGTGTCATCATGATCGAGAACTGCATTCGCAAGATATCGCACGAGGGGGGCAAAACCACTCATGAGAACTTGGTTCGCGATGCAGCGGTCGAAGTCCTTCAGCCCGCGATCTTCGGGGTTCTCATTATTGCAGTGGTGTTCTTGCCTATATTGTTACTCGAAGGCACCGAGGGAAAGCTCTTTCGGCCGATGGCTTTAACTGTTCTGTTCGCGCTCGCAGGTTCAATGCTTCTGGCGTTGACGTTTATGCCTGCGATGGCGTCGATCTTCTTGCCAAAGAAGCTAAAGGAAGAGGACGTATGGCTGGTCCGTCTAGTGAAGTGGATTTATGTGCCCGTTGTGACTGCGGCTATCAAACATCCCGTTGTCACAATCTCCTCCGCGATTGCATTGCTCGTTATCAGCTTGCCAATGGCCAGAAATCTCGGTGCCGAATTTATGCCGCGACTGGAAGAGGGAGATTTGCTGGTCGAAGCTTTGCGATTACCTAGCGCGACGCTAGAAGGCTCGATCGATATGTCGACGCAAATCGAAAAGATACTTCTCGAAAATCACCCTGAGGTCAAAACGGTTTTTTCTAAAACAGGCCGACCAGAAATTGCTAACGATGTTATGGGTGTGCATCAGACGGATGTCTGGGTACTGCTAAAGCCTGTTCACGATTGGCCGGAAAAAAAGACTCGTGACGAGCTCATCCAAAAGATGTCGGACGACCTAAATGCGAATGTGCCGGGTGTCGCTTTTGGGTTCACGCAACCTATTGAGATGCGAGTGGATGAATTGGTGGCGGGGGTAAAGGCTGATGTGGCAGTGCTCTTGTACGGCGATGATATCGCGACATTGCAAGTTAAAGGTAAAGAGATCGAGTCGGCACTTCGATCGATTGCAGGTGCGGTGGATGTAAAGGCTGATTATCAAGCCAATCTATCGACATTAACGATCAAGACGAAACCTAACGCATTAGCACAGTACGGACTCGATGCAAAAGTGGTATTAGATGTCGTGGAGTCCCTAGGTGGTTATCAAGTTGGGCAGGTC
>JBKCTT010000216.1:0-64265 GCA_046318795.1 Pirellula sp.
GACATTACGGCTCTTAACCGCCTTGTCGGCGGTCCCTTCGCCCGTCTATGTTCCATTGCTTGTTGGCCTCGCCACACCAATGGTTGCGACATCGACGGTCCTAGCGCAGAGCCAACCAACTGGTGGGTTGCCTCCGTTGCCTGCGGCTACTGCAGCATTCAGCTCAGATAAGCCTGGTACTACGGATGCCACCAATCCAGCTAGTGGAGCTCCAGCAGCTCCAAACCTTTTACCTCCAAGTGGCGCAAGTGGAACACTACCTCCACTGCCTGGTCTAAATCTACCAACTCAGACCATGTCGGCTAACCCTAAGAGAGATCAAGCTGCTGCCTTAACGGCACAGGCTAAGCTCGCTCTGGACAAGGGTGATGTACCAACTGCTCGACGGCTTGTCGATCAAGCTAAGGCGATGGGCGTGCCTGATGCAGAGTTTGCACCGGGTTCACCACGACCATGGCAACTAGATTTGGCCGTCAAGAGTCGAGAAACCATGGCTGGCAACGCTGGCGTTGTGCCTGCCAGTGCTGTGCAAGCAGCCGGCGGTTTGCCACCCAATCTTCAGCCTGTGGAACCTGGTGTATACCAACCACAGAAAGATGGCTCGCGGGTAGCAGCAGCTAGCGGTGAGCTTAGCTCTTACGATTCCGAGACCAATGGTGCAGATCTCTACAAAGAGGGATTGAGCGCACTTGCAACGGGAAATAACGATGCTGCGATGGCAAAGTTCCGAGCTGCTTACCAAAAGAAGCAGGATCTCGATCCACCAACCTTTGCTCAGCTCAAAGACAAGATGGCGATGCTGCAAGTCAGCGCTCGACAAAGCGGAGCTCCTGAGGAGATTGGTGCTGTTGCAACTGCGAATCAAGACGAGCTTCGCAAGAGACAGCGTCTATTTAGCGAAGTTACGGGTGAGATTGCAGATGCCGAACGATTGGCTACTCAGAACAAGCCGCTCGAAGCGCTCGATAAACTTCGAAGCTTGCGAGTTCGGATACAGCAATCCGAGGCTTCGAATGAATATAAAAAGTCTTTGTTGACCACCGTTGATCAAGTAAATGGCAACATTGAAAACTGGGTTGAGCAGAACAAGGTTGCGATTCAACTCGATCAAACTAACAAACAAGTCGAAGACCGGATGAGGGTCGAGGCTGAGACATTGGTTAAGTCCGATCTACAAGTCTCCTCGTTGGTGGATCAATACAATACATTGATCGATCAGCGTCGTTTCGACGAAGCAGTCGAAGTCGCTAGACGTGTTGCCGAACTGCGTCCAGGCTCCGAGATCGCTGCCGTCATGACGGCCAAGTCTAAGATGCAAGCGAATAACAATGAGTACGAACTCATTCGCGAACGCAAAGAATATGGTTTTATGAACCAGCTCATGAGCACCGAAGAATCCTCGGTTCCTATGGATGATCGTAAATCCATGATCTTTGCCGACGCTAAGGATTGGGAAGAATTGACGCGCAAGCGATTGCGATCCCAGAGCGAGTCCAGGATGTTACCTTCTGAGCGTCGTATCTACGATGCCCTCGAGGAATCTTTCTCTGGCTCGTTTGACAAGCGACCGTTGGTTGACGTCATGCGAACCTTCAGTGAGATGTTCGGTGTTCCTATCGATATCGACGAGCGATCCATAGCTGAAGAAGGCTGGACGATTGACCAGCCCGTGTCAATCAACTTGCAAGGGAATTCGGTCAAGCTGAAGAGTGCCCTCAACTTGATGCTTGAGAAATTGAATCTCAAGTATGTTGTCAAGAATGAGATGCTCATCATTCAAAGTAGCCGCTTTACACAGCCTGAGTTAATCACTGAGACCTATTCGGTTAAGGACTTGGTTATACCAATTCCCAACTTTGTAACCGACTATAACTCGGGTCTGGCTGGTGCATTGCAAGCCGCTTACCAAGCTCAAACCAGCTTTGCGAGTGCGACCGTCGCAGGCCAAGGTCAAGCGTCGGGTCTGGCTGCAGCGAGACCAGTCAGTGTTGATCCAAAGTCAGAGGTTTTGACCCAGTTGGCCTCCATGCCTGGCATGAATGGTCCAATGGGAGCACCAGCCTTTGGTGGTGTTGTTCCTGGACTATCACCGAACATCTATGGTGCCGGTCCGCAAGCTGCATTTCCAGGTACCCCACAAGGTTTCGGTGGATCGCCACTAGCGAACTTCGGTGAGTTGATCAACTTGATCGAAACCGTTGTGACCCCTGATGCATGGGAATCGAACTCGGGTTCCAGTTCCATGATCGAACACCGGCAAACATTGAGCTTGCTCGTACGGGCTCCTCAAGAAACCCACGAGGCACTCGCTGATTTGCTCAAGAGTTTGCGAGCTTTGCAGAACTTGCAAGTTACGATTGAGGTTCGATTTATTCAGCTTCAAGATACATTCTTCGAGCGAATCGGTATCGATTTTGACATCAAGAAGGATGACAACGTAAGGCGATTACCTAACGATGATAGTGGACCTTCTGTCGCGGTTGGTCTAAGTGCAGCGAACTCCGCTACGGGACCGACATTCACAAGTGATTTGGATATCGGATTGAACAACACCTTTAGTGTTAACCCTCCTTTCGGTGCTCCTGACATTGGCCAAGCGACCACGTTTGGTTTGGCGATCTTAAGCGATCTCGAGTTGTTCTTCTTCTTGGAAGCTTCTCAAGGTAACAGCCGTCAAAACGTGCTCAATGCACCTAAAGTGACAATGTTCGATGGTCAAATCGCAAGTATCAACGACTCCGCTCAGCGACCATTCGTTATCTCGTTCGAACCGGTGGTCGGTGACTTTGCCGTCGCTCAAAAGCCGATCGTCGTCGTGCTCAACGAAGGTACGCAAATGAACGTACAGTCTGTTGTGTCGCAAGACCGACGGTTCGTTCGAATGACTTTGGTTCCTCAATTCACTCGATTGGAGAACACAGATCGTCAATTCACCTTCACAGGCCGACGTTCGACCAACACTGGTACCAGCATTCTCAATCCGAACACGGGTTTGCCAACCGGCAATCGAAATGAAGAGGATGAAGTTATCGAAGGTACGACAGTTCAGCAGCCGACGATTGGTATTACTCAAATCCAAACGACGGTTAACGTTCCAGACGGTGGTACAATCCTCTTGGGTGGTATCAAGCGTCTCTCGGAAGGCCGTGTGGAACGAGGCACACCGATCTTGAGCAAGATCCCTTACCTCAACCGATTGTTCAAGAACAATGCGATCGGTCGGGAAACCAGTACTTTGATGATGACCGTCTCGCCTCGAATCATTATTCCTGAGGAAGAAGAAGAGAAGGTTGTCGGTTCGGCACCAAACCCATAAGTTGGTTTGGCCCCTTCAACTGGGGAAGTCGAAAAAGAGCATCAGTTAAAGAAGCGAGTCAGGAATGGCTCGCTTTTTTCGTTTGTGGGGAACCCGTATTACAACCCGCCGCGTGAGGGCTGGTTGCTTTCGAGGTAGATTGGACCTCTTGTCCGATGTTGTCGCTATTAAACTGGCAGGAGTTGCCGTTGTGCGATGAGCGCGTTTGAACGGGCAGGAGTGCCCATTCTACGTCGGAACAAAGACCGTCACGACCAGTTCGACTCGATAGCGTGAGTCGGCTAATTGAGGATGGGTACACGCACGAGTGGGGGCGCATCCGGCAGGAAGCCAGTTGTCCCAAAGGTCGTTGAAGAGCGTAAGATCTTCAGCAAAGGGCAGATAGACGAGCACTTGTACGAGTTGATCGTGAGATGTGCCGATTTCGATGCATCGTGACGCAACTTGTGCGAGCACAGCTCGAAATTGTTCCGTGGGCGAGGCTTCTGGATCGTCTGGAACCTCTACGAAGAAGCCCAAGTTTCCAACAACGACCGCGTCAGACCAGCGTTTTGTCACACCGTATCGAATCGGAGTTTGCACGGGTCACCTGGTTCGACTAGGTTCGAGGATTGCGTAAAAATCAGGACTACCGAAAGATGACGGTAGCCCCAGGGACGCAGATTAGACTAATGACAGAAATCGGAAGCTGGAATTAGCTCAGTTTCCATGCTTTGATTAGTTGTTCACCGCCAGGGGTCAAGCGACGAATCTTGTCAGCGATAACGAGCTTTTCCTGCTTGCTCGACTTTTCAGACTTCTTATGGAGAAGAGCCAGCTTCTTTTTACGAGTGCGGCGACGACGAATTTCTCGTTGACGTTCGGTTCCAGCCATGTTCGGTTTAAATCCTAGGAATTGCGGCAAATTGTCTTTAAAACGGAAGGAAAAATCGTAACCAACAGACTGAAATTCGTCAATGTTTGTTATCAATCCCTGCTTCGACCTATGATCTTCGGCAAAAATCTGGCAAGATGTGCGACTTTCCGGGAGTAATTTTGCTCCTGTTTGGATGTCAACTTGTCACTCGCACTCTGCACGTAACCGCGTAAATCCATGAAAAAAGCAACTGCCGTCGTTCTTGCTGCTGGGAAGGGGACACGCATGAAAAGCGAACTTCCCAAGGTTCTTTTCCCGGTTTTGGGGCGTCCCATGATTCACTGGGTACTCGACGCGCTCGGAAAAGCGGGAGTGGATAGAATTATTGTTGTTGTTGGATATCGCGAGGATTTGGTTCGCCAGGAGCTTGCTCATAGGGAAGGGATCGAGTTTGCGGTTCAGGCGGAGCAACTAGGCACGGGGCATGCTGTCCAAATGTGTAAAGCCCAGCTTCAAGAAGGGGAAGATCGTCTGGTGATGGTCGTTGCCGGGGATTCGCCACTGATACAATCCACTTCCGTTTCTAAAGTGATTAATGAGTTTTATTCCGGTAACTGGGACTGTTTGCTAGGGACATTAATCAAAGAGAATCCATTTGGTCTCGGTCGAATTGTTCGCAATGCGAAGGGTGCATTTGAAAGGATCGTCGAGCAGAAGGATGCGACAGATTCGGAAAAAGAGATCTGCGAAGTCAACATGAGTACCTACGCTTTTGGGCGAGATTCGTTACTCTGGGCGTTGGATCGTTTAGGCAATAACAACTCCCAACGCGAATACTATTTGACTGATTGCCCCGCTTTGTTGCTTCAGGATGGAAAGCGAGTGGAGGCCAAGCCGTTATTGGAGCAATGCGAATCGCTGAGTATCAATACGATCGACGAATTAGCGATGGTGGAATCGAAGATGAAAGAGATGGGATACAAATGCGAGAACTAAAGATTTTCAGCGGCCGCGCGAATCCGCAGTTAGCGAGAGACATTTGTGCCTTTTTACATCTTGAGCTGGGGTCTGTTTCTCTCGGTAAATTTCCTGACGGAGAGAACTTTTGCAAAATCGAGGAAGATGTCCGTGGACGTGACGTCTATTTGGTCCAGCCAACCTGCCCGCCTGTTAACGACAATCTGATGGAACTGCTCATCATGATTGACTCGTGCAAACGAGCCAGTGCGGCACGAATCACAGCAGTGATACCCTATTATGGATACGCGAGACAGGATCGCAAAGACGAAGGTCGAACGCCGATCACAGCAAAGCTAGTGGCCAACGTTATCACGCGGGCTGGAGCGGATCGTGTATTGACCATGGATTTGCACGCTCCTCAGATCCAGGGGTTCTTTGATGTGCCCGTTGATCACTTGTACGCCGGTCCGGTTTTAACCAGTTACTTTCAAAGTCGTGCGTTGGATCCAAACGAAATTGTGGTGGTGAGTCCAGACGAAGGGAGTATCAAACGAGCGATAGGGCATTCCAAGCGGATTGGTGGTAAGCTCGCGATTGTCGATAAGGTTCGCGATAACGCTTTACAAGTCCAGCAGAAGAACATCATTGGTGGCCCCGTTGAAGGCAAGATCTGCTTGATGTTTGATGATATGATCAGCACCGGGGGCTCGATTTGCGGGGCAGCAAAATTGGTTCGGGATGCGGGTGCCAAAGAGATTCACCTAGCTGCGACACACGGTGTGCTGTGCGGTCCGGCAATCGACAACCTTCGCAAGGCGCCGATCGATTCGTTGGTCATAACGAACACGATTCCTTTACCGCCTGAAAAGCGATTGGATTCCATTCATGTTTTAACGGTTGCACCACTCTTGGCAGAAGCCATCCGGCGCATCCATTCCAATCGGTCGATCAGCCAGATGTTCTCAGATGGCGACAACTCCGTCGGATAGCGAAAACCTAGATAATCGATCCTCTCAGGATAGATCAGCGTGCAACGAGCGTGCTGAGCGGTTCGTCTATCGAGCCGTCTGGGGGTACTCTGCAATTGCCTGTTTCTTCTATTGGTTGTCGTTGCCACCGTGCAGTCAACCATGGGCGGCCTACGTTTCCGCCTTCTTTTTTTCAGCTCTAGTTGGGTTGCCGGCTCGGCTTTCTCGAAGGGATTATTTCCGAGTTTGGGTGGTCTCCTGCTGCATGTGGTTGGCACTGCTGCAAGGAATCCGGCTTGCATTTTGGCCGCTGTATGCAGGTTGGGTCGCCCTGAGTTTGTACATCGCAGTTTACATTCCGCTAGCGATCTTCCTGGCCAGGTGGCTGGTTCACTCTACTAATGCCGCCATCCCATTTTCTTTAGCCGTTGCGTGGACTGCGATGGAGTTGGGGCGGAGCTACGTACTAACCGGCTTTTCTGCTTGCATGCTCGGGCATTCCCAGACACCCTGGCCGCATATGTTACCGATAGCGGCAACATTCGGAACGTATGGCGTTAGTTTTATGGTGATGTTGACTGGCGCAACGCTAGGGGCGATTTCGACGTCGCTGGTACGCAATAGATGGTATGCAAACTCGTCGGTCAATGAGATGGGGCGATATGCCTCCAAGCCATTTGAGAGTTGGTCGAATGTGGTGGCGTTACTGTTTTGTGTCTGTTGGATTTTCTGGTCGATGTGGTCATTGAACACATACGATCGGAGGTTGCAGGTCAGTGCACCGATCAAGCCGCTTGGTAAATTTCTGCTTGTGCAGTCTAACATGCCAACGATGTTTGATGTGTCACCAACTCAATTAGAAGAATCATGGGTCCAGTACGCGAAGCTAACGCAACAGGGGGTTACAGAGAGTCGTGGGATTGAACTGGACGCAATCCTTTGGCCGGAGAGTGCCTACAGTATTGGCGTTAGTTGGATGGAGTGGGACGGCAGGGGGACGCTTGGTCCCGAGTTGAGTCTCGAAGAAACCAGTGAGAGGAAAAAGCTATTCGATGAATCTTACGTCGAGCAAGCCAAGGCGTTGTTTCGAGGATTAGGATCTAATCCTCCACCACTTATTGCCGGTGGAGGCGTTATTGCTGTGAAAGAGTCAGGCGTTCGAGTTCTCAATGCCGCACTGTTGATCGATCCTTCCAAAGGCTCGCCGGCCTATTACGGCAAACGTCATCTGGTTATGTTTGGAGAATACATCCCGATACTTTATCACTTTCCGAATCTCCAAGCATTCTTTGGGATTGGACCTATGGGTACCGGGGAGCGTTTCGAGTGTTGGAGATTAGATTCCGGTACGTATGTAGCCCCCAGCGTTTGTTTTGAAGATGTCGTACCCCATTTTATACAAAGGCAAGTTTCCGAGCTGGAACAGAAAAACAGATCCCCCGACATACTCGTGAATCTTACCAATGACGCATGGTTTCGAGGTTCTAGCATATTAGACCATCATTTGAACAATGCCATTCTGGTGGCCGTCGAGAATCGACGACCAGTTTTGATCGCGGCCAACTCCGGCATCACCGCCTGGGTAGATGGTAGCGGTCGAGTGCAAAAGCAATTGGATCGGTACGAAGAAGGGTATTTTGTCGCCGAGCCTATCCCGGATGGCAGAAAAGGATTGTGGCAGACCTCGGGTGACGGTCCCGTAAAATGGATTTTGCTCGTCTATTTATCTCGGGGCATATTACCATTGATTGCGTGGGCATTATCTGGTCGCAAAACAAAGTCGTAGCGAGCACACATCACTATTTAGAGTGAGAAAGGACCGTGGCGTGATACCCGCCAACATCATTGCTAAAAAGAGGGACGGTGGCAAACTTTCCACGGATGAGATCAGGTTTATGGTCCAGGGGTACGCGCGGGGCGAGATTCCTGATTATCAAATGTCGGCTCTCGCTATGGCCATCTTACTTAAAAAGATGTCGCGGAGCGAAGTCTTTGATCTAACAGAAGCCATGGTGGATTCCGGTCAGCGGCTGAATCGAGGAACTTGTCCTAGAATTGACAAACATTCGACCGGAGGTTTAGGGGACAAGACGTCCCTCGTCATAGCACCCCTTTTGGCACTGGAGGGATATCACGTTCCCATGATCAGTGGCAGAGGGCTGGGTATTACGGGTGGGACGCTGGATAAGTTGGAAGCTATACCAGGGTTCCGAACAAACCTAAGCAACCAAGAAATTGAGACTCAATTAGAAGAGATTGGTTGCGTTATAACCGGGGCGACAGAAACCATAGCGCCTGCGGACAGAAAACTCTATGCCCTTCGCGATGTTACCGCAACGGTACCATCTTTGGCTTTGATCGTGTCGAGTATCATGTCCAAGAAGATCGCCGAGAGTTTAGATTCGTTGGTTTTGGACGTTAAGTTAGGAAGCGGGAGTTTTCAGCCGGATAAGGCCAAAGCGGAATTGTTACTGCGCGAGCTAGTGTATGTAGGTGTTCAATTTGGTATCAAAACCACCGGGTTGATTTCGGATATGGATCAACCGCTGGGCCAGATGATTGGTAACGCGGTGGAGGTTGTGGAATCCATAGAGGTGCTCAAGGGTAAGGGGCCTAGAACGGTTCGCGAACTCTCGCTCGAATTGGCGGCTAGATCGATTCATCAATTAGATGCAGCGGAATCGCGAGAGTCCATTCGCAATCGACTTAGTGCGCGTTTGTCGGATGGATCTGCTTTCGAAAAATTTGAGCAGATGGTTGCGGCGCAGGGCGGAGGTTTTAAAGAAGCCTTACGCATTGAAGCCAAACGCGTGATTGAATCCG
Source organism: Pirellula sp. (assembly GCA_046318795.1). GTDB lineage: Bacteria > Planctomycetota > Planctomycetia > Pirellulales > Pirellulaceae > JBKCUI01. The sequence goes on from JBKCTT010000216.1 coordinate 8,924, forward strand.
ATCGTGAGGGCGTATTAACCGAGATTGATGGCAGCAAAATCGGCTATGCGATCATCGAAATGAACGGAGGTCGTCGGGTTGCAGGCCAGTCGATCAATCATGGTGTTGGAATCAAGTGGCTTGCTCCGCTGGGAAGTGTACTATGTGCCGGAGAGCCCATCGCCGAGTTGTATTGTGACTCTGATAGTGACGCTGAGAGAGCGACGAAAATGATTTTTGCGGCATGTCAATTCAACACGAAAAGCACGAAAGAGTTTTTGCCCCTCTGGTTTTGATCGCGAGTGATTTGTACGTGTCTGATGTGGAAGCAAACTTTGAAGACGATGATGTAGCAACGATTCGCACAACTCACACCAATCAGTTTTCTTTACTGACATTGTTGTGGTGCATGCTCGCATGGATGTTGCTTTTAGCGTATGCGAAGACAACTGGACGACAGGGGCCTGTCCAAGCGTCGGTGTTTATGGCCTTGGGATTCGTTGCCGGGTTGTTATTGGGGCTCGTCGCGGGGCGGATCCGAGAGCGGTTGTATTGGGCATCGCTGATTTCCGTTGTGGCGTTTCTCGCGGTTGCTGGGGGGAGCTTACGCGATGACGGCGTTTTTTATGGTTGGGGTATCGTGGGGTCGATTTGGGGTGCGTTTTTTCCTAATCGAAAGCCAAAGAGTTGGTGGAAACGATCTTTTTGGTTTGCAGCGATCGGTGGGGCTGGAATGTTGGAGAGCAATATCGTGATAAATCGGTTTGTTAGTCCGGAGGGATGGTTTGACATCTCGGCGGCCATGTTTATCGGCGCCTTGCTCGGACCATTGTCAAAGACGGCGGTCCTATTTGAAGTAAAAAACGAGTACTTCAAAATTGTTTTGGTGGGTTGTTTGGTGACAAGTGTGTTGATTGGAAATTGGTTAGTTCCCATTTTGGGAGGCGTAACCCGATAGTCCGGGCATCGCGATTTTCGTTGAGATTTTGTGTGTCCCTTATTTTGGAAGTCTGGTTGCGAAGTTATTCTTCGGAACGTTCAGCGGTGTACAATTGGGCGGACCCTTGATATTTCATCCAGGCGATAGATCGTTTTGTAGCGGTTATGCGAGGATGGAGAGGTAGTCGTCAGAAATAAAGTTCGATAGCCGTGACACAAAACAATCCGAGATCTTTTTCCATTGCATCGCAAATCGTCGTATTGTACGACGGTCAGTGCAATTTTTGCACGAGTCAGGTGAAGAATTTGGAGCGGTTGGATGGCAAAGGGCGGTTGCGTTTCGTCTCTTTGCACGATCCCGTGGTTAGCAAAGACTATCCCGATTTGAGCTTTGAGCAATTGATGGAGCAAATGTGGGTGGTCGCCTACGACGGGCGCAAGTTTGGCGGGGCGGACGCGATTCGGTATCTTTCGCGCCAGTTGCCAATGTTGTGGCCGCTTGCTCCGTTGATGCACATTCCTGGGACGATGCCAATATGGAGGTATCTGTACCGACAGATTGCAAAGCGTCGCTATAAAATCGCGGGTCGAAACTGCGACGAGGGGGGGACTTGCTCCCTTCATCAATAAGCCACAGGAATATGACCGATTCGTCTTGGATAAGAACACTTTGCCTCGAACATGGTTTTCCGTTGTTTGGTGTCGTTCGGGCAGTTGAGGCCCCGCGATACGAGCGTTTTCTGGAATGGTTGGGGCGAGGACATCATGGGAGCATGGCCTATTTAGAGAATCGCAAAGAGGCTTACGCTCATCCGTCGGGAGTATTAGAGGGATGCGAATCTCTCATCATGTTGGGTATGCCCTACTATTCCCATCCAGAAACCTTGCCGAATAAGGCTGAGCAAATGCAGGTTGGCTCGGGAGTCGTCGTTGATTCTGCGGTTCCGAAGACCGAATCGCGTATCGGAAATTACGCAGTCGGGCCTCGCGATTACCACGATATCATTCGTGAACAACTGAATTCGATATGTGACGTTTTAAGGGAACGAGTAAACGGTAACTATCGAGGTGTAGTTGATACGGCTCCTTTATTGGAGCGAGAGTTTGCGGAGTTAGCTGGCTTGGGCTGGGTTGGTAAAAATACACTTTTACTGAATCGAGATTGGGGGAGTTATTTTTTTCTCGCCGCGATTCTAACTGACGTCGAGTTAGAAGCCACAGACCAAATCGAGAGTGACCATTGTGGTAGCTGCACAGCATGTTTGGACGCATGTCCTACTGATGCGTTTCCGCAACCACGGGTCTTAGATGCGACCCGCTGTATCAGTTACCTCACGATTGAGCATCGGGGAGAGAGTGATGAGTTATTGCGTTCCCAGATGGGTGATTGGGTATTTGGGTGTGACGTTTGTCAGATCGTTTGTCCCTGGAATCGCAAGAGACCGGATGCGGGCATGTCTTGGTTTGAACCTGAGGACATGGAAACCAAGACTAGTTTGGAGCATTGGCTGGGGCTAGATGACCAGACATTTCGGAGGTTGTACCGTAAGACTCCTTTCTTCCGGACAAAGCTGGCGGGCATGCAGAGAAACGCAATGGTCGCCGCGGTGAATCGCAATCGTGTAGATCTGCTTTCGAAGATAGAGCCCTTTTGTACTCATGAGGATGCTATTCTAAGAAGCACAGCAGACTGGGCCGTAAAATGCCTCAAGGGATGGATTGTCATGTAGACAAACCATCCCTTTGAGAGCGCCCCCTAACTCGTTCACAGCTTTCGCTGTTCGCTTGAAAATCAAATTGTTTTCGTTGTACTAAACCTGTTGTTCATCTTGAGAGTGATTCAATCCTGAAGTGAGAATCTATCGCATCGATTAGTATCGTTTTCCGGAACCGATCGCTTGAGTGCGGCGATCGGGAGGAATCACTTCGGATTCAGGGACCGCAGGAACTGATTCCTGTGGTTGAAGTTTGCGGTCGACAGATGGTTGTTTGATCGGTCTGGATTCTGGTTCGACAGATCCAGTGAACTGATCATATTCACCTTGGCTGATCACACGAGGGCGGCTTGCACCTGGAGACATGAATCGAGCAGCGTCACGTTCGCGAGCTCGTTCGTGAGCATCCCAGTAAGCCTTTTCTGGCCAGAGACCCTCTTCGAGCAGAATGTTGTTGTATTCCAGGAGTGAACCTTTGAGCAGGTGCATTTCGACCAAGGCTTTGTTGTATTCTGCCAAGGTTCGGAAGTAGAGTTGTCCTGCTTGAGCTCGTGATTGTTGAGCACGCAATAGTTCGTCTACAGGATTGCCTTGACCGCCGGAGCTACCCGCCCGGAACTGAGTATCGGTCGTGTTGACCCACAGTTCGGCTGCGTCAAACGCTAGGTAGGCCCGGGTCATTTGTTCGTGAAGACCTTCGATTTCCTGCCATTTATCGGTTAGTTGGGAAACGAGAGCCATTTCTTTGTCCGACAATGAGCTGTTGGCTTTAGCGAGATCCAGGCGGCGACCAGCAATGTCGGTCAAGGCACGACGAGAGCCGATTGCTTGAGGGATAAAGTCCAATCGAATGCCTCCTTCTTGGTAATTGCCTTCGAGCAATTCTTCCCAAGCACTGGCACGAGGGCCGGTGGGATATGGAGGGTTTGATCCATCGTTATCGAGTAGTCGGCTGCCGACACCTACAGCTCGTGCCAGCAATGTGAGGTTCACTTCAGGTAGAAGTTGATTCTTGGAAGAGATCAGCTCCAATTCTTTTTGCTTCACAATCCATTTCGCTGCTCGGATATCGACATTTCTGGTAAGAGCTTCGCTACGGATCGTGTCCCAGTCAAAGTAGGCTCTGGCTACGGATGGCTTATCGTTAGGGCGAATCAATCGACCGTCTGTTGCCGCCCAGCCCATCAAGAAGCGGAGTGCTTGTTCGCGGCCGAGTAGGCCAGGATCGTTTCCGGCTCCGCCCACCAAAGAACTGAGAACTTGAGCTTCGGCTTGGTTCAGTTGTAATCTTGCTTGAGCCTCGGCGTTAGCTGCGGCTCCTTGTAAGAACTTTTGATTAGCGATTTTGTAAGCAGTGGCTGCTGAGTCGCGGGCCGTTTTGGCGGTTTCAAAAGTCCAGTAGGATGCGTACAGGTCCCAGTAGGCGAATTCCACGTCACGAACGAGGTTGCGGATTCGCTCTTCGTATTGAGTTAGCGAGATGTCTTCGTTGATACGTGCTAAGACGATCGGAATACGATTAACCAATGTACCACGTCCACGCATGAGAGGGTGCTGGACTTGGAATTCGATGGATTGCGTAAAGTCGCTTGGCGTAACCCGACCTATACCGACCGGAATATTATTGTTCGAATAAACCGTTTGAGAGCGGAGCGTTACGACACCGCCAGTTGCCATACGCTTTGACAGAGCCATTTGGCCCGTACCGTCTCGACCTTCGAAAAATTGCGGGTTGAGAGGAATGCCTGCAGGGGTGTTACGTGGTCGGTCAGTCGTGTTGTACGACATAAACGCACTGTATTGCGCGTCGAATTCGGAGAGGGCATCTTCCACTCCACCGACTTGGTTGGCACGAAAGACACCACGGGCCAATGTTCGGTTACCGTTTCCATCGATGGGAGAGGGTTGTGAGCTAGTCGTGTTAGCGGTTAGAGCTGGATCGTAGATCGACGAGAGTTGAGGGCTCGGCGTTGCCAATGTAACAGCAGCCATGTCGGCGTTTTGACGTTGAACGCCGGGTAGAGTCCGAATGATTTGTGTGTTGTTTAGGGCGTAGGAAATGCACTCTTCGAGAGAGAGGTCTGAGAACTCAAAGTTAAGGTTATCCAGACTGATGGGCGGAAGAGATTGAGTTACTTCAGGAATTGATTCATGCTGAAGATCAGGGTACTCAATTTTTTGTACGCGATCGATGTAATTTGCGAGATCGCCTCGTTCACCGATAAAGAATGGTTGTGTGGGTGCACATCCGGTCAGCAAAGTGCTGCCGATTTGCAAACCAACAATCCATTTAATAAGGTTACGTTTCATGGAGGTACCATCTTTCGCCGTTCAAATCTCATCACGTAATTGTGTACGTGAACACACGATTCGACCCACCACCACGGTAGATCAAAGGTATGCAAGAGATTTGATGCTTTGGTTAGGTGCCCCCCTAACATGGCCAATGCCCATCTGACACCAGACTTTATTAGCCACGAATGGGATATCGGCGGGAGGTTTGGTAAACTTTGACGATTGTGCAAATTTTTCCGAAAAAGACGGTTAGGGTTGATGGAATGGTGGGTTTGGTTTAGTTTCGGGGTATGCAAACTCCGAAATTCGAAATGCTAGCAATGCGATTCGTTTGGCTGTTATTGGCTTGGATCGCTGGAAATTCGTTCATCCTGCCTTTATGGGGGCAGCAGGACAATCAGGCTGCGGAAATTAAGCCGGTTGTAGACCAGAAGCCGGTCACGGAAGAAGCGGCTGTCACGGCGGAGTCCGTTCAAGCGACATTGAACCAGTTGAATGCCTCAGCGGAGATAGAGGTCAATCTCAAGCAGCAATTGGTGGCGGCGTATGAGAGTTTGTTAGCAGAGTTAAAGGAGCGAGCGGAGAACGACAAATTCTATAAAGAGTTGGTTGTGGCTTTTGAGGCAGCGCCCAATGCGACAGTTGAGGCGAAGCGACGAAAGGAGACCCCCAATCACTCTGTCATATTTGAATCTAGCTTTTTACCCAACGCATCCATCGAGCAATTGCAAGCATTTCAGACTGAGTTGCAGACTTTGCTCCAGGCCGTGTCGGATCGCAAAGCGAGCGTTGAGGCGGCGGTTGTAACTCGTGACGCGAAGAAAAAAGAGATACCCAAGCTATTATCGGACGCCAAGGCAGCCATCACGAAGCTAGGTGAGGAGCTTAATCTGCCGGCAGTCGAGGGGACTGATCCCAGATTGCGAGAGGCGACTCAGTTGGTTCAGAAGACTCGCTTGATCAAGTTGAATGAGCGAGTTCGTAGATTAGAGCAGGAGCAGAGGACTTACGATGCCGAAAGCGAGTTGCTGACGCTTCGAAAAGAGAACACGGCGACCGAGCAGAAGCATTATCAAGCGAAACTCAAAGAGGTTGTTGCGGAGCTTGGACAGCGTCGAGAGAGCCGAGTCATTCAGCACAAGCGGATGGCGATGGTCTTTGCGGAGCGCGCGGATCCCCAGTTGAGACCTGATGCAGAGAAATTGTTGCAACGGTGTGACAATTGGTTGAATTTGATTCGTAGTTCCGCGGGAGTTCAGTTAGTGGTAGATGCCACAGAGGCTGATTTTAAGAGGTGGGACGAGAGGTTCCGCATCATCAACAACAAAATCTCTCCTCAGAGTGCAACACAGTTTACGAATTTTAATAGCATCGTTGGATTCATGCTGCGCAAGCAGCGGGCTGAGTTGCCTGACGCGACCAAGCTACGTTATCGATTAGCGGATTATCAGCAGCAGATGCTTTCGGCGCAAACGTTGATCCTCGAGCTAGAGGATTGGAATGCTGCGGCGCTGGTCGACACTAAGATAACGGTTCCGGAATACGAGCAGCAGCTTAGCGATCGACTTCTTGACATCAGTGTTGACGAGCAACGACGTTTGTTAACGGCGATGGAGAAGCAAGTTGTCGATGGCTATCGGGTAGATGTGAATAGTCATTTTGATAGTTTGTTCAATCTGGCGGTTCTCACAGAGGAGCATATTGCGCAAGTCAACAACTATCGAAAATTTATCGATGAGCACGTCCTCTGGATTAGATCGAGCGATCAATTCGGGCGCGACGATGTACTCCATGTATGGCCAACGTTAACTTGGATTGTGGGCTATCACAATTGGAAGGAAGTCGGTAGCGCGTTTTGGCAAGATGTTCGCAAGAGGAGTTGGCTTTATCTTTTCGTACTCATTGTGGTTACTTTAGTTGCATTGAATCTGCGGCGGGTCAAGCGAGAGTATGTCAAGCAGGGGGATTTGGCAACGCAGCCCAATGTGACATCATTTGTACCCACGTTACGAGCAATCGGTGGTGTGATACTTATCTCCAGCATATGGCCCGTTACTCTATTGTTTATCGGCTACAGGCTTTATCAGGCGGACCAGGGAGAGCCATTTACCTATGCCGTAGGAATGGGCCTGATGGTGGCGGCCCGATATTATCTGCCTTTGGAATTGTTGCGAAGAATTTGTTCGTCCAAAGGATTGGGAGAATCCCATTTTGGATGGCCGACACAAGCGACCATGTTGTTAAGGAGGAATGCCAGGTGGCTCATTCAGATCGCGATACCAGCAATTGCCGTCGTCGCGATGGTAACTGAATACGGTGAGGCGCGTTACGAAACTTCTCTTGGGCGAATCGCTTATTCTGTAGCTTTAGCGTCCTACAGTATTTTTCTATTTCTTACCATGCATCCCAGTAAAGGGGTTTTCAACGAGTATTTGAGCGCACACGCAGGAGGTTGGATCGATCGGTTTCGTTATTTCTGGTACGGTTTGTTCGGGCTCGCGCCGTTGGCTCTGCTGCTCTTAAGTTTGATGGGGTATCATTACACATCGGTGCGGCTTTCGATGCATTTGCATACCACATTTATCGCATTGTGTGGGATTCTGCTTTGCTATAGTGTCATTCGTCGTTGGTTATTACTTAGACGGCGTCAGATATTGTTAGTGCAAGCTCGACAACGAATTGAAGATGCGGCCAAAAAGGGGGCCAGTGAATCAGGACTCGAAACTATCTCTGTTGATCGAGAGTTGAATCTTGCAGAGATCAATGCTCAAACGATGCGACTGGTGGGAAGCACGTTATTGTTCGCATCGGTAGCTGCAGTCGCGTTCATTTGGGCATCCGTCTTGCCAGCAGTTGGTGTTTTGAATTCGATTCCGCTCGGGTGGTCGGTCGAGGGGGCTATTCCTGGGGAGAGGGTACCGGTAACGCTGGCGAATTTGTTGGTTGCGATTCCGGTCGGAATTATGACCGTGGTTGCCGCCAGGAACTTGCCAGGGTTGCTTGAGATCGCTTTATTGCAACATTTGCCGATCGAGAATGCGGTTCGGTACGCCATCTCAACCATTTCACGTTATGCGATATTGTTTCTTGGTATCATTATGACCTTTTCCTACTTAGGAGTACGCTGGACCAATATCCAGTGGTTGGTTGCTGCCTTGGGTGTGGGATTGGGCTTTGGTTTACAGGAGATTTTCGCCAATTTTGTATCGGGTTTGATTTTGTTGTTCGAGCAGCCCGTTCGCGTTGGAGACGTCATAACATTGGACAACACGACTGGTACGGTATCCAAGATTCGGATGCGTGCGACAACGGTAGTTAATTTTGATCGTCAAGAGTTAATCATACCGAACAAGGATCTCATTACAGGTCGGTTATTGAATTGGACATTGACCGACAAAACGAGCCGTTTGGTGATATCGATTGGGATCTCGTATAGTTCGGACCCAGAAAAAGCATGCAAACTGGTGGAAGAGGCGTGCCAAGAACATGAAAACGTTTTGAAAGACCCGATTCCGCGGGCGTTCTTTGAGTTGATGGGCGAAAGCAGCCTTCAGGTTACCGCTCGGTTATTCTTAGACGATTTGAATTTACGCTTGCCGACTCAACATGAGTTGTTGGTTGCGATACGCGAGAAATTCAATCGGGAGAAAATCGAGGTTCCGTTTCCTCAGCGTGACCTGCATATTCGATCGGTTGGTCCTGATGTATTGGCAATGATGGAGGGGCGTCGAGAGACAGCGCGGGAGTTGGAGCGACCGCAGGAGGATAAACCTAAAGAGGCCGACACATAATTTATTCGGTCAGCTTCTTTATGTTTGCGTAGTATTCCGCTGCCAGGAAAAAGGAGCCCGTGCAAACAATTAACTCGCTTGTCGGGCAGGTTTTCATTGCATAGTCTAAGGCTTCGTCAGGGATTGGTGCGGACAGGACCTCGACGTTTGGAAAGCGATGCTTCATAGATAGCGTAACCGTTTCCAATACTTCGAGGGGTACATATCTTGGGTTGGTGGTGTACTGCGTCAGCACGATACGGTCGGCTGATTTCATCAGGATCTCCAGCATTGCTTCGTACTCTTTGTCTTTCGAACACGAGAAAACGAAGCATTTACGGCGCGCACCATAGGTTTCTTGGAGGGTGGTTGTTAACGAGCTAATCGAAGCCACATTGTGAGCAGTGTCGAGGATAAGCGTTGGTTGGGAGCGGATTGTTTGGATTCTGCAAGGTACTTGTGTATTTCTGAGAGACGAGCGGATTGCAGATTCTGGGATCGACCATCCAAGTTGGTTGAGTTTTTGGCAGCATGCGATGGCGATAGCGCCATTATCCGATTGGTGACGACCGGGCATGCCGATGTGAATTTTTGATAAAGGTTCGATACCTTGAGTGTTGAAGAGCGACAGATACTCCAATCCCCAGTTGGGAGATTCGGTTGCGTTTTCTAGAGGGGTAGGATGAGAGGGCGGGTTGCTAAAGCAATCGAAATCGCGTCCGAGTTCCCAGAGCTGGCTTTGGCGTTCCAGGGCAGTGGCTCGAATAACTTGTCGAGCGTCTGGGTGGCGAGCGCCGGCGATTGTGTGTTGATTTGGCTTGATGATGCCTGCTTTTTCTGTGGCAATTGCGGCGATGGTGTGTCCGAGTTGGGCTTGGTGGTCAAAGCTGATGGAGGTGATAACCGAGATGAGGCTTTGGCAAACGTTGGTAGAATCGAGTCGTCCTCCCAAACCGACTTCGATCACGTTCAGGTCGGTTTTTGCTTCACGAAAGACGAGCCAAGCGATAGCGGTCGTCAGTTCGAAAAAGGTGGGGCCTTCGGAATCCACAAAGTTTTCAGGGGTGGCTGCGGAGCGGACTGCATCCACAGCATTGCTAAGCATTTCGGGTGTGATGGCAGTTCCATTCACAACGAATCGTTCTTCTAAGTGGACCAAGTGAGGGGAGGTATAGAGTCCAACTTTGTAACCAGCCGCTCTAGCCGATTCCGCGATAAGCCATGCCGTTGAGCCTTTGCCTTTTGAGCCGGCAACGTGAACGATCGGGGCAGACTCTTGTGGATTGCCTAATAAATCGAGCAATCGTTCCATTCGGGCCAAGCGGTAGGTTCGCTGGTTGTAGGGTTGGTTGGTCGTTTTTTCAAAATTGACCCGATCGAGAAGAAATCGAACGGCATCAGCATATTTTCGGTCGGATCGATCCATTTGACTCGTGTGGTTGACGTAACTAACCTGGCTCCGGAGTACGCGTTGGGCATTTTCAAAGGGTGCCCTGTTGGCCGATACAGGCCTCATAACTGCCAAGTTAGGATCAATCCTAGATTATTTCTCCCGTGGTATCTTCTTCAATAGGTAGGCAGCTTGTAGTAGCCCAGGAACCCATTTATAGTTCTGATCTTGTTCGGATTGCCGGGTTTAGTTCATGGATGAACCGGAGCGAAGATAGAAACGTACGTCGCTCTATTCCGGCCCGATCTGCTTTTTGAGCACGTGTCGCCGCCCTTTTCCCAGCAAAAAACTCATCCATGTCAACTCAGACTCCGATTCCAGCCACTCCTGCCGTAAGTTCCGATGTCATAGTGGAGACGCGAAATCTTGGCAAAATTTATCGAGATTTTTGGGGCCGAAAAAAGGTTCAAGCTCTGAAAAGCTTGGACATTGAAATAAGACGGGGTGAAATCTTTGGATTGCTCGGTCCCAACGGGTCCGGAAAATCGACGACGATTAAGCTTATGTTAGGGTTGTTGTTTCCCACATCCGGGCGTGCTTTTGTGTTTGGTAAAGAGGCGACCGACGTCGCCAAAAACGAGCGGATCGGATATTTGCCTGAGGAGTCTTATTTGTACAAATTCCTCAATGCTGAGGAAACGCTCGACTTCTATGGGCGTCTTTTTGACATGCCATCGAACGTACGAAAGGAACGAGCCGCCGAGCTAATCCAGCGTGTCGGGTTGCAAAGGCACCGCAGACGTCAGTTGCGAGAGTACTCCAAAGGTATGACCCGTCGCATCGGGTTGGCTCAAGCTTTGATCAACGAGCCGGAATTCTTGGTATTAGACGAACCCACGACCGGTTTGGATCCTATCGGAACGAAAGAGATGAAGGATCTCATTCTGAAACTTAGAGAGGAAGGCAAGACGATTCTCTTGTGTTCGCACCAACTGGCTGACGTCCAAGACGTTTGCGATCGGGTTGCGATTTTGCACCAAGGTGAGTTGAAGGAGGCTGGTCGGGTTGATGCGTTGCTCAAGGTTCAGGACGTAACGCAGATCCATGCTAAGGGCCTATCGGAGGAGGCAAAGGCGAAGATTCGAGAGATCATACAGCAGTCGAATTCGGAGTTGTTGAAGATGGACAATCCGACCACCACCATGGAGGAATTGTTCCTAGACATCGTTCAGCAGAGCGAGCAACGGCCGGGATCGCGGTCTGTTGGGGCGTCAAACTAGGTCAGGTGTCTAGCACTGATTGAACACTTAGAATCACAGTAGAATCGAATCAATATGCGTTTAGAGCCTAATCAATTTTGGACATACTGGGAGTGGGCGTTTGACCAACAAGGGTTCTTATATGGGGGGATTTTGGCCCTCATATTGGCCGTCCTTGGATTTTTGGTCGGTTACATCGTTTCGACTATTAAGCACGGACCCGCAGAAGGGTTCTTGGTCGTAGCGAAGATCATTGGTCAGTTGTTCACAGCGGACTTGCCGAAAATGTCGCCTCGCCGAATTTTTGCTATGGCAAAGCTTTCGTTTAAAGAGGCGATCCGCAGTCGTGTTCTGGTGGTGGTTGCTGTCTTCGTCATTGCAATCATGTTTGCAGGCTGGTTTATCGATCCCAAGTCTGACAATCCGGCACAGTTGTACATTCCAACGGTGTTGTTTTTGACCAACATGCTCGTGTTGTTGATGGGGTTGTTCCTAAGCACATTTAGCATCCCGCGGGATATTTCTAGCAAGATTATCTACACGATGGTCACTAAGCCTGTTCGCCCCACAGAAATTTTCCTGGGGCGGGTGTTCGGTATGATTGCCGTGGGAACCGTTACGGTTTCGATCTTTGCAGTGTTAAGTTACTTTTTTATCACCCGAGGTCTGCAGCATACACACGAAATCGAGGTCATGCCCACGGAATCGGTCCCGGGACAAACGGCGACTTATCGTTTGCACTCGCACACTTTCACCTTGGATGAACAGGGAGAAGGGGTGACAGACGTAGTGAAGGGGCACCGTCACATCGTCAAAAAGGTGGGAGATAAGTTAGTGGTCTCATCGCAGATCGGAGATTTAGAAGCAAGAAATCCGATTTATGGAAAGCTTCGGTTCACTGGACGTGACGGCGAAGACAGCGAGGGGATCAACGTCGGAAACATTTCCGAGTATTTGAAATATGTAGAGGGTGATACGCTGGCGAGCGCAATTATTACGTTTAACAACGTCCCTAAGGATCTCTTTGAAAACTCAGTTACGTTTGACATGACGTTGGATGCATTTCGAACTTATAAGGGGGACATTGTAACGCCCGTTGGAGGAATTTACTTTTTCAGATCTATAGATGGATCCGTTGAGACGGAGCGGTTCCCCTTCAAAGTTAAAGAAGGGGCGATCGACCAGAAAACGATTGCATTGGACATTAAGTCCGTCGATGGCAGGGACATCAATTTCTTCAAAGACATCGCACCAGAGGGGAATTTCGAGCTGGTTATTAGATGTACGGATCGTGGCCAATATCTGGGAATGGCGCAGGGCGATCTTTATTTGCGAGCTAAAGAAAAATCGTTCGAATGGAACTTTACCAAGGGCTTTATAAGCATTTGGTTGCAGATGTGCATCGTGATTTGCTTTGGCGTAATGTTCTCAACGTTCCTTTCCGGGCCGGTTGCAATTGTTGCGACACTATCCGTTATAGTGCTCGGTATGTTCGGTTGGTTCCTCGATGATTTGACCAGCGGTAAGCTACCGGGAGGGGGGCCAGTGGAAGCCATGATTCGTCTTCCATTGCAAAGTGGTTCCGTAACGGATTTAGACTTGGGTAGTCCAGTGGTGGAGAATGGCATTCGGGCGATCGACAAGGGGCTGTTGTTTTCGGTAGGCCTGCTAAAGAATGCTTTGCCAAACCTCTATGATCTTGGGACTACTGAGTTTGTGACCTATGGTGTGAATCTGTTTGAAGGACTGCTAGCGCGGCATCTTACGATTGCATTCGGTTACTTTATCATGACTGCGATTATTTCTTACTTCTTCCTTAAGACTCGCGAGATGGCAGGTTAATAGCAATGAACAAGAGTCTAAGACGAAAAGTCATTTACGTTTGTTGTATCGTCGCCCTTTTGTTGCCCCTGTACGCTTTGGGGCAACCTAAGAACGGCTCTATTTCTCAATTGAGAAATAAGTACCGTATTGGCCAAACGTACCTTGGGCAGCCGGATCCCGCGAGTGAAGGCATGCGACTGGCGACATTGGGAATGCGCGGTATCGCTGCATCGATTTTGTGGCTCAAGGCGGATTACTACAAGGAAAACAAATACTACGATCGGTTTGCTGCCACGCTCAAGCAGATTTCGTTGCTACAGCCACACTTTATAAGCGTTTGGCAGCACCAAGCCCACAATTTGAGTTACAACGTCGCTCCAATATTTGATGATTACCGGCTTCGCTACGCGTGGATCAAAAAGGGAATTGATTACCTCGTAACGGGAACGAAGTACAACGAGAAAAAGCCTGTTTTGATGTATGACCTTGGTCACTACGTCGGGCACAAAATCGGTAAAGCGGACGAGCATCTTCAATATCGGTCCATGTTCAGAAAGGACAAAGAGTTCCATGATTTCTTTGTCAAAGAAGGCCTCGAGGGATTCGAAACTAAGGGGCTTGGATATGACCAAAACCCAGACAACTGGCGGGTAGGTCGCTTATGGTTCGATAGTGCTGTGAGTTCCTATCAACGAGGAAATCGGATCGCAAAGACACCCCATTTGTTATACAGCTATGGTCCTCTTTGGATCATGTATTATGGCGAAGCGATGCAAGAGGAAGGAATTCTCAACGAAAGCACCCTACTCGCTTGGGACGAAGGAGGGCGTCTGTGGAAAGAGTACGGTATGACCGACATTCCATGGAACGGAGAAGGATACATTCGCCTCGGTGAAGTCGAAAACAGCACTGAGATCGCAAGAGCTATTCGGGCGAAGTTTGATGAGGTCTCGGCAGAGCAACAAGTAGCAATCAAAGAGAGACGCCTGAACCGATTACCTGACGAATTAAAGGAAGCTTATGCATTAAAGGAAGGAGAGATTGGCACTAAGGAGCAATTTGACCGGTGGAAACAAGCACAAAGCTTGGTTACGCCATCTTTACAGGAAGTGGTCGCGGAATGCCCCAAGGCAATTCAACCCGATCTGTTGCGAATGATAAATGAGATTACGGTTCTTGAAGAGCGGTTGCGAATTACGAACATTTACCGCTCCAACGTTAACTACGATTATTGGCAAGAGCGGGCCCAAGCCGAACAGATGCCACGAACCGTGGAAGCGCGACGGACTATGTTCGAAGCGACTAAAATGATCAATTTGGGGGATCCTGAAGCCGCGATTCGCAATTTCGAAACATCGTTTGACCTGTGGAACAAAACGCTTCGTCGGTTCCCTCGGTTTGCAAAGGAAGAGGTCGGAGACGACGTTTTGAAAGGGGTTAATCGTTACAGACGATTGCTAGAAACGGAGCTAGACGACAGCTTCCCGCTGAGATGGTTCATGGAATACCGGAACTCGATTGATGTCGAAACTCTTGGTGCAGACACAAATCCAGAGATCGAAAAGAACTTTGATGCATGGTCGAGAGAACAAAAGAGGCTTGACGAAATGGAGGAGGCGGGGATTTCCGAGCCAGCCCAAGCCGATTCGACGTCTCCGTCTACCGAAGCTCCGTTAACCACAGATCCGCCGGTAACCACAGATCCGCCGGTAACCACAGATCCCCCGGTGACAACGGATCCCCCGGTGACGACAGATCCACCGGTGACGACAGATCCACCGGTGACGACAGATCCACCGGTGACGACGGATCCCCCGGTGACGACAGATCCCCCGGTGACGACAGATCCCCCGGTGACAACAGATCCCCCGGTGACAACGGATCCCCCGGTGACAACGGATCCCCCGGTGACGACAGATCCCCCGGTGACGACAGATCCTGGAAAGTAGTAGATTTGGTACCAGGAGGTAGGATCACGATTTCCTTTTTTGGGAAAGTTGTGTAGTTTGGTGAAATGGGAATTCACGAACGCGAATATTACCGAGACGACTCGATAAATCTGCAGCCAGATTGGAATGGTCGGTCGGCGGTTAGTCTTTTGATCATTGCTAATGTAGCCATATTTGTCGCGAACATACTGTTCAGCGATATACGGACTCGCGGCGACATTGGAGTTTTGAATCGTTGGTTGCAGTTATCGCCCGAGCATGCGCAGAATCCTCTTCAATGGTTTCGTTGTTTATCTTACGCATTTGCTCATGCTGGCGCGTTTCACATCCTGTTCAACATGTTGGGCCTTTACTTTCTTGGTCGGTCCGTCGAACTTAGATATGGTAAGAAAGAGTTTTTGAGGATTTATCTACTGTGTGCTACGACTTGTGGCGTGCTTTGGTTGCTCAAGTATGTGTTGCTAGGGACTGCGCCGGACAAGGTTGGATTGGTTGGCGCATCGGGTGCGGTGATTTGTATAGAGATGCTTTTTGTCTTCAACTTTCCGACCGCTACGGTTACGTTTTTTATTTTCCCGATGCCAGCATGGGTGTTAGGTATTTTGATCGTGCTGATGAATTTTTTGAATCAGCCGGGTAATGTTGCCGTCGACGTGCACTTGATTGGGATATTGTTTGCGGCCGGCTATTTCTTCTTGGGAGTCAATTTTGGTGCGTTTGGGGATCTGGGGGGAACGATTAAGCGAACGAAGCGAAAGTGGTTTGGCCCGAAGCTGCGAGTTCATTCGGAATCGGGGAGAGAGCAGGACGATTCGCTGGAAGCAGATAGAATTTTGGCGAAGATACACGAACAGGGAAAAGACTCGTTAACCAACAAAGAGCGAAAGTTTTTAGAGAGATACTCCAGGGCGGTGCGGGACAAAAAAAGTAATTAGTTTTGCCTGTTTAGATTTGTAGGAGGAAATTGCTCATTCTGAGGAGCTTCGACTTCCCATTCAGGCGAAGCAGGCAATTTCCAGTTTTTCTCGGGGTTTGGGGCATGGTGGGATTGGAGTTGTAAGACTTTTTACGACTTGGAATTGTGATTCGGACACAAAACAGGTCTCAACAGGTCTCGCTTGGTTTGTTACACTTTTTCGCCAGATCGATAGATTTCATTACAAGTACGGGGCACAGGAGACCAGTTTTCGTGCTACTTCCATTCGCGTTTTCCATTTCTCAGTACATTTTAGGGCCGCTGTTGTTTTTGCTGTCCTTGTTCATCATTTTGATTGTGCTGTTGCAGCGAGGTCGGGGTGGTGGGCTAGCTGGGGCGCTAGGGGGCGCCGGAGGTTCCAGTGCCCTTGGGGTTAAGGCTGGCGATATTTTTACAAGGATCACTGCGATTGCAGTTTTGATCTGGATCGTGCTTTGTGCGTTTGTTTGTTGGTTTTATCTAGAACCACCACCGGATATTGCTGCGGATCCCTCTAGCGAAACGCCGGCTTTGACCGTGGGGCCAAAGGAGGGGGCGGCGAGCGGCAGCCCATTGTTGCCAAGTAACGCAGGCAGCGAAGCAAAGTCCGAGGTCGTTAGTCCAGCGGTACCAGTGCTGCCGGTTCCTGGGGAGCCTGCGAAGAACCCTGAGGAAGCCAAGCCTGCGGCTGAGGAAGCCAAGCCTGCGGCTGAGGGAGCTAAGCCTGCGGCTGAGGAAGCTAAGCCTGCGGCTGAGAATCCGCCGGCGAGCGGTTCTGGAACTGAACCCACCGGCGGATCTGCTGGTTCCGCTGGGGATGGCAAATAATCCGCTAGGGGTAAAGTTCTTTGCTGTACAGCATGACGGGTCATGGCCAGTCTTCAACAAAGGCTGGTCACAATCAAATCGATGTCGAGGTTCGGACGGTTAACAACCGATTTCTGAAGGTAACGGCTCGTGCGCAGGATCTCTCTCCTGCGTTTGAGGGGGAAATTGAGGGGCTCGTTAGGGACTTCATTCGCCGTGGTAGTGTGACGGTAAATGTTCGAGTCAGCGGTGGTATCGCTGGCGGTGCGAACGATGTTTTGTCGCATCAGGCTCTAAAAGCGTATCTTCAAGCAGCTGAGAAAGCGTCAAAGGAGTACGGGGTTCAGATTGATCTCGACTGGGGCAGTCTGCTGCAATTGCCAGGTGTTTTGGAGACGAAGGGCAACTTCGATGACCCCGTTATTCTTGAGGCGGCACGGGATGGGATAAGAAACGCTTTAGCTGACTTGCAGCGGATGCGACAGGCTGAGGGAAACTCCATGCAGGAACGGCTTCTAGCTTACCTATCGGAGTTAGAGGCAGTTATTACAAAAATAGGAGCCAGGGCGTCTGCAGTACTGCAGGACTATCAGCTGCGTCTTGAGCAAAAAGTCCGAGCTGCGGTCGAATCCAGGGGCTTGGAGTTAGGGGATCTGGATCTGACCAGAGAGGTCGTTCTTTTTAGTGACAAGTCCGATATATCTGAGGAATTGACGAGGTTGGACAGTCATTTGAAGCAATTCTACGGGTTGTTTCAACAAAAAGAGAGTCAAGGTAGGCGAATAGATTTTTTACTTCAGGAAATGGGGCGGGAAGCCAACACAATTGGTTCCAAAGCAAATGACGCCGAAATCTCTTCACATGTGGTTACGATTAAGGTAATCATGGAGCAGATTCGAGAATTGGTGCAAAACGTAGAGTAAACTACAGACAAGTGGAAATTTAGATCCAGCGTAAATAGGAGCTAAGAGCTAGACCAGCTAATGTCATTACCAGGGAAACTAGTCATCATCTCCGGCCCATCAGGGGCGGGGAAATCAACAGTTGTTAGCCAATTGATCGTGGAAAGTGGTCTGCCTTTGGTGCTGAGCGTCTCTGCAACGACGCGACCTCCACGGTCGGGGGAACAAGATGGCGTCAATTACTGGTTTTTGACCGCGGAAGAGTTCCAGAAGAAGAAGCAGCGTGGCGAATTTCTGGAATGCAAAGAAGTTTTCGGGCGAGGATACTGGTACGGTACGCTCAAGGAGACAGTTAAGGCTGGTCTAGATTCGGGAAAGTGGGTAATCTTAGAGATTGACGTTCAGGGTGCATTGACGGTTCTGCAGCATTTTCCAAATGCGATCACGATCTTTGTGCATCCTGGGTCCATGGAGGAGTTAGAGCGTCGACTTAGAGCCCGGAATACGGAATCTGAGGACGCGATCAAGCGTCGGCTGGATGTCGCATTCGATGAAATGAGTCTGCGGCATAACTACAACCATGAAGTAATAAACGATAACGTAGACACAACAGTGGAGCGAATTGACCATTTGCTCCAACAATACCAAGGAGAAGAGACCCCATGCTCGAAGAGTTAAAAGAAGAAGCGATCGTAAACAAAGTAGGTGGTCGCTTTAAACTCTCGACTTTGATTCAAAAGCGACTCGTTCAGCTCAATCGTGGCAGTCGTCCCCTCGTGGACTTGAATAGCGATGACAAAATGGAGATCGTGATCCAGGAGATCTTGCAAGATAAAATCTACCTGACGACTTCTGGTGAGCTAAAGGTGATCGGCGAGGGGGCAGATCTTGGCGATCTTTTGGATCTGGACTCCGGCGATTTCTAGCTTTAAAAGCCGGATGCGAATCTGCACGCATATCGACTGATTTGTGTGCGATACCGGCGGGATGGGTTCGCAACGATTAGCTCCAAGCGACTCTCGCGAGGCAACCAATTAGGTTGCCTCGTTTGTTTTCGTAAGCAAAACGGTTTCTGATTACTTTCACTTCGCCATTTCGACGCGATCGAACTGCGACCAATTTGTTCTTGGCCAGCGTCAAATCTCTAGGCAGGTGAATTTTTCTACTCGCTCGAGAAATTTGCGACTTTCCTGTATGCATTTGCCTGGCATGCTTCGTCACAAGCGAAAAATGGTAGGTATGCCTGATTGTTTCTGGATTTGGAGCAGGCTAGATTGCGAAGACCTGTATCGACGAATCATTCGCATTCGTTCGAGTTTGTGTCATCGACGTTGCCTTCTTGTAAGGCCCCTTATCGTCGCAATCGTTTTGAATCGAGGTTGTTATGAAACTCTCCAAGTTATGTTTTGTTTTTGCTGCGCTGATTGGTTCGTTTGTTTCGTCGAATGCTGCGCTAGCGCAGCGTGGTGGCGGTATGCCTATGGGGCCTCAGCAATATGCTCGTTTCCAACTGGCAACGCTGCCGGAGGTACAGGCTGATCTTGCGTTGGACGATAACACGAAGAAAGCTGCCATCGAAATGCTCGAAAAAATGCGTGAAGAGCAGAGATCTTTGATGCAAGGTGTCGGTGACGATCGACAAGCGGCGATGGCCAAGGTTAACAAGATGCGCAAAAAGCTCGATGAGGAGTTTACTGGCAAACTCGACGAAAAGCAAAAGAGTCGTCTAACAGGCATTATGGTGCAGGTCGTCGGCGCAGCCTCGTTGATGGATTCCGAGTTGCAAGCAATGCTTGGAATATCTGACGAGCAAAAGAAAGGTTTAGCCGAGGCTCAATCGAAGAATCGCGAAGCCAACAGAGAAGCCATGCAAGGGTTCCGGGACATGGCTCCGGAGGAGCGAATGGAGCAAATGGGAAAGATACGAGCCGAAGCGGACAAGGTTCTTATCGCAGTCTTGACCGATGAACAAAAGTCCAAGCTAGAAGAGCTAAAGGGGGCGGAACTGAAAGTTGACTTAGCTCCGCTGCGTGGCCGAGGAGGGGCAGGCGGTGGACCCGGTGGACGGCCCCGCCGCGACAACTAATGGTTGTCTATCGCAAAGTCAGTGCGGGCCCAGCACTTCACGAGCTTACGATCAACGAGACAAAAATTTCTACGTAGAATAGAGCTCCTAGCAATAGAAAAAGCAGGGCGGCGAATGTGCCCGTCCTGTTGATTTATGGGGGCGGAATGTAAGGAGCATTTTGGGGCCGGTTTCTCGATCAGCTGGACCTTGTTACTTGATTATCTTCTTTGCCTGTAGCATATCCAGCACTTCGTCTACGCATTCCGCGATTGATTTTTTGCTGGTATCAAGAATGAGGTCTGGATTGGTCGGTTCCTCGTAGATTGCGGTCACACCAGGAAAGTTTGGTAGCTCACCTGCTTCTGCTTTAGCGTAGTGTCCTTTTTCATCCCGCTCTCTCCTTGTTTTTTCATCGGCAACGCAATGAACAACAAAGAATCGATCCTTGCCGATTAATTCGCCAACTCGGTCCCGGACGGTTTGATTTGGAGCGTTGAACGCCGCAAGGCAAATGAGTCCATTGTCGTTGATGATCTTTGCGATGTGAGCGGAGCGACGTAGATTCTCGCTTCGTTCTTCAACAGTGAAGCCGAGATCGCGATTTACACCCCGTCTCATCATTTCGCCGTCGATTACAGCGACAGCACGACCGGAATCGAACAAACGTCGTTCAACGGCGTTCGCGATCGTAGTCTTGCCGGAACCGGTAAGTCCAGCGAACAAGACGGTTGCGGGGGATTGACCAAAGCGTGCCATTCTTTCAGCTGACGTAACGGATGAAATGCTAGAAGTGCTATCGCCAGCGGTCTTTTCGTTAGTTTCCCAAGCAGCGACGGTGGTCTTTGCCGAATCTCGATCTGAGATCATTCCTGCACCGACGGTCGCGTTGGTAAATCGGTCGATGATAATGAACGAACCGGTCGAACGGTTTCGTGTGTAAGCATCGAAAAAGATGGGTTGGCTCAAAGTGATTGAGCAGCGGCCGATTTCGTTAAGCTGCAAATCGGGAGCCGGCGAGCTGCGAAGCGTGTTGACATCCACTCGGTAACGCAGGGAGTCGATTTGGCCGGTAACCGTCTGGGAAGTATGTTTAAAAAGATATGTCTTGCCTGGAATCATCGCATCGGCGTTCATCCAAACGACTGTTGCATCGAAGGAATTCTGAAGCTTCGGTACATTACCTGGCTTTACGATCATGTCGCCGCGTGAGCAATCGACTTCATCCTCTAAAACCAGGGTTACTGATTGAGGTGCGAACGCTTCGGCTTGGTCGCCATCAAAGGTGACGATTCGTTTGACGCGGCTGGTTCGCTTGGATGGTAAAATCATGACCTCTTCGCCTGTTCGGACCACGCCCGACGAGAGGGTGCCGCAGAAGCCACGGAAGTCGAGATTGGGGCGATTGACATATTGCACAGGAAGTCGGAAGTCGACGAGATTCCTGTCGGATCCGATGTAGACCGATTCCAACATATTCATGAGGGTGCTGCCCTTGTACCAAGGCATATTCGGGCTCGCGTCAACCAGATTGTCTCCGTGCAGTGCAGCGATCGGAATAAAATGCACGTCTGGCAATTCCAATCGTGAGGCGAAAGCTCGGTAGTCTTCACAAATCTCATCAAAGCGTTGTTCGCTGAATCCAACCAAATCCATTTTGTTGACAGTAACGACAACGTGTCGGATACCAAGTAGGGACACGATAAAACTATGACGTTTGGTTTGTGTGAGAACACCTTGGCGAGCATCGATCAATATGATGGCTAAATCCGCGGTAGAAGCACCGGTAACCATGTTTCGCGTGTATTGTTCGTGGCCGGGTGTATCGGCGATAATGAACTTTCGTTTTGCAGTGGAGAAGTAGCGATAGGCAACATCGATCGTGATACCCTGCTCCCGTTCGGCGCGGAGTCCGTCGGTGACTAACGCGGGGTCAAACGCTCCACCAACCGTTCCGTGTGTCTTGCTTTCGTTTTCCAGCTGAGACAACTGATCTTCATAAAGCATCTTGCTATCGTAAAGCAGACGGCCGATCAGCGTACTTTTACCATCATCAACACTACCGCAGGTGATAAAACGCAGCAGTTCCTTTTTCTCATGCTGCTCGAGGTAAGCGAGGATATCTTCGGCGATTAATTCACTTTGATGAGACATGATTAGAAGTATCCTTGAATTTTCTTGAGTTCCATACCTGCTCCGCCGCCATCTTTGTCGATCACACGGCCTTGTCGCTCAGAGGTTTTCGTGAGCAGCATTTCTTGGATGATTTCCGGTAGGGTGGAGGCGGTCGATTCGACACCTCCCGTGAGTGGGTAGCAACCGAGTGTTCGGAAGCGGATCATCTTGTCTTCCACGACTTCGCCTGGTTCGATGGTCATTCGATCGTCATTAACCTGGATCCAAATACCATTGCGATTCACACATTTCCGAGGTTTTGCAAAGTAAAGATCGGGCAGTGGGATGTTTTCGAGGTAGATGTATTGCCAGACATCTAATTCAGTCCAGTTAGATAGAGGAAACACGCGGATGCTTTCCCCTGGATTCACCTTTGCGTTGTATAAATTCCAGAGTTCGGGTCTTTGGTTCTTAGGATCCCAACGATGAAACTTATCCCGGAAGGAGAAAACACGTTCTTTGGCACGGGATTTTTCTTCATCGCGTCTTGCTCCACCAAAGGCAGCGTCGAAGCCGTATTTGTTCAAAGCTTGTTTTAGTGAATCGGTTTTCATAACCTCCGTGTGTTTTTCGCTATTCTCAAAGGGGCTAATGTTTAGCTTCAGTCCCTCGTGGTTGATGTGAACGAGAAGCTCGATTCCTAGCTCATTCTTAACGTAGTTGTCGCGAAATGCGATCATTTCTCGGAACTTCCAAGTCGTGTCGACGTGCAAGAACGGAAACGGCGGCTTATCTGGGTAAAACGCCTTCAGCGCTAAATGCGTCATAACAGCCGAGTCTTTTCCCACGGAGTAGAGCATGACTGGTTTTTTGAACTCGGCAGCGACTTCCCTAATGATGTGGATGCTTTCCGATTCCAGTTGCTTTAAGTGGGTTAGTTGGTACGAACTCATGGTTTCCTTGGTCCCTATGGGGCGAATTGGTCTCGGTGGAGTGTCGAAATTTTGAATTCTACGTCAAGGCAAGAATGGCTGGGAGCGGACAGCATGAGGTGGCTTAATCCGAGCAATTCCCTGGTAAATTCAGGTAGATTGTGCTTTTGTTTACGATCAAACATCCAATAGAATGAGAACCAACAAAGAAAAAACCAATCGGTAATCTTAGAAAAACCAACGTTTTTCCGCGGGTTGCCCCAGCGTTAACCTTGGTTTTTTGACATGGATTTTGTTTTAAAAGCCCCACGTTTACCGACGATTGTGAGAACATTTTTATCATGAAAAGTCTTTGTAGTTTCCTTGCTTTTGGCCTCGTTATTTTTTTCGCTACGGCGACCGGGTCCGCTCAAATTCCAGGCCCAACGGCCGAGCATGCCAAATGGAAGCCCTATGTTGGCAAGTGGAACTTTGAATTGACCGATTCGGAAAATCAGGTCAGTAAAGGCACGAACGAAACCGTCGAGTCCTGCGGTGGGTTGTGGTTTGTTACGACCATGGAAACCAATATGGCGGGAATGCCGTTTCAGGGTAAAGGGTTGGATGGTTACGATCCAGAGAAGAAGAAATATATCTCGGTCTGGGTTGATTCCTTTACCGCTTCCCCCATGATTTTTGAGGGGGAGTATGACAAAGCTGGCAAAGTATTGACAATGATTTGTGAGGGTAAAGATCCCACATCGGGCGGTGCCGCAACGTGGAGGTCTACCTCCGAATTTATGTCCAAAGACGAATATCGATTCGTGATGTTTGTGAAGCCTAAGGATGGAAAAGAGCAGCAGATGATGACCGTCATCTATAAACGAGCCAAGTAAAGGAAGCCCAGCTTATCTCAAGAAATTTGGTGTCAGGTAGAAATGGACCATTGAGGATGGTATCCTTAAGATTCCCACCTCCCCTCTCAACTCCCTGCCTGACAACTCTCCATCATGGGAATCCCCGACGGATACTGTTTGATTAAAACTTGGATCCGAGCGATCCGAAGTTATCCAGACCATTTATCTAACCGATTGTTTGTTTTCTGCTTATGGCTGCTTGTAAGCGAGATGTTTACCATCATCACACCAGCCCGGAGTGCAGTCTATGGAGTGGAGGATTCCGAGCAGACTTATTTGCTTTCGGTCAAACCCGTCTTAGAGAAGCATTGTTACGCCTGCCATGGCGGACTTAAGCAGGAAGCGGGACTTCGACTCGATACCGTCGAGTTCATTCTCAACGGGGGCGATTCTGGCCCTATCCTAGATACTCAAAACATAGAGCTCAGCGAATTGCTCCGGCGCATTCAAGCCACGGACGATTCCGTAATGCCCCCTAAGCACGAGGGGGAACGGTTAAAAGACGAGCAAGTGATAAGGTTTGCCGATTGGCTAAGGTCAGGGGTAAAGGTCATTCCAGACGAACAGCCTTCGCTAACTCCGAGTGAGCACTGGGCATTCCAGAAAATCAATCGCCCTAGTTTTCCGTCTGAGCCGTCTCGAGTTTCGCGAGAACAGAATCGATTGCAGGAAATCAACCCCATTGATCGTTTCCTTTTTTCTCAGAGTGAAGCGACACATGCGTCATTGCAAGCCGATTCGGCATCCAATCAATTGGCATCACGCATAACACTGCTTCGTCGACTATCGATTGATTTGCGAGGATTGCCGCTCGAGGGAGAGACCGTTGCGTCGTTGATTCCGCAAACTTCCGGTGGAGGCGCAGACTCGGATGGTTCGACCGATTTTGGGGCGATGTATGAAGCCAAGGTTGAGGAGTGGCTCGCTGACAGAGCTTACGGTGAGCGATGGGGTAGGCATTGGATGGATGTTTGGCGATACAGTGATTGGTGGGGATTGGGAGAGGAGCTTCGTAATAGTCAGCTCCACATGTGGCATTGGCGAGATTGGATCATAGAAAGTCTAAACTCCAATGTCCCTTATGATGAGATGCTTCGACAAATGATCGCTGCGGATGAGCTTTACCCAGATGATCTCAATAAGCTGCGTGCCACTGGATTTCTCGCTCGTAACTATTTTCTTTTTAATCGTAACCAGTGGATGGAAGAAACTGTTGAGCATGTTGGAAAAGGGATGCTCGGATTGACCATGAATTGTGCGAAATGCCATGATCACAAATACGACCCGATATCCCAAGTCGATTACTATCGGTTCCGGGCTATATTCGAACCCTATCACGTAAGGTTGGATATGGTCGAAGGGGAGTCTGATCTTCGAAAAAATGGGCTACCTCGGATTTTTGATCGCGATTTAGATTCACCAACGTATTTATTCCTTAGAGGTGAGGAATCCAAACCCGATAAAACCAACCCTCTCGCACCCGGTATCCCATCTTTTCTGGCGTTTAAAGAGTATCTAGCTGAGCCGATCAAACTACCGCGTTTTGCATATCACCCTGACACTCGTGATTCGACCATCAAAAACTACGTTGCCAAATCGGAATCACGGCGAGTGGAATTGGAGAGCAAGCTGCAAGCCGCTCAGGTCAAGATTGAGAACTTGGACAGAAAGATGGTGGAGCTCTCTCATAATCCAAATGATCCGTTGACATCTACTGATGATCGACATGTCTATACGGAGAATTGGGACGAGAGCACGTCGCTTGAGGAACTGAAACCACTATGGAATCTTTATAGCGGCGATTGGAGTTTGGCCGGCGGGCAGTTGCATCAAACCTCTTCTAAGCCTGATCGTGCAATCGCGAGGCTTGTAAAAGAGAATGTTCCGAACGACTTTATTGTTGACATGAAATTCTCGACCACTGGGGGAAATCAATGGAAGAGTGTCGGAATATCGTTTGACTGCACCGACGTGAATCCGATAGACGGCTTCCAAAGCGGCGATCATGAGGTGTCGGTTTATGCGAGTGCCTACGATGGAGAACAAAAAATTCAGATCGCCTACGTGTCGGAGGGGCAGTGGGTTTATCCGGCGGATGCTAAGGTGCTGCAACCGATAGTGCTAAACCAACCAAACGATTTCCGTTTGGTTGTTCGGGATCGTTTAGTCAACGTTCATTGGAACGGCAAGCTCGTTTTGGCTTGGACGCTTCCGTTCCCTCGACAGGCAGGAGTGATTCAGTTAACAACCTTTGATGCACTCGCTAGCTTCGACTCTTTTACCCTTCGGGGGGTGGATGAAGCGACCGTGTTGAGGCTGCCCAATGGCGAAATCTCGTACAGTGATAAGACGCTCGCAGGAGTTAAAGCTCAAATCATTGAAGCGAAATCGCAGGCAGAGCTCGCAGCTCTCGAGTTGGATGTCGCTAAGGAAGAGCTGGCATTTCATCAGGCCAGATTGTCTAACCCGGAGTCCGCTACGAGTAAAGGATGGGCTGTTGCAACAGCGGCTTACAAAGTCGCTTCGGCACAGTTTGCATTGGATCGATCTGATGAAAAATCTCGGGATCAAAAATCGCAAGAAGTCGAAAAAGCCACGCAATTCCAGGAGAAGGTATCCAAGGGAGATCTCTCCGATTTTCAGCCAAGCTATCCTGGAGCAAAATGGTCTGCGACCCGTTTTCAATTTTCTGGCAAAGACGATCCTGAAAAGTCGTATCCGGAAAGCAGTAGCGGACGTCGCAGGGCATTAGCCCAGTGGATTACGTCTCCCGATAATCCGTTGACCGCACGCGTAGCGGTCAATCATATCTGGATGCGACATTTCGGTACGCCATTAGTTCAAGACGCATTTGATTTTGGAATGAAATCCAAAACGCCTGAACATATTGAACTTCTCAATTGGCTCGCCGCGGAGCTAATTGAGAAAAACTGGGATATGAAGCATTTGCATCGGCTCATCGTTCAGTCCTCGCATTACAAGCAACTGCACCGATCCGTTCCCAGATTGGAGTCACAAATTGTTCGAGATTCTGTGTTGGCGTTGGCTGGTACCCTAGACCGAACTATGGGAGGGCCGGCCATTCCTGCCTCAGAACAACCCAATTCGAAAAGGCGAAGTCTTTATTTCTTTCATTCTAACAATGAAAGGAACCTTTTTCTCACCATGTTCGACGAAGCACTGGTCACAGAGTGTTATCGAAGAGATGAGAGTATTGTTCCACAACAAGCCTTAGCGATGAGTCATAGTCGAATCATTTTAGAAAATGTATCTGCGATTGCTGGCAGAATTCGAGGGCTCGCAAAGGAAGACTCCGAGCAATTCACCCGAATCGCCTTTATGTGGATTCTGGGATTAGATCCAACTGAGGATGAGTTGCAGCTTTGTAGGGCCATGATAGAGGAAGATAACAGACGGACAGGTGTTTTGAATGACGAGGAAAAGTCCGTCAGCTTTTCTAGGCAAGAAGAGTTGATATGGGTGTTATTGAACCATCACCATTTTTTACAGGTACCATGATGCATAACAATGGGTATGGCCTTTTGGAGAACCAATACACGCGTCGTACCGCTCTGTCGTCGCTCGGCTCTATCGCCCTGGCTGCACTGTTGCACCGGGATGGCAGATCATCGGCGTATTCTATTGAGGGCGGGGACGAGAACAGCGGTTCGTATGTCTCACCATCGGGGGCGCCTCACTTTCCTGCGAAAGCAAAGAGTGTGATTTGGCTTTTCATGAACGGTGGAGTTAGCCACGTCGAGAGTTTTGATCCTAAGCCGATGCTCACCAAGTACGCGGGTAAGACGATTTCGGAGACACCCTTCGCCTCGACGTTGGATCCCGAAAAGCTCGCCATTGAGAGATTGGTGGTCCCGGATGCCAATGGAAATCAGAGAACCGAACTTTATCCATTGCAAGTTGGTTTCCAAAGATACGGGGAAAGTGGACTCGAAATAAGTGATTGGTTTCCGCACATCGGACGGAATGCGGATCGAATCGCGATTGTACGATCGATGTGGACCACCGATAGTAATCACGGGGCGCAAACTCAGTTTCATACCGGTAGACACCGCAATGATGGGGAATTTCCTACTCTCGGGGCTTGGGTTCATTATGGCTTGGGATCGCTTAATGAGGAGTTACCGCAGTTTGTATCAATTGGCACACGCGAATACTGGAACAAACGAGATGGGTATTATCTGGGACCGTCTCACGATGCAGTACCGCTCAAGATAGACCCCGCTAATCCTTTGGACTTTGCAAAACAGGAAGTTCAGATCGAACGCCGTGACAAACAGCGTTCGTTGCAGCTTTTGAGAGATTTGCATTCCACTCGCTTAAAAGAGCATCCGAATGATGAAGACTTAAAAGCAAAGATTGCATCGTATGAGTTAGCATACCGAATGCAAAACAGCATACCGAAAGTCGTTGATTTCTCGGATGAAACGGCAGCTACGAAGACGCTTTACGGAATGGACCGACCAGAATGTCGAGAGTTTGGCATGCAGCTGTTAGCGGCTCGTCGATTGGTCGAACGTGGTGTGCGGTTCGTTCAGATACAACATGGGGGTGGTGGCGCAGGCGCGTGGGATGCTCATGGAGGTCTTAAAGCAAACCACACTGCCAACGCGGCGGCTGTCGATCAACCAATTGGCGGATTACTTTCTGATTTGCATCAACGCGGATTGCTCGAAGAAACGATCGTCGTTTTTGCCTCTGAGTTTGGGCGAACTCCAGGTAGTCAAGGCTCTGATGGTAGGGATCACCATATCTTTGGCTTTAGTGTTTGGATGGCGGGGGGAGGCATAAAGGGGGGAGTTACGCACGGGGCTACAGATGAAATCGGGTTCCATGCAGTTGAGAACAGGCATTACGTTACCGATATCCACGCCACTGTACTAAAGCAGCTGGGGCTTGATTCTCGACGTCTAGAATTGCCGGGGCGAAAACGTTTGGAGATCGATCATGGAGTTGCCATCAACGAGATACTATCCTAGTCCGGCAGCAGGCTTTGCTGCCCGGATGGTGGCTCCCATAGTTCCACCTATGCCTGTCACTCTACGCATAAAGACCTCTGTTGCTAATCGTGAAACTATAATCAGCCTATTCAATATGGTATAGGTTGTGACAGAATCAGCACGAGCTACGCTACTCTGTTTCATTCGGAATCTTTACAGGGAAGCGTTCGTTGTCATTCATTTCGAGCAACAATCGCTCGGAGAGAATCTGGACCAATTCGGGATGCTTCCACGCGACATCAGACTGTTCGGATTCATCCATGCTTAGGTCGTACAACTCCCATGGACCGGGCCGTTTGGGGGTATTGAGTTGTTTACGAACAAGTTTCCATTGTTCGGATCTGATGGCAACTTGACCACCATATTCCGGAAACACCCAGATCATAGGTTTTTCACGCTTCCAGTTTTTCTTTTCTTCGGTAAGTAGTTTCCAGAAGCTCTCACCGTCTGATTGATCATAGGACGTAGTTGTTTGAGTAGCCTCTAAAATCGTAGGTAGCCAATCGGCGAAATAAGTCGGCGTTTCGCAAATGGTGTTGGGCTGGATAACTCCGGGCAAGCTGGCGATCATTGGGACACGAATGCCTCCTTCGTGAACGCTTCCTTTGTGACCTCTCAAATAGCCAGTGCTTTGAAAGAAGTTAACGTCTGCGCCGCCAACATGAAACTTGTTATTGGCTGTGCTTGGGTGGGTTGCACCATTGTCGCTCGT
Source organism: Pirellula sp. (assembly GCA_046318795.1). Lineage (GTDB taxonomy): Bacteria > Planctomycetota > Planctomycetia > Pirellulales > Pirellulaceae > JBKCUI01. The sequence goes on from JBKCTT010000216.1 coordinate 38,446, forward strand.
AAAAATAACCAGCGTATTGTCCGTCAGCTTTAATTGATCCAGCGTATCGAGAATTCGGCCAACGTAGGAATCGATATCGGTTACCAGTGCTGCATAAGCTGCCCTGGGTCTAGCGGTGGGTAGGTAGCCGTTTTCCCCTCGATAGACCTCTGTATCCCATTCCTTGGGAAAGTCATCTAGTCTCTTCACAGGCGGGTGCAAGGCAACGTGTGGTTCGATCAGAGGCAGGTACAGAAAAAAGGGCTTATTGGAGGATTCCTCTAGAAACCGAATGGCTTCGTCCATCATCCGGTAGGGGGCGTAGTTTTCTCCGACCCAATCGTCACAGCGCACGTCACCTGAGGGTTGTTTTTTGTGTCCGGGGATGGGTTGGGAATTAAGAGGAACTCTCGATGTGTTTTTCCATAGGGTGGCGGGGTAGTAGCTGTGTGCAACCGCTTGGCAGTTGTATCCAAAGAACTCGTCAAAGCCTTTCTTTTCGGGGGAGCCCGTGCTCCCCACTGGTCCCAAACCCCATTTACCGAACGCGCCGGTACGATAGCCCTGCTTTTGGAGGAGCATTGCAAGTGTTGTCGAATTTTCTGACAAAGGAATTTGTCCTTCGTCAAACCGAGGGTCGACAGTCTTGGCCTGCTTATTACCCCGTATCTCCGCGTGGCCCAGATGTTTGCCAGTCATAAGTACACACCGAGAGGGAGCGCAAACGGGGGCTCCGCTGTAATGCTGAGTAAATCGCATCCCTCTAGAAGCCAAACGATCTATATTGGGTGTCGCGAATTGGAGTTGGCCGTAGCAGCTAACGTCAGCCCATCCCAAGTCGTCTGCGAGAATGAAAACCACATTCCGAGGCCGCTTTTCGGGAGAGTTCGCCGATTCGTGAGCTAGAAGTTCACCGAACGCGCCCGAGAAACACAATACAATCCAGCAGAGCTTAAGCCAAACCGTCGCTATCTTTGTCATGTCTTGCAGTGAAAGGTGTTACAAAAGGAAGAGCTTTCCATTTCGGGTCGGTCGGCCGCTAGTTTAGCGTGTTTCTTTACTTGGGAGCTAGAAAAAAGCTCGTGTTGTGCAATCAACAGATTTTCCACACAGCAGCGACCGGGTTACTTCGGTGCAGGCAAATTTTTCGCCAGACCGGAACGATCGATCTTTACCTTATCTTCATCACTCCGTTCTAAACAAAATCTCCAAACCAGTCCCAGCTGAATTTGACTTGAATGCTAGCAGTCCTAGAATCAGCCCCTGAAATGACAGCAAAGGGCGGCTTTTTTCCGAGATTGATTCAAGTCTTGGGAATTCGCCACTGGGGAACGAATCCTGCCCTTAAGTCAATTCTCCGGCAGGATGGTTCCTGTTCGGATGGAATCCTTTCGAGGCGCATGATGGCGTTTCGTTTGGCCTCGCACGGCACAGGAACAGGCGAATGACGGCAGCTCAACCAATAGCAAGCAATGCCCAGGATACCCCGCAACGAGTGGCGGCCTTGGTTCGGCAAAAGTTGGGTACTCATCGCATGGATCTTTGGTTTGGGGCTGATGCGAAGTGGACTGTTTTAGATCATAATGTGGTGGTTGAGGTCTCGAGTCCTTTTGTCGCCGACTGCATTACTCGGATGTTCCGTGCGGATTTGCAGGAAGCGATTGAGGAAGTGGCCGGCAATGAATTCGGCTATCGGATTCTCGTAAGAAGCGACCAAACGCCTAAATCGAGAGAGGCCGGACCGTCTTGTATCACCTCCTCATTACCCCATATCAAACCTTCCGTGCCAACCATTGCTGCTGCTAGAAACGATGATACGTCGCTGGTTTCTTCGCGACCTTCGCTTCGTTTGCATCGCAGCGAAAGCGAGGGGAACGATGTGACGTCGGTAGTCCCAAAAAGTGCGTCAGTTGCTTCGCGGTCGGCCCCGGCATCCTGCCAGTCGACGGACGAGCCAGACGGATCGAGCGTTGAACGGATAGCCCAATTGCGACGTGAGAACGAGCGACGTTGGGAGGAGTTTATACCGGGAGACCACAATCGTTTGGTCTACACGGCTGCCAACATGGTCCTTGAAAAGCCAGGTCAGATCAGTCCGCTATTCATCTTTGGACCTCACGGTTGTGGAAAATCCCACTTGGCGATTGGTTTGGCTCATCGGTTAAAGGCTGTCCACCGCATGCGTCGCGTGTTGGTATTGACTGGTGAGCAGTTCACGATCGAGTTCACTGAGAGCGCACGGGGTGGTGGTTTTGCCAGTTTTCGCAGAAAGTATCGAGACGTCGACGTTTTGGTCATTGATGATCTGCAATTCTGTTTAGGCAAGACAGCAACGTTGGCGGAATTGCGTAACACAATTGATATGCTCCTTAGGGACAAAAAGCAGGTGATTCTGGTTGCAGATCGCAGTTTGAATGAATTGGCGGGGCTTTCGTCAGATTTACACGCTCGCTTGGCGGGTGGGATGGCATGCGGCATGGAGCCTCTCGATATTCAGACTCGAACGAAACTGCTCGTTAGATTGTGCAACAAACAGAATGTTTCGATTGACGATTCGACTGCCACACAGCTTGCAACACAGTCGTCTGGAGACGCACGAGTATTACAGGGGGTTGTTCATCGGCTGGTCGTACAGCAGCGCATTCAAGGGCGACCTTTGGAGCAGGATCAAGCGATTCGAGCTACACTTGATTTGATACGGGCTAGCCAGCCTGTTGTGCGTCTAAAGGATATTGAGCGAGTTGTTTCCGACGTGTTTGGTTTAGAGGAGGACTTGCTCAAGGCGAAGACCAAGTGTCAGAGCGTCAGTCAGCCTAGAATGTTGGCCATGTTTCTTGCAAGAAAGTACACACGCGCAGCGTTGTCAGAAATCGGCGAGTATTTTGGAAAACGCCAACACTCTACCGTTATCTCGGCCCAGAAGAAAGTTGATTCCTGGTTGAATGAAGACGAGATTATTCAATGTGGCCGTGGCAAACTAACGGTGAAAGAAATTCTGAAAACGATCGAATCGTCTCTTCGCGTTAGCTAATGCAAGACGTTTGATGGGGGGCAGATCACAGAGCGACGGGCTAGTGATTGATGTCCTTATCGCTGCGGCACTAGCGAAAGAGTCTGTATCGCAAGATGCACCATAGCGTGTTGATCAGATCTTTGACGCCGATTTTTTTTCCCTCGTCCCATGATCGAGGTTTGTATTGAATCGGCACTTCTAGGATCTGAACTCTTCGACGTGCAAGTTTCGCTGTGATCTCTGGTTCGAAGCCGAAACGTTTTTGCTCAATGTTGATACTTTGAATCAGCTCGCGTCGAAACGCTTTGTAACATGTTTCCATGTCAGTCAATTTTTGGCCACTCGCTAGATTACTTAAACCCGTTAGAACTTTGTTGCCAAAGCGATGAAATGCCGAGCCATCTTGTTCGGGATTCGCTAGGTAACGGGAGCCATAAACAACATCGGCTTCACGTCGGACGATCGGTTCGATCACTAGTAAGATATCTGACGGAACGTACTCCAGGTCCGCATCTTGTACAATGACGACATCGCCAATCGCTCTCTGGATGCCACTCTGGATAGCAGCTCCTTTGCCAGAATTGCGATCGTGAAGGCAAACGTCGATACCCGAAATACTTGATAGATTGGCAATATAATCTCTCGTTCCGTCGGTGCTGCCATCGTCGACGACGACGATCTGCTTGTGCACCGGCAGTGCTCTTATCGCGTTGACGATACGGTCGATTGTTCCGATTTCGTTGAACGCAGGAATGATGATCGACACCACTGGAGCGCTTCTTTCTAAAGCCTCTTCCAGCAACCTGTCTGTATTATCGAGGGTAACTAATGCATTGAGCGAAGCGATTTTCTTAGTCTCTCCTTGTCGATGCTCGTCGGTTCGTGGTTGCTTCGAGAGAGTATTTTCTTCAACGACAGAACGTGATGACTTCGACACGGCGGGTTCCGAATGGAGAGTGGCAGAAAATGACGTAAGAATCCACTTCTTTTTTCGCCTAAAAGTCTTTGAATAATCGAGATTAATTGATAGCAAACCTCAGGTTGATAGAAGCGGGGTCCTCCTTTAACGAAGCTGATGGTTGTTGGGTTTGTGATTGTTTCGGCTAAAGGGTCACTTCTTGGTTGGGCGATAATCGTCCCTGTAGAAGCAACTCAAGTCCATGAGAGTCTCCGGCATCGCGATTTTCTTTATCCACGGGAAGCACGCAAGGAGACCAAATTGCAGGCCCGGACGTACACATAACTTCTCAACCGTTAGTCGCGCCTGTGTGTCTCAGTGATTGACACCACCAAGCATTCGTTTGGAGAATTGGCAATTTACAAGTCTGGCTATCTAACGCTTCGAATTTCCTCGTGCGGGCGAATATAGCTTCTAAAACGAAAAAAACCCCTGTGACCTTCATCGAACCCGAATTGCTGCCCCCAGCATTTTTGATCCGACTGCCCCGAAGATTTCACAGGGGTTAGTTAGATGTATCGGAAGATAGATCTAAGTGGGTACAGTGGCAATCCTCTATTTTGGACTGCGGTTTTCCACAAAGCCCCCTGAATCGGCGTGACGAATTGATGCAGAAAGCTTTCTGCTAGATATGCTGTTCTGGCTTTTGTCTTCGTTTTCGGCTTGAGGAATCAAGAAAGCCGTCTAGCCGATTTTAACACGTTTGCCGGTTTGAGCGGACTTGTAAATCGATGTGATCAATTCGACGCTACGGCGTCCTTCGTATCCATCGATAGAGTTGGGAGTTCCGTTTTTAATTGCCTTTCGAAAGTCTTCAAACAGCGATTGATGAGCTTTGTGTCCGATGGCAGCGGGGTCTGATGCTCCTCCACCCGTTACATTCCCCTGCATTTCCGCCTTTATTTTCGCATCGGCTTTTATCGCTTTGAGAAAGTCCCATTTAATGAGAGCTTCTTCTTCTAACGTTGCGTACCCTCCGGAACCGCATATGTCTATTCTCTTGAGAGTGCCCGGATAGGCGGCCGTTGTTGCTTCCAGACTTCCGAGGGCACCTGATTCAAACTCTAGGATGGCGGTTGCGACATCCTCAACTTCGATGCGTTCATGGGCTCGTAATGCCGTAAAGGCAGATAGAGAACGAACATTTCCCATTAGCCATAACAGTAAATCAACACTGTGGATGGCTTGATTCATCAACGCGCCTCCACCGTCAAGTTTCCAAGTACCCCTCCAGGCACCACTGTCGTAGTATTGCTGCGTTCGGTACCACTTTACATAGGCAGAAGCTAATGAGACGGACCCAAAGCGACCTGATTCAATCGCTTTCTTCAACGCCAAAGCGGAACGATGGTATCGGGATGGAAAAATGGTCCCTAATCGAACCCCCTCCTTTTCGCAGGCCGCGATTAGTTTGTCGCATCGAGCCACCGTGACTTCAAGCGGCTTCTCAACGAGGACATGTTTTCCGGCTCGTGCTGCCGCGATACCAGGCTCGAGGTGTGCGCCGCTCGGAGTGCAGATGGTGACAATATCGACTTCGGGGTTCGCCAACATCTTAGCTAAGTCGTTGTACGCGACACCACCATAGGTCGTTGCAAAGTCGGTACCCCGGGCTTCATCTCGGCTGTAGCATGCGACCAAGCGATCTCCCTTCATGTCTTGAATCGCTTTCGCATGAAACTTGGCAATCATTCCGCAACCAACAATAGCCCAACCCGCCATACGAAAGCTCCTAGCATAAGTCCCAAAGAGTAAATCACGCGGTATGAATCGCACAGTTTGAATCAAAAGAAATCCGCATCGATTCTAGCCTCGCTCTAAGGGCCTGACTACACGTGGACGGCATTCTTGGCAATCAGTTCCCGTTGTTAAGCCTGGGTTCCAATATGTAGCCTTTCTTGCTATACTAAGGCGTAGCCCGGGCGGTCCCAGCCTTGACATATAACACTATGTGCACAAAAACCTCGAACTTATCAGCGTATATTATTATTAACCGAGCTTAGTTGCTTCGGGGCATTCGCTAATTCGAGTGAAAAACCATCTCAGAACCCCTGGAGCATCTCTCAGGGGTTTTTTGTTTTAGACACAACGAATGGAATTATGACTAACCGATCTATCTGCATTTATGACACTACCCTAAGGGACGGTACTCAGGGGGAAGGGGTAAGCTTATCTCTGCAGGACAAACTGAACATAGCCGCCCGCTTGGCAGAAATCGGCGTCGACATGATCGAAGGCGGTTATCCTCTATCGAATGAAAAGGATACCCAGTTCTTCCAGCGAGTTAAAAGCATGTCGCTGGGTAACTCTCTCGTGTCTGCATTCGGTATGACGCGGCGCAGGGGAATTGCAGCCTGCGATGATCCCGGAATGAAGGCCTTGGTCGCTGCGGAAACATCTGCTATCACCGTGGTTGGAAAAACATGGGACTTTCAAGCAACCAACGTGCTTGGCGTCTCACTGCAAGAAAACATCGATATGATTGCCGAAAGTGTTGAGTACCTCAGCAAGCATGCTTTGGTGGTCTATGATGCTGAACACTTTTTCGACGGATTTAAAGCCAACCAAGACTATGCTCTCGAAACGGTTACTGCGGCTGCCAAATCAGGAGCGAAGTGGATCGTCTTTTGTGATACCAACGGAGGTACACTTCCCGAAGAGGTCTCGGAAATCGTCCGTACGGCTGCACAATCTCTCAAGTCTTTGGGTGTTCAACTGGGTATTCATTGTCACAACGATGGAGATCTGGCAACGGCGAATTCTCTTGCAGCAATTGATGCAGGCTGTGATCAAGTTCAAGGAACGATAAACGGCATCGGAGAACGTTGTGGTAATGCCGATTTGGTCGCTATAATGGCCAATCTGCAATTTAAGAAAAAGGGGTATCAAGTGCTCGGCGGGCGACCGCTCGATCATTTGACAGAACTTTCTCGCTATGTCTATGAAACCGCAAACCTGCAACTTAGGAGTGGTCAGCCATTCGTGGGAAAGAGTGCGTTCGCTCACAAGGGTGGAATGCATGTTCATGCGATCAACAAGTATACGCACACCTACGAGCACATGGACCCGGCCTTGGTCGGCAACGAGCGACGGATCCTAGTTAGTGAGCTTTCTGGTCGATCCAATATCGCTGCTCTCACGCAAAACACTGGGCTTTCCGCTGATCGAGAAACGCTGGATCGAATTCTTTCTGAAGTCGTTATCAAAGAGAATCAGGGCTATCAATTCGAAGCAGCCGAAGGGTCGTTTGATCTGCTGGTTAGGCGCTGTTCGGGTACCTACACGAAACACTTTGATACGATCAAATACCAAGTGCTCGCGGGCGATCTGAACCCACAAACCTCTGAACCCTACGCAGAAGCCATTCTAAAGATACAAGTGCATGATCAAGTTAAGGTCGAGGCGGCCGAAGGGCATGGTCCGGTCAATGCAATGGATGCTGCACTTAGGAAGGTGCTGCTTCCTTTTTATCCAGAACTCGATGCAATGCGATTGGTCGACTTTAAAGTGCGGGTAGTCAATGCACAAGCCGGAACAGCTGCCCATATTCGAGTTAACATCGAGAGTTCAGACGATTACACGACTTGGAGAACTATCGGCGTGAGCGAAAACATTATCGAAGCAAGCTGGCTCGCGCTCGTCGATGCATTCGAATACAAACTGCATCGATAGAGTCTGCTTCCAAACGGCGTTGTCAAGAAAACACGGAAGCTGGCAGTCCTCATCTGTCTACCGTTGGTCCCATCTGTCTACCGTTGGGCAGAGGGATTCTAGTAGGTCGGCACGGATGGATCGATCACGTGGCTCCATTCATTGATTCCCCCAGCCATGCTTAATGCTTCGGGGTGGCCATTGCTACGGAACCAATGGGCGACGCGTAGAGACCTGCCACCATGGTGGCAGTGGACGACAACCGTCTTGCCTACTAGGCCCTGCAATTGCTCATCGGAGGGAGGCCACGCGGACATAGGTAGTAAAACAGCTCCTTCGATTCTCGCTAGGTCCCATTCGGATTGTTCACGACAATCGACCAAGGCCAATTTTGTTCCTGAGGAATCGACTCCATTTTGAAGCCACTCGGACACCGTCTTAACATCAATCTCCATGTCAACCTCGCTGAAATTAGTGTAACGTTTGTCCACAAATGCTAAGCGACAAGCCCACAATACGCGAGCCGAAAGCTCGTCTCCGTTCATCATTTTGCTCATTCGACTCGGGAAGCAAGGGCATGCTGCTCGATCTGGAAAATTGTTGATGCGGCAGTTATGATCGTAAGGTGAGGGCGGTGTTGTGTTGAGTTGCCCGAAGTGGTGCTAAAAGGAAAGGGACGAGATGCCGATCTACGAATACGATTGTAAGAGTTGCAATGCCCATGTCGAAGTCTTTTTGCACAGCTCAAGCCAGACCCCGGACTGTCCTGAATGTGGCTCGACCAAGCTAGAAAAGACCTTAAGTGTGATCAGTGCCCCTGTGATTGCTGGTCAATCCCCAAACCTGTCGACGAATCCTGGGCCGTGTGGCCGCTCCGCTTGCGCCTCCGGTTGCATGTTTGGCAACGATTGATTTACTGATCCATCTAATTCGCAAATCAATAGGGCTAATTCGCAAATCAATAGGGTTGAATGATATCGTGGTATTGATTCGCGGGTAAATTCTTTACGATCTGAGGCGTTGGGCTGCCTGGCCAGTAAACCTGCACTTCGTCAACTTGGCTGGCGCCTTGCGAAGCTGCCGATTGAGTTTTAGGGCCTAGTCCGATGTGCAATCGTTCTCCATAGAAGCTTTGATATCCTCGTCCGTTGAGCTGCCAGAATGTGCGTTCCTGGCCGTTCGATTTTACAACGACTTTCGCCCCTACTGCAGAACGGTTCGCGATGGTGCCAACTAATCGAATACCGATCCAGTCATGGGAGCAAGTTTGCCGATTTTCGAGCACCTGGGTTATGGAGTCGCAATTTAGTATCACGCCATCGACATCACCATCGTTGTCTAAATCGTCGAACGCAGCTCCGCGAGAACTTTCGGCCAGGGTTAAAGCTTCACCAGCCGATTTGGTCGCAGAACGAAAAACTCGGCCGTCGATGTTTTCCAAAACCGTGTTTGCAACCCCGTACGAAGTATTCGGTTCAATCTCCTTGGCGTTTTCGAGCAAATGTCCGTTGCAAACGAAAACGTCGATATCGCCATCCAGGTCGAAATCTATCAACCCAACGCCCCAATTCACGTGTTGGTAAACCTCGAGTCCCACTTGAAATCGTCTGGCAGCATCCTCGAATGTGCCTGCAGGTTCTCCGTTCAAAAACAATTCAGGAAACTGGTCTGAGTAATCGGTCACGAAAAGATCGATCAAGCCATCACCATTAATATCTGCGGCATCTACTCCCATGCCCCCGTTTGCATTCCCTCGCATATCGAAGGCGACCCCTACAAAGAGAGCTTCCTCGGTAAACTTTCCTGTTCCATCATTCAAGTAAAGTAGATTGGCGGAACCGTCGCATGCAACAAAGATATCAATGTCTCCATCGTCATCAAAGTCGGCTGCCACGACTCCCATGCTGGGGCCAGCGGATTCGGCGATGCCAGACGTCTTGCTCGCATCGCGAAATGTTCCGTCGCCATTGCTAACGAATAGTCTGTCTCGTGCGGGGGGGTAGTCCTTGGGGCCGGGTGAATACGGAAAAGCTTTTGGTGCCAGTTCGAAATGGCGATCAAAATTGAATTCGACATAGTTGCCCGCGAATAAATCCAAGTCTCCATCGTTGTTGACATCGAGAAACGTCACGCCAGCCCCAAATTCATCAGCCCCTTGTACCCCTGCTTCGCTTGAAACATCATCAAACGTGCCATCTCCGTTGTTGCGTAAAAGAACGTTGGTTCCATAGTTCGATACATAGAGGTCGTTAAAGCCGTCGTGGTTGAAATCTCCGGCTGTCGCTCCTAACGCATAGCCCGCCACTTTGATCCCACTCTGGTTCGTGTGGTCGGAAAAGAGTAAAGAACCTCGATTTCGAAAAAACTGGCACGGCGTGTTGTCGGTAGCCGGTCGTTTACCACCTCGACTTAGGGCATAGCCATTAAGCAAGAATAAATCGATTAGCCCGTCACGATCCGCATCAAATGAACAAATACCTGCACCCATGAGCTCGATCAAGTAACGATTGCCATCGCTGCCATCCTGATGCTTAAAGGACACTCCGCTTGATTGGGTGATATCAACAAAGCGAATTTGTGAATCGGTAGCTTGCCCAAACGCGGCATCAGCCAGAATGCAGCACATCGCTACCGTAAGCCAACGGGTTGCGTGTCTAAGAACCGAAATCATCGATTAAGTCTCCGGTTCGATTGATTTTTAGCGCGCGCCATTTTCAACGTTGTAGCGGTCGGCATTCTGTTTCGCAGTTTGGGCTCCGATCTTGTCCCCCGATGCTTCTAAAATTGCGGATTGCAACAAAAAGACCGATGCATCTGGTTTGGAATCTGCGACCTCTCTAATCAAATCAACAGCTTTGTCTGCTTGGTTCGCACCCAAATAAAGTTTACATAAAGCGATTTTGGCTAGATCGAATGAGGGGTCTTTTTTGATGAGATCGACCAAGGCCTTTTCCGCAGACTCGATGTCCCCCACCTGAACCAGCGCACTGGCCAAGTTGATAGGATGAATGAACTGATCTGGTTCTCGTTCTATGAGTTTGTAAAGAACGAGAATTAAATCTTCCCATCGCTTTCCATTAAGATAAACACCAGACAATCCTTTGAGGGAGGATACCAAGTTCGGATCAATCGTAAGCGATTGCATATACAGTTTTTCCGCGCCAGGGTAATCCCCTTGTTGAAAACAGACGGATGCGGCGGACTCATAAATCTGGCTCATACTTTCCGAAAGCGCCTTTTCGTATCCCTCCTGGAATGAAGTTTTGTTTTGATCGGTTTTCTTTTCGGATGTAGTTAAGCTGCGTAGTTTTTCTCGAACGATCGCAATTTCGTTCCGTTTGTTCAATCGAGCGAGTACTCCGTTTAGAACGAGGAGGTTTTGCTGATTCTCCCCTTCTCGTTTAATGGCTTCGCGAATATTGGTTTCTGCCAGTTCTAGTTCCCCTGATTGGGACTGTGTGCGACCTAACCGTAGTAGCAAGCCTGCCTCGTCCGGGAATAGCTCAAACCCTTTCGCAAAGATGGCCTTCGCCTCGGGGATTTGCCCTAGATTTTCCAGTGCTTCTCCAAGCTTGGTGTAGACCTCCGGCGCAGATCCTCCGAGCACAAATACTCGATTTAACACCTCAACGGCATCCTGAAATCTTCCCTTCTCCGTGAGAACCTCTGCAAGGCCCAAATAAGGCCCGAAGTGTTGAGGTTTTAGCTCTAAACACTTTTGCCAATGCTCCTCAGCCTTTTCAGACTGATTAAGTTCGGCGTATGTTTGTGCCGCGATGTGCCAACTCCCAGGATCGGATGGAAACTTCTTGACGAGTTCATCGACCATGGCTCGAACTTGGTCGTGTACCACCTGGGTCTCTGCAATCGTCGGTTTGGTTGGTAGCGATATTGTTGGCGGGCGTCTCTCGGGCTTTTCCTTAGGAGGAGCGGGGGAGTTTTGTGAGGAAGAAGATTCCTGGGTGGCTTGAGAGAGCTTGCGGCTTTGCTCTGCGAGGTAAGCTTGTTTCTCCTCCTCGGTTAGCTCTGGCAAGGGAGTCAGCAAAACAACAACACCAATTACCAAGCCAGACATAATCAAGCCGACTATCAAAAGTAAACCCAGCTTTTGCCAGCCCATGAAAGACTCACTTCGAGAGACATGCTTTGTTGTGAGTGGCAATTTTGACACAAATCATTAACTGCCATCTCAATTAATCGAAAAAGCCAACCGGAATTGCGCCGCCACGACAAGCACGATTCTTAGCTGGCTCTTAAAATACGAACGTTTCCGCTGCCTGTGTAATCGGAGACGGCTTACTCGATTGCGAAATCTAGAACCTGTTTGCCGACGTCTTGTACCATCGCCTTGAGTTTTCCATTTTGGTATTCTTCTGGAATGGTGTCGCCGCTCGGTTTTGCCGGTTTGTATTGATCATTGGGGCGACCACCACCCGACATGGCCTTCTTGTAAGCTGCTTCATACTCGGGAGATCCGGGGGCCAAATTGGCCATTGGATTGTCGGGAGCGCCGGCCGCAGCTGTGATCTGTGGTTTGATCTTGACCGTGTAGGACCCAGGCGGAACACCCCACCCCAAACTACATCCAATGTCGTACTTTCCTGTCGCGTCGGTGGTCGCTGCTCCAACAACACCACCTCCGTCTGGTGCGAATTGTACAGTCACGTTTTCTTGTGGCTTGCCTTTATAGGTTACCACCCCAGATACTTTGGTTAGCTTCGGTCCGCCGCATGATGTTAGCAACACTAGCGCGAGGACTGGTAAAAATCGGAACATGAGAAAACTCCAAATTCGAAAGTCGGAATAGTATGTCAGGGCAAAAAAAATGCGTGCGGAAAAAACTCCCGCACGCATGATACGTTAAGTAACGAAAATCGACTAGTTGGTTACGCTCGCGTTGGGTTCGGCACCGTTGCGGGTTCCGAGTGCTCCCCAAACACCGTAATTGGATGGACCACCGAACAATTCGCGTCCACCAGCATTGCTTTGCTGAACAATTGTTTGGTTGCCAGTGTCGATGCTCTGCGAGATGAACTGGACGGAGCCGTCTGCCATAGCCGCTTGCGCTCCACCAGTGTGGAAGCTGCTCGCTGGAACCATGGATTCGTTCCAGTCACCAGCACCCCAGTTGCAGTGTGGACCGTTCGGTGCCGACATGGTGGTGACGCCGCAGAAGTAGGGGCGACCATCCCATGCTCGACCAGAAACTGGTCGCCAAATTTCACGAACAGGACCAGTCAGTTGACGACGGCCATTGACCATGCCAACCCGAGCTTGGCAGCTCGCTGGATCCCATGCTTGCATATCCTGAGCCACACCACCGAGGAGATCACGTGGCGCACCACCACCTGCCACTTCGGCGAGAAGAACGGTGTTCGAAGTACCGTCTGTGATGCCTGCCATCGGCAAGAAACGGTTGATGTGGAACACACCTCGGTTGTCCCGAGTGCCCCAAGCGGATACAGGGAAGTGGTTTTGGAAGTAAGTATCGCCCATCGAAACCTTGTAGTTCAACAAGCTCGGGCTTTCACCTCGATCTGGTGGTGGTGGGTCAGATGGACAGATAAAGGAAGGTATGTCCACCGTCCAGTTGCGTTGAGTTCGTCCCCACGCTTGTTCTTCTGCGTCCATATAACCACCGATACCAGCCCACGGACGAGGCAGCCCAATTCCGTTCGGACGAGCCCGACCCATCATGTTGTTGTACAACGGCGTTTGCTCGATAAACGGGAGAATCGCAATCGTCCAAGCATAGGTATTGCCTTCGCGGCCAAGACCTGGGCTGGTGTCATTCATGATACCCATCGCTGGGAATCGCTTGAAAGCCGACTCGTAATTCATCATTCCCAATCCCAACTGCTTGAGATTGTTGCTGCACTGCATTCTGCGTGCAGCCTCTCGTGCTGCCTGCACCGCAGGCAACAACAATCCAACCAAGATGCCGATGATGGCAATTACCACCAGCAACTCGACGAGGGTAAACCCTCTGCGGAAAGATCGTTTCATAAAATACCCCAAAAAAAAATGAAGAGAAAATCAACCAAAACGGTGAGTACTTAACCCATAAATTTTACAAGATATCACGGGCCAAGTAAATCACGTTTATCGATCAAATAAGGAAAATAAGCCACCCATAATCAGAACAACGGGAAAGAGTCCTCCCCTCTATGGGGTGGTACTCGCAGAGATGTCGCCTGTCTCGTTCCGAATTGGCTCTGTCCTCTTCCCCGTCTTAAATACTGTCATTAAAAATGCTAATAGACCAACAGTAGTCATCAGCAATGCTGAGTTCGTTTTGAAGCCTGGGAAAATGTACTGGGATTGCTCGATTGGTGTCATGAAACCCATGGAAAAAACATAAACGCAAACCGCAAGAACGACGCCAACTCCCACTCGAACCATATTCTCCACTAGATTCGTAGGGTTCCAATGCGCAAGCGTGGCTGAGATTCCTAACGCCGCTACCAACGGCAGCAACACTACGATCCAACGAGTTAGCCAATAGGTGCTAAAGTCGAGGGGTGGCTCTGAGAATCTAGCGTACCGGTTGGAGATATACGCAGCTGCTAAGCCACCGACTAAACCCAACGCTAGCCCTGCGATGGCTCGCAACGGTAGCTTCGTTTTGCTGATCGGACTCGACAATCCAAAGGCAAGGCCGACGATTCCGCCCCAAATTGCGAAAGTTACTAAAGCGCTCTTAAAGTCCTCGTGATCCACCGCAGCCGACATCTCCTCGGTCAATACGCCTGCTTTTCTGGATGCGTCCAGCGCTTCTGTGGCGACAAACACTGGATGCGTCGCCAGTATTATGCCCCAGGCTGCAAGCGAGGCCGCCACTACAATAAAGGTACCTATCGACGACTTAACCATGATTAAACGCTTCTGTTCTCTTTGACTAGAAATGAAAATATAAAAGGAATACTTGCCTTATTGACCGCGAAACCGATTACGGATTCAACGGCAATACCTGCGATTGGCTACCACGCAAAACTAGATTGATCTGATCGATCGCTACCTCAAACGTTTCGGATTCGCCATCCGCCCACGTAACCGTGATGTTTATTCCTGTAGTGCCTAACCCTGGCCTGCTTCGGGCAGACTCGCCCGCTTGATTCAATCCGATATGCAGCCTGTCTCCGTAATGACTTTGGTAACCTCGACCACTTATTACGACAAAATCCTTTGTTAGAACTTTGTGCTCAACATGCACCCTCGCTCCTATGGCATCGCGATTGCCTCTCGTGTCAACAAGTCTTAACGCAACATAATGATGCGTAGATTCGGAATCATTCCGATACACCGTGGGTTTTGCGTTGGCATTCAGTACGACAATATCGATGTCTCCATCATTGTCGAAGTCTTCGAAAACGGCACCTCGTGAGGATTCCACAGCCGTTAGGCCAACTTGCGTCGAAACATCAGCATACTTTCCGCCGCGGTTGATCATTAAAAAGTCACGTACCTTTTTGGCGGTTCGATCGTCGCTTATTTCAGCATCGTCGAAATGTCCCGCCGCTATGAATAAATCTAGTTGACCGTCATTGTCGAAGTCCATAAAAGATGTTCCCCATGTGACGTGAGGGATGATTGCTTCGGCGACTCGCGCGGATGTCGATGCGTCTTCAAAAACACCCTCACCCAAATTGCGATACAAAACAGGGAGCTCGTTCTGATAGTTGGTTGTTATCAAGTCGAACAAACCATCGCCATCGTAATCTCCAATGTCGACTCCCATCGACGCATTTGCTGTTCCTCTAAAGTCGAACGCGAGGCCCGCTATCAATGCTTCCTCGCTGAAGTTTCCTTTTCCATCGTTTACGAATAGAAAATTTGCTTTGCCGTCGTTGCAGGTATAGACATCGGGAAATCCATCACCAGTCAAGTCGGTGGCAATGAGTCCCATTGTGGGGCCAGCGTGTTTCCCTATCCCTGTGGCGATGCTGACGTCCGTAAACGTTCCATCGCCATTGCCGAAATAAAGTGTGTCCGGAACAGACTTGTAATACACTGGTCCGGAGTGAAAAATCTTACCGTTTCGTTCAATAAAAACTGCATTCTCGAGCGTGAAATCGACGTAGTTACCAGCATACAGATCAAGGATTCCATCCGAATTAAAGTCGCAGAACGCACAACCTCCACCGAACTTTTTGCCGTTATCCGTGCCACTCTCTTCTGTCATGTCTACAAAGGTTCCATCTCCGGCGTTCATCAGCAGCCGATTCGGTCCATAGTTGCTGAGATAGAGATCCGGAAAACCGTCTTGGTTGTAGTCGGCGACCACTACTCCGAGACCAAACGACTTGTCACTCGTTAAACTAGGACCGGTAACGTTCGAAAACTGAAAGCCTCCTCGATTCCTGTAGAGTGCATTGTCTCGATTCGCATCCTTGGTTGGATCTCGAAGGCTCCGACCTGTCAGCAAGTATACGTCTATGAATCCATCGAGGTCATAGTCAAAACTCGCTAGACCTGTCGTTACGCCTTCGACCAAGTAACCCATACCACTTTGACCAGTGGTGTGCTCCCAATCAATTCCCACACTAGACGATATATCCTTCATCTGGAAATCGGGACGATAGCTTGCTTGCTGGGCATGACTACTAGATGACATGTTCAACACCAGCGATAGCAACATGCCCAAGATCGAAACATGTTTAAGAAGACTAACTATATTGTCCTCGAAAGATGGGCTTTCAGGTGTGCAACAAGTTCGCGAAACGCGCTGGCTCATGGATTTGCCCTCACGCGTGGAACGACTGACGAGTCGTTAAGGATCGCCTCCTGAGCCTTCGCTTCGTCTTGCTCTCCTGATTCGCGTAATGACCGAATATAAAGCAATCGGCCCTCGCGACTCGGGTCTAACGATACTGCTTGCCGTAGGTACCACGCTGCCTCTTTGGCACGTCCCTGCTCTAAAAGAAAATCACCCATGGTTGCGAAGCAGGCAGGATCTAAAGGTGCGAGTGCAATCGCATATTTGAGTATTCCCTCGGCCTTGGCAATATGCCCGGCGTCAGCAGACGCCCTGGCATGATACAGGTGATTTAATGCGTCCGTAGGTTGTAAACTGCAAAGTCTTTCGTAAACAACCATTGCGTTTTGTGGTTCCTGACGATCCCGATAAACCTCAGCCATGAGGCGGTAAACGTCAACGTTTTTGGGATCAAGAAAGATCGCTCTCAGGCCGACCGCTTCAGCCCAATTCAAATCTCCAGCACGCCTCAAAACCTCGATGGATTCCCCAATAATTCCTAGCCCAAACCTTCGCATCTCGACTTCGGATCGTTTGTCAAATTGCTTTTGTCCGAACTCTTGTTGCTCACTCGCAAACGATTCCAACTCTTTGCGATACTTTTCTGCTGCTTCCTTGTCCTTCAGTCGAACACTGCATGTCAATAGTCCGTTTACCAATGCTTTGTTGTTTACGCCACCTTCGCGTGCGCTTTCGAAGCTAGCCCGGGCTTCTGCAATTTTCCCCAGCTTTACTTGCGATTGTCCGAGCAACAATAGCAACGACGGATTATTCGCCCCTTTGTTAGCTTCTTTTGAAACAAGCTCCTCAACCTCGGCGTCGCGAGATAGATTGGCTAACGAAATCGCAATTTGATAAGTGAAAATGCTACGATCCAGACCGTTGGATATGGCCGATTCCATCACCTGCAACGCTAATTCACTCTCGCTCCGATTTAAGTAGTTGGTCGCCCAGTTAAAATAATAGATCGGGTCTTTGGGGGCTAACTGAACGCATCGCTTCCACAATTCGTCCGCCTTGGTTGTTTGTTGCATCTGCGAGTAGTACATCGCGACAACGTTCAATGCTAACGGATTGTCGGGCTGTCTACTCCGGAGCTCCTCAACAAAGCGTTCGCATTCTGTCTCGAATTCGCTAGGGTCCAATGGGACTGGGAAATCTGGTAGCACGACGGAAGGAGCTTTTGGGGTAGTCGGTGCCGCGTTTTTCGATTCGACCTTGGCAGGGACGGCTGCAACGCCGGTCGACGAAGTAAGCTGCTCACTGCTTGCCCCTGCGCTGCTTGCTTCAGAGGCGTTAGCTCCTCCCGAAATAGATCCTGAATTCGGATTTTTCGATTTTGTTGTCGTGGGGTTCGCTCCCTCGGCGTCGTCCCCTGCCAAGAGCCGTTCGGCGGATGATGTCTCTATTTCCTGGGCGTTTTCCTCAATAGAGCCAGCGTAGCGGTAAATGCCATAGGCGCTTGTCCCCGCAATCGCGGCAACCAAAACCAGGAGCAAGCCCGTTTGAAGGAGGTTTGGGTTTTGGTTAACGGCTTGGTTCATGCTGTAAGATCGGCCTAAAGACAGTTCCCCGCACCTTGTGGGCTCCCGAGCGGGCTTTCGGTTGTTAATGTAAACGGCGGCTCTCCTATCCTCAAGCTTGAATCGTCCGCCAGCCCTTATTTTCTGGCAGAGCCCTTTCCAATCCCGGAATATTAGGAGAATTTCGGGAGACTTAGGTGGCGCTCTCCCGACGAATCGGGGACAAATCAGGTAGTTTCGGACTTGCCAACCTTGGGCAAATCTCGCTTGGCGGTGTACGATTGGGACAGTCTGTTTTGTTTCACCAGTCGCAATTCTTTAGGTGATGAGAATCCATCTTCTCCTTGTTTACTCCATTATTGTTGCCATAGTGAACAGCCTCTGGGTTTGTTTGCCACCAGCACTCGTCCGCTCTGCTCCGCCCTCTTCGGAGGAGCGTTGGGGCGTGCAATTCATCGAGATGCTCGGCCATTCAGGGATCGAATTTACGCATGAGAATGGAGCACGCGGAGAACGTTACGTGGTGGAACCGATGTCGTCAGGAATAGCACTTTTCGACTATGACTCAGATGGCTTAATCGATATCTACTTTGTGAATGGTTCGTTATTGAACCCTCCACCTGACCCGGCTGATTCGGGCGTCGATCGCCCCAAGAATCGGCTCTATCGGAATCTTGGTAGTTGGAAATTTGAAGATGTAACGGATTCGGCGGGCGTTGGGGATGATGACTATGGGCTAGGTGCTGTGGCGGGAGACTACGACAATGATGGTGATCTGGATTTGTACGTGAGCAATTTTGGACCGAATGTATTCTACGAGAACAACGGTGACGGTAGCTTCACGGCATGGCCCAACGATGCCTTGATCGCGAACGGTTCTCGGTTTAGCGCAGGCGTGTGCTTCGTCGATATTGATCGAGATGGAAATCTCGACTTGTACGTTGCAAACTATCAAAAGTTTACGTTTGATAAACACTTCCAGCAGCGAATTGGAGATTATCTATTTCATCCTGGGCCCAAGGACTTTCCGGCAGAGGATCATTTTCTCTACCGCAATGTCGGTGATGGTACGTTTGTTGACGCCTCAGAGGCGGCGGGAATCCGTGTGCCGCCGAAACCGGGTATGGGTGTGATTGCAGGAGACTTTAACGGAGATGATGCTCCCGATATCTTTGTCGCCAACGACAGCTTTTCCAACTTTCTCTTCATCAATGATGGAGAAGGTCGATTTACGGAGGACGGGGCCATCAGTGGTGTCGCGATAGATAGGGCGGGCCGCGCCAATGGGAACATGGGGGTTGAGGCAGCGGATTTAGATGGTGATCTGCTCTTCGATTTTTTTACGACGACCTACCAAGATGAAATGCCTGTGCTGTATCGGCAGATTGTTGATGGGTTGTTCGAGGATGCGACGCATGTCTCCAAGATTGAGCCCAAGTTATATCCACATGTTAGCTGGGGTGTCGGGCTCGAGGACTTCGACAACGATCGCGATCAGGACATTTATATCGCGTGTGGCCACTTCCTTGACAACATCCAATTTATTGACGATCGAACAAAGGTAAAAGTAAGAAACTTTCTTCTTCAAAACGATGGTACAGGCCGTTTTCAGGATGTAACCGATCAAGCAGGCGTTGCGATTCAAGTAGAAGAGAGTAGTCGCGGAGCTGGATTCGATGACTTGGATAATGATGGACGAATTGATATTGTCGTTCTCAATTCACAAGCAAAACCACAGCTTCTTAGAAACCAATTGTCATCGGAGGACGCGTCGATTGCTAAGAATCGATGGCTTCAAATTCAGTTGGTGGGAACCCAATCCAATCGTGATGCTGCGGGAGCAAAAGTGATCGTTGAAACCGATCTTGGAAAACAAATCGCCATGGTCCATTTGGGACGCGGCTATCAAAGTCACTATGGTACCAGACTGCATTTCGGCCTTGGGGAGTCTAGCACCGCAATGATAGAAATCCTGTGGCCGAGCGGTTTAAAATCGACCCACTCTGTGGATAAGCTTAATTCGCACATACAGATTGTTGAGCCGAACTAAGAGATGCCGACGGGTCAAGTGCTTTCGATTTCGAAAACGATAGTAGAGACTTTTACTTTCGTCCTTTTAGAACTTGTGCATTACTGAGCAAGCCACGTTGCCAATCACGAGGCTCGATGAAGTAATGGCCTTGGAGGGAGAGTCGGGGCTGAGTCGAACGACGCGAGGAGTGGGTGAGAAGCATGGCAATGTAGGAGGCTCCGAGTCGTCAGCGATCTTAAAGCCCTCTTCCCTCGTGATCGTAAACTCAACTCTGGTCCTCCCGAATTCTTCGGGTGGGTGAATTAGTCGCAGATGACCAGCATGGACTGGTGGTGCACGAGCCAGGAGTATGCGTCGATCAGTGAGCTTGAATGCGTCGAGACGATTACCTGCTCACAACTAGAGTGTTCGTGCACTCGTGTGAGTAGCTTTGAGCTATCGATGGTCCAATTACCTATGCCATCAGCCGATCGTGCGCTAGCACACGGTTTTCGCTCCCTGTGTCATCTGAAAGTTGCACTTAAGTGCATTGTGTTGTTCGTCCGAATAGCCGAAGTTCTAGTGAAAGTTGCATTCCCCATGCGGCCGATGCTTTCGCCACCATTCCGGCCTTGTGAGCTTGTTGCTTTAATCGAAATTGAATGTTTAGCGAACGTAAATTGGGCACTCCTGCCCGTTTAATGGCGTCGAAGTCGGTCAAGAGTGACCAACCTACCATTAAAGCAACCAGCCCCTTGTGCCGGTGGGGCGGTGACTGAGTGGCTACCATTTGCGTCCCCCCCTTTTTTCTTCTCCTCCGTCTGCCCTTTGGCCAGACGGAGGAGGTGGGTTGTGTGGCTTGAGTCGTCGGTAGCTGCTCAGTCATACTCCCACTGGGATAAACCACAGTGGTGAGCCTAAGACCGAAATCAGTGCAACAAAGTGCTCGCTTGAGCTTCGATCGGGCCAATAGGAAATCCAAAACACAGTTGGTAATCCTATAGGGAAAAGATTGAGAAAACGGCAAATCAGCCCAAAGAGACCAACCGGCTACCCGTCCGCCTTGGGCGGCAGCATTACTGACTCAGTCTATCTCTTATTCTGTGGACTCATCCATCTAGCTCGGAAATGATGCAGACCTAAGGTCTCGTCCCATTCACGACCGGTATACGTATTCCGATTCCCAACCGCAGAAGTCGTAAGCACAGTTCCGCTGGCGTAGAGAATTATAGGTTGACCATAGGCGGTGTAAGCGTAGCGTTCCGCGACCGCGCCGGTCGACGTGGTCATAGTGGTTATGGAGTATTGTTGGCTGCGATGATAATAGTGGATCGTGCCGCTGGTACCAGCCGCCTTGCGCACGACAGGCTCATCGATGTAGCTGGCATTCGAAAGAGGTAAGGTGTCTGTGGTAAGGTGTAAGGAAGATTCCAATGAGAATTCGTCAGCGATTGATGATATCGAACAAGGCGTTGAAGCATCAAACGTATGGGCGATTCGGCCACGAAAGTTGATTACCCTGCTTTGTGAAGTGAACCCGTAACCGCTCATCGTTCCGCCAAAGCCCTCGGAAGTTTTGTTCTTGTTCGCATCCCAAGTTTAACGCAGGTTGCCAATGGATGTACCAGCTCCTTCGTACTATAGTAGAACCATTGTCCCAATTGTTCATGGAACGTCGTGATCCTTTTCGAGTCCGTGGCCAAGAGTTGGCCAGTAGTAATCTCTCTGCCGTCTTTGACTTTAGACAGCTGATCGGCGTGCGAAACAATTGAGACAATTGTTCTACTCTGGTTTTCCAAACAATTGAGGCAATTGTTCTACTCTGGTTTTCCGAACCATTGAGGCAATTGTTCGGCTCTGATTTTCCAAACAATTGAGACAATTGTTCTACTATATTGGAACATCGAGATTCGAAACCAAATCGGTTTAGCATCGCTAACTCAGAGATATCAACCGAGAGTCGGGTGCGTTCTCGCACCTCTTGAAACGCTTTGCGTTGTTCGAGATTCAGCAAGGTTCGGGCTCCTTGACGGGATGATGACGATTTCAGAAGACCTAAAGTCTAAAGGTTACACGTTGTCACAATAAACAGGTTGGCACGAAAAAGTGTAGAATTTGTGGGCAATGTATCGGATCCATTTCTAGATGCTTTACTGACGGCTAGTGTTAAGGCCCTTGCTTTGGTCGTTGAACTCGTTCCATTCGCACTCCGAATTTTAGGGCATCTTCAAAGCAGAACAAAAATACGAATTTGGCAGAAAGATCGAACGCAGAAAAATGGGTTGCCTATCTTTCTGAGTTCGATTTTTCTGCACTCATTAGGACTGTTAGGACTGTATAGACGAGGGGTTGGCATTGTTGGTCTCTTCAGCGATCGAATCGGAAGAGGAGGGGAACAGTAATCTTCACTAATCAACACTAATCTCAAAGCATGGTGGTAGGTTGCTATGTAGGCCGTAACAAAGCTCTGTGAAGTTACAGCAGGGGATCACTGCGACTCATCCCTAAACCGACTAGTCAATATAGTCCCAGCATGCTGTGCCGTAACTGCGTCGCGTCGCAACTTGTTACGGCCTACAGGACCCTGGCGTTCCATCACTGTAGGGATTGATTGCCTTGTCAGGATTGCTATCTAGAATGCAACGAAGGCTGTTGGGGAGACGGAATTATAGATTTGCAATGCAAGATAAAAGGACATGGCTTAAAAAGCTACTGTTTGATCTGTGGTCAAAGGCTTTTGTATGAAGGAATGAGGGCATGAAAACCATATCTTCGAAGCGTCGGCTTTTGTGGCTCGGAGGTATCGCTTTCGTGGCAATATCGGCGTCACTATTTTATGTGAACTTTTTCCTTGCCCGACCGACAGGAGTCGGTCCCGCTGGGCCAGAGGTCAGTGCTGAGCCTTTTCAATCTACATGGACTGATCGCAAAGTTCATTTAGTTGGTATTGGTGATAGTATCACGGCTGGGCTGGGGGCTAGCGCACAGAACCTTACGTTCTTCAATCGATTGCTGCATAATCCGCCAAATGAATTTGATGATATGGCGGATAAGTCACTTCTGACCGTTTTACCAAATCTGACTTCGAAAAATTTAGCGATGTCAGGGTCTAACTCCAGTCAGCACTTGCAGGTGATCGAGGAGAGATTGAGTCCCAAACCGAATGACGTTTTCGGGATCGTGGTTATGACCACGGGGGGCAATGATCTCATTCACAGCTACGGAAAATCACTGCCGCGAGAATGTGCCATGTACGGTGCGAGCTTGGAGCAGGCTCAACCGTGGATCGAGTCGTTTCGTCAGCGACTATCGAAAATGCTGGATCTCATCACCGAGAGATTTCCAGGTGGTTGCGAGATCTACCTCGCCAACATTTACGACCCAACCGATGGTGTAGGAGATGCCCCGAGTATTTACCTGCCGCATTGGCGTGATGGACTGGCGATTCACGCCGCCTACAACTCTGTCATTGTTGAAGCGACTCAATCGCGTGAGAATGTTCATCTGGTTCCCATTTACGAAGCTTTTCTCGGACACGGTTCGCATTGCCGACAATTCTGGCGAACGACCTACAACTGGAAAGACCCAAACTACTGGTACTACAGCAATGTTGAGGATCCTAACGATCGTGGCTACGATGCCATTCGCCGGTCTTTTTTGAATGTGATCGTGAAGAACTCCCAGCTGCGGCCGAGGGGCGAGAAGTAATCTGCACTCAAAGTGCTATCACTCTGCTAACTGGAGAGCAATGTAAGAACAATAGCTTTCTGAAAAAGAAAAAGGTCCGGATGTTCCGGACCTTTTTTTAGTTAATGTCGTGACTCAACTCAATCCACTAAGCATTGCGTGCAGCCAACTGCTTTTTGCGTTCCGCTATGATGTCGTCTTGGAGGTTTCGCGGAACGACAGCGTACTTCGCGAGTTCCATGGAGAATGTGCCTTGGCCTTTGGTCATGCTTCGCAAATCCGTCGCATATCCGAACGTATTGGCCAATGGGACTTCTGCTGTGATGTACGAGATCTTGTCTCGCGTATCGGTTTGAGTAATCAAACCTCGGCGGGAGATGATGTCGCCTACTACGGAACCTTGATCGAGTTCTGGGCATTCAACATCGCATCGCATGATTGGCTCTAGCAACACGGGTTGAGATGCTCGCATGGTTTCACGGAAGCAGTCGCAAGCGGCGATATAGAACGCGCGTTCGCTCGAGTCGACGTCGTGGTAGCTTCCGTCGTTCAAATCGATCTTCACGCCCACAACAGGGAAGTCTGCCAAGGGACCCTTGAACATTGAATCGCGGAATCCCTTTTCTACAGGCGGAATGAATTGCTTAGGAATTCTACCGCCCGTGACGTGATCTTCAAAGACGAACGTCTTTTCGCCTTCAGGATCGATTGGGGTCAACGAGCCAACAATGTGAGCATACTGACCAGATCCACCCGTTTGCTTCTTGTGCTTATAGTTGAATTCCTGGGCCATGCCCGGTGATTCGCGGTAGCTAACCTTCGGTGCACCCACTTGTACTTCGACTTTGTATTCTCGTCGCATTCGTTCGACGTAGATGTCCAAGTGCAATTCACCCATCCCGCAGATGATCGTTTCGCTCGTCTCTTCGTCATTGTAGAGTTGGAACGTTGGGTCTTCCTTGCGGAATCGGTTTAGTGCCTTGCTCATCTTGTCCGCGTCTGCACGGCTGGCAGGGGTTACCGCAACCTTGATAACAGGCTCAGGAACGAACATGCTTTCGAGCGAGCAGTAATCGCGGTCGTTTGAGTAGGTTTCACCGCTAGCGCAATCGATTCCCATGATCGCGACGATATCACCGGCCTCTGCCGAATCAATTTCCTCCCGTTTGTCCGCGTGCATGCGAACGATTCGGCTGAACCGTTCTTTTTTGCCGGTACGTTGATTGATGTACATTTCGCCCTTGCTGATCTTACCTTGGTAGATTCGCATAAAGGTTAATTGGCCAAACGGATCTTCCACGATCTTGAATGCCATGCCGACGAACGGTAGATTTGGATCTGGCTTGAGGTCCAGCTTTTGCGTTTCATCGCCAACTTTACGTGCTTTGATATCGCGTTCTGCGGGGTTCGGTAGATAACGCAAAACGGCATCTAGTAGCAGTTGCACGCCTTTGTTCTTGTAGGCACTGCCGCAGAATACAGGGGTAATTCTCAGCTGCTGAGTGGCTGCTTTGCAGACGGAATAAACAAGATCCGTTGGTACTTCTTGTTCGCTAAGTAGCAACTCCATCATCTCATCGCTGTACATCGAAAGCGACTCGAGCATCTTTTGACGCATTTCAACCGCTTTGTCTTTGTATGCGGCAGGAATCTCTTCTTCACGAACGGTTTCGCCATCTTTACCGTCAAAGAAGTAAGCTTTCATGGCGACCAAATCGATTACACCCTCGAACGTTTCGCCAGCTCCAATCGGAATTTGCATCATGATCGCGTCCGCGTTCAATTTGTCACGCACCATTTGCGTAACGCGATACGCATCCGCACCGGTTCGGTCCATCTTGTTGATGAACGCCAATCGTGGCACGCCGTAGCGACGCATTTGACGATCCACTGTCAAAGATTGGCTTTGAACGCCACCTACGGAGCACAAAACGAGAACCGCTCCATCTAGAACGCGAAGAGAGCGCTCCACCTCGATGGTAAAGTCGACGTGGCCCGGGGTGTCGATCAAGTTGATCGTGTGCTCTTTCCATGTCAACTGGGTGGCAGCACTGGTGATCGTAATCCCTCGCTCCTTTTCCAGTTCCATAAAGTCCATCGTCGCGCCGTCGCCGTCACCCTTCACTTCTTCAATTTTGTGAATTCGGCCTGCGTAGAAGAGAACTCGCTCGCTGAGGGTCGTCTTGCCGGAGTCAATGTGTGCACTGATACCAATGTTTCGTAGTTTTGCTAAATCCATACTT
>JBKCTT010000217.1:0-3694 GCA_046318795.1 Pirellula sp.
TTAATCAGTATGCCAGCTTCGCTAAGTTGGCTCAGATCGCGAACAATCGTCGCCCGTGATGCCTGGAGATTCTCAACACACCAACTGGCAGTAACAGAACCAGCCATCACCGCCTGTTGCACAATTTTTTGCTGACGCTCCGACAGTTGCTCGATAACCTGGCTATCTTGATTCGAAGGAACTCGAATCCGCCCTAAGTCGTCGCCAGGTCCAGGAAGTGTTACGACGAAATAGTCGTCATCAATCGCAAGCTTTGGTTCGTCGAGTCCATGCCCAAGCATCGCAGCTTTCATTCGCAGAATGCCGGTACCGCGCTCTTCCATGAGTTGCATAAAACGCAAGCCTTGAGCAATCAATGGATTCCTAGCTCGCGACTTGGCAGTACCACGATTAATGACAGCCATCTTGGCATCGCCAGGTGGGCCTCCAGGGCTTGAAATGACAATTCGATTCTTGAAGACTTCCACAATGATATGACGAGTTGCATCTTCGTAGTCACGATGAGCTAAAGCGTTGACGATCGCTTCTCGAATGGCTTCCTCGGGATACTCAGCAATTTCGATTCGTTTCAAACCGACGACTCGAAGCGGATGTCGAATATTGCGATCGATGAAACTAAGCGTTTGATCGACGACCGTCGTTATATCTCCAACCGCAGTTGCATGGTCGATCGCTTTTGCGTCTTTCGTAACACCCGAGAACGCATCGAGTTGAACACGACAGTGCGGGAAACACGCGGACGGATCACGCCCTAGCAAAAGCAAGCCAGCCGCAGTCAGTTTGTTCTCTCCATCGTCATCCAGCCAAATATAACCACGATTCCGTAGTTCTCGCAGTTGGTCTTTGGCGGGCAGTGATTTAACATCTGCCCCTGACGCGGCCGTCGCAATTTGCTTAACTCTTGCGGCCACGGTCGAATCCACTGACCACTCCGGCAATCTTTGACGTTCGAAAGCAGACGCGATTTCGATAGTGCCTTTTCCGATCGAGTCCTCATCGCGGGTCGGCTCGATGTGGTAAGTGTCGCGGATGTGCTTGATCAATCGCACGCGGGTTGCCTTTTGCAACTCTTCGTTCGTTGAGAATCGGTCGTAGGTGTGGCCATCGTCTTTCAATTCGTCGAATAGAGCAACGAGCGAAGCCTCCCGTTTTAGCTTACTGTGTCCCATCACACATACTAACGTTGGCAGCTTCAATTCCTGTGCCTCGCGGTACTCATGATGTATTGCAGACAGACCGTTGTATACATTCCCGTAGGTCTTCCCTAGGATCAAGACGAAGAGCTGACACTTTTCCAAAAGCTTCAAATAGGCCTGGGGATCCGGCCGCAGTGGTTGCGGCTCGTGTTCGAACAGAACGGGGCGAGTATGCTGTTGCAAAAACGGATCGGTCGTGAGCAGAATCTGCAAAGCTAGCCGTTCGCTAGCTAGCTCTTTCTGTACGGAGCTGATAAAGATACGTAATTGCAATCGATCGGGCATCGGGGATTGGTTATTGATGATTGGTGACTAGAGATTGGGTTGTTGTTGCATCAATCATGTTGTTGAACTCAGATTCAACCTTGGCTTTGAAATCGGACTCAATTTCGTAGATGTCGGTGAACTCAGCAAATGCCCAGCGACCATAGGTACCGAGGTTGTTCACACCAGGAATCCAGTAGGTATCCATGGTGGCTTTCTTTTCTTTGGCGTCCTCGCGTCGGTAGCCTTTGATCTCGACGATCAGGTGCAGCAAGTCGTTTGGAGCAGGACCATTTTCGTCAAGTTCCCAGTGCCTGGAAGGATATTCGTAGGGCGAATTGAGAATGGGATGGTCGAAGATGGGATTGGACATGGCGTTTCAGGTTTTACGAGGCGATAAAGTCAACTATTTGCTATCCCAGGCGATACTCGAACACGTGACTCTTGTGCGGCTACTTTGACGTTGGTTAGGCACGGTTTCGACTCGAGTGATCCGGTGGATAGGTCTGAGTAGACAGTGCAAAGTTTATCTGAGTTTTTCATGCTTCGCTAGCATGGGTTCAGCAGTTAATCTCGATCCTGGAGGGGGCCAGTGACACGTTTGGTCATTCGAGACCAGCTTTTTTGCGGTCGACCGCGTAGCGAGACTCCGCTTTACGGTACTCTCGAACGTGCTCTGGATGCGAAGCAGCCAAGCTCTCCACTCGTATCGATTTCTAGTCTCTTGGTTCGGCGGCGAAGTCGCCAAACGAAGGAATAGAGGAGATAAGTGGGCCCGTCCAGCTAACGAAAAACAGGAAACTCCGCTGGACAAGCCAGCGGTATCTAAAAGTCGCTCGGTCCCGATGTCTAACGGGCTGAAACTCTGTCGCATGTGTTACGACAATACGACGTTCGAGGCGCGTTCTGACTGAGAACAGCACGCCCGTAGATCCCGGATTCTTTGCCCGAGGGTGTTCATGGTGAATAACGTCGACTTGATCATCGTAGCTTCCCCCCGAATAAGAACGAATCCTATTCGTTTGGTTCGGCCTGATGAGTCTTAGGAGCCAACGGACGATCAAACCGAAAATATCTCAGAAAATGTCGTGATCGAATACCAAGCTAGAATCAGCAAGCCGATGGCAACAATGATGATCGACGCTAGCTGAACGTAGGCTACATGCCGATCATACTCGGGACGGTTGGCCATCCAGAACCAACCGAACAAGCCAAGCCCGATGCCAAACTTTAGGCTTGCAAAACTCCAAAGCAACATTCAATCCGACTGCGGTCGCAATGGTAAGCGTTGCCCCGATGGGCCAGGCAGATAAATACTACCTGTCCCTAGATTAAAAAGGATCCATATGAGCAGTAACGTTGGCAAGGCAATACCGAATACAAATTGCGAGCCCGCCTCGTCCTTCATGCTGAATAAACTTATTTGTAAAATGAACATCTGGAAAGGCGTGTCGGACTACGTTTGCGTTTCAAAACGAGCGAGCCTCTGACAATCAAGTGATTGTACCACTTGCAAAAAATGTTTTTAGAACTTTTGTTAGCATTATGAGGTTAGTAACACGTTACTGGACAAAGTTGATAGGCGATTGAGAGGTTGACGCCCTACCGGAGGGCTTGCGCCCGTACCGCTAACAATCGCTTCGCGATGCGAATAGTAGCGTCAGGGCGCAAGACCTACGGTGCGTTCCCTGAGAAGTGATTAGTCGATCGCCCGGTTGACGCCTTACCGGAGGGCTAGCGCCCGTGCCGCTAGTATTTGGATTGCTGCGATGCGGCAGGCGGACCGAGGGGGGCACGGGGGCAAAGCGTTGGTGTCGGACGATGGCTTGCCGTATGCTTATAATGACTATAACTCTATGGAGCAGCATATGCGGTCGGAAAAAGTTGGCGGAATCGTTCACGTTTATCAGAAATTCAATCCTTCTGAATTTCCAAGCCCCACATCGGAACCTCCCGATTTGGTCAGCGGTGCGTTCGAACACGCTCTTACCTACGGTAGCTACCGCGAACTTACCGAAGAAGAACTCGCAAACGCTGTTCGCCTCGACCCTAGCCAAATCGCTGGCCTCGGGCCTAGCCTCGATTCCATCCGCAAAATGCTCGAGGAACGTAAACGAAAAATCCTTGAAACTTACTCCATTGATGGTCTCGATAAAAAAGCAACCCAACGCTTCGAAAAAACCGCGAAACGATTCAAACCACCCAATGACCTAGCACGCGATTACCAACAAGCA
>JBKCTT010000218.1:0-6664 GCA_046318795.1 Pirellula sp.
TGCGGGGCGGCTTTGAGTTGCTGCTTGTAAGGTTCATCGCCACGCAAGAAGTCTAGAGCGTTAATCCCTTGAGACTGCGCCTGGGCGATCATCCAAACATTCGCCATCTTGCCTGGTTCGATTTCCATCGCGGATGGCTCGATGCCACCTTGATAGCAGTACCAATGCGACTTTGATCGGAAACCAATATCGGCTGAGATAGGTATTCCGTCTTTTTCGAGAAAGAACGCTTGAAGTTGTCCTAGAGGCAAGAGTCGCAAACTGGCAAGTTCAAGGAAAGATTTGAACCGTGAATCCGCAAAGCAACCCGGTTCACCTAAAGAAATTCTTCTCTTCTGATGAAGGTCGACAAGGATCGTATAATATCGAACCCATTCAGCCTCTGAGGTGACTCGGTGAACTTGAACCTCTGCCATCGATTCTAAGCGGCGTCGCAAACGTTTGCGGGTGTCTTTACTGGACTGAGCTAGGTAGCCATCCCAACCGTCGGTCAAGTCGATGCACCAAGTGTTCATGGGGTTTCGCTCGAGGGGCTGGCCGCCGCGCTGGGCAATCAGATTGTATAGGCTTCGAGTGACTGCATCCGATACAGGGATACCCTCCATGTAGATGGATTCCCAACCGACTTCACCGTCGTTGCAGTGAGATAGTAGCCATGTAGCGAGCGAGTCAATGACGGTCGATGTGTCGCCATCTTGAACGCACATTGCACCGTTGTAGTCCGTGCAAACCTCTCCATCGCCAAGCAATCGAAGCTGTCGTTGCGACTTCAAGCGATAAAAAGGCAACAAGCCCAGCAAGCGATTCTCGTCGCGAGCGGTTAATAGGTAGAGTTCGGCATCATTCTGTCGGTAGAAATCCCACCAACTAAGCAGCCACTCTGGCTGGCGCATCGGGATGCCACAGGCCAGCTCTCGCCATGAGCTCCATAGTGGGTTTTCCGGGTTAATTTCTCGTACTAGTTCGACGTGGATCATATGGGGTAAGCATGCGCTGCAAATCGAGTCAGATGGCTAGAAGAGTAATGCATGGGGAACAAAAAATGGAAAGAGATTCCGATTATTCCACTTTTTCGGCTGATCTAGTGGGCATCCGCTGCTGGGAGTTGACATCGCAACCCGAGCTCCCGTCTACGCAGAAATAATCCGTTACACCGAGCCTCCTTGTTCCCCCACAACCAGCGTTTTAGATCAGTACTTTGGGAAGATCGCTGGAGATGGGAATCTTTCTTCGATGTTGTTCGCATCGTTAAGATACTCCTCCCGAGGCACATCGACTACGGGCCAATTTCCGGGCCGGACACGTACAATCCTTCCGGGACGCAGGCCTTCAATGATCAGATCCGTTTCGAATTGGATTTGGATGCCACTACTCCCCAATGGCGCCTCGCCAGGTGTTCTCGTTATGTTCAAAATTGAGCCTCTTGAGGACATGTGTGCAGGACTGTAGGCGCCGTGTACATGTTTGAGGGTGTTTTCAACGGCGTTCATCATTGCCGGGATACCGGGTTTAAAATCCGAATACAGCGTTTCATCCATTCCACCGAACAACGTGGCTGTCACCGTCGCGCGACCAAACTTGCCATACTCAACAGAATCGACCCAACCAGCCATCCAGCGGCTGCGGATAAACGATTTATGCACCTCGGTCTGCTGACGTGCGGCCCGTTGCATCGAAGTGTCGTCCAACCAGATATCGGAAATATGAAATCGAGTGAAGATGCCATCGGGAGTGGGTTTCCAAGTAATACCAAACAAAACCTCTTGGCCATCGAGTGATTTCTTGCCACCTGCTGGCCACGCTCCTTCGGCAACCAAGTCTTCGACGGCGAGAATTTCGCGACCACGCCAAATACGAGTCGCGGCATCGAAAGTCATAGTTTGTTCGTTCTCGTTTTTTCCTAGGGTTTGTTTTGCCTCGCACCGGGCGATGATCTTGCCCTCATAATTCTGGATCTCTAGCTCTTTGAGTCGCCAGACTTTTCCCTCGCGAAGACAGTAGCTTGGATCGTCCTCCAATAGGAGTATATGGTTCTCTGCCGGTTCCACCCCCGCCCCGCGATTATGGTTAGCGTCTTTGTCCTTATTGTTGACCGGTAAAACGGGTACCGAAGAGATTCGCGGATCGGGTGGGAGGTAGGCATGTGCGTGCAGTAGGGTGCCGATCGGGACATCTCTAAGGTCTGCAGGGCCACCGTGATATCGAAGCATTCCATAGGGAAGCATCGCGAACGGCTGCGGATCATTTCGGAAAAACATACCCGATCCTGCAATACGAATTGACCCTCGACGATTGGCATGATCAACAAATACTAGTTCACCACGGTAAGAGTGAGCCTTTTCCAGTGGTGGGAACTGCCCCGCTTGGGGACGAAAGGGCTCGCTTTGGCTGGAATCACTTTGCTGAGCAGTGGAAACCGCTAAAAGAGGACAATTGGCAAGGGTTGTGATTGCAATGCAACAGCTAGTGAAAAAAAACCATGAGTCATGAAGCTTGAAGAATGCAGGCCGTTTACTCGCCTCGGGGTGATACATATTTCGCATTCTCAATTCTTCCGTAATCATGACTCATTTCCAACGTATAATATTATGGCATGTCGATTTTGGTTCACAGGGCGATTGCCTTGTTGCTGTCCCCAAACTGGTCGATGTCGCAGCCCATTTTCTGTGCCATAAGCAATAGCAGATTACTCATGTGTGCGTTGGGATTTGCGGGGCGACTGCACAAACTGTAATGCTCACCCGGTTTGTCGAGTTGGTAGCCTGGGAAGTGGCCTTGATTGAAGTCGAGATGACTGCCATGTTGGAGGCCGAGATCAGATCCGCCTGCGAGTACCAAAGGTAGGTTTGCGTTGCCGTGGCTATGACCGTAGCACATTCCGCTTCCGAATAGAGCCATGGTGGAACCGAGTAGCGGCTGGCCATTTAGGTCCTTGGTCTCTTGTAGCCGCGTCAAGAAATAACTGAATTGTTCGATTGCAAAGGTGTCGTATTTGGTGAGCTTTTCCATATAGCCTAGATCGCCGCCATGATGGCTGAGTTGATGACGGGATTCTGTGATACCGATTTCCGGGATCGAGAATGCATCGCCCTCGCCTCCTAAGCTAAAGGTCGCAACGCGTGTCACGTCGGTCTGAAACGCAAGTACGATTAGGTCGTAAACGGTCCGGAAGTATTCCCCTGCAAGCGTCGCAGCAACATCGCGACTGGTCCGCCTACGATCGTTATCGGAAATGCTAGGCAGAGGCGTATCGAGCCATGCATCCGCTCTTCTCGTTCGCACTTCTGCCTCGCGTACCGAGCTAAGGTATTGATCCAGACGTCCTTTGTCGGCGGCACCGATGGCTGCTTCGAGTTGACGAACCTCTTGGAGATTGGCATCCAAAACGCTTCCCTTGCGACGCAGAGATCTGCGCTGTGCCGCAAGTCCTCCTTTCGGTTCTTCAAATAGGGAGGCGAAGATTTCGCTGCATCGACGCATGGGAGGCAATCGTACGCCGTCGGCTGTCCAACTGAGCGCGTCACCGGTTAGGGCGATTTCCATCGACGGGTACCGCGTGTGTTTTGCGGTGATTTCAGCCATTTTTTGATCGACCGAAATTGTATTTCGATCCGAAGGGCCCAGTTTGCCGCCCGTCAACCAAACCGAGATGCAGTTGTGATGATGCCCCAATGCCCCGGGATGATGGAGGCCGCTGATAGGAGTCACAACATCGCGATGTTTCTCGAGAGGCTTGAGCGATCGAGAGAATTGATATTCTTTCCCGGATTGTGTTATCTGGTAATTGAGTGAGTGAACACCATTCGCGAGATACACAAACGCGCTACGACGAGGTGTTTCTAGAGGCTGTGAGGCTCGCAGCGGAATCATGCATTCCAGTAACGGTAGAGAGACGCAACTGCCCAGTGCACGCAGGGCATGGCGACGATCGATAAGCCAAGATTGGGATAGAAAGGTCATTAGGGACTGCCTGTGTAAGTTATTTGGGGATCTTGGACAGCGAAATAAGATCAGAAAAAAGAATTGAAAATTTCCGAATGCAAGAAAGGTTGACGAGCATCATTTGCTTCATTCCGTTCTACATGTCGTGATATCCACACTGTATCTACCTACCTTTTCCTCATTAGATCCGATACAGCAACTGCGCGAACAATGTCTTGGATTCGATAGCCATTCTTTTTCGCTTCGGCTTCAATCAACTTTAGATCCTCGTCATCGTCTACGGTCAATGCTCGTCGAAGAGCGTAGGTGCATAGGTGCTCGATAAAGGCTCTCGCGATCCTATCGCGGTCGTCTAGCAATAGTTTTTTGAACTGTATGGAATCCTGAAACGGTCTTCCATCTGGCATAATGCCCGAAGCATCGATAGGTGGATCTTCACCGAGCCCTTTGTCCACGTGCTCGCGTGTTCGCCACTGTCCTATCGCATCATAATTGTCCCATGCGATTCCGAAATGATCGATCATGGCGTGGCAAGCAGCACAGTTTGGGTTGTGGCGATGCGCTTCGATTTTTTGGCGAATCGTTGTCTTGGGGGTGTCTTCGACGTTAGGTGTGATGGGATCGACATTCGCTGGTGGCGAAGGAGGTGTCTTGCCCAAAATCGCTTCGCTGACCCATACGCCTCGATGAACGGGGCGATGGCGAGTACCGTCAGAGGTCAAACCGAGGATTGCACCCATCGTCAGCAGTCCACCTCGATGATGCTCAGGCTTAAGCGACACTCGTTGAAAGCTATCTGTGCTTGGTTCAGGCAAACCGTAGAAATCACATAATCGGGCATTCAACATTGTCCAATCGGAATCGATCAGATGATCAATAGGTATGTTCTTGCTAAACATCTCTCTGAGGAATTCAACTGGCTCGCGTCTCAGGCTCGCCTCCAACCATGCGTCGTAACTGGGATAAAGTTTCTGGTCCGGTGGAAACATTCCTAGCCGATGAAGTTGAAGCCACTGTCGTGCGAAATCATCGATAAAGCGATTCGATTTGTTGTCGGCCAGCATGCGATTCACTTCGTTGGTCAAACGATTTCCATTGAGGGTACCGTCATTGGCGGCAGCGAACAAACCAGCATCGGGCATCGAGCTCCAAAGAAAGTAGGACAATCTGGAAGCGAGTTCCCAGTCGGTAAGTTTCTCCCGGGCTATAGGCTCCCCCTCGACGATGTAGATGAAGTGCCTCGAGGTTAGTATCCCCTGCATGGCAACACGATAGGCTTCGGATATGGATTCCCCAGCTGCGAGTTCGGCTCGATACGCATTCAGGTAGGTAGAAATTTCCTCGATCCTCACTTCACGACGCCACGCCCGCTGGGCAAAACGTAGTAGATGATCGGCTACTAATTCATCGCTCGCATTCTGCGGTGGAATCAACCCCATGCGTCGCTCTTTCTCTTGATCGGTCGTAATTGGGCCTTCCCATTCGATCCAATCTAAGATGACTGTGGAGAATAGTCCGTTTCCTTTGTCATCGAACATTTGCGGAGCGTTGGCGCTCAGTAAAGATGTTTCGCTGCTGTGCGTAAAAATATATCCGTTAGGACTCGTTAACGCGTTGCGGAATGCTGCCCCTTGTCTTCGATCGACGCCATTAGTCGAAACAACGCAAAAGTCGAGTGACATAGGCATTTCGAGGAACACTTCGAACTCATAGACCTGTGGTTGATCTTCCGACGCTGTTAGATCGAAATCGATAACGCTGTCAACTGATTCCTCGCCGGTGGGTTTGCCGATGCTAAGGTGGGCAGGTTGTCCACCTAGCGGTCGAATGCCACTTGCTTGGATACGAACTTTGTACAAACCACTATGTTCGGGTCCTGTTCTTCCCAACCAATGCGGGGCCAGAGCTGTGGTGACTCGACCTGGAAAGAGCAAATACCGGAGAGGTCGTTTGATGCCGAATCGATCTAAGATCGCTTGCTGTTCTTTGCCACCGTTGTATCGAAGTTCAGCGGCCGTCTTGCGAACTTTGCGAGTCTCTCCTGATGCGTCTGTAAAGGCACGGTCCAGAACTAATCCGGCTGCACGATAGTATCTGTCCACATGGGATGGAGAGAGGGAAAGTTCGGATCCGATTCTTTCAAAGCCATGCCATAGAGTATCCTCATTTAGTTCGCCTGGTTTGGCGGGATCATATCGAACACCAAGTAAGTCATAGACGGTGTTTTGATATTCTTTTCGGCTTAAGCGATAGTGGGCGACGGCGGGCCTCGCTGCCATCCTCGCTGCACGTCCCTCTTTGAGTCGAGCGTCGAGGCTGGTGAGAAATGTAGCAATTTCCTGCTGAGTCGGCTTGGGTTCCTCGGCAGGCGGCATCTGGCCGCTGTTCACTTTCTCAAGGACCTCGGCCCATCGATGGGAATCCAAGCCAGCTTTAAAGTCCCGCGATAGATGGTCGATTCGAACGTCGCTGCTTTCTTTTGCTGAACCGTGGCATCGTAGGCAATGTTTTTCTAGAAATTGTTCCAATGGGTCCGATGCCTGTACTGGTTGCGGAGTTCTAAGAACTACGTATGCAAAGGCCCAAATAAGCAGACGGCCCGCGAAAGACGT
This sequence comes from Pirellula sp., assembly GCA_046318795.1. GTDB lineage: Bacteria > Planctomycetota > Planctomycetia > Pirellulales > Pirellulaceae > JBKCUI01. Next base: position 6,555 of record JBKCTT010000218.1, read on the forward strand.
TCGAGAAAAGATCATGGTCGTAGATTGCAACATGTATTACCTTCGCGACTCCAACTCGAAACGTGAATCGGTCTAGCTTAAGCACCCCAAGAGATGGCGAAAAGTACCCA
>JBKCTT010000219.1:0-11918 GCA_046318795.1 Pirellula sp.
TGGACGATCGCGATTTCGTCATGTCGAAACTGTTCGGAACGCTTAGGTCGCACGATGATCGGTCTCCTGTGGAAGATTCGGGTATGGCAGCATGATACAGGATGGAGGAAAAAGAGGCAACATACGATGGATGGCACCATATGGGAGGCAACTTTGATTGGAAAATCCGCGAAATCCCTCGGCTGAATCGTCAGGTTATGATTGGCATCATCTCCGTGTTGCGGTACTAGAAACCTCCACCATGTTTTCGACTCTTTAAGGCGAACCTTTGTTTGTCAGCCTAGTCTTTGTAACCGTCGGCCCCGTGCTGATTTGCCGATGTAGCTCAAAAAAATGGCAACTGTATTAACGTTTTGCTCGCCAATACAGATGGTCCCATGCTGGTGCGAATCTAGCCATCGGCTCTGGCGACTGAACTGCCTGTTTGGATTACATCAACCAAGAATCGAAAGTATCCGAACAAACTTTTTCGCTCAGTTGCATTGTTACGACTCGCCGTAAAGGGAAACCATTACGGCGAGTCTATTCTTCTTCGCAGTAAGTAAAGTCAATTAGATAAAGTCTGCAATTTGATCAGGGCGCAGTTGACGCGGGGCGAAGTCGTGGTTTGGTTTTCATTAATCGTTCCCAGCCTTCAAGCGTTACCTGGGTGCGATCAACATGAAGAGCTTCGAGTCTCGGACAACTCTCTATCAGTCTTAAAGTCTCGTCTGTGATGTCCGTTCCAGATAGCCAGAGAGTACGAATGGTCCTATTTCCTTCAATTGCCTTAAGGCCATCGTCCGTGATCGCACAGTTGCTCAGGTCTAGTTCCTCTAGTCGAGGCATTTTCAAAATTACCTCAAGGCAACGATCCGATATCTCGGTGTTTTCAAGGCTTAGGCGAGCTACGTCGAGTTTATAAAGTTCACCAATGAGTGCTTGATCATCGATTTCATTGTACGACAGATCAACCCAATTCCATTTTGATCGTCTCACAAGCAGTTCCCTGAGCAGTTCAGTATCGAATTCACACCTGCTTAGCACTAAATCTGGTCGATTGATGTAAGGTAGATAATTGCGTGTGTTTTTGGGACCACTTTGCATGAACTCAGCATAGACTCCAGGCAGGTCTTTATCGTCCCAAGGCTGGAGATAAGAATCAACATCTTGAAAGTAGAGATACCGCAGATGTTGAATCAAAGAGGTTTTGGATGAACCACCTGAATCCATCCACCGATGTGCCAACCCCCCCGCGAAGCTATAACGCAACGCGATACCTTCAGGTTTTCGAAATTCGGAACCAGTCAGTTGTCCAAATTTTTCAATCGGAAGCCAAGTTTCGTTTCGGAGGAAATGAAAACGTGCTGATTGCAATCGAGGAGCATCCCAACCACCCACATCGACCAGAATGGAAGGTCCAAGTTCACGTATAGATAACGACTCCATATAAATCGCTATTCCTTCGGCAGCCCAGAAGCCGGGCGAGGCATCGGGGTCGAATGCGAGATTTGTTGAAACTGCTTCTGCGAAGAACTGATGTGTTAGTTCATGGACCAATGTTGCATAGCTTTTACTTTGGTCAAAATAGAAAAACGAATGCCGTGAGTTTTGGTTGTAGTATCCTGTTGAAAGTTCTACGTTTGGTACCTGCCTTCTAAGCGTATCCTCGTATTCCCTCCTGTTCGAAAAGAGAATCACTTGAAAGGGGGTGGTTGTTAGATTGCTTTCCCCGTTTGATTGATGAATTCCGCTTGCCCAGTAGGGAAAAAACATTTGTTGCCAAACTGCGTAGACTTGTTCACATAGTTCAGCCATCATGGCCGCATCAGCCTTTGTGCCTCGCGAGGCGATATCAAAATGAGGCGTGCGGATCCATTCGAAAGTGGAACCACGCCAGCCGGTGATAGGATGGTTGGGGTTTTGTGGAGGTGAAGGTCGTTTTGGATTCCGTATAGCTTCTGCAGGGGGCCAAGAATCCGATTTCATACGGCTTACGAAAGAGCTAAACCCAGCTTGCATCCACTTCAGTTGCAGAGCTTGCTCAGGTTGGTTTGAGGCATCAGCAGCGTTAGACTTGTCGCGGATCTCTTCGAGGAGTCGCTCAACGCGCGTCTCAAACTCCGATCGTTCTGTTTCGGACGAAAACGCTTTTTTCAAAACTAGAGATTCGCGTTTTGCTTTTGATTGAGCAGACGGCAAAACGAATCTATGCCGCCCGTCTGCTGGTGATTCGAGTGCTGATTTCAGGGACTGGAATAGTTCAAATTGTGGATGTTTACGATCTCTCGATTGAGGTAATTCACCGAGCCAATTTGCAAGATCTTTAGCTGCTGGAAGATCGGCGATTATATTGGCATAGATTTCGTTAGAAGCAAAGCAAGAGAGGAAGAGTAGAACGGAAGCAAAGAAGACGCACGGGCGATTGCCGAACGGTCCCCCTACTAGATTCGAAAAAGCGAGCCTTGAAGCAGCCAAATTCCAAAGATTAGCTAACGAATCGCGGCCTTTCATTCGAACTCCTATCAAGAATGCTATATTGTCTGTGACGCTTCCGGCCATTCCATTTTAACGTATAAACACCGACGTGACTTCAACTACCCAACGAATCAAGCTAATGTTTTGTTCGTCCAGCATGGATGGGGGGGGGAGCGAGCGCCAATTGCTTTACTTGATAAAAGGATTGGATCCACGATTATTTGAGATTCAACTCTATTTGCTCTATCGTCGGGGCAGTTTGTTGGCTCAAGTCCCCGAAGATATCTTGATCCATTCGTTTTGGGATCACTACGTCGCGACGAATTGGAATTGGCCAGGTAAGATTCATCGCGCTCAGGTGCGTCACCTCGCAGAGGTACTCGAGCGGGAAAAAAGTGATATCCTGTATGAGCGATTGTTTCACATGGCGATGATTGCAGGCCCTGCGATTTCAAGATCAAGCCGTTCAGGAAAAATCGTGCGGCGTGTTTCTACCATCGTATCCCCTCCGTCCCAAGACGTAACTCGATCGGAAAAGCGATGGATTTCCTGGAAGCGAAAGCTACTCAGTCGATCCTACCGCGAGGCAGCGAGACTTTTGGCTGTCAGCGAGGGCACAGCGCGAGACGCCAGCCAATTTTATTCGTTGCCCCAAAGTCGAATCGAGGTCGTGCCAAGTCCGATAGACATCGAACAGATTGACAAACAATCCGTTGCACCGATTGTGAATACCCAATCTTCGAGGCAGTGGCAATTTCGTGGGTGTCCACGCATTCTATCCATTGGACGGTTAACCGCTGAGAAAGGGCACCGCTTTCTGATTGACGCTGTTTGTCATTACAATCGATCACTCCGAAGCCAATCCCCGCCTGTCGATTTGCACCTGATTGGTGATGGAGTTTGTAGAAAGGATTTGGAGCGTCAAGCACTCGAATGCGGCATGGAGGAGCACGTCTTCTTTCATGGATACTTGGATAATCCGTTGCCCTATCTCAAGCAGTGCGAATTGTTTGTATTGCCATCCTTGTACGAAGGATTACCTAACGTTTTGCTAGAGGCCATGGCTTGTAATGCCCCTATTCTGGCAACTAATACTGAATCAGGTGCAGGGGAGATTCTGAGGTCGCAGCCGCTTGGAAGTCTCGCAGAACCAGGAGATGCACTAGCATTAGCAAAGCAGATACAGGATCGATTTAGCAACGAAGTTTTTTGGCGAAAACGGCTCGGGTTTGCGAGGGAATTTGTTGTTGAGAGGCATGATTTGCGACGCTGGATTGACCGAATGATTCAAATTTTTGTTGATACCAAGCATGGTAATGTGAAATCAGAAACTGCTTAGTCCTCCTTAAGGTGTCTTTAGTGCCCCTTGACAGGGCGCTGATGAGATTGGCGACGGTACGGTGATATTTGTGGATTGTGGGGTTGTTATGTCGCGGGCGGACCTTTACGCGGAGTGATAATTTCGGGACAATGTGAGGCGTCGCAATTATCTTGACCGGCAATCTTTTCCTTGACGGGACTAACCGATAAAAGGTGACGAGTTGGCGGCTGAAAATCATTTGGGAACCTTGAGAAAGACGAGTTTGTATGTCGGATGCTGAAGTTCTGGGGGATGTTGACCCTTCGGTGTTGGCCTCAGCTGGCCAAATTGCGGCACCCATTGACGTGGATCCAGCAGAAACTGGTGAGTGGCTGGGATCGCTGGATTACGTGAGGCGAAGCAAGGGTGACGAGCGCGTTCAGTATTTGATCAAGGCATTAGAGAATCGTGCACGGAGCTCGGGGGTAGAGATCCCGTTCGACACCAACACGCCGTATGTCAACACTATCCCTGCTTCGAAGCAGCCGCCCTACCCTGGCAATCGGGAGATGGAGCGGCGAATAAAGAGCATCATTCGCTGGAATGCGATGGCTATGGTGGTGCGTGCTAACAATAAGAATAAGGGTCAGGGGGGGCACATAAGCACGTTTGCAAGCAGTGCAACGATTTACGAAGTCGCCTTCAATCACTTTTTCCGTGGCCGGGGAGAGTCGGGATACAACGGAGACCACGTCTACTTCCAGGGACACGCCTCTCCGGGGATGTATTCTCGTGCCTACGTCGAAGGCCGACTTGATGAGAACAAGCTTGAGAATTTTCGAAGAGAGTTAGCGGACGGTGGTGGTCTCAGCAGTTATCCACACCCGTGGCTGATGCCCGATTTTTGGGAATATCCGACGGTATCGATGGGTTTAGGCCCAATCATGGCGATTTATCAGGCTAGGTTTAATGAGTATTTGAACGACCGCGGCCTCAAAGACACACGTGGTCAAAAGGTGTGGGCGTTTTTGGGTGACGGCGAATGCGACGAACCTGAGACGCTAGGCGCGATCACGTTGGCCTCACGCGAAAAGCTAGATAACTTGATTTTCGTTGTGAACTGCAATCTACAGCGACTTGACGGGCCCGTTCGTGGCAACGGCAAGATTATGCAAGAGCTAGAGGCCGTGTTCCGCGGCGCTGGTTGGAACGTTATCAAGGTCGTGTGGGGTAGCGACTGGGACGTACTTCTTGAGAAAGACGAGTCTGGCTTACTGGTGCAACGAATGAACGAAGTCGTTGATGGTCAGTATCAAAAGTACGTTGGAATGCCTGGTTCTTACATCCGCGAGCACTTCTTCGGCAAGTATCCGGAACTGCTCAAGCTGGTGGAGAACTACTCCGATGAGAAGCTTGAAAAGATGAAGCGTGGGGGGCACGATCCCGAAAAGATGTACGCCGCGTATAAAGCTGCGGTGGAACACAAAGGACAACCGACCGTTATTTTGGCCAAGACAATTAAAGGGTACGGTCTTGGTGAAGCGGGCGAAGGCCGAAACATCGCTCACAACCAGAAGTCCATGAACGAGCGTGAGTTGCTGGAATTCCGCAGTCGATTTGGCATTCCGATTTCTGATGAAGAAGTGGCCAATGCACCATTCTACAAGCCACCGGCTACCAGTAACGAGATCAAATACCTCAAAGATCGACGTGCAGCCTTGGGCGGTTCGCTGCCGAGTCGTCCAACAGTTGTGCCTAAGATGGACGTGCCAACTCTCGATGATTATCGAAAGTTCATGGCGAGTTACGTCGAAGGCAAAAATATCAGTACGACGGCGGGTTTCGTTCGTCTCTTGGGTCGACTGGTAAAAGACAAGCAAATTGGTCAGCAGATTGTTCCCATCGTTCCGGACGAATCCAGAACGTTCGGTATGGAGGGGCTCTTCAAAGAGATCGGAATCTATGCTCATGCAGGCCAGCTTTACGAGCCAATTGATTCGGATCAGGTAGCTTATTACAAAGAAGCACGGGATGGGCAGATCCTTGAAGAGGGGATCACCGAATGTGGGTCGATGAGTAGTTTTGTCGCTGCTGGCACGGCCTATTCAGCGCATGGAATCAACATGATTCCGTTTTACATCTACTACTCGATGTTCGGATTCCAGCGCGTTGGCGATTCGATTTGGGCCGCGATGGACATGAGGGCCAAGGGGTTCTTGATTGGTGGAACCGCAGGGCGGACCACGCTTAATGGTGAAGGACTTCAGCACCAAGACGGTCACAGTCATCTTAACGCCATGGCATTCCCAATGGTTCGTGCCTACGACCCTGCTTGGGCTTATGAGACCGTTGTTATCGTTCTTGATGGATTGAGACGGCTATATCAAGAGGGTGAGACGGCGATTTACTACATCACCGTCCACAATGAAGATTACGACATGCCAGCGATGCCAGAAGGTGTCGAAGACGGCATCATCAAGGGTATCTACAAGTTCAAGTCTCGCGAAGTCGAAGGAGCACGAGCTCGCGTCCAGCTCTTTGGATCGGGGGCTATACTTCGGCATGCATTGGAGGCACAAGAGATCCTAGCTGAACAGTACAAAGTGGCCAGCGATGCGTGGAGCGTGACCAGCTACACTCAATTGCGACGTGAAGCACAAGATTTTGAGCGATGGAACATGTTGCATCCTGATCAACCTTCCAAAAAGTCTTACATCCAACATGTCCTGGAAGGAGTCGAGGGTCCGATCATATCTGCTAGCGACAACGTGCGAGCGGTGGGTGAGCAATTGTTGCCCTATATCGAGCAAGACTACTATGTGCTAGGTTGCGATGGCATGGGGCGCAGTGAAACCCGTCCCGCACTGCGAAGACACTTTGAAGTTGACGCACAATCCATAGTCATTGCAACTCTTTATCGATTAAGCAAGAAGGGTTTGTTCGACGTCAAGGAGGTTGCCAAAGCGATCCAAGACTTGGGCTACAACTCGGAGAAACCTAATCCTTTGTTTGCGTAAGTTTCGAAAGTAAGATCCGGTGTGTCCTGTAACCCCGGAATCAAAGTGTCATTAATTTTGTCATCCATCCCCTAGCAACGATCAGTCAGTTATGGAAATCAAGCTCCCTTCCCTCGGCGAAGGCATCGAATCTGGAGACGTACTAGAAGTTCTCGTCAATGTCGGAGACGTCGTAAAGAAGGATCAGTCGATCGTTGAGATGGAAACGGACAAAGCGACCGTTTCCGTGCCTTCCCCTGCGGCAGGCAAGATCCTTAGTATTGCTATTAAAGAGGGGCAAACCGTCCCTGTAGGTGGGGTGATAGCAACAATTGAAGCAGCCGAATCCGCTGCTCCACCTAAGCCGGCTCCGAACGCGGCGCCAGCAGTCGCTCCCACCCCAACAGCTCCGGCACCTGTTGCTGCGGCTCCTGCCCCGGTAAAACCAGCCCCAGTCGCGGTACCTGTACCTCCCAAAGTGGAAACGCCGCGACCTGCAACTGTAGCAACTCCGGTCGTTGTCCCTCCAGCTCCGGTCCAACAAGTTGTTGCACCTGAGTCGCCATCAGTTGCTGCAGTTGGTACTCCATTTTCGGATGACGTCATCCCCGCTGGCCCGGCTATCCGTAGGCTAGCTAGGGAAGTCGGTGTTGATTTAGCCGGTGTGGTCGGCACTGGAGAGCACGGCCGGATCACACGTGAAGACGTAATGACCGTCGTTCGAACTGTTAATCAATCAGCGAGGGCTGGGGCGTTGGTTCCAGTCTCCGCTGAGGCCCCCGTATCCGCTCCTGTACAACATACAGGTCTCGGCAATACTTCGGCGAGCAAAGCGCCGCGTGGTAACTTGCCGGGCACTCCATCACAGGATGACTATGGTCCGATTCGCGTTGATCGAATGACGAAGATCCGCAAGACGATCGCGGCGCAAATGCACAAGTCGTGGGAGACTGTTCCACGAGTTGTTAACTTTGATGACGCCGACGTCACCGAACTTGAGGCATTTCGGCAGACCAGCAAGGACGATTACGCATCACGAGGCATCAAGCTCACAACGATGCCGTTCTTGATCAAGGCAGTGGCGACTGCTCTGAAGCATCATCCAGCGTTGAACGCTAACTTGGACATGGAAAATGAGCAGATCATTTATAAAGACTATGTTAATTTGGGAATCGCCGTCGACAGCGATCGCGGGTTGGTTGTTCCAACTCTGAAGAATGCCGATCAGATGTCGATTCCGGACATTGCTTACTCGTTAGCGGATTTGGCGGCACGGGTTAGAAACAACGACTTCGCTGTTAGCGACCTGCGTGGCGGAACGTTTACCATCAGCAATTTAGGTGCAATTGGTGGTACCTATTCAACTCCGATCGTTAATGTTCCGGAGGTTGCAATACTTTTGGTAGGTAGATCGCGAAAGTTGCCTGTTGTCATGGACGATGATAGCATCCGTCCGCGGTTAATGATGCCTCTCAGTTTGGCTTACGATCACCGGCTCGTTGATGGTGCGACCGCTGCGAGATTTCTGAACGACGTAATAGCATACCTTGAGGCACCAAGTCGCTTGTTGTTAGCGATTTAGGTAGACTTTTACCTGTCGCTTGCCGCACGTACTGCTGCGAAGTGACCATATTCAAGAAACCAACGCAGTGTTAACGGAGGCTCAATATGCCGTTAACACTGGCTTTAGTTTTCTTATGAACCTTAGGCAAAGCGACTGTTGAGCGATTAAACCATCTTGGTGTAGTTGGCTCCCCTCCACCGAGTTTTCACACCGAACCGAAGGTCGGTGCAGTGTTTAGTTAAAATGTTAAGGGGCAGGTTGCCGAGTCCACAGGGCTGAGGGGAATTGGATCACTCTTTTTCGTCATGCTGCATGGGCGAGAGGTCGCTCGCATTCCGCAGTGCAGCATGGGCATACCTCTAATATTATTCGGGCAAAGCTTACAAGGAACTGTCACAAAGCTACAGTTTCGGTAGGAAAAATCAAAGATTCGGAATAGAATACGAAGTGTACAAGTCCTAGGGAATGCTACGTCCGCGTGTTGCTTTCCGCCTCTTCTCTTCAATCACGGAATTGATTTGTGAATCAAGCCAAGAATACATCGAGAACGATTCTTTTCGGTTTTTTGCTACCAGTCGTTTTCATTGCGGTCGGATTCGGAGTCTACGTAGTGTTAGGTCGTCAGCTTCCGAAGAAAGCGCCAGTGGAGGGCATGGATACGGTTTCCAAGTTAAGAAGACTACCGATTGTGACGGTGGATAAAGTTCTGGATTCGAGTTCACTAAAAACGCTCGACGTCGCTGTAACGGGAACTGTTGTTTCGTATCGACAAATCAATCTTGCTGCTGAGGTTGCTGGGAGAATAAAGCTAAAGAGTGAGGCATGTCAGATTGGTCGGTTCGTGAAACGCGGCGATCTTTTGTTTGAGTTGGATGCCACCGACTTCGAACTAGAAGTGGAGCGTTTGGATGCATTGCAGGAAAGCGAGTATGCGCAGCAGCGTGAGCTCGATCAAGAGATCGCGAACTCAAAAAATCTTCTTGAGCTCGCCGAAGAAGAACTAGCCATCCTCGAAAAGGATATTGAAAGGCTGCAAGCGTTACCAAAGGGATTCGCGAGTGAATCGGAACTTGATCAAGCCAAGCGTTCCAGAGTCGCGAGTGCGAATCAGAGGCTTACGGTACTGAATCAAATACAGACACTTGAGACTCGACGTTCAAGACTAAAAATGGCTGAGCGATTAGCGGCATCCCAGTTGCAGTTGGCCAGGGTTAACTTGGAGCGGACCAAGATTGTTTCTCCAATTGATGGGGTCATCGTGACGGAAAGCGTGCAGACCGATTCGTATGTGCAGAAGGGAGCTACGCTTTGCGTCATTGAAGACACGGAGAAAGTTGAGGTCAGTTGCAATCTACGTTCGGATCAATTGCTATTAATTCTGGACCAGCCCGTCGAAGGTCGCAAAAGCCCTAAGGTGGGCGCACTACTGTCGGCCGCAAATTACGAACTACCACACACCGACGTCACGGTTTCTTATCGAATAGCTGGTCGTGAGCGAGATGTATTCGAATGGAAAGGCAAATTGAGTCGATATGAAGGCATTGGATTGGATGCCCAAAGTCGAACGGTACCAGTACGAGTTCAAGTAGAGAAACCTAGCGATGTTTATGTCAATGGTGAAAAGTTGGAGGGGGCATCGGAGACAGGCCTACCTGCGCTGGTTCGAGGCATGTTCGTTCAGTGCCAAATTCATACTATCCCTCCGAAGAATGTCGTATTGATTCCGAAAATGGCGCTCAAGCCGGGTAATCAGCTCTGGAAATTCGAGCAAGATGACTCCCTTATCGCACCGGAGGAACCTGCGGCGACTGAAGATCTAGAGCAATCACAAGAGGTAGAGTCATCGAAGGTTGAAAAGAATGCAGCGTTAAGCTTAGATCCAAAGGATTGGCGGGCCGGTAGAGTGATCGTAACGGGTGGTATCAATGTTGCGAACTTGATTAAGCACGGCGAGGACAACTCGGAGTATTGGGTTGTGGAAGCGGGAGAGAAGCTAAAACCAAACGATTTGGTGGTTGTTTCTCCATTAGCCAACTTATTAGGAGACGGAACGGATGCTGTTCGCTATCAAGTAACCAGCACCATCGATTCGTCAAATTCCACCACCAATTCGGAATCGATTGAAAAAGTAGGTCCTGCTAAGAAGGATTGAATAGGACAAAAAAACTATGAAACAGATCATCGATTGGTCGGTCAAAAACCTCACTGGCGTTAATGTATTGCTGGTGATCTTGGTAGTTGCAGGATTGTTTTCCTTTCTTTCGATGCGGCGTGAAACGTTCCCAGAGTTTCAGCTCGATGTGATATTAGTTAGCGTGCCGTATCCTGGGGCAACACCCGACGAAGTAGAGAGTGGTATTTGTCAAAAAGTCGAGGAGTCGATCAATGCGATATCCGGAATCAAACGCATTACAAGTATCTGCCGCGAGGGTGGTGGCTATACGTTAGCGGAACTAGAAACGGGCGCAGATGCCCAAAGGAGTCTCTCTGAGATTCGTTCCGCTGTGGATCGGATCTCCGTGTTCTTTCCAGAAAGAAGTGAAAAATCGACCGTAGAACAAATCACTTTCAGAACCCCAGCCATTCGTGTCGCCGTCATTGGACCGGATGACCAAAGTCCCGCCGCCACAGCCCGCTTGAGGGAATACGCAGAGGATATTCGTGAGCGATTGATCGAGTTAGATGCGGTTTCTCAGGCTAACTTACTCAACATTAAGCCATATCAAATCGATGTGGAAATCGACGAGGAAACCCTACGAAAGTATGGTTTAACCCTTTCAGCAATCGCCAATATTCTCCGACGCGAGAACGTCGAACTCCCGAGTGGTCAGCTTAAAAGTGACGGACAAGAGATACTTTTGCGAGGCAAGAATAAGCGCGAAATTGGTGAGGAAATCGCCAAGCTTCCCGTTATTGCGCGTCCGAATGGAGTGGTCTTAACTGTCGGTGATATAGGCAAGGTAAAGGACGAGTTTGACGACATCAGTGCCGTCAATGAAGTAAACGGTAAGTCCGCGATCGTAATTGAAGTGACACGGACTAGCAGCGAAGATTTGCTTGAGATTTCCGATTCCGTCATTGGATTCGTTAAGTCAACAACTCCGCCCAATGGATTCGAGCTCAAGGCCTGGGGGGACGAGAGCATCGATGTACGGGATCGAATACGAATGCTGCGAAGCAATGGTATACAAGGTGCATTGATTGTCTTTTTAATTTTGGCGATTTTCTTGGAGTTGCGATTAGCCTTTTGGGTTGCCTTTGGGATTCCGATCAGCGTTATGGGGGCCGGTCTCGTGTTGTTTGGATTTGGCGAGACGCTCAACATGCTCTCCATGTTCGCATTTCTGATGGCTGTAGGGATCGTAGTTGATGATGCCATAGTCGTGGGAGAGAATATTTATGCCCACCGAGCTATGAACAAGAGCATGTTTCAAGCAGCAGTGGACGGCACGTCCGAAGTCATTGGTAGCGTTTATTCCAGCGTCGCAACGACGATTATTGCATTCGTTCCTTTGTATTATGTTTCGGGGGTAATGGGTAAGTTTATTGCCGTTATGCCAACAGCGATTATCGCCATGCTTGTCATATCGATTCTCGAGTG
>JBKCTT010000220.1:0-8672 GCA_046318795.1 Pirellula sp.
GTCAATGTGGCAATTGACAGTATCCCTGTGAGTATGGGGAAATGCGCTGTCTGTAACCATACTAATCTAGCGAGGTATCCTCCTCCCAACATGAATGTAATGGAGTAAAACGCCAGCCAAGGTGATGGGAGGAAGCGGTTAGCCCACGTCGTTTGCTTCTTTTTACGGGAGATCGCTTCTTGTTGTTGCATAATCCTGCTAAGTCTGTTTCGGGTTCTTTGGCATTATGTGGTTGTAGCAAAATGTTGTCCAAGCTTCGGCGTGAGAATTCTAAACGATGTGGAATGATGTTTCTGGAACAAAGGCATCGAATAAAGGGAATCCTCGCGTCGTTTACTAGGAGCGAAAAGTGAATCAACCGACGCATTCACAGCACTAGAAAGCTCTTTTCTACTCGCAAAAACTTGACCCATGATTCGCCCTTCGCTATGGTGACGTTCCTGCCCTTGCTGGCAGTGCATGGTGCTCCGACACGGGATTGAGGTGTTGAATGCTTAAATTTCTTGTTTGCTTTGGCTATTTTTTGCTAGTTTCGTTCGTTAGCAACTCCTCCGCAAAAGAACCGAATGATCTCATACACTTGCAACGATTCTACGACTCGGCTAATGATCAGCACCTCTATTCCGTCTCCTCGAATGAAGCTACCGCGTTTAAGCAGCGACCGGGTTTTCAGGAGCAGCAGGTTATCGGTCGTGTATCGTCTAAACCTCTCCAGGGAACGACGAGGCTCTGGCGAGCTGTGTTTGATAACAACACTCGTTATTCCTACTACACAGGCCCTGAGGATGCGACTCCTGAAAACGCGTTAGACAAATCCGGATTCGAAGCGTATGTGTGGATCGAGCCGGGTGATGGTCGCATTCCTGTTTACTACAATGCACGAAAGGATGGGACCGACCAGTTTTATTCCCACGTTCTAGATCAAGTGCGCGGGTATTCTAAGAGCAGCCCGAGCGCGAAGCGTAGACTCCGAGTCGCGTTCCAGGATAACGCCATCGCGTTTTGGGTGTATCCTCCCATCGTTCAAACGATCGTGTCTGAGGCTGTATTTGATTCATCACAAGCAATGTCCAAGACCTCAAAGGCGGGGGCGCGCGAAACTCCGAGTACTAAAGATTCGAGTACTAAGCTGCCGAGCACCGCGAAGGAGCAGACGCTGGACGATTCGAAACTGGTACAGTTTCAAGAGTTGATGTTGGATGCCGAGGTTACGGATCTGCAGCTCACGAGTGATGGCAAGTATTTGTTGGTCGCCCACCAATCGATCAACACCGTCTCGGTGGTCGATGTGGTGTCTCAAAGATCTGTGCGCAAGATTTTAACTCCTTCTCCTCGCTCGATCGTTTGCCGAGGGGATGCCATTTACATTGCCAATTATGGTTCTGGGACGATAAGTGTATTTTCGATTGCTGGTGATTGGAAGCAAACGAATGAGCTTCGCGTACCCAAGCTGAATATCGTGTACATTTCCATGTCACAAGGTCCAAGCAATAGCAATTTATTGTTAGCTACTTGCCACGGTGAAGGAGTAGAAGGCTCTTATAAGGATTGTCACAATTATGCGATCGAGGTCACTAGCGATCGCTCTCGCGAAATATCACAGCGGTCCCTAATTCTCGCTTCGAAAGATGGCAGATCTGTGGTGAGCGTCGAGTCGTTTGGCTTGAGTTCGGCTGGGACATTGCAGGTGTTTGACTTTAATGCATTCATTAAGGAAGAGCGGTCGGCCAAACACCGTGTATGGCGAGATGTTGGTGACAAGACCTTCGCCCGCGAAGCGTTCTTGGCTGGCTTCTGGATTTCTCCGTCGAGTGTTTTTGCGGGCGAAACACTTGAACCGCTAGAATCAAGTCAAAGTGCAATGCAGATACCTGATTATACCCAGCCTATCGTTTATACCGTTGACAGTAAGCTTATTCGAGCCAGACGATTAGATGGCACACTTGGTGAGATCGGCAAACGCAATATCAAGCTACCGAACGAAGCTGGTAGTTTTGCGTCGATGACTAGTTGGCTTACGCGAACACGCAAGTATTTGCTCGACTTGCCAGTAGCGGTCACTCACGGTAACCGACTGCATCTGTTTTTTACGTCGGCAGAAACAGGCCGTTTGATGTCAGCCGAGACCGAGGCTTTCGCACTCCCCTCGGAGACATTAAAGTCCATGGGAAGTAGCGGGATGGCGGCCGCTTCCATGGGCAACGATTCTGGCAACGCAATGAAGTCAGATAATGAAGCGATATTTGCTGATGCTAGCCAAACGCCCAAAACCGCCCTAGATCAACAATACCAAAATGGATTCCCTGCATGGGTGGCCGCTGGGAGTACCATTCAACATCAATTCCGAATTCAAAACGGTGCGAAACTACAGTTGATGAATGCTATCCCAGGAGCGAGTTTAACGCCTGATGGGCGATTCAACTGGGCTGTCTCGCCAGAGTCGACGGGATTTGTGGATCTGAAACTGCGTATCGAATCGAATGGCCAGTACCAGTTTGCGAGGCTATCCAGCGAGGTGGTTGAACGCGAGTTGTTTGATGAGCTACGAGGTAATCTTGCAAGTTGGGAAACTCACCAGAGAGTCAATCATGGAAAAGAAGTTACGAACATTCGGCTTTCGAGGGATCGGAAGCACTTGTTGATACTATGCGGGAATCGTGTTGTTCTGTTGAGCCCCGACGGCAGCCGTAAAATCAAAGACGTAACGCTAAAGAACAAGTACGAATTCGTCGATATTCGCGGCCCGCATTTAATCGCTGTATCCAAGGATAGCATGGACGCTTTTCGACTCAGCGATTTGGTTCAAGAAGCGAGCGTCGACCTTAGACAATTTCGACTCCCAATTAAGAAAGTGACTGATCTCACATTACACCCCACATCTCGACAAGCGTTTGTTTGTATCGAGCTACGAAATATGGTACCTCGTTATCAATTGCTGAGGTTTGATGAATCGAAGTCGGTGGTGAATGATCACGACCTTCCCGCTAAATGGACCGCTGTCTCTCCAGATGGAAAAATGTTGTTTGCGGGGTATTCGGAGATCATTGATGCTGGGCAATCCCTCCATTGGCATCCACGAGGAGTAGAGATCGTTAATCACTATGGCACGATCGACCTACTGTATCGCGTTCAGTTGGCGAACCAATTAAATGTTGAACAGGTAGTACCCAAACCGGGAGTCAATGGACGTGGAGTTCGACTGTCCTCAGGTGGCCAGCGAGTTGTTTATCTTTCCACTCGTGGCGATGCAAATCTCGCAAACTCCTTGGTAGCCTGGGATGGGAAAGACTTCGATGCTCAAAAAGCGATTTTCAGTTTAAGTGACGACTGTCAACCGGATAAACTTTGTTTCCATCCGAAAAAGTCCGTTGCAGCAATCCCAACTAAGGGATCAGCAGTGCTCTACAGCGCAGTGGATGGAACGAGATTGCAAAGTGGCCTTTTGATACCTCGATCTGGAATCGGGCCGCACGAAATACTAGACATGCAATTCTCGCCGGACGGAAATCATTTGGTGCTTCTTTGCAAGGCAGGGGAGGAGTACTTTACCAAGTCGATAACAATTAAATGGTCCTCCGGGGATACGTTAGCAGATGAAGAGGTGATCAGGTACTTGCATCGCGAAATCGTAAAATCCAAACCAATTTCCAGAGGGCTGCTTACGTCTCTAAAGATCCCACCCAAGACAGGCGAGTCGTTAACTCCTCGAACGATCGGGCGAAAATCTCTCCCCTCGGTGGTGTCCATCAGTACTGATGGAGGAATTGGTACTGGCTTTTTTGTTGGACAAACTGGATATGTGTTGACAAATGAACACGTGATTCGTTCTGCAAAGCAAATACAGATTCGTTTTCAGGACGAAAATGGCAAGGAACAAACCGCGATCGCACAGGTCATTCGAAGCGATCCGAAAAAGGATCTTGCCATTCTCAAAGCGGATGTAAAACGCAATGTACTAGCGGTTGAAATTTCGATTCGACCACAAACCGAAATTGGGGAACCGGTAACGGTAATTGGCAGTCCCGGGCTCGGTTCTGCGGTTCTAGATCAATCGATGACTACTGGTATCGTCAGCAATCCTCGTCGCGAGATAGATGGAGAAATGTTCATACAAACCGATGCGCCCGTAAACCCTGGAAGCTCTGGTAGTCCTATGTTTGATGAATTTGGACAAGTTATCGGTTTGGTTACGCTGAAAGGAAACATTGAGGGCGCGGGTTTTGCGGTACCCGCTATCGTACTGCGAGACTTTCTAGAAACCAGTCAAGAGGAATCCCCGGTTCGGATGGAAGCCGTGAAGTATCGAACCTTTAAAGATAAGACCGGTAAGTTCTCTGTGGAAGCGTCAGTCGAAGACGTTGACAAAGATAAGGGGACAGTGAGTTTACGCAAGAAGGATGGTCAGGTCATCGCGGTACCCATTGATCACTTAGATATCGAAGACCAAGAGTTCCTCAAGGGTTTTTCGCTCTCGACCTCAAAGTGAAAGAATCCATGCAACACCCAGGTGTGATGGGTCACGTTCATTTAAAGCTGGCGATTCAGCCCCGTGATTTTGCATCGCGATAACAACCACGGTCACAACCCGTTCCACGCTACAACGAAGGGCCATTTGAAGGCACGATAGAATTTTTTAATAGCGATTTATGATCATCGATCGAGAGCCGCATCGACTTGGGAAGCAGTAAGAGGGTTCAGCCACAAGGGGCACAAAATTTCATAAGAGATGAGCCGTTCGTGGGGTGAAACAAGAACCATGGTATGTTGGTCGCCGGTTGCTGATAAGACTGAATCTGTCGACCCGTTTTCTCGACTTCCTTTCATGTATTCGCTATCGCATATTCGCCATCGCACTTTCAAGATGATCGCCCTGAGATCATTCGCGATTTGATCCATCACTTCCCCATGGAGACTATCGTTTATCAAAGCGATAAAGTGCTGTGCGCCGAACATGTACCATCGATTCTCGATCCGAATTTAAATCCTGCTATTCGCATGTTGGGACATGTCGCGAGAGGAAATGATCTTGGGAGAGTTCGGCCTGACGAAGAAGTACTGGCCATCTTTCAAGGCCCCTCGCTGTTCGTTTCGCCAAATAGGTATGCAACAAAGACCGACGGCGGAAAGGTTTTGCCGACCTGGAATTATGTCGTCATCCATGCGACTTGCAAGCTGCACGCCATACAAGATCCCGATCGATTGCTAGAAATCGTTACCAGGATGACTCACCATATGGAATCGGCCTAAAGAGATCCATGGCGAGGCACCGACGCACCGGAGGCTTACATCGATCGAATGCTCTCCGGCGTCTTAGGCCTGGAATTCGAAGTGCTGCGATGGCATGGTAAATGGAAGGTAAGTCAAAACCAACCAGAAGCCAACCAGCATTCGTTGGTCAATCGGCTGCTAACCGAAGGTTCCGATCGCGCCAAGAAGATGGCAAACGTCATCTCTCGATTTGGCAGCGCCTAGTAGGAGTAAGGATTCTGCCCAGAGACAAAGACATTCTCCCGATCGATTCGAAAACCAATGGGGGGGGCGACGATGAGTAATGGCTTGAAGGGGGTGGTTATTGGGGCTGTACTGGTTGTGTTGGGAGCCCTCGTGATGTTTCTGTGCATTGGTACGATCGAATTTCGCGAATTGGGTTGGGCCTTGGGATTCGCTATCTTGGTCTCATCTGTTTTATACATTCCCGTTTTTTGTTTCCATTACTACGAAACCGGTTCACTCCACCAGGCGTTTTTTAAAGGCTTCGAGTTTTGGATCCATTCCGTATCGGAAATTTTCAGCTCTGTCAGCTAGGGCACGCCAAAAAAAAGAGCCCTTGGTTCTCTATCGCGAGTAAAAAAGCCAATCTTATTTGTGGTGGAATCGCGAATTGTGAAGGTTAAGAGTCGGATTGTTAAGAACGTGTTAATTCCGAATCCGCATCAATAGTACGACTCAATTTTCTTAACTACAATCCTGCCGATGATTCAACCCGCGGGGCAGATCTCTAGACCGTTTGCCTCCTTCCTTTCCGTGTTGATACACCAGGATTCATTTTGTTGAGACCACTAAGCCTAGCTAGACGCGCCGGATTTTGCGGACTCGCACTTGTGTATGGCTTGTGGCTTGGGGGGCCGCTATCTCAAGCGGGCGAGCCTGGTCAATTGATGGTGGTGGTTGAGCAGACCTCCATTCGCGTTGGCACTGATGAATTGGAAACGCTTCCACGCGGATTTCCTTTTGTGGCTAGCAAGGTCGAAGGAGATTGGCTTGCAGTCGCCAACCGCCGATCCGGTTGGGTGCGGCGAGCCGATGTGTTGCCTCTAACGGAGGCGATTTCCCACTTTTCCAAGTTGTTGGATCGCGAGCCAAAGGATGAGACGCTGCATCTAATTCGCGGCGTCTTAATGCAGAAGGCGGGTGATCATGATCGAGCGATCGCTGATTTTACAGATGTCCTCAAGCTGAATTCCCGCAATCGACTGGCCTACAGCAATCGAGCGATTGCTTGGAAGCAAAAGGGGCAGATCGAGCTTGCTCTGGGTGACTACAACGAAGCGTTGCGTTTAGATCCACAGTCAGCCATGACATGGCACAATCGCGGTGCAATTTGGGCAGCAGAGGGCGAATACAAGAAAGCGATTGCTGATTTCCAAGAAGCGATTCGCTTAGAACCAAAGTTGCCCGATGCCTACAACGCCCTGGCTTGGGTTCAAGCGACTTGCGAAGACGAATCGCTGCGCGATGGTAAAGCCGCATTGGAAAATGCGAAGCGAGCTTGCGAGCTTTGTGATTATGGTAGGTGGTCGTGCTTAGGGACTTTAGCGGCCGCCTATGCTGAGCTTGGAGATTTTGCACAGGCGGTTGAATGGAAGCAAAAGTGTTTAGCTATCGCTCCGGCAGATCGTAAAGGAGAGTTGCAGACGCGGCTGATCAATTATCAAGCTTCGTTGGAACGTGCTGACACATCCAAAAGTCCAGTTGTTTCGCTGGCTCGTCAGTAGTTGACTTGAAGCTGCATACGCAGCAGTTGGCCTGCGAATTGATCGTACGAGCGCCTTCCTCCCCCCAGAGTTTGGAGACTCGTGCGATCCGTGAATGTGTACATCATATTGAATCGCATTTCTGGTTTTGGCTCCCACTCGAATCCAACGTCAAATTCTGATATGTAAGTTTCAGGGGCGTTGGTCGCGGATTTGTAACCCCCGTCATAGAAAGAGTATCTGCCAAAGGGGATCCATGTTCCGTGGAAGTCCTCGAGTTGATACATGAGCATAGCGTAGCCTCCACTAAGGGACTCCACCCCTACTGCCGTTTGTGCTGCGTTGAGTTCAGGTCCTCGGCCAACCGTCCATTCTACTTGCAATCCCCAGGGCTGAGGATAGTAGACGGCCGTCCAGGCCAATCGTTGGTCCGTGAGTCCATCGCGACCACCAGCATCTCGGGTGCCGATTGGAACGACCGCTGGCCCGGCCCCTAGCGGATGAATAGCGGAACCCAGTACCACATATTCTCCCGTGTATCCTTGCATTGCCAATTCAATTATCTGGCCGGAAGCGAGTTTGAATGGCCAAGTAAAGCGACCAATGAGGTGTACGCTGTCGTTCTGTTCTCGGAGCGAACCCCCTTGACCGTTGTAGATCCCTACACCGAAGGCGCCGTAGTTACCCGAGCCCTTGAGACCTTTTTCTTGTATTTCCTGAAAGACATCCTGTACGTAGGTTGGGGTCCAGTAGTAAAAAATCCCGAGGTCACGTTCGTTACGTGCGGCGCTATTCAGCGCATCATTTCGATCCAATGGAATACGTCGGGAGCTGGATTGCATGTTTTCCCAACCGTAGGGAATTTTCGATTGGCCAACGCGGATTCGATTGACTTTCTCTTTATCTAGATAGATATCGCCATACCAGTCCCTTATCTGAGCGAATTGAATTGCGTCCGGGCTACCTGTTGGAGTGCTGGCAAAATCGGGCTGTAGATAGACGAAGAGATTTTCGGAGACATTGGAAGCCAAAACCAGGCGAGCTCGACGAATAAAAAAGCTCTGACCATCCCCGACGGACCCGTCCCCTGCATGCGTAGCAGGAGCGGAACCAGGTTCCGTTAACATTGTTTGGTTGTATCGGAATTGTGCGTAGCCGGTGATCGACATCTTGTCGAACCATCGCTTCTTCTCCGAGTCCCCTTTGGGTTTGTCTGGGATGAGCCCCAGATCGAGCTCAGGTCCGAGCTTTTGTAGAGGCAATTCGGGCATTTCCTCGATCTGAAAAAAGCGGGCGGGAATAACGGAATTATCAGATTCAATTGGCGGAAGGGTTTCTTCTTGTGCGAAGGAATTGGTCGCACAAAGAAAAGTCACCAACAAGACCACTAGGCCAACATGACAGACGCGAATGATAGTTTTTCGAAAGGAACCATCCAAATTACCTTTATATAAATCATCAACGCCACAAACAATGTCATGCAAAAGCGTGAGCCACCACGTGACAAAGACATGTTTCAAATGACTGAGAGAAAGATAACGTCGCATGCGCGGGGAGGTTAGCTCGCAATGAGACCTGCTGTCAATCCAGATCTTCATCGTATCTTAACTTTATAGGGTGTGGTCTCAAGCCATTCGAATCGCCCCCAAGAAAAGCCCGTTTTACTTGTGCTGCATTCCCCAAGGTTGGCTTAACAAA
>JBKCTT010000221.1:0-3857 GCA_046318795.1 Pirellula sp.
TTAGATGCGATATCGAGCATAAAAAGAGCGGCAGGGCCGCGTGATTGGTGGTTGCCACCAATGGTGGCGTGCCTAGTGCTTGGTTCTTGGTGCTTAGTTGGAAATCTGTTGAACAGCCGTTTTAAAACCGTTAACAGCGGGTAAACAGCCGTGGAACGAGATGATAAACGAAAATGGTCGGATGTCAGGTGGCAGTATGCAGTTAAGGAGGTGGCAAGGGGGAAAGAGCGGCGACTGGATAACTGATGACTTTGCAAAGGATTTGTAACTAAGCACAGAGCATTAGGCACCTACGCTTCGCAGCAGCCCTGTAACGGCCATGCTCCCAAGGCACCTGCCTTGCGTCCTACTTCACCCTCCCGCGCGCGGGAGGGTCGGCCGCTTCGGCCGGGGAGGGCTCAAAATAGTAGCGTAAGGGCGCAAGACCTACGGTAGGGCGTTAACATGCAACCGACTAACGACTACTCGTGAATTACTCCATTACTCTCGTTACAGGGCTCTCGCCCTGTAACGGGATGCTCCCAAGGCTCCTGCCTTGCGTCCCACTTCACTCTCCCGCGCGCGGGAGGGTCGGCCGCTTCGGCCGGGGAGGGTGTTCCGGGAGGCAGAGCCTCCGGGGCAGCGAGTTACAGGGCTTCAGCCCTGTAACGAGGGTGCGGACTGAAGGCGGTGTTGATTGGTAGATCCCTCGCTTGCGCATTCGCGCTGGTATTGAATAAGGACTAAAGGCGGTGTTGGTTTACGACGCCTCTTGGAAAGGGGCTATTACGGGGAGGGGGAATCCAAACTCTTGGCGAGTTCGGCTACGGTGGTCGGGGACGGGAGGCGGAGCCTCCGGGACAGTGCGTTACAGGGCGAGAGCCCTGCAACGAGAAAACCGGGGCTAGCACCAAAACCCGGCTGATGGGTCTAAAGACTGTGTTGGTTAACGACGCCTCTTGGAAAGAGGCTATTACAACCGGCTGTTTAACTGTTTTTACCGGCTGTTTAACCAAGCACTAAGCACCAAGCACGGCCGCTTCGCGGCCCGCACATCGACGTTTGAAATCTATTTCAAACGTCGATTAAGTCTTTCGACGAGCTTTCGTAGTACTTTCCATACCCTCGTTGGTAGTTGTAGCCGTAGTAGCCGTGATCGTAGTAGTGCGGATTGTTATCAAGCCCGTTAACGATGACCCCGAGGAGTTTCGCATTGACCAGATCCAGTTGATCGCGAGCTCGGCTGGCCGCGACAACGCCGCCACGTCGGATACGTATGATCATATAGACGCCATCGACCATGGAGGCGAGAGCGGACGAGTCTGCGACTGGGTTTAGAGGTGGCGAGTCTATTATGACGTAGTCGAACTGCTCCTTCAATTTAAGGATGAGGGTATGTAGTTCATTCCCGATCACAATTTCGCCGGGGTTTTTCGGGTGTCCGCCGGTGGGGAGGAAGCTCAGATTATTGTGATAGGTCGAGGTCCGGATACACTCCTCAAGCGGGGTGCCGTTGAGATGATCGCAGAAGCCGGGTTTCGGATCTTCGCCTAGGTATTGAGCGACGCGCGGTCGTCTAAAGTCGGCATCGACCAGGATAACTTTCTTGCCCAGTTGAGCCAGGGAAAGCGCAAAGTTGGAGGAGATCGTCGACTTACCATCACCGGGGGTGGGGCTAGTAAACAGGAACACTTTGCCATGGATCTGCGACGCGGTATACATCAGCGCCGCCCGCCCTGAACGAAACGCCTCGGCGGAGTTCGAGAGTGGTTTCAAATAGGTCACCAAGCAATGGGAACCCTTGTACCCCGCTGGCAATTTCGACTTCTCGATTTTAGGAACTTGGCAGACGACGGGAGCCCGCACCAACTCTTGAATCTGAAGTGGTGTTCGGAACGACATGTCCGCTCGGTCGATAAGCAATGCAAGGCCAGCACCGATCAAAGCGCCGAGAATCCCCCCCAATGTCAAGAAATTCGCGACTCGAGGATACGTTTGTCCTCCAACTCCCGGGGGATCGATAATGCGAACTTTTGTTGTCGTGTAGTTATTCGTTACGAGGTTGATAGCGGACAATTTATCCAACAATCCGGAGAGTACGGTTCGACGTTCTTCGATTTTGGATTTTAACAAGTTTAGTTCAATGATTTCCGTTGATACTGCGGTGGAGGCACTTTCCGCGACCTCTAACTCCTTCAGCGTTTGCTCGAGTTCTGCTTTATGCACGTCCCGATCACGGACCAAAGCCGCGCTATACAATTGGAGCATATCCCGATCGTTTGACTCGGTACTCGCGGTGGCTGGGTTAGGTGAGGATGCCATTTGCTCCTTAACCTGAGTAAGCTCTAATTCAGCCCGTTCGAGCAAAGTCTTCTTTACTTGAAGAGACGAGTCCAGAGTCGTAACCGAGGGATGGTTTTGACCAACAACCTTTAACACTTCTGTTCTGTCGGCTTCGATTACAGCGATCTCATCGCTCAGACGAGCTACCTTGTCCACCACACGTTGAAGATTAATCGCTTCTTCACTTTTGGCTCCACCATTTTCACCTAGAAGAGATTGAATTTCGAGGTACTTTCTGGCGTCGATCGCTAATAACTTTACCAAATCAGGCCGCTCAATTCTCACTTCAACAGCAGAACGGGCCTGCGCGATTCGAGTCTCTGTATCGCGTAACTGTTTGGTGATCTTATCCCGATTCTCTTTTAATCGATTCACTTCAGGCGTGAACGGGTTAGACCAAGAGCCACGTTCGTTTTCCGAAGTCAGGTTTAGCTTTGCGATAATCGTTTCGTACCGTGTTTGATCAGCACGCTGGTCATCCAGCAGTTTTTGTTGTAGTTTTTCAATTAGCTCGACCGATTCGCGCCCAGCTTCTTGGCTGTCATCACCGATCATGCTCATATACGATTGAACGATGAAATCGAGAATCACGGGGAGGTCTTCGGCGATCGTTCCCTGTGCGGTTAGCAGCAGAGAGTCTGATTTGCCCTCGTCAAGTGCGACGGCCCGCACCATACCTTTGAGTTGGCCAGGAAATACGGGTTGCCCCTTGAGTTTGCCAGGTTTATCGAGTTCGCCGAGTTTCACCGCGTTGGAGAGAACTGCGTCACTGACTAAGAGACTCTGGTGTTTTTCGATCGAAACTCGTTGCGTCAGCAGTTCCCCGTTAATCACGCTTGGGGGCGCTTGAACCCAGATCATCAATCTCGTAGCGGAAGTGAATATGGGTTGTTCGGTGTTAAAATATAGATACCCACCACCAAGCCCGATGAGAGCGAACAAAATGACCAAAAATTTGCGCCGTAAAATGGCACCAACAAAATCGAAGGACTTTGTAGAATCCCCTGCATCGAACGGTTGGTAATGGTCCAGTTCCAATGGCGATGAGCCAGGTGGACGAACAGAAACTCCGTTTCGAGGGATGATTGACATGGGTATCCTGAGGTCTTGGGCTTTTAAAATGCGATTAAAAATGTCGAACGAAGGCCCCCGTGCTGGGAAAGCATTGGTTCGAATTAAATTTGTAACGGTGCAGGGAATCCAGAGGTTTGGATTTCTTCGGTGCAATGTCGGTTCCTAAGAAACGCAGATCCTGAAGGATTAGGTTCCAGAGTTTCTGTTAAATATACCTAGATGAATCGTGCCTAACCAACCTAAAAAGGGGCTGCACCCTAGCATATTAGAGTGAATAATTCCACAAGTCGGAGAATCAGAATAATCGGAACGAAGCCGCTATCGCGACTGTGCTTGCACATTCCGTTACAGGGCTGAAGCCCTGTAACGAGATGTGCACAAGGCTCCCGCCTTGCGTCTTGATTCATCCTCGCGATCGTGAGGGTCCAAAAATAATAGCGTAAGGGCGCAAGACCTACGGT
>JBKCTT010000222.1:0-3592 GCA_046318795.1 Pirellula sp.
TGCCTCACCGGCAAGCCAAGACTCTCCCGGCGTGCCGAAGCAATTGAGGACAATTGCTCTACTCTGGTCCAACAATTGAGGGCAATTGTTCGATTTTACTGTACGGCGGTTTGTGGGCTGATTTTTCGGAATGGGCGTCGATCAGGGTGCAATTGTCGTGGCGAGGATTTACAATGAACAGATTACCGCTAGCCCAGCCCCGCCCACCTTTTTTTCCCTACCCTCCTCTCCCGTTGCCCCAACGAATTCGAATTCATGAATAACTCGATGGAACTACAGCATCTACTCGCTCGTCGTCAGTTCTTCTCTGGCGCTGGATTGCGTCTTGGTGGCGTTGCCCTTAGCAGTTTGCTCGGACCAGGTTTGTTCGCGAGTAAATCACAAGCCTCCGAGTCGGATGCTCGCGTTCATCCTCCGCTACCCGGTTTGCCTCACTTCGCTCCCAAAGCAAAGTCGATCATCTATCTTCACATGAACGGTGGCCCTTCGCAGATCGACATGTGGGATTACAAACCAGACCTTGCCGCTCAATTCGATAAAGATCTGCCCGACTCGATTCGACAAGGTCAACGGATCACCACCATGACGAGCGGCCAAGCTCGACTGCCAGTGGCTCCTAGCAAGTTTAAATTCGCACAGCACGGGCAATCGGGGCGCTGGGTATCGGAACTGCTGCCTCATACCGCCAAGGTTGTCGACGAACTGGCCGTTATAAAAAGCGCTCACACCAACGCCATCAATCACGATCCCGCTTGTACGTTTGTAATGACCGGCAGCGAGGTACCCGGTAAAGCCAGCTTGGGGGCTTGGTTATCTTACGGACTAGGAAGCGAAAGCAATGACTTGCCCGCTTTCGTGGTCCTCACACCGACATGGTCGGCCACCGCACCCGCCCAAGCACTTTTTACACGCATGTGGTCAAGCGGTTATTTGCCGACTCGATTTACTGGTGTCGCTCTCCGCAGTGGCGGTGATCCCGTTTTGTATTTGCCGAACCCAGATGGAGTTACTCCTCAAGATCGCCGTGTGATGCTCGATGCACTCAAAGCAATGAATCTGGAGCGATACGAATCCCTCAAAGATCCGGAGATTCAAACTCGTATCTCCCAATATGAGATGGCGTTCCGAATGCAGACGAGCGTCCCCGACTTAGTGAAAATCTCGGATGAGCCAGAGAATATTCTCAATCTATACGGCCCCGAGGTTACGAAGCCAGGGACGTTTGCCGCAAGTGCGCTCTTAGCTCGAAGAATGGTGGAACGAGGCGTTCGTGTTGTCCAATTGCTGCACCGAGGTTGGGACCAACATGGCAACATCGCGAACGACTTGCCTGCGCAATGTCGTGACGTCGATCAAGCGTGTGCGGCATTGGTGATTGATCTAAAGCAGAGAGGCCTACTCGATTCGACGCTTATCGTTTGGGGAGGGGAGTTTGGAAGAACGGTTTATTGCCAAGGAGGCTTGACCAAGGAGAACTACGGTCGAGATCACCATCCCAAATGTTTCACCGTTTGGATGGCTGGGGGTGGGATCAAGGGTGGCGTCGAATACGGCACCACTGACGACTACAGTTACAACATTGTCGATAAACCCGTGCATGTGAACGATCTTAACGCAACGATTTTGCATTGCCTGGGTATTGATCACGAACGGTTTGTATTTCCGTTCCAAGGTTTAGAGCAGCGGCTCACAGGAGTTGAGCCGCAGCGTGTGATTAGTGAAGTGTTGGCGTAATAGCGGTGGTGCGCAAGCAGCCCGGTTGAATTAATAGCGGTGGTGCGCGGGGAACCCCGTGCGTTCATGGCAAAGTTATTAGGCGATTGCCCAGTTGACGCCCTACCGTAGGGCTCGCGCCCTGACGCTATTGTTGGCTTTATTTCGAATGGCAACCGATACAGTTGTGTGCCAATTTTTCGGTTGGCTTAGCAGCTAACCATTTCTCCGCTTCTTTCGCGTACTCTGTATCGGGCAACTCCTTGATCACCGCTTCCAAGTGGGTTTTCGACTTCTCCAAGTCTCCGAGGCTTCGGTGTACGTCCGCCAATCCCATGCGCAATTCACCTAGAGGATGCTCGCCGATCTCGGAGAGCATATCTTTTTGCATTTCGTAAACGTCTTCAAAGTTTTTAAGGACGCCTTGCAGGACAGGCTTTTTGATAATGTCTGGCAAACCGCGGCTCGCGGGCATCAGTACCGCAGCGCGTGGGATCAGAACACCGATGTTCTTCGGCTCCAGCTCGGCTGCTTTGTCCATGTTGGCGAGCCCCTGTTGCCATTGCTTCATCCCCTCGGCAGGTTTTCCGGTCGAGAATGCTTTACCAGCCAAATAAACTTGTCCGCTTCCGAGCCAGACGAGGGCTTCGGCATGTTTCGGGTTTTCCGTGAGGACTTTTTCGCAGACCTCCATACCTTTTTTGAGAGCATCTTCATCGCCGTTGAAGCCGGAAAAGAAATCATCACGAACTTCTTGATCGAATCGAACTGGTTCTTTTTTCTCGGTAGCGACTTCCCTTGGCGGTTCGTCCGCATATTGCGAGGCAATCCCCACACAGGCTGCCAGGGACAGGAAATAGGAGGCACAAAGATTGCGTTTCTTGCAAAAAATCGACTTGGACAATGAACTGTTCCTTTGGAGTAGATTGGCCGTTAGATCTTGAAAAAGGGAGGATTACAGTGTGATTCGATTGGAAAATCGGAGTCTTGGAGAGACAGACCGAGAAACTTCAGTTTAGCGTGACCAGACGTGTCAAATCCATGTCGATACTCAAGTAGACAACTCGGACATGGGTACTGAAAGCAGTTTTTTGGAAGCTAAGGGAGGATTCGAAAATGACTTCTATGGATATGAGAGCACTCAATAAAGCCATGTGTTCCCCTGATGATTTAGTCGTATCCCTGAGATACACGGACAAAAAGGGAGTGACGACGGAGCGAGTGGTCAGCCCGATCCGGTGGGTGCAGGGCAAAGCGTTGTTGGCACTTTGCCTTTGTCGGGAAACGCCGCGTCGCTTTGAGCTAGACCGCTGCTCGGAGGTAAGGTTGCTAAGTTCTAACGACGTCCTAATGCCCGTCCCGATTCGCGTCATCGCTTGATTCCAGAATTTCCCTGTAAACTTCGCACTTCTCTCTGATTACTACCAGCGTCACCCTCCAATGCAGTTGGGGAGGGTCAGCCCGCGACAGCGTGGCTGGGGAGGGGCGCATTTGCATCGATTAGGGGCGATCCCCCCGTCCCAACCTCCCCGTCAATCAGGGGTAGATCGTTAACGCCGGGTAACGGATAATCGCCGCTTTATTCGACCCCTCAATTTTGACGAATCGACCCTATGGAAGCAGGCATCGTAGGCTTACCCAACGTCGGGAAAAGCACATTGTTTAACGCGTTAACCGGTGCAGGCAATGCTCAAGCCGCAAACTATCCCTTTTGTACCATTGAACCGAACGAAGGCATCGTTAGCGTTCCGGACGAACGGCTAACTCGTATCACCAAATACATCGTTCCCCAAAAGGTGATTCCGGCCATTCTCAAATTGGTTGACATTGCGGGGATTGTCAAAGGGGCCAGCGAGGGCCAGGGGCTCGGTAATAAATT
>JBKCTT010000223.1:0-3580 GCA_046318795.1 Pirellula sp.
TCTCCCCACCATCTAAGAACGCCAGCGGCGTTGCGCTATAGAGGATTCGATCCTCGAGTAAAACGCCGTCAACCTCATTGGGATCTAACGGCGTTGTGAGTCGGAAAAATCGATCGAACCACGACTCGATCCTCTTCCAAAAAGAAATGGCGGTGCCGGTTCCCCATCCGGGCTTTTGATTCAATTCCTGTTTTGGGACTTTCGTCATGATCATTTCTGTATAATCAACAATACGATACGTCACTCGTAACGGCAGATCACGCTTTCGTTAGTTAATCAATTGCATTTAGAAACCATATCGATTAGGCA
The DNA here is from genome assembly GCA_046318795.1 of Pirellula sp. Taxonomy (GTDB): domain Bacteria; phylum Planctomycetota; class Planctomycetia; order Pirellulales; family Pirellulaceae; genus JBKCUI01. The sequence goes on from JBKCTT010000223.1 coordinate 310, forward strand.
ATCGCTTCCATAAAATTTCCCTTTGTCGAAAAGATGGACATTTCCGAGAGTAATGGAAAACGCACCGGCAAGGAATCTCCCGATTTTAACGATTATGAATGCCGCCTATGTTTCAGCTAGTGACACGACTTGGAGATGACCTTTATTGAAGAATCCCGACAATCCGAAGTTCACAGCGTGAGCGAGGGATAATTCTCCTGGGGTATTCATTTGCTTACGCGTCGGGTTATGATCAGCATCGTCTCCAGGTTGTAGCACTAGCAAATCCCTCGAAATCAGAAAGTTAAAACGGAACGTAGAAATCCACTCTCGTTCGCCATATCCAAAGGGTTTGGCTGATTTGATCAATGATCTTCGTGCTTGCTAGGCACCAAGCCTGGAAAAGCCATTGATCAAAATCGTTCCTTCATTCAAACTTCTGAGGGCCGTTCGTCTACGCGAGTGGCGCTTTAATAGTGGTTTGGACACTCCTCGGGCGTTGACGCCATTAAACGGGCGAGAGTGCCCATTTTACCTTCACTAAGCATCTTGAATCAACTAAAGCAACAAGCACGTAAGCGGCAGTTTGGGATTTTGGGGGGCTCTGATGAAGGGTTCTAATTAACGCCTTGAACAGGACAGACTGAAATTCGATGAAGATTCTTTTGGCAAACGATGATGGTGTCTATGCACCGGGCCTACGCTTACTGAGAAATGCACTTCTGGAAATAGGGGACATCCTTATGGTCGCTCCCGCTACGGAGCAGAGCGGAGTAGGTCACTCGATCACTTACCTGACGCCTCTCACCTGCAAGCAGATTTTCGACGGCGATACATTTTGCGGTTGGGCTGTCGATGGGGCTCCGGCCGACTGTGTCAAACTGGGAGTCAGTGAACTCGCAGAGGGTCCGGTAGACTTGATCGTTAGTGGAATCAACAGTGGCTTGAATGCGGGCATCAATGTTCTCTACTCCGGGACAGTCGCCGCCGCAATAGAAGGTGCGTTTTTTCGTATCCCTAGCATTGCGGTATCGCTAGAAGAAGATCCACACGCCGACTTTGAGTCGGCAGCACAAATCGCATTGGGGCTTATCCGACAAATCTTACTCCGGCAGGGCAACGACAAAAATCTCTACAATATCAACATTCCAACAGTCGCGACTCAACAATACAAAAACGGAATCATGCCTGAGGTTCGTTGCGTCCCCATGGGTGTTGAACGGTATGGTGACCACTACATTAAGCGTCAGGACCCTAAAGGTCGAAATTATTATTGGTCCACTAACGATCCGCCTCCAAAACCGACTGAACAGCCTACAGATTTAACCTGTTTAGCATCAGGGTTTGTTACCATCACTCCTCTTCAATTCGACATGACTAAGCTCAAACTCTTGGAGCAAATGCATCGCTGGGATTTAAAGCTCTAATTTTTAGAGAAAGTAAAATGGTCACACCTTTCCGTTAAAAGGCAATAAAGTCGGTCAATAGTGACCAACCTACTAATGTGGATTTCTCGATCCTGTTTAACTCCGTGTTGCGGCGTTCGGCTTTCGTGAGACCAAAAAAGAATCATGCTCCGCCCGTTCCACACCAATGACTATTTTCTATGGCAGACACAATCGAAATAAACACGAAATTCCTTGACGCAAAACGTGTTGCTTTAGTTGGTAAGCTAGGCGCACTCTTGCGCAAAGAAGCCTTTCAATTGCTTCGGGAGTATGGGGCCGAGCCGATTGAAAAAATCTCGGATGATGTCGATTGCATTGTGATTGGGGCTGACGAGCTTCCCAGCGAGGACATCTCTCGATTTCTGGACAATAGCCTACGTCGACGACTGCGTGAAGGCAGCACCATTATCATTCATGAGAACGAACTTTTACATACACTCGGTGTGGCTCAAAATGCAACGCGACAACAATACACACCAGCCATGATGGCGGATATCCTATCTACACCAGTACGAAACATTCGTCGCTGGCATCGCATGGGGCTGCTTCAAAGTTCGCAGATTGTTCGCAGGCTTCCCTACTTCGAGTTTGAACAAATACAAAATGCTCGTCAAATAACGGCTTGGATCAATCGCGGAGCAAGACCAGCGGACATCGTCAAACAACTCTCCCACTTTAAACCTTGGGTCGAAAAAAGATCTTTGCTCGATCTAGATTTGGTTGTCGACGGTCGTAGACTGCTGCTTCGACAAGGAGGGAAACTGCTTGGTGCTCACGGTCAGCTACACCTCGACTTTGATGTAGACAACTCCGTTTCAGTCTCCGATGACTCCTTGCCAATCGTCTTGGCTGCTCAACCAGCATCACTGCCGGAAAAAGAGTCAACCATCGAGTTGGACACACCCCCATCAGATTTGACCAGTTGGACCCGCGATGATCTCCTGCGATCTGCCGAAGAGCTAGAAGATGCTGGTCAACTCGAACATGCAATCGAGTGGTATCGCGTGATCCTGGCTCGATACGGAAGCCACCCTGAAATCTGTTTTCAGCTAGCGGAATTACTTTATCGAATCGGGGACATCTCTGCCGCTCGCGAGCGGTACTATAACGTTATCGAACTCGACGAGGACTTTATTGAGGCACGTGCTAACCTCGGTTGCGTATTGGCCGAAACGGGACAACTGGAACTTGCGATCGCTGCCCTTGAGGGAGCATTATCCCGCGATGACCGATACCCCGACCTTCATTATCATATGGCTAAGTGTTTAGATGAAATCGGTGATGCGGACAAGGCAGCACCTCATTGGTTGAGATTTATTCAACTCGCGCCGCAAAGCCCCTGGGCCGATGAAGCCCTCGATCGACTTGGTGCACTTTAGAATAAACAGAGACAATTGCTACTAACGTAAAATGGGTACTCCTGACCTTTTTAAAGCGTTAAAGTCGGTCTGGTGTGACCAACCTACTATCAAATAAATATCCCTTACGCATGGGGCGCAAAGAGTCGTTCCTCACATAGGCTCCGGGTTGGGTTCTTTCTCCCACTGTAGAAAGCGTTACTTATCAAACAATGTCTCACCTTTCGTGAGGCCGATTTTTTTATCGTTGCGTCCAGCCATCACGGACAAGGGGTCGAACTGCATCAGCGTCGGATTCACGGCCATCAACGTCGCCGCTAACTGTGCCCCTTGCATCACCATCAACACCACACCAGATCCAATCACCGTTCTCACCAACGCCGAATCGGTATTGAACTGTACCTCGGATGCCTCTTGGGAACCACGATCCCTACGCTCCACGGATCGATACTCCAATCCGCTCGTGTCTTCCTTAAATCGCTCGTA
>JBKCTT010000224.1:0-33199 GCA_046318795.1 Pirellula sp.
TGACCCGCAAAATTGTTCGGATCACCCCTATCTTGCGTTTGTTGTGGCAAACAAAGACCACAGCTAGCATTTCGCCGCTTGGCCATTTCCCCACCTCAGATTCCGTTGTTCGGCTCTACGACGATTTCGATTAGCTGAAGCACGACTCGGCGCGTCGCTGGCCCTGATGCCACCGCCTGCCGATCCGCTCTGCATCCTTCGACATTGCTTCCGAACCACCTACACAACGACTAAAGTACTTTTTGAAGTTCCATACTAGATCCGAAAGCATTTCCGGAACGATGCCGCAACTGACAGATGCATCGCTCAACGCCTTGGGGAGTGCTACGGTCCCCACGCCCGGTTTGTTCGATGCGACCCAATCCAGCATCTTTCGATAGCAACTCCAATCGATCCTAAGAAACCCTTTGTCGCTGGCTCGTGTTCCACCTTGGTGTAATTGCGGGTCACTCGATTGCGTGTTGGCAGCCAGGCTCAGTGGTGAAAGCAAACTGTCACGAAGCACCTTCTTGACGCTCCTGTTGCGCTTTGCTTTCCGCTCTCGGCGTTGCTCGTCGATGGACTTGCGTCGCTGTGCGATAGATTCCTCCGCGGAAATGGGTACCAAATCAAATGCGGCCGACGGTATCTGTGTTCCCTTTTCCGCTTCGATGCGATCATGAACCGAGGTGTGCAAAGACTCTTCCAGACTGCGTGCCATCGCTGCACGAACCGGGTTTAAATCGACATACATCGCACAGGCCAATAAACCAGCGTCATCGACAATTCGCTGGGCTTTAAAACGTCCCTCCCAGAACCTTCCCGTGCACTCATCTTCTCGGTTGGCGATGCGTGCAATCGGCTCAGCCAATGCTCTCATAAACCAAGAAATATCGCTAAGTCTCGTTCGGATCTTGGCGATTAGCTTGGAATCGGAAAGCACACGCCGAACATCGATTTCCGAGGGTTCGGCCAAATGCTCTTCGATTCTCCGCCCGGGAAACACACGCAGCCATCGGATCGCAACCTCCTGGTCCGTGAGTTGGGTCAGAACATCGGGACGACTGCGTAAGATAACGTGGAGGTGATTGGAGAGGATCGCATAGGTTAGCACATCTATGGAGAATACCGAGGCGAGAGCCTCGAATCTTCGACGAATCCATTCGCGTCGGTAGGAGTAATCTTTTCGAGAAACCTCATCGACTCCCGCCAGAAGAGCTCTTCGAACGCATCGTTGAACGCAATGCACGATCGCGATTTCGTCATGTCGGAACTGTTCATTACGTTGTGGACGGCCCATGCTCTTTCTCCCAGGTAGATTTGACGGTGACGATTTTAACAAACAGGGAGGAACTGTCAAGAAACAATGGATGGCACTTTTATTTTCTCATAATTGAGTGCAGGCGGTGTCGTTTGTCATGTTCGGTGCTACGTCGGTTGCACTGGCCGGCCACCATCGCCGCCCTTACCGAACACTACAACCAAATTCAAGACCGCGCCGGAGATCAAACGACTGACACTGGTGTACGCTTACTCTATACCCACACTCCATTCCATTTCATTGGGATCTAGATTACAGGAACGCATCGAGTCGGTGAAGTCCATACATAGAAGGGCAACAAAAAAATGGATGGCATATAAAAATTTGAGCTTTCATTGGGTATTCGGTTTAATACTACTTCGATTATTCATTTGTATTGAATGATGTCGGATTTGGTTCATGCTTTCGATTTTGTCCGCGACTGATTTTTTTTATAAGGTATCGGCCAATAATACAAAACACTATCGGCAGTATGATGATAGGCCACTCAATTATATGAAACCAAAGAGGCGGATTTCGATTGGGTTTTTGGAAGCCGAATCCAAGAAAGATGCCCCCTCCAATCCCAACTCCGATAATGAAGCCCAATAAGCCAGAAGCGACATAGCTAATGATTTCGTTCAAGTAAAACCAGATTTTCTTAAATCCTAGAGATTTCATTACGCCACTCCTCAATAGCTAGGTTAACAGAACCCATTCGATGTTTGTCAAAGATTGACATAAAATATCCGATGTTTGGCAAAGCGATATGCGTTCCAGCTGCGTTTACAAGGAATGTGTAATCTTGAACAAGAGAAAGAAAATCTCCTGGGACGTAGTAGTTACGGATTTCCGGTTTTCTTGTCATTGGGATTCGCAATGAGCTTAGGGAGTTCGCTGCGAAGGACAACGTACTGAGTCCAGCGGCATTAAAGGTTGTTGCTGGACGTCCTGTTCTATATGCTGCTGCGGCAGCGAGTCCACCTCCTAATGAGTGCCCAGTAAACTCTACATTCTCCGCACCGAATCGAGCAACTGCCCAATCAGCTACTTGCAATGCAGACCGGTACGCGCCAGTAGGAATGCCAACTGCATTAGATCCATCTACAAATACATCGTAAAAGTCATCTGTGCCCTCATACCCAATTACCACCCGACCGGTAGTGTGTTGCCACACAACTGCCCTAAATCCATCAAACGTGTCGGCGCTCCCCGGAGCCTGTGATAGTATAGGAATTGACAATTGCCGCCAATTCGATTGGTATGTGGGATCAAGAGGTGTACCGTCGTACGTTGCAGCTGCTAACGCCGCTAGCTCTGCGACCTTGTTTACTTCCCCAATAGATTGGGATCTTGGTTCGTTTCGCAGAAAGTATCGGCTTCCCAAGTTAGCAAATAAAAGCGATTTCCAGTGTCGGACTCCAAACTTTAAGGATTCGATTATAATTCTCGCTGTTGCGCTAACGACGAAGTTTGTCGCACTACGCATGTAACCAGAAATGCTTATTCCTGAAAGCGTACCACTAATACTAAATAGCCCTGTAGGGTCGATGTTTTGAACTGGGTCGCTGTGGACGAAGGCGTATTTGTGGAAGCTTTGGGGACTGTTCTGGCTGCCAGAGAAGGGATCGAGTCGCTCAAATCGGCCTTGAGATGGGTCATACCAGCGAGCTCGCATGTTGTACGTGCCTGTCGCATTAGAAAACGCTTCTCCATTGTACAGCATAGTTGTTTGCAAGGCCGTTACGGGGAGCAACATACCAGTGGGATTTAACACCGCAAGAAGCTCACCGTACGCAGCGTAAACGAATGATTGCACCGGTGTGGAATCGGGGCCTATCAACGCTCTTACGCTTCCATGCCCATCATGCGTAAATGTTGCCGTAGATGAATTTGACTCCGCTGAGTCCGAACCGTCTAAAGTACTACTTTCCAGCTGCGTTTGCGTGATCTCATCGAAACCGTATACATACGAAACTCTCCTAAACCTCGGCTGTCCGCCGCTGACACCTTGATCTGTTGCAACCTGTGTCTCTAAAACAACTTGGGCGTAACCTGTAAAATTAATGGAATCAATGAGGTATTCTGTCGTCGCAGATTCGATCCATGTACCGCTTTCCGAGTTGGCTTTCTCCAGTCGTGTGGTTACGATGCGAATCCCATTGAGGTCGTAGTCATAATGCTCCTTCGTGCCACCAATAAATCCATTATTTTCGTCGTATCGATGTATCGCAACACTTGCTAGTTTGCCTTGCAAATCGTACTCCATCATGTGCGTCACTTTACCAACTCCTTTCGTGACCTCCGATTTCTTGGACTGCTGTGTTTTGTTCCATTCGTAACTTGTCGATTTGATTAACGTGGAATCCTCAGGGACGAATTGCCCGGTAATGGGGAGAGTTACCGAATACTCATATTCGGCAAGAACTCGATCATTTACATCATAGGAATAGATTTCGACGCGATCGTTCTGTGTTCCAGGTCGATCCAGCCTTCTCTCAACTCGGTTTCCGGTGGCGTCCATTACGAAGCTTTCAGATCTATCTAACGAGTCATCGCTGCTGTCCATCATCTCACGAATCAATCGACCGGTTGGGTCATAATCCCAATCATAGCGATTTTCCTGCAAGGGATCAGAACCCACTGCTGGATTCCAAAATCGTTCAACGAGGGATGTCCGTTTCCCATCACCTCGATACTCATAGACAAATTCCGACAACTTGGGATTGTCGGATAGATCACGATTGTCGATATCCGATTCGTGGTGCCTCAGGCTCAAGAGTCGTCCCATCAGGTCGAATTCGTAAGCCTCTACGACCTGATTTGGCAAGTCGATGTATGCAAGTCTTCCAAACGGATCGTAATGATATGATGTCTTTTCGGGTTGGTACCCAGCAAGGGCATCATTAGCGTCGACCTGCTTTCCGTTCCTTGTCACTGTGCTGACCGTTTTAAGTCGACCGAGATTGTCATACCCGTATTCTAAGCGGAGCAACACTCGTCCTGTAGTGTCTCCTCCAACAGTAGCTAACTTTCGTCCTAAACCATCATATTCGTAAGAGAGAAACCCAGTGGGGCCGGTTATGCGCGTTACCTGTCCGTTTCGATCGAATTCGGATATCCACGCTTGTCGGGATTCTACAGCGATAGGCACACCGTTGTTTGCACCGAGGAACACTTCCTGTATCTGCTTCGTGATTCGACCATGAAGGTCATATTCAAAGCTCAAGCGTTCCCATTTTTTGTTTACCGGCAGATTACCATTGAACTCTCCAGTTGCACGGTATGCGTTGTAGTCTGCCGCGTTAGCGAACCACTCTCGAGCCAGCAATCGGCCTTCGCCTATTTTCGTTTCATCGTAAACAGTTCGTTGATGGATTCCTTCGAAGGAAACGTTAAGAACAATTCGATTTTCCGAGTTATACTCAATTGTTTCTCTGTCCTGAGAGGGAAGAGTTCTCGATGTCATTAGACCGCGATCGGAGTAAGTAAATCTCGTTTCTTGATTCAATGGATCAATCAGAGACACCATTAACCCCTGTTCGTCATAAGCGTACCGGTAGGTAGGCGTAATTAACTGGTTGGTCGGATTCTTGAAGCTAGGCAACATACTCTCGGATAGAGTTCCTGATCGGTCGTAACCAAATCGTTTAAGATTTCCCATCTGATCAGTTTCGGAAATGACTTTGCCAGTCGAATCATATTCTGTTTTAATCGATGTGCCGTCGGGGAAAATTGATTCGACCAAATTACCTTCGGCGTTGAATCGTTGCTGAACCTCATGCATCTTCGTTCGATCAATGCTAACGACGAGGCCGGTCGTTGTTTCGATTTGAATAATATTGCTACGAACCCGTGTCGTCTGTCCATATTCGTTGATCGTAACTTCATTGCGAGTGCGCACCATTAAGCCGGGATATTGGGATTCAAGGCCGACTGATTGAGACGGTATTGGGTGTCCAAGCGTGGCGGTCCTTCGGTTTCGTGCATCGTACTCGAATTCTGTTATCTGACCTTGAGAATTTTCTTCCTTATACAGTCGTCCGAGGCTGTCGTAAATTTTCTTTGTCTGGCTAATCATTGAGCCCGACGAATTCAATGCGGAATAAGCGCCCTGAGCGTTGGTTGAGATTTCGATCATAACATTGATAAGCGACAAGACGCTCGTCACTCTACCTTGAGAGTCGTAGACATAAGAGGACGCTTCTATCTTAGGGGACACGCCTGCGCCAATGGGAACACTGATTTCCGTTGAATATTCAGAGGACTTCACTAAAACGCGACCAAGTGAATCGTAAACAGCCCTACTGGTCAGCCAAGCCGACTTGCCAGAAGAATCGAAGACTTCTCTGCGGCTCTCTATGACCTGGCCAAAAGCGTCAAACAACGTCTGAACCCTATTTCCGTATTCATTTTTGACTTCGATTTCTCTACCTAGGTTATCCAAGGTTGAATCCGTAATGGACGTTATATGGCCAGAGTTGACAAGCTTTGATGAAAAGACTGATGGGTTATTCTCATCTGGAGTCACCTCAATCATTACATTTCTACGAGCCTCGTTTTTTACAACTCGACCTAAATTGTCGTACACCACGGAAGAACCGGACGTCCCGTTATTCGCAACACTCTCAAGAGCATTTTCGGTCGAGTAGATAACCCGACCCAATGTATCGTAAACGAACCGACTAACGAACCACTTAAGTTCACCGTATTGGTCCATCCGTTGGGAGCGGCTTTCAACAACGGCTCCGGTCCTGTCGTAGCGAGACTCTGAAGCGAAGCCGTCGCCGTCGATCGATCGCGATGTTCGTCGCATCGCATCGAGTTCGAATGAAACAGAGGTAATCGAGTTCGTAGCACCGACACGTTGGTCATTAAAATTGTGTTCATTTTTGACCGGGAGCAATTTTCTGTTACTCGCGTTTTCGGGATCGATCCACTCAAACTCTGAGAGAGCGAGATTCCCATTGGGATCATAGGTATTCGAACGCGTCTTTCCATCGGTGTCTGTCAGTTTCGTGATTTCTCCGAACGTGTTGTATTCGATTTTTAGAACCCCTCCTTGTGTGTCCTCGTTGGAGCCACCATCACCTAAGCCACTGCCTGATCCGTCGCTCTCTCCGTCGAAAGCCTCAAAGCGACCGGATCGAATTTCGATCGGTCTACCCGCTGAGTCGTAAGAGATGGTCGAGTAGGTCCCCTCGGAAGAGGATTGCATGGTCAAATTGAAATCTTCATCGAATTGGAAAAATGTACTAACCCCTTCAGGCGTCAGGATCGACTTCGGTTCACCTGTTCGACCATAAGCGTACCTAGTTTCATTTCCGCGATAATCAACCATCAGCGTAACTTGGCCAAAGTTGTTATATGAATAGCGAGTAACTAAGTCATTTGTTTCCTCTGTATGCTCGTCAATCGCGCCGACAATGATTGTTTCCGATACCACCAGTCCTTTTTGGGGAAGATCATAGGTGCGGTAAAACTCGATGCCTGCTCTGTCAATTGTGTGGACCACATTGCCAAAGTTATCTAAGGAAACTTTGGCGATCAACCCATCGCCATTACGAATCTCTTGTTCGCGTTTTTCGCTATCGAATTTGAGTTGTGTCACGACTCCGTTCGCATCTTCGATTGAACTCAATCTTCCGTAGTGAACGGGTGCTTGTTCACCGTCTCCATCCTGTCCACCTGAAGATCCATTCTTAAAATCAGCATTGGTGTACCGGGCTTTCACCACTGTAGAACCCAATTGGTTTACGATACGATCCAGGTAGTGTTTTGGTTCCGAGTAGTAATGGAACTGTACGGAGTCCCCCATACGGTCGATGACACGTGTTAGGTTGCCTGCATAATCGTATTCGTATCGGATAGTGCTGCCCCGCGGATCTTTGATCGCGACGATGCGACCGAGGCTATCCCGTTCAAACTGAACGGACCGTCCAGCACTGGATAAGATGCCATCCTCGGTAATTGTCATTGAATTACTATTTCGATCGATAATCGTCGAGGATGTTCCAGTCCTTGCATTAATTCGATAGGTTATCTTTTCGATTACAGATTTCGCTTCAAGAACATTTCCAAACTCTGAGTGCGCAGGATTAAAGGGGGTACCCAATGCCGAAACGTATTCCTCACCGTTCTTTAGTAATCCACTGGCAGGGGAGGAGAGAGTAAACGTGTTACCTTCATCGGGTTCAAACCAAGCTTTCCAACTTAGAATGATGCCAAAGAGCGTTTGATCGGGTATACCTCGGAAAGTGAAACCCTGTTCACTTCCATCGGGTGTCGTGATAATAACACGCGTGCCATCGACAAAAGCCCTTAGTCCTTGGAGCCCAGGACCTCCCAGCGTTTCGGTTTCGACACGCGATTTAACTGTTTTTACTTCTAAGCTCCAACCATAGCCAAAGTCTCCGATTCTGTTTGCGTTAAGCGTGTCATACCTCCTTTGAATTTCGATGGGCATCGCCGTTGAAGGCAACGATAGATCGACGAAGTTTGTCGTGAAGTTACCAAGCTTTAGCCTACCTGCGACTGTTATTCGAGTGGTAGTCATAGATTGATTGAAAGCTGTATCGGTAGCGACGACACGTATCAGATAATCGCCGTTTGCTAGGATCGTAGGATCGAATAGCCCCAGATCTTCATTCTCCATTGGGGCGAGCGTCGATCCAGCTGCAGCAGATTGTTCAGCTAATAATTGAAACGGTACGGATCGATCAATCGGCGAAAAAAAGACGCGTACTGTTTTTAGGTCGTTATCACTGTCCGAGACACTCAAGCGAATCGGGACAGGAGACGTAACTACAGCTCCCCGAATCGGTGAGTGAACCACAACGGATGGGGCACGAGAATTAGGGTTGCGTACCAAAATCTCTTTAGTCGTCAGTCCCTCGTTCCCGAAGGCGTCGATCGCAGTTGCTGTGACTTGATATGCACCGGGTTCTGAGAAGGTATATTGTCCAAATCCACTGTCATTGAGGCTAATTTGCTGATCGTTTACTTGTAGTCGCTTTGTCTTTATACGTCCAAGATCATGTGCACGAACCACGAACCCAAGGGTTGTTCCTGGATCAAATGCAAAGACATCGTCTTCATTTCCAACGATAAGCAAATTAACCGTGGGGGGAGTTTGATCTGCTGACAAGTTCACCGTCCACTGCTGCGCAACGGGTTGCGTTACTCGCTCATCGGTAACAGCAACTCGGAATGTAAAGGATTTGCCTGCATCCTCGGTCCTTGAAGCCCAGCTCACCTGGCCAGTCCGTTCGTCAAACGATACCTGAGGAGGTACGGACAGCAGACTGAATACCAGTCGGTCGCCGTCTTCATCTTCAGCCCTCATGTCATACCGATATATATTTCCAGCTATAGAAGTAAGCTGTGGTTGAGACACAAATACAGGAGGATGATTTGGAGCTAGGACAGGAATTTTTGTGTCGTAGTGTCCGATTTTACCTCTCTCATCCGTGGCGACGAGACTTATCGAAATGTCCTTACCGATATCTGAGTCGGCGGGAGTCCAGGTCACTTCTCCAGTGGATTCGTTGATTGTCATTCCTGGAACAGGGTTTTCGAGGCGGTATGAGATAACATCACCGTCGGGATCCGTCGCAAAAAAGCTCTTTTTGTAGGTTCTTCCGGCTTCTGCAAAGCCAGGATTGACGGGTTTAAAGACGGGAGGCGAATTCGGTCGCTCGGAATAAACGTCAATTAAAACTTTTTGATTGGTGCCAGCCCCAAAGGTATCAACGGCGCGTATTTGGATTTGAATCGATTGAATAGATTGGGGTGTCCAAGATAAACGTCCGGTTTCTCGATGTAGTGTTATACCATCAGGGGCTGTCCCTACAATTACATATGAGACGGTATCGAGATCGGGATCAAACCCTTTTACATCGTAAGTGTATTCCGTATCAATCACCGCGATTCTAGGTGGCGTGCTTTCGATATTAGCTGGGCGATTGACACTACGAACGGTGATGCTGAAATTCTGTCGATCGATTCCACCAAACGGATCGAACACGGATATTTGGAAATGATGAGTTCCAATTTGGTTGACTGAGGGAATCCAACGAAATAGTCCCGTTGATGGATCTATCGTTGCACCGGCTGCTGGAAGGGAGGTGCCATCCGTAGCTGTTAGTTTCCAAACCAGCGTGTCGTTATCAGCGTCCCTAGCAATCGCTTGATACTCGAACGATTTAGCGACAATTGCACTCGATCTCGGTGTCGAAGTTATGATTGGTACTGTATTAATGCTATGATCCGTGACGTGAATGAAGTATGTCTGCAAATCTATACCGCCACGTCCGTCGCTAACTTCAACTTTAAAGCCAAGTGGATTGGCTTCTGTCGTCAAATCGCTCAACGAAGGGTTCCACCTAAGAAGACCTTTATCGGTTAGCTGCATGCCCTCCGGGCCGCTTGACAGTCTGAAGGAAAGCCTGTCATGGTCAGGATCGATTGCAATGAACTGATGGATCAGCATTCGTTCTGCTTGAATCCGTTGTCTTGGGGAGTTCACGATCGATGGGTTTTGGTTCGGCAAATCGGGATCTGTGATCAGAACGACTTCACGCTTTGAGGTGACTGATCCCCGATTGTCACGAGCTTCAAAAATGATTTCGTAGACACCTGTGGTATCGGGTTGCCAGGTCAAAAGGCCAGATTGGCTTTCCACTTCTGGGATCGAAAAATCCTCAGACGGATTGGATAGTGGCTTGATAGTCGCAAGCTTGTAGGAAATCGAATCCTCGGGATTGGGGTCTACAGCGACTAGCGTATGGTTGTAGAGTTGGCCTTTTATTAAATTGGGTTCGAGTTTAGACGTAAAATAAGGTGGTGAATTTGGCAAAACAGTTAGTGAGAATTTCTGTTCAGATCGTCCACCTCGTGAATCTGACGCTGTGACCACGAAGTCAAAGAGTCCATCGTTCGAAGGTATCCACTGTAGGATTCCGGTCAAATGGTTTAGCGTCGCACCAAGGGGACCGGATTGAAGAGAAAAGTTTATCGGGTCATCTTCTAGGTCGAAGGCCTTTATCGAGTAGGTCCATAGGGAATCTCTCATGGCAGGACCACTTGCTAGTGTGATGATCTCTGGCGGATTATTCCCAGCAATGGATTCGAGAACTTGTATAGAGAATTGTTGAACTGTGGTTGCGCCATGTTCGTCTTTTGCGAACAGCTGTACTGCGAATTCTCCCGTGGATTGAGGGGACCAGCGCAGAACACTCCCATTTAGATTAAAACCAGCGTCTATCGCCGATTGAGCAAGAGTCAGGCTAAATGGATCGTTATCCGCATCGACTACATCAATTGTATATCGATAGTCTTGTCCTAAAATAGTTTTGGTCTTCGGGATCGACTTAAATTCTGGTGGAGTGTTATTGTTGACCTCCAAGAGGAATTCTTGTACAGCTAGACCACCTTTCTTGTCGTCCGCGAGAATCTTAACGTGATGCAACCCATGATCGGTTGACGAATAGGTTATCAAACCGGATGTACCCATCTGCGTCCCAAGAGGCGCGTTAAGTACCGAGTAAGTGACTGTGTCACCATTGGGATCGACCGCGATAGGCAGGTAGCGCCAAGTGCTACCTGAACCTATTTCCAAAATAGGCTTTGAGGCAAAAATCGGTGGTAGATTTGCATTTTGTACAAACAGCGAGAAGCTTTGGCTCGTATTACCTCCTCGGCCGTCGCTAACTAAGAGTAATACCTCATATAAACCTATATCCTCATTTGACGGTCTCCAAGCAATCTCGCCTGTCGAACGGTCGACTACCATTCCCGTAGGATTGCTAAGCAACTGAAACTCAAGTGGATCGGATTCTCGATCAATCGCGATGATTTGATAGCGATAGGTTTCATTCACGACAGCGAGAGGATTGGCTTCGGAAGTAATGATTGGACTAGTGTTAAGGCTAGCCCCGAGAGGAAGGACAGTAATTCTTAGTGGTGCCTCCGCAACTCCTCCCCGTCCATCCGTTACTCTGACATAGACCTGATGCTGACCGATATTCAGGTCGGAGGTTGTCCATTGAATTCTTCCAGAGTTGGAATTGATTGATAGTCCGTCTAAGATTCTTTCATGCGATGCAGTTGACCCGGAGATGGAGAATCGCAATTGATCTCCTTCATTTGGGTCGTGGGCTGATACATCAAATTGGAGACTATTGCCTTGCATGACAACTAGATCGCGTATGGATTCAATGATGGGTTGACTGTTGTCTTGACGGATATCTCCTACGTTTATTGACCAGACCTGCGTATCGGAGGCTCCGTGTATATCAGTTGCGATCAAAGTAAAGCTGTAGGCACCTGGAGCCGGAGGCCGCCAACGGATTTTTCCCGAATTAGAATCGATGCTCGCACCGTGAGTCTCTCCGGCAAGCGCATAGGTAACTTGATCACCGTCTGGATCTATTGCTTTTGAATCATATCGGTACCGGTCGTTGATGGCGACGGGGATCGTCCCGAGTAATTCCGAGGTGCCAACACGCTCGAATTGAAGTTCAAAACGGTGCGATTGTCCATCTCCTCTGAATTCAGCCAGAAACTCAGAGCGTCCTTGGTTCGTTCCCAGTACATTTCCGGACAGATTGCGAAAGATACTCTGTGAATCGTCAGACTGAAGGGTAACAAGAATGGGGGCGGAGCGGACCGCTGCCTCAATCGCCAAGGAAACTCCGCTGACCAACATCTCGTTTGCAGTGGAGCCACATGCTTCACCTCCATCGGAGTCTCCTGTTCCATCACCGCCATCATCCACACCGGATTCCCCTTCTCCTAGTGGATTACCCGCATCTTCATCGTTATCTGCCCCACAGGCAATACGAAAGTAAAGTGGTTCTCCAGGAAGAATAGGATCATCGTCTATGTTCGATTCGATTGCTTCAGTCGAGCGATTGACCGCCCCAGTCGCCAAAGCAAACGCCTCTAAGGAACGGCGAGGAACATTATTCACTTTTCGGTTGGTTCCGAGCCCGACGATTAGTCCGTTTTGTGCTAGCAGCGCGTCGATCGCTTGTTGAATGGTCGCGCCCCTGCCGTTCGGGGTTTGAGGACGCGATGCAACCGTGAAACTTTCTGTTGGGATCTGAATGCCCTGAAAACCTGAAATCTGCTCAGCGTTATCGGGTTGATACGCGATCCCCGCATCGGTAGCTACCAAAATGATGGAGATTGCACCATCTCGAAAGCCTGCCCCGCCTCGAGAGCCAGGGCCAAAGGGGACGAAGCTGCCCATATCTGATTCGTTGGCAAGGTTATCGTTTAAAATCCTTTGAAATGATGGTACGTCTCCCGTAAGACCAGGCGTTAGTTGAGTACCGATTTGCCCAGCAACACCGCTGCCTGACGTCAGTCCATCGAAATCGCCATCAAACCCCGCACCTGTTGCTACTTGAAAAAGGGCCTCGACTAAACTTTCAGGAGTATCTTTTCCAAAGCCTGGAACGTATCTGTCCAAAGCAGCCGAAATCGCTTCCTGAAAGTAAGAATGCGACATCGGCAATATAGGTTGGCTCAGAACAAACGGGCGGTCAACCGGTGTACCGAATGGTTCAATATTGTAATCTTCAAATCTTCCAACACCGAAGCCAAAATCTACCGTAGGCAGGCTTGAAGTTACTCTATTAATCACTTCCGGAAACAGGCTGGCAAGCTGTGGTGCTGTCGAGGCGAAACTACCTGTATCATCGAACAGTAGAAAGATGTCAACCTTTGGAATATTGCTTTCCACAACCACGTTCACGGGGACGCGAGCGACTTCGTCTGGTTCAAGATCCAAATCGATCAAACGAGGAGAAACAGTCCCAAGTCCACCACTGCCAATACTGGATAGATCGTATTCGATTTGCGGTTGTGAGATTATCACTGGCGGTTTGTTTTGTGGATTGGGATTCACTTGAATCGTGTAGGCCTGAGTTGCAAAACCGCCTCGTTTGTCGTTAACCTCCAATTCTACGTTGAAACGTTGATTCAAATGCTCCAATCTTGGAAGCCATGTAACGACCCCAGAACTTCTGTTCACGGAAAAACCACTCGGACCAGATACAAGTCTGTATTCAAGCTCGTCTTGATCTAAGTCTTTTCCTTGAGAGGGATAGATGTATTCTTGATTGACAAAGGCATCAACATTTGGGTAGGTGATCCAAATCGGTGGCCTATTCAAATTGGGCTCGAGTACCTCAAGAGTAAATGTTTGAGAGTTCTCGCCGCCAAATGGATCAGACACGACAACCGTAACTTGGTGGGATCCAATATCCGATATCGATGTATTCCACGACAAAAGTCCGGTTTCTGAATCTAGGACCATTGAAGCTGGGCCCGAGAGCAACGAATAGGTTAGCGAGTTATACTCGTTGTTCGTACTAATCTGGTAAGAAAACTGACCGTTGGCTGGGACGCCTGAGGCAGGGGAACTCGTTATCTCTGGTGGACTCGGAACCAACCCGATCCAATCCAGGTTGTACTGAAATCTTTCCATCGAATCATTGAATAGATCAAACGTAAATCGCATTGAGTGACCTGGTTTGATCAAAAGGTCAGCATGATTTCCATACAAGCGAGAAGGGGTAGCCCTCGATAAACTTAAGATGGGTTGTCCCAGCAACGGCTCCAAAGATAAATCGAGACCGCTTCCTCGGCTTAGTGGCAATCTGCTGGAAAAGTTTTCCCAGTTGGCTTGTGAGCTTGTGATATTGTGCAACGACACCCAGAGCGGACTCGGGACAGCATGTTCACCAATATTGGTCAAAGTCACCCCTGTTGTTACGATGTTGGATAATGCATTGTAGGTCGTGTAGTCATAGTCAATTCTAAAACGATTATTTAGCAACGTTGATTGCAACCAGTCTTCTTGAGTCATGGGCAAACTGGTTTCATGATTAATATGAACGTACGGCCTTTGAACGGCCAATGAGCTTGAGGGGCGTTTAACCCCTGCGACTTGCTTAATCTCGGGATTGATTCTGACCCGCGTGCTATTGTCTTGATCGTTGTTGATCAACCGAAACACTACCTCGCCGACGAAAGCATCCGGCAGGTGAGACACATCGAGGACCACCTGGCCACCATGATCTGCAGGACCTATTTCCGTAACTCCATGCGTAGCATTGGTTGCGACCAGAGGTGGCAGATTCTCAGTCTGATTAAAAAAGGCATCTTTGTTTTTCGACACGACACCACTAACTGGTTCACCATTCGAATTGATCAAAGCGATTTCAAAAGCATCTTTAATCATGCTTCGAGATCGTCGATCAAATTGCAACCCGTCAAACTCTATTTCTAGTTTTGCAATATTTGCATTGAGCGTCAAAGGTATTCGATGTTCAGTGATAAAGCGATCATCCTCCACGATGTCAATACGAGGGGAGGTTATGTGAATTTTTATTGGAATATCGCTCGATAATGGAGGGACGCCGTTGTCGGTCACCCGAACGCTGAATTGATAGGTTCCCGATGGTGTGTTTGCAGACGTTATCCAACTTAAGCGTCCCTGACTATTGATATTAGCCCCCGTCGGTACGCTTCCGTGAAGCGAATAGCTTAATGCATTTCTGGGTAAATCTTGATCGGTCGCATTCAATTGGATCGTGACGGATTCACCCGCCAGGATCGTTCTTGTATCGACAGGCATCAATGTCGGTCGACGGTTGCTTTCTATAACATCAACGAAGAAAGATCGAGAGGCGAAGCCTCCGTGCGGATCGTTAACTAGAACATTAAACGTAAATCTCCCAGGCCCTTCATGTTCTTCTGGCAACCAGCTTATCAATCCCGTGACCGGATCGATCGTAGCCCTGTTAGGTGATGCGAGCAAACTGTATCGCAACTCAGAAGACACGTTTTCTTGGTCCATGGCGGTCACAAGCAAAGCGAAGAGTGCTTCCTCAGTAACGATTTGGTTTGGAATGTTCCCTATCACAGGATTTGTGTTGCGACGAAATGGTGCCGAGAACGAAAGATCCACGATCGCATCATCAAAACCTCGATCACCTATGATGCTAGTGAATCCTGAACTAGCCGTTTCTTCCCAACGGATTTGTATTCCATCACCCGCGATTCCACTAACTCTCACATGCCGGTACGGGTCTGGGTGTGTTGCGGTATTCTGCGTGATATATAGCCAAAGTCGACTAGTTGCATTGACCTCGATATTGGACGCAATCTGGTTGCTTGAGCTACTTGAGTAGAGTACTCGCTTGGTTGTTGAGCGAAGAACGGAGCTGCTATAGCCACTCTGACCTGGTGTTAATCCACCCATATGGCCTGTTGAGCTTTCGGCAACATACACACCCATTTCTCTGAAGCCTATAGCACCACCCACGAGTTGACTTGAGATGGCGACTAACTCGTTCGATTGGCCGTGTAATTCTCTTAACGGAATGGCAATAAAACCAACAGGTGAGTTACCGTGATCAGATGAAGATCCGCCACCATTGTCCTGAGTTGTATTGTTAAGATAGTTGATGATTGCCAATACATCGAGCGGTGATAATTGTCCGTCACCATCGGCATCAAGATAATAGCCGTCCGCAACATTTATGGTTTCAAAGGGACCTATGTTGCCTTGATTGATTGAGTTGATAACAACTAACACGTCCAAAGGTGAGATACTACTGTCGTTATCTACATCGAGTGGTTGGACTGGATTTTGCCAATCCGAGACCATCATTGTTCGAGGTTCTAGTGATTCGATTACGTGATTCCGGAATCGTCTTCGACCTCTTTGTCGATTCCTCTGAATAAGAGAACATCCGTGATCCTTGCTAACTCTTCGGCGGACTGAGAGCGAAAAACCTGGCATGACAAGACTCAACTTGCAAAGATTAAGAATTGGAGAAGGTCCGAAATCTTAAGGGAGCCCCTTTGCCTTCTGCAAGCTTTTGCTGATGCTGCAATCGAAAATTTTACATTATTTTGACAGACTTATATAATCACACTTTATGAGCCTGACGTGCTCAAGCCTCCGTAAATGCTTAATAAGCGTTAATTCTAAGTGTTTCGATCAGCACAGATCTTTTATCAAAGAATCCCAGCCGGCCACTTGAGCAAGAGACTTGTCGGCTCGGAAATCCCAGGCTTAAGCGTCAAGTTAGGATCGTGAACAATCCTAAGAAAGTGCTCGAATTTCAGGCCTTAGCTGTGACCTAGTTTAGAAGCCGGCCAAGGATGACGTCGTGGGATATTGTCGACTGAAGTAATGCCTGAAATAAGTTAGGGCGTGTTGCCGAACGAGTTTGACTCACTCCGTTGACGCTAGATGGACCTGAGGCAATGAAGAACGTAAGTGACCAATATTTAAGTCCTACGATTTGCGATCTTGATTGGATCGAGAAAACTAGACTTCGACTCGAATCTTGGGCTTCTTTTTGTCCTTCTTTTCAGGAGCTTTATCGTTATCGATTTGCAATGCATCTTGCTTATTTGGTTTTATAAAGTCCTCATTCGCTTCTTTTGATTTTAGAGCAGTTTTGAGCTGCTTCTCCATTTCTCTGTGAGCCGGCTCCAGTTTCGATAGCTTTTCGGTCATGGCATTAACCATGAACTCAAGCTTAGCATTTTGTTCGCTCAGGATTTTAACTTTTGTTTGCATTTCCTCCAGCTGCTTTGAAAATTGAGTTTCCAGCGCTGCAGCCTGTTCGCTGGTTTCTGCTATATCTATTCCTGCCGGGGCGATAGTCGGCGATGGAAGGACGTTGGTTGGATTGGTAGGTGTTGGATTTACGGTTGATGGGGAAATGACCGAATCGTTAATCGTATTCCGCAAAGGAACCTCTGGTATCGACAAAGCATTAGAGGCCGATTGTGTTGCTTTTCGGGTGGCGTCTAGTATTGGAGTCGGTTCAACGCCTGCTAGAGGCGTTGTAGGCCTGAGAGGCTCGCTCTGAGGTAGTGCGTTGAGGGGGATCGGTGCGACATGCTTCGATACGGCAGGCGCCTCATTCGATGGAGGCGAATCTGGTGTCTCGTCTGTTAGCACACGCGCCGACATGACTCGGCCCCTCTCAGGCACTTGGAGTTGATCGTA
The DNA here is from genome assembly GCA_046318795.1 of Pirellula sp. Lineage (GTDB taxonomy): Bacteria > Planctomycetota > Planctomycetia > Pirellulales > Pirellulaceae > JBKCUI01. The sequence goes on from JBKCTT010000224.1 coordinate 17,322, forward strand.
AAATGCACGCCTAGGTTCTGGCGGCAGTCCCTCGAGCGAGAAGTTTTCCGGGCGCGGTTGCGGAGGCCGGAAATCTTCGACTACTAATCCAGACTGCTCCATCCTTTCGACGGAACCTGGTGTGATCAAACCGGGAGTGCCTAGTCCCTGGCCTACTTCTTGTACGTTTGCAAAATTGGGACTCGGTAGAACCATTGGCTTCGCTGGCGACGATTGCCATTGGTTCATACTTTGTGAACCGGGTGCCAACGTTGGATCGTTCGAGCGCTGTGGATGACTCTGTTTAGTTGTCGGAACACTAGTTCGCCCAGCGGCTGCTTCTGGATGTCGTGGATAAGGGTTATCGTTCCGAGTCACAGCGGGGGCGGATAGTGCAGGTATAAGACGCGTTGTCGCTGGCAAGGCTTTAGAATGCCCCATGGGGATCGCGTAGCTATGAATCGCTTGCGGTGCGGACGGAACGGACTGAATTCCAGCAGGATAACTAGGTACGGGCGTTACCTGTACGGAAGGTAGAAACTGAATAGAGTGGCGATATTGGTCGTATCGGTTTGGAGCGAATTGTCCCAAAGCAGTGGCGCTGGCGACCAGGGAGAGTGCGATCGGCGTGACTCTTATGCCCAAAGAAAGAGAGCTTAAGAGGGGTTTTTTTGATAGCTTTTCCGTCATGCTTTTTAAGATCCTGGAGATTTTTTGCACCTACACGGACCTGTGTATAGTTTCTGGAGGATTCTTTTCGTAGAAAAATGGAATGATTTGACCGCGGAACCACTGATTCGGATCGATTTTGGGAGGCACTGTGTGGTAATGTCCGACTGACATATTAGACCATTTTTCCCCTCTGGATCGTTGTTTTTCCTGGAGCTGGAATGCAATCCATTAAGTTTATCAGTCTTATCATTATCTGCGCGACAAGTTGCCTGGCTTTGATTCTTCCTGCCGTCGGGGTGGTGCCCTTTCCACGGGAGTTATCGGGAGCAGGATCTCCCGCGGCAAATTCGTTACCAAACGGTGCTGATGTTACTGGGAATGGAGCCCTTTCTGCTTCCCAAACTCCCGGCTCTGGTCCGTGGGGAGTAGAGATGGGAAGTCAGAATCACTCCGGAGGTTCAGTGCCAGGATTACCGGTATCGATAAATGGTTTGGGTGGATTCCAAAGTTCTCCGACATTGGCAGGCACAGAGCAACCGACTGGAGCGGATCAATCTAGTTTGCAGGCTGTGGTTGAACATGGAATATCGAAATACGACTCGCTGGGGTTTGGCATTTGGTTATTATTGGTTCCGATCTGGCTAGCGTCGTTGTTGGTATGGAGCATAACCCCTACACCTAAGAGTCGGGCTAAATAGTTGCCTGGATGGCTACGATTGTCGGTGAGCAATACAGTAAAAAGCTGAAGATGTCGGCGACTATTTCACTATAGGCTACTATTTCCCTAGGTATTGATCGGTGCGAGAGTCTACAAATCCGTTCGCTACCCGATGTTTTCAGCCGGGAGCTCTTGATTATGAGTTCTTTGGTAAGCAGCAGTGGTCGACATTCGCAAAGAAATGTCGCAATCAGAGGGGTTGCTCGTTAATCGTTGGACCGCATGGTACAGGTAAATCAACACTTTTGATTACGCTGGCCAAAGAACTGATGACGCTCGATCCAGAAATTAGAATCGAGTCTTTGTTTCTTCACAACGACGGAAAGTCATCGAAGCGATTTCTTAAGTCTTATTCTAATTGGCACAAATCCGATATAGTTTTGCTCGATGGGTTTGAGCAATTGTCCTTCATAAGACGCATACAAATCTGTGTATCTGCGCGCTGGAATTCATGGTCGGTCATCGCGACGACGCATCGAAATTTTCTTGGCTGTCCCGTTTTGTGGAGAACATCGATTGATGCAACTACAGAGCGTTGGGTTATGGCCAAACTGCTTGAGAGCCGGCCCTCGGATGCGTTGAGCCAAGCCCTCAGCTCGGAGGATTGGCGAGTGTCTCGGGTGAGGCATCAACAAAATCTCAGAGAATCACTTTTTGATATGTATGATTGGTGGTCAAGGCATGATTCTATTTCATGAAGGAAAAATCATTTTAGAGACAGAAGTGGTCTCGGATGCGTGTGTGATGTGTCAAGACGGTAAGGTTCAGTACATTGGTCCTATGCCAAACACGTTACCTTTCGGCGTTGAGGTCGTATCATTGGGAGGCGGTTACTTGTCGCCTGGATTTGTCGATATTCACGTGCATGGAGGTCATGACCATGATTTTATGGATGGAACGACAGAGGCAATCGGTATTGCTGCGCGAGCTCATTTACTACACGGGGTGACCTCAATCTTTCCAACATGTACGACTGGTACACATCAGCAAATAATGCAGATGTTGGATGCAACCAAAATAGTTATGGGGCAATTCGACGCACTGAAGCTCGGAAACGAACTACCTCGTATTCACGGTGTCCATCTATACGGTCCGTACTTTGCGGAGGAGAAAGCGGGGTGTCATACCAAGTGTGGGTGCCGATTTCCGACGGACGCAGAATCAAGAGATTATTTTGCTACTGGTATTGTCAGAATTGCGACTTGTGCGGCTGAATTACCGGGAGCAGCTGATTTTTATCGCACTGCAGCCATGCATGGGTGTTTGATCACTTGTGGTCACTCCAATTCAAGCTGGTCTGAAATGGACGTTGCCTTTCAACTAGGGATGCGACATGTAGATCATTTTTGGTGTGCCATGAGTTCCGTTACCTCGTTGAGGCCTCGGTTCGGGTTTCCGATGCAGGCAAGTATGACTGAGTACGTATTAGCTAATTCAGAAATGAGTACTGAAGTCATAGCAGACGGATGTCACCTAAGCCCTGAATTATTGAGATTCGCTTGGCAAATCAAAGGCAGTAAGCGACTTTGCCTAGTGAGTGATTGCAATCGGGCTTTAGATATGCCCACTGGTCGCTATGCATTCGGGGATCAAAGGGACCAGAATTGGATCTATAGCGATGGCAAATCGGGCCGTACCGCCGAGGGAGGTTTGGCCAGTTCGATCGTGGCACTAGATAGCATGGTAAAGAACATGGCATCTATGACGGATATTCCTCTTCATGAAATCGTCCGTATGGCGTCTTTGACGCCGGCGGAAAGGACCGGGGTATCCGATCATGTGGGAAGCATTGCTGTGGGAAAGAATGCAGATTTTGTCATTTTATCGAACCGTTTGGAAGTGGAGCATGTCTACGTGTCAGGTCGACTCATCGGCAAAGTCCGTTGACCAAGTCCGTCCTGGCAAAATCTGGGTAGTGTGATACATTCGTGGATCGCACTGATTCGTTTCGTTTTTGATCCATTAAGGTTGAGATTACAGGTAGTTTATGGCTCTGCAGATTTACATATCAGGAAAGTTCTACGACAAAGAAAACGCGAAGGTCAGTGTCTACGATCACGGTTTGCTGTATGGTGACGGGGTGTTCGAGGGGATGCGTAGCTATGCTGGAAAAGTGTTTCGTATGAGGGAGCACATTGATCGCCTGTATGAATCTGCAAATGCCATTTGCTTAACGATTCCGATGTCAAAATCGGATATGGAAGCTGCAGTATACGAAACACTGACTAAGAATGCCTTGGTCGATGCCTATATTCGATTGGTGGTCACTCGTGGGGCTGGGTCTTTGGGACTGGATCCGAATCAAACGAGTGATCCACAGATCATCATTATTGCGGATACCATTAAATTGTATCCAGCTGAGTTCTATGATAAGGGGCTCAAGATTGTGACTGCTTCGACAATTCGCAATCACCCAGCTGCGTTTAGCCCCCGTGTAAAGTCGCTCAACTACTTGAATAATATCATGGCCAAACTCGAAGGTCTCCGAGCTGGTTGTATTGAAGCGGTGATGCTCAATCACAAAGGTGAGGTTGCCGAATGTACGGGTGATAACATTTTTATTGTGAAACATGGGGTGCTAATGACCCCTCCTAAGGATGCGGGTATTCTCGAGGGTATTACACGTAATGCGATCTTGGATCTAGCAAAGAGTCTTGGTATGACCGCTTTCGAGCAGTCTATGACTCGGCATGATTTGTATGTTGCAGACGAGTGTTTTTTGACTGGAAGTGCGGCTGAGGTGATTCCTGTGATTGATATTGACGGAAGGAGTATTTCCGATGGTAAGGTCGGACCTATTACTTCTAAGTTGATTGCCGCATTTAAAGAGTTGGTACGTAGCTAAATCGGCAGATGCGGTGTTATTTGTTGTATGCCGCTCTCCGAGCGGCATATCGGATTTCGTTTGCCTACGCCGCTCTGAGAGCGGCTGAAACGGTATTAGTTTGCCGATGCGGTTCTGAGAGCGGCTGAAACGGTATTGGCTGGTCTACGCTGCTCTGCGATTGGATGTTAGGGGGCATTTGGCGTTTAAAGCTGGCTGTCTCCGCGGGGTAAAATTCTTATCCCGAAATCTGTCAATCTATGCATTGCTCTCTTACCCAAAATCTCATCTCCGAAGCAGGCATAAATAGCGTCGCTTTGTTGAAACCAGAAAAGAGGCTCAGCGATTAATTCGCCATTTGGTGCGAAAATTGGCTCTTGGGAGACTTTATTTTCCGACCAGAGCTGTTGAAGCCATCTTCGATTTTTTTCACCTATCCATTGTAAGATCTCGGCCATGTCGTCTTGGGGGCTTATCTCGGTATCGATAGCAGGCCTGTACTGTAAGCAATCAAGGCTCTGCTCGATAGCATTGAAAATGGTTTTGGCGTAGGGATTCGAGCTTCGGTGCGCGAACATAGTAAGAATCGAACGTGCTCGTGTCATGGCCACATATAGACTGCTCGCTAGCACCCCTTTATCTTGGGCTCTAAAGAAATCGATTCCCGGTATGATTACCACTTCGGAATCGTAACCTTTGTAAGATGCAGATGTGGTAGCCAAAATCACGTTTGGATTTCGTTGGTACGATTGATTAGTCTGAACGCTAAGGCTAACGCCCAGGTCATGTAGAAAAGGGGCAACTAGTTCCTCTAGTCGAGCTCGGACAAATTTCGAGTTGTATACCATAGTAATGTCCGAGGGCTTTACCCCTTCGACTAGAATAAGCTGCCGACAATATTCTGCGATAGCAGCAAATTCCTTCTCTATGGATTCAAACATACGAAATTCCGGCGTCGGTCCATCGATTTGATTAAATCGTACATTCCACCAATTCATTCCATTCTTAGTAACTCGTTCCACTAAGCCCCTGGCGATTAGCTCTTTGTAGTCTTGGTTGTCCATCTGAGGGTGTAGTTTACACAACACGTTTAGCGCAAACTCTGTGATTGGCTTGGTGCTTCGAAAGCTCTCTTTCATCACGGAAGACCTGCCTCGCATATCGAGACCTAAATCTGTCCATTTTGGGACTTCGCGATCGTAGATATTTTGTGCGTTATCATAGAAAATATTCACAGAACGACTATTCGAGTCGAAATGGTTTGTCTGGCGAGTCAAGGCAGCTAATAGTTTGAGCGTTGTAGGCCCCATGTCTTGGGCTTCGTCAATAAACAGAGCATCGCAGCGATGTTCAATTGATTTTTGGTCAACGCGAGAGAGGAAAGCTTGTGCAGCCGAATCATAATCGAAGCCAAATTCCCGCATGTCGAGCCCAACTTCGGGCAACACGACTTGCAGCAGGTCTTTTATGTGTTGGAGCGAGACGCGGTTCCAGGGAAATGGCTTACCTTGCGTTTCCTGTTCCCAAGCCGTGACGATGGACTCCGAAATGAGATTCTGAAGGGAGCGATTTGCAAAGATTGCCCATATACGAATATTTTGCTCCTTTCGCAGACGTTGAACGGTCTGCATTAACCAATGGGCCAGCACTACCGTTTTTCCGCTTCCTGCAACACCTCTAACTAGCCTTGGCTTCCCATCTAATTCCAGTCCACACAGTCGTTGCTGCTCCTGGGAGAGGACAGGCCTTAGTTCCTGTCGTTTCGTGATTTGATAACCGACAGTTGTCGTTTCTTTGATTAACGATTTTTGTGGCAGTACGTATTCCTCTGATACCGGAACGTCTAGCCAGCGGTAGTTACGAAAGTGCTTGCGAAGTATGCAAGGTTTTAGTTGACGAATCAATGGCCGCAAATAGGGTTCATTCATTTCGGCTCTACTGGCCAGGATCATGATACTTTCGCGAGCCCGGCTAATCGCAACATTGATCATACGTTGCCATTCATCGTAGGGCCAACTGTAGCTACCTGCATTCACCGTATCGAATATGACGATATCCGCCTCAGAACCCTGTTGACTATGGACGGTAGAGGCGGACCAATTTTGAATATGGTTGTCAGCCAGATATTGGCTGACGAGACTGGCTTGAGCTTTAAATGGCGACAAGAACAGACCGTGTGACTCTTGGAATTCAGCATGCGAGAATAGATGGTTTAGGATATCAATGGAGAGGGGGCGTATCCAACTGCGATTGCCAGGGCCTCTCTCGGCACGCGTTCTAGCCAGGTCGGTTGATTCCTGGTCTAACACATACCAAACAGCGCGGAAGTCTGGAGAGAGAGGTTGAGGTAAAATAGCCGGTCTTTGAAAAACCTCGGGAGCAGTAAACAACTGGGAATCGTATTTGTACTTGGATATGATTTGACTAATCTCGTGGTGCATGCGTCGTTGTTCTCGAAGGACATAAACGCCGTCGAGCTTATTGGCAATCGAATCGAGGTGGCTTAGCCCGCTCATGGCTAACCACTTCATTTGGCTTGTAGGTAGAACGCGGCTAATTCGGCTGATGGGGGCTAGCTGTTGTGAATCCCCGACTAGAACTACACGGCGTGATGCTAAAAGAGACAGTGCCGAAATAGCTGCTCGCGATAGGAGCCCCGCCTCGTCGATCATAATCGTTGTGAATGGTGCAAAACCAGCCTCGATATCGGATTTAGGTTCCGATCTTTTGAGCAGTGTCGTTGCTTTAAAGGCAGTCGTGACGATAACACGATTTTTAGAATCGAGGAAGTTCCTCAGAGACGCATCGCGCATCTCGCGCTGTAACACTTTAATTTGGGAGCGAATAATCGCTTTCGCTTCTGAGGCATCAGACCGATTTAGTTCCGTAGACAATAATTCGATTTGCTCAAGAAATTCTGTTTCAGTCCCTTTGAGCATCGAGACGAGTTTCTCGTTTTGGAAACGCTCCATGCGTGCCCCTTTGCCGACACGAAGTATCGTACCCTTGTTGAGCTCTGAACGACTTAACTCACGCGCGGCACGCCCAATTGAGATTGCTACGGCATCGGTGGCGCGGTTGGTAGTCGAAACGACAAGAATACGCTCCGATGGGTCGGCCAATACATCAGCAACTTGTTTGCCAGTTGTGTAGGTCTTGCCTGTTCCCGGCGGTCCCCATAAAACACTCCAGCCTTTGCTCCACCACGGTTGCAAGTCCTCCAAGCCAACCGCTTGAGGGTTGTTTACTAATGGATGGACGCCCCCTTCAGTCGCTAGCAAACGATTCGGCAAATGGGAGCGGATGCAATCGTAGGCCGGTTCATTGAATACCGAGTTGAGAAAGGCAAGAAATTCGAAAGGCCTTACATAAAAGGAACCTTTCGTCGGAGGGTAATCGGGATCAGAGACTGATACAAAAATACGGCCCGTGGCTTCGTCGACCTCAAGTACTTCTCCGGTCCATAGAATTGAGTCCGATGATTGCTGCTCCTCCTTTGAGTCTTGATCGAACAAGGTCCTATTCTCGGAAAGATCTCCAGCGATATGCACTGGGCGAAAGGCCAATGATCCTTCCCATGTCCAATCGAATTCAACGGAGTGTCCCACATGAAGAACGAAAATGGTGCTACTGGCCGATATGGATAGGACACTTACTTTACGACAACGAAGAAGTTTCCATTTTGTGGAGTCACGATACTCGCGTTTGATCGCTTGCTGCGCGTCCGTTAAGTATGCGTCCGGAGCGCGTGGCAAGCTGATTTGAATAGGGAAACGAGCTCTTTCGAACCGATCATCCGTGAGATCGTCTTTGTGCATTTCACTCTAACACGAGCAGAGAGCGATTGGGAAAATGGAAAAATGGGCAAGTTTCAAAAGCAGGATGTTACTCGCAACCACCACCAAGGGTAATGTTTAGTCTGAAATTGAGCCAGGGTATAGTCGACAGGAACACTTTTTTTGTGAACCTATTCGAACGGTAATTGTCACTTCCTTTTACGAGGCCACGTGGTGTCACGTTTGCTTCAACTCTGTAACAATTTTCGTTGGTTTCAACCCTCTGCACGATTGCAGAGCCAACTGCCGTTTGGGAGTACATAAATGCTGTCAACCGAACGAGCTCGAGCCCCGCCAATACCTAGAGGGAATTTCGTAGTTGGCTGACACACCGTCCCAACAACTCACTTCTTTAGCTTGCGTCGCAATTCTGTTCACCTCTATTGAAAAATAAGTGCGACGCTAAAAGACCTATCATGCTCCGCCTCAGACAAGCCATAAAATTCGGCTGATTTTTCTTGACAGTTTTTTTCCCTGTCGTACTAACCTCTCGAACTTTGGTAGAATAGTGGGCACGATAGAAATAGTAGGAATGGGTTCGTCAGTTCCGCTGTTAATCCCCCGTCCTGCATAATCCCTCCCCACAGGTCGTTTTCATGAACATGGAAATGACTCCCTCCCCAGGTTTTGCTTATGTGGTCTAACCGGCGTAAAATGCACCCAGGAGCAGCATACAACCTCAATCGCTCCGGCGACGCTAGTAGGATTCGTCTTTTCGTCGCCGCATTGGCGATCACTGTATTTGTGGTTTGTTCATCCACGAGTCACGCACAGCCGGATACTCAACCACTCTCGTCAACGAGTTCGGTAGATCAGCAGGAGGAATTTTATTTTGAAAAGGAAGTACGCCCCGTTTTCAAGGCCCACTGCTTCATGTGTCATGGTGAGGAAGAGGAGAAGGGAGGCGGGCTAGACCTAAGGCTGGTTCGTTTGATGATATCTGGGGGGGACTCCGGCGCTGCTATATCCGTTGACCAACCAGACCACTCGCTTCTGCTGTCAAAGATCCAATCCGATGACATGCCTCCTGGACCCAAGAAACTATCAGTAGAAGAAAAGGAGCGAGTTAACAAGTGGCTAAGGCTTGGGGCCAAAACAGCTAGGCCTGAACCTGAAGATCCGGAACAGATACGCTTCACGAATGAGGAGTTGGGGCATTGGGCGTTTCAGCCTATTCGCAGTAAAAAACAAATTCTCAAAGAAATATCTCCTGAGGCGAGCGAAAATGTAAAAGTCTCCGATGCGATAGATCATCTAGTCCGCGAGAAGGCGTTGGGACAGGGGTTGGAGATTGCCCCTGCTGCTGATCGCGCCACTCTGCTTCGACGTCTGACGTTCAATTTAATTGGGTTACCTCCAACACCGGATGAGATAAAGGATTTTTTGCTAGACGAAAGCGATGACGCTTACGAACGAGTTGTTCATCGTTTGCTTGACTCGCCGCAATATGGAGTGAGATGGTCTCGACATTGGCTCGACGTCGCAGGGTACTCCGAGAGTGAGGGGCAAGTTGTCGGGGATAGATCAAGGCAACATGCTTGGCGATATCGAGACTACGTTATTGATGCTTTAAATCGCGATTTGCCATACAGTCAGTTTATTAAGGAGCAATTGGCTGGAGACCAAATGATCTCCGGTCCAGTGGATCACAATAATGATGAGCATGCACGATTGATCGCTGCAACGGGCTTCCTACAAATGGCTCCCGACCTTACGGAGACAGAAAATACGCTTATGGTGCGCAATCAAGCGGTTTCGGACACAATTCAGGTTGTTACCTCGACCCTACTCGGGCTATCCGTTGCTTGTGCACAATGCCATGACCATCGTTACGATCCTATTTCCATCGAAGACTATTACCGTTTGCGCGCGATCTTTGACCCCGCGATGCCTATTCATCAATGGAAGCAGCCCAGCCAGAGATTGGCAGACCTTACTAATGATTCCACCAATGAGGAGCGTGCCAGAATCGAAGCTAGTGCGGTAGCATTGCAAGATGATATTAATGCCCGCCGTCGTGCTCATTGCCAAACCATTCAAGACCGAGAAATTAATGCTGCTCCTGAAGAGTTGAGAGAAGCCTTACGCAAAGCGGTCAATACTCCGGTGCAAGAGCAGTCGGCAGAGCAGAAATCATTGCTCGAAGCCCACCCTAAAGTTCGAACTATTGACTGGATTGTTGGTCAATTGGTCGAATACGATGGAGCCTCGCACAGAGCGTTTCAAGAAGAAGAGAAAAAGGTACAAGAAATCCGCGATAGTAAACCGCTCGCCCGATTGATCATGTCAATCAAAGATTACTCGCCTGAGGTCAGGAGTACCGTTTTCTTCCGAGGAAATCCTGAATCACCGCAGAATGAAGTCTCCCCAAGAGAGTTAGAAATACTTTTGCAGAATCGTTCCCCGGACTCTGCGCAATCGATTTCTATAGAGAAGCGAAGACTCGCCTATGCGGAATCACTGACCGATGGTACACACCCCTTGATAGCCCGCGTAATCGTCAATCGCATCTGGCAGCATCACTTCGGTGCAGGGGTCGTTCGGTCGCCAGGGGAGTTTGGACTCAATGGCCAGAAACCTACGCATCCTGAATTGCTTGATTTACTTGCACACGAGTTTATGAATCATGGTTGGAGTTTGAAGTGGTTGCATAAGCAGATCGTACAGTCGAAGACGTTTCAACAAAGGTCCTCTCGGAAGTCCGGTGATCGATCGGTGGAGGGAAGTAAAACACAAGACGATGCAGAAAGCTTTTTGAAAGATCCTGATAATCGGTTTCTAGCTCGAATGTCCCTTCGCCGTCTCGATGCAGAAGCTGTCCGCGATGCCATTTTGTCAATAAGCGGGCAGTTGAATCCCACTTTGGGTGGGCCGAGTGTTCCCATCGCGGAGGACGACGAAGGTAAGGCCGTCATCGGAACCAGAATTCTGCGGGATGGATTATTCGCAGGAATAAAGGATCCTGGTGAAGACGGCAAACGTAGAAGTATCTTCTTAAGTTCACAACGGTCGCTGCAATTGAATTTGCTCAGTACCTTTGATCTGCCAGAAATGAAGCCTAACTGCCAACAGCGGAGTGTGTCAACGGTGGCACCACAGGCATTGTTGCTGATGAACGATTCTTGGGTTGTGGAAGCAGCAGAAAAAATGTCTGAACGACTTTGGTCAACGGCAGCAAACCCAGACGAGCGAATACATAAAGCGTTCACCTTGGCATTCGGTGTGGAAGCAAATCCTGCGGAAGTAGCTTCTTGCCTGTCGTTCGTAAAACAGCAGTCAGAATTATTTAGGGCAGACCCAGAAGAGAAATGGCAACAGAAGATCAAAGAACAACCCGATGCGCCGGAACGCCGTGGGTTAGCTAGCCTCTGCCAAATGTTGATGGCTTCTAATCGATTTCTCTATTTGGAGTAAGGGACTTTATCCATGGGTAGTGTTTTTCAGAAAAAAATCAATGGAGATATCATAGGGGCGGCAATGGGCAATCTGTGTTCTCGGCGGCATTGGCTTCAATCCTCTACATTTGGTCTAGGTTCGGTTGCGGCGGCAATGCTATTGAAACAAGACGGATTGTTCGCTCAGGACACGGCAGCTCCTAAGAAGCCAGCGCTCGAAGCGCCAGTTTTTGATCTGCTTCCTAAGCAACCTCCTAAACCAGCGCGAGCCAAAGCGATGATTTCGATGTTCATGATGGGAGGACCAAGTCAGATCGATTTATTTGACCCGAAGCCCGAGTTGATCAAGAGACATGGGCAACAATTCGAGGGTAATATCCAATTCGACAATGCGGCTCAGGCCAGCCGTCAAATCATGGCGCCGCGGTGGGAATTCAAACCGCGAGGTGAATGCGGGATGGAGATTTCGGAGTTGATGCCGCATCTAGCAGGGATTGCGGATGAGATCACGCTGATTCGATCGATGCACTCTGCAGTAAATAATCACTTTCCTGGATTCTTTGCTATGAATACAGGCGGAATTGTTGGAGGTCGAGCAACTCTTGGAAGTTGGCTTACCTACGCTTTAGGTAGCGAATCGCAAGAGCTACCCGCCTATGTAGCACTTACCCATCCCTGGGGTCTTCCTATTTGCGGGGGCGATAGTTGGACCAACGGGGGATTACCTTCTCTCTACCAAGGAACCGTGGTCAGACCGACTGAGCCCCGTATGTTCAATCTGAATCCTCCCGTTCATTTGCGAGGAGCTGCACAATCAGAGCAATTGAGATTTCTAGAGGAGTTCAACAAGAAACATGCGGAGAACTTCCCAGGCAATAACGACCTTTCCGCTCGAATGGCTAGCTATCAGCTTGCTGCCCGAATGCAGTTGTCAGCAAAAGAGGCTTTCGACATTTCCTCCGAGACGGCAGAAACAATCGAGATGTATGGAATCAATAATGATACGACACGCGACTACGGAACCCGATGCTTGATCGCACGAAGATTAGTAGAGCGTGGGGTACGATTTGTGCAGATCTTTAATAATGGCCAGTCTTGGGATCACCATTCCTCCATTGCGACTGAGTTACCAGCCCGATGCCGTGAAGTAGACCAACCTGCCGCCGCCCTAGTCAAGGATTTAAAACAACGTGGGCTACTTGATAGTACGTTGGTACACTGGGGCGGAGAAATGGGGCGATTACCAACGATTCAGGTTCCGGTTGGAGATACCGAGTTGAAGAATGTAGGGCGTGATCACAATACTTATGGATTTAGTATGTGGGTCGCTGGAGCGGGGCTGAAATCAGGATATGTGCATGGCGAAACAGACGAATTTTCACATTATGCGGTTAAAGACCTCGTCACTCATCACGATTGGCTAGCAACCGTTTTAGATCGATTCGGGCTTGACGCGAAGAGCTTGAGTTTCGAAGTGGGAACACAAAAGTTATCGTTGGTTGAGAATCCAAATGCAAGAATAATTCAAGAGATCTTAGCGTGACCGAACCGACTGCAAATTGCGATTCGGAACAAGGGGATTTTGTGAAATTGGTGAGTTAAATGAGGACCTGCAAGGAACCTTTCGAAGTGGACTACTAATGGCAATCGGCACGGAGAACGCGAACGTATCTCCGCACTGATTCACATTACTTTTCCCGCGATTGACGGAAGCACGTACGATACAAGTGAGAATGCGTTTTCAATCTTCTGGACGCTCCCCCGCATTGGCCATCTTGACCAACTTGGGATCGAATCGAGCCACTTTCTCAACAAGATCGCTTTGTGCCGCCATAACATGCTCAATGTCTTTGTAAGCCATCGGAACTTCATCAAGTCCAGCTGACATGAGCGTTACTCCTCGTGCATCAAGAAACTTCTTAACATCTTGCCAACGAAATTTCTTCATCGCGGCGGTTCTGCTCATGCGACGGCCTGCTCCATGAGACGCGCTCATTAAGGATTGGGCTACACCACGTCCACGAACGACATAACCAGGAGTCCCCATCGATCCGGGGATGATACCCAATGTTCCTTCACCTGCAGGAGTCGCTCCCTTGCGGTGAACAATCAGTTCTTCGCCATTGTGTACCTCGCGCCAAGCGAAGTTATGATGATTTTCAACATCAAGCAAAACTTCTACCCCCAAATTTTTAGCGATCTCTCTATGGATACATGCGTGATTAGCAGCCGCGTAGTCCCCCATTAAATTCATTGCATTCCAGTATTCCTGACCTTCGCTAGAGTTTAAATCAAGCCATGCCAAGTTCAAAAGCTCCTTGGGAAGTTCTGGATGCATTCGCTTTGCCAAATTACTGTAATGCGAACAAACAGCTGCACCCGTACCACGTGAACCACTATGACTCAGTAGTGCAAGATAAACACCTTTAGCGAGACCAAGATCATCTTGTTCAAGAGTTAGGGTACCGAATTCAACGAAGTGATTTCCGCTTCCACTGGTTCCAAGCTGTTTCCATGCCTTATCCTTATGCTCTTGTGTGATAGGAGAGACTGACCAATCGGTATCCATAACCTCATGTTGACGTCGGACTTTAAAGCTGGCTCCGATTCCAAATTGGGTTTCTCGTTCTATTGCGTTACGTAATCTATCCTGTTTTGTTTCCAAGGTTTTGGGTGGCATATCAAGAACGGTCAGCTTCATGCGACATGCGATATCGACCCCTACCGCATACGGAATAACAGCATCTTTTGTAGCAAGAACGCCTCCGATCGGTAGACCGTAACCTACGTGGGCATCTGGCATAAGGGCTCCAGCAACAGTAATGGGTAACTTGCATGCGTTGGCCATTTGGCAAACGGCGTCATGCTCTAAATCAGTGCCCCATTGTCTCCAAGACGCGGGTTGATCTCGCGGAATGAAAGCCGTTTGAGAATCGAACATTGATTTTAGTGCGTGCGCGAGAGCCCCCCAGTTCGGGTCACCGATCGTATCTTGAGGTGATTGAACGATTTTGGAGATAGTGTTCCGTAATTGCGTTTCTTCGAAGCCGTTTTGGATAGCAACACGAATCGTTTCGACCGCAATTTCCATAGCAGGCCCTTTTGGAATACCTAGGTTGTTTAGATCTCGGGTTTTCATGAGGCGTTATCCTTCTAGTTAGCTTTGAGTATCTGCGATGCGGGAATCACGCATCGGGAATTGTAATCAAGACGGTTCCATCGGCCTGTGGTTCGGCACAAATTTCCTTTTCAAGGAAACTTTTGATTGTGTGGATGTTTGTCAGCGTATGAAGACTAGTTGAGGTACATCGAAAGACTCCTCCACCTTTGATAGCGAGTGGGAGCAGGAGTTGATCTGCAAGGTACGTACCGACGGGGGCGCTGGACATGAGGTAGGACTTCATTTCGCGTGCAGCTTTCTTAGCTACGAATTCTGCTGGTACATTTACTTTCCCAAAGCCAGTCACCACTTCTGAGACATTCTCATACTCCGAATGCAAGAAGATTAGGTTTCCCGGCCCTGTGGAATCAACCTCGTGGATTGAGCGGGAATTCTGCGGCCACCCTAGTATACGACTCGCTGTATTGATCTCTCTGTCACCAATACTCCGAGGGAGCTTTGCGATGATAGCGACAGCGTATTGACCGAGCAGTTTTCCGCGATCCAGAATCTCGACAGGACGCAATGGCGATTTATCGGGTTCGATTGTCACCCTGCAGATTCCGCCCCCTGCCGGATAGAACCCTGCTCTTACAAGTTCCAAATCCACTAAGGTGCCCGTTTGATACAGGACTTTTGCGAAGCATTTTGCAAGAAAGTCAAAGGTAGGCGCAAAGGGGTTGTGGGTGCCACCTTCCAAAGTCAAAATCGATTTCGAATCTGCAAGCATCAATGCGGGAAGAACGGTTTGAAGCACAAGCATGCAGCTACCAGCAGACCCAACAGAGAAATGATACGTACCAGGTTGTGTTTTGTTAGGACGAAAAGTCAATTCTTTTGAACCAAGGTAATTTCCTTCAATGTCAGCGTTGGAAACTTCGGCAGCCGCGTTGACTGCTGCAAGGTGTTGGCGCTGTAGACCAGGATTGGATCTCGCTGCTCGAATGTTTTTAATTAAGAAGCTATTGCCAGTAATCATGGACAACGCGAGCGAGGTACGAAGGATTTGTCCGCCACCTTCGCCATAGGAACCTTCGATCGTCAACATTTCGTTTGCATTATCACAACATAAGAAAAATTTGATAGAAATAATTTCTATAGAAGGTTGTCCTCCTCTCAAGGTTCACCGAAATCTAAACACAAACTCAAAACTAAACGTGCCACCCACTGGTATTGTCTTAGAAGTTTGGTAGGATTTGTGGGAGGAGATTTTCAAATGCCTAGACCGCTGCGATGTGAACTGTTTTTGCCGCATGAAATTTCTATTTGCCATGTTGTGCAACGCTGCGTGCGT
>JBKCTT010000225.1:0-6153 GCA_046318795.1 Pirellula sp.
TTCGGATTGGGTGATGCCATTCCTCTTTTTGTGAAGTTCAAAGCGGGCGGCTTTCCCGTAGTAGGCACTACGAATGTCTATCTTTCGTATCGCAATCTCGAATTCTCCGAGGGGGAGAAATGGACACGTTTAGGAGATTGCATCCTCGGCTCCAAAGTTGCTGAGGCATTAAGCTTAAGGCCCGGCGACAAGCTGCTATCAGAATCCGAGAACTTGTTCGATCTCTCCGGCCCTTCTCCGCTCAACATGCGGATCACAGGTATTTTAAAGCCTACCGGTACGGCGGATGACGAGGTTATCTTTTGCGATCTTAAAACGACGTGGATCATGCAAGGGATCGGGCATGGTCATTCGATGAAGAAGACGACCAGTGCGGCAGACAACACCACGTCAGATGCAGCCAAAAAAGTTAGCAGTGAAACCGCCAATGCGAACGGATATAGTGAGAGTGATAGTGAGGCTGATGGAGATCACGCGCATGCGGCTGGCAAAGAGAACTTGTCAGCTTACAACGAAGTCACCGACGAGAACGCCGCGTCGTTCCATTTTCATGGTAAGCGCAGCGACTTTCCGTTAACGGCCATTCTATGCTTGCCCGACTTAGAAAAATCGGAAACGATGTTGTTGGGCAAGTATTTCGCACCGGACGAAAAGCATCAGATCATTCGTCCGATCGAGGTGGTAAGCGAGTTACTGGATTTAGTTGGCAAGGTACGAGTCCTGTTTGATGTCGGCACACTCGTATTAACGGCAGCGACAGTACTTCTCATCGCGATGGTATTATCGTTATCGATAAGGCTTAGGCGAGGCGAGATACGAACCATGGTTTTAATCGGTTGCAGTCGAGGAACGATCTTCCAAGTCATCTCATGCGAGTAAGGTATCGTCTTAGCATTCGGAAGCGTATTAGGACTCGCCTTAGCAACCATCGCCTCACGCTATTCTGACATCGTCATTCGCTACTTTCTGTAAGCGAGTACCCTCTATCTTCTTACATTTTTCTGCGTTCGATTTTTCTGCCCTATAAGAACTTAAACGCAGAGGCGTTGAGGACGCAGAGGTTATCTTGATCGCCTCACTCCGCGATCTCTGCACCTCCGCGTTTCTAGCGTTTTTCCTCTCGCACCAGTCGTCTATTTTGTGACTTCGTAGAGATTGGCTTTGAGCGTGTTGATATTGGTTCGAAAGAATTCTCTCCGGTTCCCATTTCTGGTTCACACTATTGATCTGGGTTTTCTAGGAGCGATTTGAGCCTGTCTCCAAGCGGATTGGGAAATTTTGCGATCCAACCATCATCGACGAGACCAACGTCAATCATATCTAATATGTGAACTCGATCCTTAAGACGAAATGAATTTAGTTTCATTCGAACCAATCGCTCCAATGGTAGCGTACGAATACCGTCTCCGTATTCACTCGGTTCCACATCTGGGTTGGGTTCAAAATCATTCTCTTTGACCATACGATTTGCAATCTCGACATGGATAGCAAATCGAACGGAATCACCCTTGCCCTCAGGAAACATGTCCAGACCGGCAGCCTTGCGATAAATGTAGCCATGCTCGGCCATTACTGTTTTGACTCGATCAAGATCTTCGGGACGGATCAATACGTCCACATCATTCGTAGCGCGTACAGCGGCAGGATCAACTTGTGCAACCCAAATACGAACAGCATTTCCATCCACAATCGCAAAGGGAATGGAAACAGTTTCAAGTATCGACACAGTTTTTCGTAGTCGTAACTCAACTCGATCCATTAATTCCCCAATTCGCTTCCACAGTTCGTCCCCTACGACAGTGAGCTGTATGCCTATTCGATATTCCTCCAAGTATGTGATTAGAGTATAGCACAATACCAAAACCTTACGATCGACTCATACGCTAAACCGATTTGCACTGGCTGCTAAGAATGAACAGGAGAAGTCCTCCATTCGACAAGTCAATTGGTTACATTTGATGCCATCCATCTATCTGTGGAAAGCAGGCTGACGTATAGGCCGGGTTGTGGTACCATCACGCAGCGCGTGAAACGAAGCCTTCGTCTAAATCTGGTCCATCTATGTCGCAGTCGATTCCTGAGCCTTTGATTCGCTTTGCCCCCAATCCCTTTGCGGATAAACTTACAGTCATCGAAGGTTTGTTTGCCGAATTTCAAGATGCAGTTCGAGCCAATCGTATTCTTCCGAATTCGTTTGAAGCCATTCGGGTTGAACTGACCTACCACTCGAATGCCATTGAGGGAAGTACGCTCAGTCTTCGCGATACGCAATTGGTGATCGAAGGGCGTGAGCCTAATACAGGGAAGTTGCTTCGGGAAATCTACGAAGCCAGAAACCACGATCGAGCATTACGCAAGATCGAGGCATGGGCATCCGAAACACGGGATGCTCAACCATTGACCGAGAAAAATCTTCTTGATATTCATGCTGACGTCATGGCGGATATAGATACCGTCAATGCTGGCGTGTTTCGATCCGATCGAGTCCTTATCCGCGGGACGCGGTTCGTTCCTCCAGGTAGCCATAGGTTCGGCGAGTTAATCCCCAGGTTGTTTCAGTTTGCCAATGAGTCGGGAATCCATCCCGTCATCCAAGCAGCAGAACTACATTACAATATCGTAGCGGTCCATCCGTTTGCAGATGGAAATGGTCGAACGGCTCGATTGATGATGAACTATCATTTCTTGCGAAAAGGATATCCGTTGGTAATTATCCCGGTAGAAAAACGCCCAGAGTACTTGGCTGCACTCGACGAAGCCAATTCGGGTCATACTGATTCATTCAGTGCCTTTCTAATTGACTGTGTCCTAGCTTCGTTCGCTAAAATCCTTGGTGACGATTAATGGCTCATGGGACAGAATAATGTGACGGGGTTTTTCTGGTTGTCTCTTTATCTTCCTACATTTTTCTGCGTTCGATTTTTCTGCCCTGTAAGAACATAAACGCAGAGGCGCTGAGAGCGCAGAGGTTGTCTTGCTAGCTCTCCTCCGCGATCTCTGCACCTCCGCGTGTCTATCGGTTTTCGTCTCGCACGATTCTTCCCTTTGCGATTGCACGGCGATTGGTTTTGTCCCTGTTGATGTTGATTCGAAGCGGATTACTCCCGCCCACCTGTGTGGCCTCTAATGCTATCGGACTGTCGACCTATGGAAATCCATGAGCTACCTAGATGACCTGTATCCCGATTTCACGAGGACAAGTGGCATCCTGATATCACTTACGCAAAAGATCAACACCGGGATAATGCGGGAACTGGGACAATACTGCCGCGAATTACGATTTGCAGAGTTCTTTCGCGATTAAAACTTTCGAGTCAAACCGTTTTGCTTTTAAAAACCTCAAGCTTTCAATCAGTTGATCCTCGGTAAATGGTTTCGTCAGATAAATATCGCAACCAGCAGCTTTCCATAACTTCTCCACGTCCGGCGTACCATAGGCAGTTATACCGACTATCGCAATCGTTGCATCGACCTCCCTGATTTTGATAGTCGCTTCTATCCCATTGGAATCGATTAGATAGAGATCCATAATGACGAAGTCAAATGGTTTGCCTTGATTTTTTCCGTCAAGCACCTTCAGCAATGCAGCGTCGCCGTTACATTCGAGTTCAACCTCGCGAGCCTCATCTTTGAGAAAGCTTAACGTTAAACGTTGCTGATCAGGACAGTCTTCCACAAGCAAAACCCTCGAACCGGCGAGACTATTTCGATTCTTGGACAACTGCCGCTGCAGACTTGACTGTGACTTGAGATAATTATCAAAAATTTCTTCCACCAATACTTTGTTTGCGGACTTCTTCGTCAGTCGCTTTATGATTTTCAGAATTGGTTTCATTACTTAGCTCATACTCTGCAATGGAATTCGGTGTACTCATAATAATACTACGATCAAGCCGACCATCGTAATCTTGCACTCTCGAATGCTGTAAATTGCACGAAAAACACTAGGGGGACCATTTTTCGATTCTTACTCGGTAAGAGGCGAATAGGTTGCCATAGATTCATGTGCGGGCTAAGCCGTTGGCTGCAACACTGTGCAATCGGCGAAATCGCACGCCCCCCTGAAAACGTGTGGTCAACCGCTGCGATAACATCGCTAGTGCCATCCACCTTTTCCGTGAATCTGAGATGGCAGTTGGCACGAACTGCTTGGGACGCAATTGCCACTGTTAATTTCTTCGAGTCAAATGCGAGACAGTAAGAGCCGCAAACCGCTGTCTGTTACCCCATTTCGTGCACTTGGTTGCTATAACCATGCCCCCGAAGAAAGCTTGCTGAATCTATGTCGACTGTCGCTAGCCAACCCATTTCCCTTTCCGACGTCAAGAATGCCATTACTATCCAAGGAGCGGAATCGAACACGCCACTCCCACTTAGGGATGAACGGTTGGTCAAGGCCGCTTTGGTCCTAGCTACCTTGCTCCAAAAACGTGCTGCAACCCTGCAAACTCCGCAAGAACGACGTCAACAAGCGGAACTGGACCGCATGCTGCAACACCCAGAGGACAAGGCGACGCTGACTCAAATCACCGACCAAAGCTTCCGCAGCGATACCCCCGGCCGAGTCGTTAACCAAATGGTCCATATTCTCGACGTCCAAGGTGTACCGCGATTCTTCAGCGTCTTTGACCAAGCGTTGCTAAAGGGGTTCCAATCCTTTGGCGAATATTTGCCCGGTGTCGCGGTGCCGATGGTCAAAGAGAAGATGCGCAAGGAAACGGCAAACGTGATCCTTCCGGCTGAATCTGACAAACTCACCTCACACCTACGCGAGCGTTCCTCCGAAGGCTTGCGGATGAACGTCAATTTTCTCGGCGAAGCCATCCTTGGTGAGAAGGAGTCTCGCAAGCGTTTAGACCGTTACTTGGCAGCCTTACAGCTTCCCGAGATCGAGTGTGTCTCGGCCAAGATCTCGACCCTCTATTCGCAGATCTCGCCTATTGCCCGAAAGCAAACGATTCGCACCGTGAGCGATCGCTTGGAGTTACTTTACCGAGCAGCCGCGAAAGAGAAGTTCAAGAAACGGGACGGAACTCTAGTTCCTAAGTTCGTCTATCTCGACATGGAAGAGTATCGAGATCTCCACCTCACGGCCGAGATCTTTATGAAAACGCTTTCACGGCCTGGCATGGAAAATGTCCGAGCTGGCATCGCCTTGCAAGCTTACGTGCCTGACTCCGCACTTGTCCAAGAAACCATTACAGCCTGGGCACGCGAGCGCGTCGCGGAAGGTGGATCTCCGATTACAGTGCGAATCGTAAAGGGAGCCAATATGGAGATGGAGCGAGTCGAAGCATCGATTCGCGGTTGGCCTCAAGCACCTTACAAATCCAAAATTGATACCGATGCGAACTACAAGCGAATGCTGCAATTCGGTCTTCGCGACGAAAATATCAAAGCGGTGCACCTGGGGATCGCGTCGCACAATTTGTTCGATCTCGCTTATGGAATGGTACTCGCCACAAGCCAGAACGCATTGGATAAAGTGCAATTCGAAATGCTGGAAGGCATGGCGAATCACCAGCGTCGCGCTCTTTTCGAGCTATCAGGTAGTGTATTGCTGTACGCTCCGGCTTGTTTGAAAGAGGAGTTCATCAACGCCATCGGTTACCTCGTGCGTCGCTTGGACGAGAACACGGGGCCTGATAACTTCTTGCGACATGCGTTTCACATCTCGGCTGGTGGATCAACATGGCAACGACTTGAGAACGGTTTTATCGAGGCCGTGCATCGCGCCGATACCGTTTCGGTTCAGCCACGAAGACAGCAAGATCGCAATCAAACTCCGGCGCAGCCACCTGCTCCGAATCGCTGGCAAGAGTTCATCTGTGAACCAGATACGGATTTCTCATTGGTTCAAAACTCCAAGTGGGCCGAAGGAATCATCAAAAACTGGGAGCCCCGTTGTGATAGCAACGCGACACAGATCCCTGTCGTCATCGCAGGCCAAGAAGTCGTCGGAGCTGGATCGGAATATGTTTCGCTTGATCCGTCCAGGCCGGGTGTTGCTGTCGCTAAATACCGACAAGCGGACGAGAACCAATTAAAGGCGGCCATGGATTGTGCAGCGGCCGATGTTTCCGGTTGGACGAAAATGACTCCCGCGTCACGATATCAGATCCTGCGACAAGTAGCCCAAGAGATTCGCATCGC
>JBKCTT010000226.1:0-15647 GCA_046318795.1 Pirellula sp.
TTCGTCAACTTGGTAACGAACATTCAGGAAGGATGATTCCCTTATGTCTAACACAAAAACGGTATTCACCACCGGCGAGGCTGCCAAAATTTGCAAGGTTAGCCAACAAACGATTATCCGTTGTTTCGACAACGGAACACTGAAAGGCTTTCGGGTTCCCGGCAGCCGTTTCCGAAGAATTCCCCGTGACCAGCTGTTCGTATTCATGAAAGACAACGGCATTCCTACCGATGCTCTCGAGAGCGGTAAGAAGAAGCTTTTGATCGTGGATGACGATACCGATCTGGTCGATCTCATGTACGACACGTTCGCCCGAGACGGCCGATTCGACATTCGAACGGCCAACAACGGGTTCGATGCAGGGATGCAAGTCAAAGAGTTTCGACCTGACATGGTGGTACTCGACGTCATGCTGCCCGATATCAATGGCAAGGAAGTGTGCCAGCGAGTCCGAAGCGACCGAACCATGGATACCGTACAAATACTATGTATTTCCGGTATGATTGAGCCAGACCGAGTGGCCGAGCTTCGAACCTCGGGAGCCAATGATTTCATGCAAAAGCCATTCACAACCGATCGTTTGTTAGATCGAGTTTGCGATATGCTCGAGATCGAGCGTCCTGTGGCAGTTGCCTAATAGTCATTGGTTGCAACCGCTTTTTGGTACAACCGTTTTAGAGCGGTCCCCAGAATCGGCAGAACAGATTATACTAGCGGGAGTGTTTCATCATCGAAGCACTCCCGCTTTTTTCGTTTGCAAACCGCAACGATCCATCATGATTTACAACACGGACTCTACTTTTCAGCAGGCAACTGTTGACTTGCTACTCGCTACGCTAAATTCGGTTCAGCCTGGTGCCAATCAAACGCAAATTGAGCAATGGTTTCATCGCTACGCGACGGCCTTGGGGTTTGCGGACATGGTCGGCGCGGATTTGCACCATAAATTGCGAGCATTATTGACATTTTTAGATAACCAGCCATCAGACAATCTCTTGTCATCGGCTGTCCATGCGACGATCCTCGCCGTAACGCGGTCTCATCGTTTCGACGAAGCGGTGGAAAAGGAGTCGAATCGCAGAATCTACAACTTTGTTTACGGCCTAACTCACGAAATTAATAATCCATTGGCCAACATTGCGGCGCGTGCTCAGCAATTGATGGTTTCGGCATCGGATCCTGAAACAGCAAAGTCTTTGGCAACCATCGTCGACCAATCCATGCGAGCCCATGAGATGTTAGCCGAATCGATGAATGCAGTGCGACCTCCCAAGATGGAGACCGAATTAGTTGATATTACCAAGGCATTAACCGAGTCGGTCGAGCGATTTCGTAAAAGCCATGAGGCCACAGGGATTGAGGTGTATATCCATCCCATGATTTCCGACCTTTTTTCGTTGGCGAATCACGGTTTGCTTTGTGAGTGCGTAGGTTCTTTGCTTAAAAATGCAGCAGAGGCGTGCCGTCCTGGTGATCGGATTGATGTGATCGCCGAAATTCTGGAGGCAGGTGATCCAGATGAGGCAGAATTGCCGGATGCGTCGAGGCAGATCCGCATTGCGATTCGCGATACGGGACGTGGCATTGCTGCTTCGGATTTAGATCAGATTTGGGACTTGTATTATAGTGGTCGCGAATCAGGTCGTGGTTTAGGGATTTCCTTGGCCAAGGCACGGCGATTCGTGGAGGGATTCCAGGGCAAGATTTGGTTGTCGAGCCATCCAAACTCGGGAACGACGGTGGAGATTCGGCTAGCCTCTGCAGAGCCCCCAGCAATCCCGAGGCGTAAACTCACCCTTTAGCGAGGATCCCGCATGACAAACAATCTTTTCGGTCTGTGTAATAGATCAGACTCTTCCAAAATTTCGGATAAATTTTAATGACGGATGCAAACACGTTAATCTCCCGAGCGGACCGATTAGATGTCATCGTAGTGGGAGCCCATCCCGACGATGTCGAGATCGGTGTCGGTGGCACGGTCGCATCGCTAGTAGACCTTGGTTACAAAGTTGGCATTATCGATCTCACCGATGGGGAACCGACTCCTAACAGTCCTGGTCCTCATGTTAGGCTTGAGGAGGCGAAGGCGGCCGGAGAAGTGCTCGGCGTTCATATTCGAAAAATCCTGCCGCTTCAGAACAGGCGATTGATGGATGGTTTTGAGGAGCGAGTCGCCTTGGCGACAGAGTTTCGGCGTTACAAACCTCAATTAGTCATTGGACTAGGAGGAAAAACGCCTTTGGCGTCGCCGGATCATTATCAAGCAGTTCAGATCGTGGACGCGGCAATTTTTTACTCGCGATTAACTAAATGGGATGAGCACTTTTCTGGAATGGCGGTCCATACCATAACCAAGCAGCTGTATTACAGGCTACAGTTCGAACCAGCATTCGGTGGCGAGAACTTTATTACGGTCGATATTTCCGAGCAGCTCGATCGCAAAATGGAAAGCATCCGTTGTTATAAAACTCAGTTCCCACCCGAAAAAAGCTACGTTTTCGACCGGGTCCAAGCGTTGGCGATGGCGTCTGGCGCGGCGATTGGAGTACATGCTGGAGAGGTGCTTTCTTCGGTACGACCCATTGGCACTTCGGACCTTGGCCGTTCGATGGGGCTTCACTTGACTTGACAACTTTTCGGGGCTGGGATACTCTCTTTTTTCCAGTGATTTGGCCTTGGGCCAAGCGTTTCGGGGAATTAGCTCAGTTGGGAGAGCGCTTGCATGGCATGCAAGAGGTCAGGGGTTCAAGTCCCCTATTCTCCACTTCCAAACATATGGGACCGTAGCTCAACGGTTAGAGCAGGGGACTTAAGCGGGGCACCCTAAGTCGTTTCGAACACATCATTTCGGAGATGACGTTTCGGACCGATATGGTTGCCACAAATGGGTTGCTCGTCGCATCGAGAATGTTAGGCCAAGCGGCGATCGCGTTAAAGTGTGGCCGTGCGAGCTTTTGCACGACCACGTGGTTGCGATCTGGGCAAGGCTGAGCATTTTTTTGCGGCTTGTAGAATCTGTCAAACTCGGGGAAGGCTTCGGAGTTGCGTAGACTGCAGGGCTACGCGGGGCTTCATGTTAATCCCGAGCCAAGCTGTGTTGAATATTCGTGTTTCGATTCGTTGTTTTCAGCACAGAAGGTGTAGAGACCAGACGGCAGACATTAAGCGTCGAAAAGAGTTGATATCTTTTTTAGCTTGATGAAGGTATGGTCCAGACCACAAACCCGAAAGGGGCGGCGAAAGTCGTAGTCGGTAAGCATAATCCCTTGGTTGCAGGTTCGAATCCTGCCGGTCCTATTTTTCTTTTTGGCCAAGTTATCACCAAGACCTTTGCGACTCTAATCCCGATGGGAATATCGAGTGAATTCTAGCGAGTCTCAGCCCTTATCTTCGTCGTTCCAATCCAACCTTCCGGAACATCTTGTACCTTACGCCGACCCGATTCTCGCGTTAAGAAAAGTTGGCAATCAGTTTTGGAGTCGCGGGTGGTCTTTAGGAACTTCAAGCAACTATAGCGTTCTGGTTGAACGAGATCCATTAACCCTTTTGTTGACCGCTAGCGGTAAGGACAAGGGCCATTTGTTGGATGGCGATTTTGTATTGGTTGATGGAGAGGGAAAACCAAGTATGCCCGGTCAACAAAAGAGCAGTGCCGAAACGTTGCTCCATTGCTTGGCCGTGAAAAAATGCAATGCAGGTGCGGTTTTGCATACCCATTCGGTTTGGTCCACCATTCTTTCGGAGCATTATTTTCCGCTTCGAGGGCTCTGGATTGAGGGATTCGAGATGCTGAAGGGGCTGGAGGGAGTTACGACGCATGAGTCCAAGTATTGGCTCCCCATTTTTGATAACACGCAGGATATTCCGGCGTTAGCAGGGGAAGTGTCCTCGTATTTAGATTCCAACCCCAACACGCTTTGCTTAGGGTATCTTATCAGGCAGCATGGTCTGTATACTTGGGGCAGAGATCTACCATCTGCTGTTCGGCATATGGAAGTGATCGAATTTCTTTTGGAATGCATCGGTCGCAAATCCAAACTTTAATCCGACCTAAGAGCAAGGTCAGGCTTATGGAGAGCAAATTCAAGCGAGCCGTATTATCAAGCGGTATTGTGCCCCCGCCACAGTGGGACTATTGCCTGCGTCTGTTACGTCATCGATTAACGGTTGAGTCAACCACTCGAACGACGGTAGATGAAGATTGGTTGCTACGAGAAATATTGTTAGATCAAGGAGCGATTACCGAGTACCAAGCCGACAAGCTATTCGAAGGTCGGAGCAAATTAAACCTGGGACCGTATGTCATCACAGACTTTATCGGTCAAGGTGGCATGGGAATGGTTTTCAAAGCGGTTCATCAAGTGATGGGCCGGGAGTGTGCGGTCAAAGTTTTGCCACTCACCAAAGCAACACAGGAAGCTCGCGATGGATTTATTAGGGAGATAAGACTTCAAGCAAAGCTAGACTGCGAGTATTTGGTCAGAGCTTATGATGCCGGCCAGGATGGTAGCGTGCACTATTTGGTGACTGAGTACGTGCCGGGCATGGATTTGCGGCGATTGGTGAAGTCAGAGGGGCCGCTTAGTCTAGAACGGGCTGCAAAGATAATTAGGCAAGCCGCTTTAGGGTTGGACTATGCTCACCAACAGGGATTGGTACATCGCGACGTAAAGCCAGGAAATATTTTGGTTACACCCGATTGGTTTGCCAAGGTGTCCGACGTCGGCTTGGCGGGCTTTACTTCGGAGTTAATCGATGATCCTCGAGCGGGCAAGATCGTTGGTACTGCTGACTATTTATCGCCGGAGCAAATCAAAACTCCATTGAACGTAGGTCCAGCGAGTGACGTTTACTCGCTGGGTTGTACTTTGTACTACGCGGTCTGCGGAAAAGTGCCGTTCCCGGGAGGTGATACCGCTTCCAAGATAAGGCGACACTTAGAGGAAACACCGATGCATCCACGACGATTTGCGGCTGGATTGCAGGATGAGTTTGTGGACATCATCGCCGAAATGATGGAAAAGGATCTGTCAAAGCGAATTTCCACATGCGCCGAAGTCGCATTACGGCTAGAGCCATGGACTGAGGATTCTCCAGAGATGTTCAATTACCCCACCATCTCCAGAAGTCCCTGGGCATCTCCCCCTCCTCCTGTTTCAGAATTCGAACCATTGCAAACGGATGACATGACGAATGACATAGGGGGCATGTTACAAGACACCAGCCTCTCCAACGCCGGTGGTTCGGAAACAAACCCGGCGAGAAAAACGGCTAGTCCCCCTCCACCTGTAGACCATATTCCGATCGCCTCGCCAGCAGGGGGAAAGCAATCCAATTCGAGGGATAACCCATCGATCGGGATTACGATTGCGTTAACGGCGGCTGCTCTGGTGCCTCCCGCTTTGCTTATTGGTGCGATTCTTGGGTATTTGCTCGCCACCAGAAACTAGTGCTTGCTATCACCAAGCAGTCAAAAAAGAATGTCGCCCGAGGGTGATCGAGAAAACTTCTGGCTTTCTTCGAACCAAGTCGGGCGATATCCTATCTGTGTATGAAAGATGCGAGGGCATTACGATTACTTATTCGAATCGCAAGACAGAGACAAAATGAGTCAGGGTAAATTTCCGATCGAGTTAGCACCTCGGGTTCACCGTCTACCACCTTATTTGTTTGGTAGGATCAATAATTTGCTATATCAAAAGAGGCGTGCTGGTCACGATTTGATTGATATGGGAATGGGGAACCCCTCTGATCCTCCTGATCCCTCGGTCATTGCAAAGTTATCGGAAGCGGCCAAGGATCCAACAAATCATGGTTACTCGAAGGCGAACGGCATTTTGAATTTGCGCCGTGAGGTCACCAGTAAGTATCTTCGCAAGTATGGCGTGCGGCTCGATCCTGAAACGGAGACGATTGTTTGCCTCGGATCGAAAGAGGGATTTTCTCACATGTTGCTGGGCTTGATTGGAGCTGGTGATACCGCCATTATTCCCGCACCATACTTTCCGGTTCACATGTATGGAGTCATACTAGCGTCGGGTAACGTTGTTGCATTGGATGTATCCAACACGGACAAGTATCTGTCGAACATCGCGTACACGTGTGAGCATTTCTTTCCGCGTCCCAAGTTATTGATTATCAACTACCCCCATAATCCATCGACAGTAACTGTAGAACCGGAGTTTTTTGTCGATGTTGTCAAGCTGGCCAAAAAGTATGGCTTGATGGTGATCAGCGATTTTGCTTACGCGGATGTCGCATTTGATGGGTACGTTCCCCCGTCGTTTTTATCAGCACCCGGGGCGAAAGATGTTGGCGTTGAGTTTACGACGATGAGCAAAGGCTACAACATGGCGGGTTGGCGTGTTGGTTTTTGTTCTGGTAACGCGGATATGGTTAAAGCGTTAGCAACGATAAAAGGCTATTACGATTACGGGATGTTCCAGGCGATTCAGATTGCAGCCATCGTTGCTTTGCGAGACACGGAGGCTAACGTTGAAAACCAGTCACTCATTTATCAAGGGAGACGGGATGTGCTGGTCGAGGGGCTTCGTCGAATAGGCTGGGAAGCGTCGGTACCGAGAGCCGGTATGTTTGTATGGGCAAAAATCCCTGAGCCTTGGGCGTCACGAATGAACTCAATCGACTTTGCCATGCATTTGCTTGAGCACGGCAACGTCGCGGTCAGTCCCGGAGGTGGTTTTGGGCCATTGGGTGAAGGGTACTTGCGATTGTCCTTAGTGGAAAACGAAGCACGATTGCGACAAGCAGTACGGCAAATCGGATCCTGTCTGGAGAAGACAGCTACGATGGAACTAGTTACCGCCTGATAAACGAGGAATGATGATGAATCCCCGATGTTTCTCTTCGCTATTTATGATCGTCGGGTTAGTTGCTAACTGCTTGGGGCAATTGAGTTATGCTGCAGACAAGAAACCTAGCGTTTTAGTCGTCAGACCAACTGATTGGTCATTATCCATGGCAGATTGGATTCGATATCGCTCCTCCAAGTATAAAATTGTGGAGGTTGATTCCCAAGGAAATCCATTTCAACTTCGAAATCGACTTCTGGAGTTAATTAAACAATCCGATGCACCGGTCGAGGCGATTCTTCTTTGTGGTGATGTCTTAGAGGATTTGCCTAAGACTGCGCAGTCAAAGCCATCCAATATACAGCGACGAATCATAACCCCCTCCTTTCAGCTTGAAACGACCGTCAAATTGGGGCCTATGACGACTCCCAACTTAGCAACTGACGTGTTGTTCGGTGATGTTGACGACGACGGGTGTCCGGAGATTTCGGTGGGGCGTATTCCCGTCCAAACTAGCGATGAGTTAAAGAGGGTATTGGCGCGCAGCATCGATTATGAGACATCTCAAAACTTTGGGGCGTGGAGAGAGGACGTCCATGTAACCGCTGGAGTTGGGGGATTTGGTTTTTTGGCAGACGCCGCGATTGAAACGGTCGCTCGACGATATTTAGCGGAGGGTTTGCCTGATCGATTCCGCGTTAACATGACCTACGCAAGCTTGTCGAGTCCCTACTGCCCAGATCCACTTCAATTGAAATCAACATACATCAACAAGATTAATCGCGGTGGATTGTTTTGGGTCTACATCGGTCATGGCTGGATTGATCGACTGGATCAGTTTGAATTTGGCACAGATTTAGAATGCATCTGTGAGCCCGACGACATTTCTAAGTTTAACATTGAAAATGGCCCACCGATTGCCATTATGCTGGCATGTTACACAGGAGCGATCGATGCGACGATTCCTTGTTTTGCAAAACAATTGGTAACACACCCCAATGGCCCCATTGCCGTCATTGGTGGGTCGCGAGTTACCATGCCGTATGGATTATCTCAATTGGCAGGAGAGCTCATTGATGAAGCGTTAGTTGTTAGACAAGGCAAGAACAATGCCACACCACCCACGCTAGGACGCGTTTTGGTGAACGCCAAACGATCTATATGGAATGATGACAAGTCATCGGACGAGAATACAGATGTAAATTCCACAAGGTTGAAAACCAAATACAGGACTTCGGTCGAGCAGATGGCAAGAGCGTTGAGCCCCGAGGATCACAGCTTGGTTGCTGAGCGTAGAGAGCATGTTCGATTGATGAACCTTTTAGGTGATCCTTTGCTTGAGATACGGCACCCAGAATCGCTACCCATCGAGGGGCCGAATGAGGTTTCGGCGGGTGAGAATTGTGTCGTTCAGTTAGAGATACCTCGAAGCGGTCGCATGATCATAGAGTTGCGAATGCATCGAGATCAACTACCCTCTGATCTAGTCCCCATCGGCAGCTATGACGGTAGCGAGTCAAAGAGGGGCTTGATGCAAAGGAATTATGAAAACGCAAACAATCTGACCCTTTGGAGCCAAGTCATCGATGTGCCCCCTGGGCGATTTCAGATAGAAATTCCCATCCCCAAAAATTCTAAGGGGAAGCAGGTGGTTTGGGCTCGGATCGAGCTATCCGATGGGTGGCACATTGGCACCCATCGATTCAACGTCAAACGAATTCGACCTTCAGCAGTCAAATAGCCCTTGAGAACCTACGCATTGGCCTTTGGTTTGCCTGGCCAAAAGCTACGCCATGATTGAGCGAGTGATTTATCTGCTGCCGCTTTATCTTGATCTAGCACGACGGTTGTCGTTCCGGTGTCGAGTAATTCAGTCAACTGCACAACTGCCTGGGTGATCAAAGCCTTGGGAGCCTGCTCGATAAGCGGTTGGCCATTGTTCCGCATTTCAATCATAGTTTTGTAGTCATTTGGAATCTGGAAAAAGACCTCTCGGCCAATTGTCTCTTTCGCCTTCTTTAGGCTTATTTGACCACTCTCCAGACCAGCACGGTTAACTACCACTTTGATCTTGTCACGAATCGAATCAATCTGTTGCAAGCTCATAAGCAACCGAACCATGTTTCGAAGGCATGGAAGGTCCAGCTGAACCATTAACACGATTTCATTCGACATTTCAAGCGCTGTGAGATCGACGTGCGAGAAAGACTTGGACATGTCAATCACAACATGCGAAAACGAAGCTCTGAGCAGTCCGAATACCCGCCTGAGTGATTCAGGATTGATTAAGTCTAAGTCTTGAAGCTGAACAGGTCTCGGTAGCAGATATAGTCCCGACGAGTGCTTGGTAAGAGACTTTCTTAGCAATTGGAAGTCGAGTCGCGAAACGTTTTCTGTGACATCGACCAAGCTATAGTCTGGAATCGAATCGAGAAATACGTCCGCATCCCCGAGGGCTAAGTCAAGGTCGACAAGAGCAACCGAGTTTTCGGGTTTCTTCGCAAGGTTACATCCGATGTTCACAGCGATCGAAGTGCAACCCACTCCTCCGGTCGCACCGGCCACAGCGATAACTTTACAGCCTCGGACCTTGCTGTCACCGCTACTGTGTCGCGACTGAAGCAAGCGCTCGAGCGCACCATAGAGCTCTTCAACATCGATAGGCAATGGCAAAAATTCTCTGGCCCCGGATCGCACCGACTTCAGGATCAACTGCCCATCAGTGCTTTTGGATACCGCAAAGATCACACATTCGGGAGAAGCCAAACGGAGCTTTTCCATCAAGGCAAACGCTTGTTCTGGGTCTCCATCCAAACAAATCATTGCGGCATCAGGCTTCGATTGTTCCACAACGTCTGAGAAGAACTCGTATCGGGAGCATTCTGCATCGAGCCAAACAATGTCCATGCCCAGGAGCATGGTTTTCAGATTTTCACGGGTTTCATCGTTCGGGTCGATAATTGCCAGTCGTAATACATTACTCATATTCTGGATCTCAATTTCTCATCGACGAGTGGAAGTCTGGGTACGATTTGCAGTACTGACGGGCCTAGCAGGAATCATAAGCTTGGAGTTTTTCGAAACCCCGTCTACCGCGGGTGCATGTGCTGTGTCGTATAGAGTCGAGCCAGGAACATGTGTTTCTGTAGGTGCAACTCCTCCAGGACCACAAGTCGCTGGGACCTCGATATGTCCATGGAAATACAACTCTTTATCCAGTGGGCTATCAGAATTAAAGCCTGGACCACCGGCTGGCACTTCATGTGGATCCATAGGTGCCGCAAAGTGTGGTGTTACTAATATCAGGAGCTCCACTTCGTTCTGCACTTCACGGTTCGAACGGAATAGTGCACCCAAGTAAGGAATGTCGGCCAATCCCAGAATTCCAATGGACTCGGCTTCTGTACGAACTTGTAATAATCCTGCCAGCGCGAGTGTTTGACCAGCTCGCAATTCAACTGATGTGTCCACAAACCTGCTCCGTAGCCCTGGAACCGACACACCGCCAATGGAAACGGTTCTACCGGGATCTATCTCGCTAACCATGGGACGAACTTCCAACCAAATACGCCCATCGCCGCGAACCTTAGCCACGAACTCAACTCGTGTACCAAACTCGCGAAACTCAACCCCAACCTGCCCCAGTCCTGCCGGAACAAGGATCGGAAATTCACCACCGGAGTTGAAACTAGCTGGTCTGCCGTCAATCGCTACCACGGTTGGGTTTGCTAGAACCTTAGCAAGGTTGTTTTGTCGCAAGGCACGAACCAAACCAAAAAAGGAGTTACCGCTATCGATCACACCCACTTTGAAGGTCTCGTTACCAGCATTGATCAAAGCACCAGTGGTTCCCCCCGCACCAATAAGGCCGGAAGCAGACGAGGTAACAAAGTCATCACGAAATCCCATACTCCAGTCGATGCCAAGAGTTCTCAGTTTTGTCCGAGACACTTCCATAATCTGAGTATGAAGCATTACGGTGTGAACACCGATCACCTCAATTTTATTGATGACGCGCTGATAATATTCCTCAGCAATCGTGATCACTTGCTCCACATGTTCGTCTGCGGTGACCTGCCCAGAAATGATGACAGCATCACGAATAGGCTGTACCTGCAATGCTGCTGTGGGAAAGTGCTCGTTCAGAATTGACTGAAGCTCCCGAGCATCACCAATCACGATAACTTGGACGTTGTAGACCGTGTCGTCTACCCCCTTTGCATCGATTTGTGTCACGCCCGTTGCGAGTGCAGAAACAAGCAATTCATTCTTCTGGGTAGGCTCCACCTTAAGAACAGATGGATTATTGATAGTCGCTGTAATAATTGACTGTGGAAAGCTCAAGTACTGCGATGTCGTAACAATCATCTGCAGCGTTTCCTGCTTCTTTGATACCATAACTTTGCCGGTCGGTATCGCAATCTCGTTATCTCCACCAAAAAGAATTGGGGAGGTCCAAGATATCCAGCAAGTCGTTACGAGCAATAACGCTGCGTAATGAAAATGACTTCGCGGTGTCATGTGAGCTTCACTTCCCTGTGAATACGATGGAAACCTCAATCCTTTGAGGCTGTCTGTTGGGCGACCAAAACCGGCACTCCTAAGTGGAATAGCAAGCAAACGCCTACCATCCCACTCAATCCGTATCATCGTCACCAGAGTCGCAAAACCTACTGTGCTGTTTTGGAAGTAGACTTATTTACCCCACTACCCCCAGATTGCCAGGTCCCGCTGACTGGATCCCAGACCAAAGCAGGTTGGGCACCATTGCTAGGAGTCGGACTTGTGAACTGGCTGGGCTGACCTGTGGCTGCGGGAGCAAGGTTCTGAATAGTTGATTGAGACGGCGATTTGCTATCAACCCGGCTTTCAATCTTTTCTGGCAACTCTCCGCTATTACTCCAGCGATATTTGCTCACGCTTTCCGGAGTCAGAATTGTCATAACGTGTTGATCAGCGGACGTGGGCGGTTGCTGTGGTTCAGGCTCGACGATCACCGTGGTAGTAACCAAGTGTTCGGCTGTGGGCGGTTCCTTATCACCTTGCTCGACTTCGTTAAGCCACGACATAAACTCTTCACCGTCGTCAACGTTGTTCTTAGTGATTTCGTCTCTTTCAGGTGGACGAAGCGCCAATCGGAGTTTTCCAAGGTGCGATGCGGTATCCAAAACGCTGTACTGTTTATCCCTCACGAGAAGCTGTATTGTGCGCACCGATTTTTTGGCTGTATCCTGAGCCTCGAGGTCGACCGTTGCAACCCCGTCGACCATAAGGACCTCGATGTTTTCCAAGACCTTAATGGTTTTCGATGCACTAATGCGTTGGCCTTTTTCGAAGAAACCGAATACGTCCACACGATCTCCGGGTGCCAAGTACCCACTGCCCCCCGTCTCATCACGAACGACAATATCGAATACTCGAAATCCTTCTGGAATAATGACTTCCTTACCTTTATTGGCTAGCTTAACCTCGATGATTGGCTCGTTAGCGTAGATTGGTTGCTTCGCAAATTTGCCCGCGACGAGGGCCATTTCGGTTAGGGCCCCTGGAGGAACTCGGTCAGCGGGCCATTGCTCTACCTTGAGCGAGTCCGCCGTGAGCTTTGAAGCAGCGGAGATATTTTTGCTCGCCAGAATGATCCCGACCGTCTGCACGGTGGTCTGGCCTTTTTGTTCGAGAACAACTTGGCTAACTGCAACGGAAGCGACTACACCGCAACCGACAGCTATCAGCAATAGGACTAAAGACTTGGCACGCATGGCGGAACGCTCGCTCTTAAAAAACCTAAACACGGAATTTTTCGGCGTCCATGCCTTTCAACCGTACTTCAAAAAGAAGAAGACGGCTGACTACCAACAAGCTCGTTTTCGGATTTTTGTATCTCAGGATTGACGATTTGCCGAAGCCTCGGCAAATTCCTAAACGCAGTAAAAGACGCTACCGCTACTACAATTGGAGCGATCATCATGTCCCAATAATCCCAACTTCTTGAGAACAAAGCTGGCCGGCGGAGAGATAAAATTCGGTGGAACTGCCTATAATTGAGAAGATTAGGAACCGTATCGACCGGCCGACCGTCTACATAGATTGTTATGTCCCAAGCAACACTTCAAACCAAATCGAACACCGCACCTGATCCAAATGGAACAGTCAGCCGCGAGACGCTACTGAGCTTTCTCGTCGGAGCGGCGAGATCCATGCGCAGAATGGAAATTGGTATCGGCGTGGTCGGATGGCTTACTGTACTGCTAATGCTTGTGTTAATCGCAGTACTGGTCGACCATTGGCTACTCTCGCTAAATGTCCCTCTCAGATCACTCTTCTTTGGAGGCTTGATCGCGTGGACCATTTGGTGGGTCCCTCAAAAATTGATTCCTGCCCTAACTCGTCCCATTCATCCCGAACACGCCGCACGCCGTATCGAACTACAATTTCCTGAGATGAAGGAAAGCTTGATCAGTTGGCTCCAACTTTCTACTTCCCAAGAGCACACTCCTAAAGGGGTGCTCGCCGCTGTAGGACGATTCGCAGCACGAAACTTGAAAGGCTCTCAGTCCGATTCGATACTCGATAACGGTAACCTGCTTAAGCTGACTACATTCTTTGTTGCCAGCTTGCTCGCTTTTACCATCTACTCATTTTCGGCCCCCAAAAGTAGCTTGATTTCGATCGCCCGTATCCTCATGCCATGGGCTGATATCAATCCTGCCACGCGCGTTGCCATTCTAGAGGTTTCCCCTGGGTCGATCACGATCACCCAAGGTACCAACCTGCCAATCCAAGTTAGTACGCGCGGGGTGCTCAAGCAGGATAAAGTTAACCTTAGATTTGATCTTTCCGATGGCCAACGGATCGGCGAATCAATGCCCCTCCAGCCCGAAGTAGAAGGACTAAGTTACAAAATCAATTTGGGGGAATCGATCGGTGGTGTTCATCAACCTCTAACCTATTGGATTGAAGCAGGGGACGCGACCGCCGGGCCCTTTGAAGTAAAGATTCAAACGGTTCCAATCGTCGCAATTGATCGTATCGAATTGGTTCACCCTGCATACACTAGGCTGAAGAACCGAACCATTAACAAGGACGGTGCATTCGAGGTTCCTGAAGGTACCCGGATAAAGCTCTTTGCACATGCTAACCAACCCATGGAGCGAGCTAGAATCGAGTTCGATCCTGTTGTTGAGAAGGGGATACTGATTCGTTCATCGCGATTGTTGGATCTCGCACCGAATGATACGCTGCTTGAAGGTGAATGGCTCGCCAAACTTAACGAACAAAAAAATAGCCCTACCATCGAACGTTACCGTATTCGTGCCACCAATAACCTGGGTGAGCAAAATATTGACCCCATTATTTTTCAAACAAAAATTCTCGCGGATCTGCCGCCCACCATTCGGCTTCAAAGCGATCTTCCTTCACAAATAGATTTACCCAACAATAGCACCCTTAAGATAGAAGTTCGCGCTAATGACCCCGATTATGGACTTTCATCGGTTTCAGTCTTTGGAAAAAATGTTGCCAATCTCGTAGCTCAAAAAGCCACCTTTGACGAAGAACTGTTTCGCTCCGACACCGGCGCAACAGGGCAAATTGTACGAACCTTTGAGTTCACTCCCAACAAATATAAATTGCGTGCAGGAGATCAAATCGAACTTGCTGCAACCGCTGCAGATAATCGATGTGCCACCGGGTCAGATGTTCCTGAACCAAATGTCGTTTATTCAAGCCCGATCCGTATTCGTATTGTCGAACCTACTCAGCAGGCCGACACCAAGCCAAGTGATGTCGATCAGAAAACAAGTGATAAAAAAGATCCTTCGGAGAAACCGCCCGTACAACGAGGTCTCAAGAACCGCGCCAACGAAAAGAAATCTTCTAATAACGGTGGTTCCAATAGCCAATCTGACCCCGTAGACGAACAACAATCGTCTGACGAACAAAAATCAAGCAGTGGTCAGAATTCTTCTTCAGGCTCTACCAATAAAGAACAGCCCAAAGAGAAAGAACAAAACAAAGGCAAACAAAGCGGAGACCAATCTACCGGTTCGGCCGGAGGCGACGGTAGTGATGGCCAAGCGAACGAAGAACAATCTAATCAAACGTCTGAAGGTGGCGCCAACCAAAACTCGCGTGGAAGTACGTCCAATCAGGACCAAGGAGCAGGCCAATCCAGCAACTCCACTTCAAACAGCCAATCAGGTAATTCCGGTTCAGGTAGTCAAAACGAGTCGAATGAAGCGAACTCGAATAAACAAAACGATGAGCCATTACATGATGGGCAAGCGTTTGAAGAAATCAACAAATTCCGAAACGAGAAAAAACCATCGAACAATAACTCCGAGCAGCAAGAAACAAGCGATCCCTCTGATGATAATCAAATGTCTGAAGAGAAATCGTCTCGCAATAACTCATCCGGTGGCAATAACCAGAGCAGAACCAATAGTAACTCTGATACAGGGGAAGGAACTGAAAGTACCAGCGAACAGAATAAAAACAGTAAGAGAGATGAATCGGTAAACCCATCGGAAGGAACGGAAACGTCTAATTCTCAATCCGGAAACGATCAAAAGTCCGGAAACGATCAAAAGTCCGGAAGCGATCAAAAGTCCGGAAGCGATCAAAAGTCCGGCAACGATCAAAAGTCCGGCAACGATCAAAAGTCCGGCAGCGATCAAAAGTCCGGCAGCGATCAGAAGTCCGGAAGCGATCAGAAGTCCGGCAGTGACCAGAAGTCCGGCAGTGACCAGAAGTCCGGCAGTGACCAGAAGTCCGGCAGTGACCAGAAGTCCGGCAATGACCAGAAGTCCGGCAGTGACCAGAAGTCCGGCAGTGACC
>JBKCTT010000227.1:0-2609 GCA_046318795.1 Pirellula sp.
GGTCTAACGCATGCCTAAATCGCGCGATTCCGTACGGCGATCCTTCGCATGCGTTCAACACCTAGGGGGCTTGGCGTTCGGATGACTAATGCTTCGGGAGCGTGAACTGGCCCGCTACGCCTCTCGGAGAGGAGGCTACTACAGCACACGCCTCTCAAAGAGAGGGGGCCGTAGTAGCCTCTTTCCAAGAGGCGTCGTTCCTCGCCCAGCGAAGACCCGGCCCTGGTCTAACGCATGCCTAAATCGCGCGAGTCCGTACGGCGATCCTTCGCATGCGTTCAACACCTAGGGGGCTTGGCGTTCGGATGACTAATGCTTCGGGAGCGTGAACTGGCCCGCTACGCCTCTCGGAGAGGAGGCTATTACAACACTCGTCTCTCGGAGAGGAGGTAACCACAACGCCTCTCGGAGAGGAGGCCACCATCTTGCAAACGTGGCACGGGGAGGACGACTATTTTTTCTCAGTAGGTACTTCTGGAGTCGCTTTTGTCTCGGGCTTGATGCCGAGCCAGCTATTCCAGTTGGCCTCCTGTTGGTCCGATGGTTTCTCTACCCGTTTGAGCGTCCAGGATTCTCGTGGCTTTGTCCCGAGTGTCAATTTGAGGGTTACGAGTTTTCCATGTCGGGCGATCAAGCATTCGCATTCATCACCTGGACGAAAATAGCCAACCATTTCGTTCCAGTTTTCCGGTGTTATTCGCAAATTGTTGAGACCGATCCATTCGTCGCCAACATTAAAGCCTGCATCAGCGGCCGGAGTGTCCGTTGGGACAGCTGCAATCATTGCCTTTCCAGATTGATTGTTCAGCGTTAAACCAACGAACGCTGGCTCTGTTGCATTGCTGTCTTTTGTTGTAGCGTCTTTCCATTCCAGACCGTAAAACTCCATCAGCGGCTGAAAGTTAAGCTCCTTGGTGGTCTCTAGGCAATCCTTGAACCATGGCTGAAGATCTTGACCAGAAATCTCGTTGCAAATTCGAACGACATCTTCGTTAGTATAACCGGTGCTTCGGTGATCTCTCCACAGTTTCCGCATCACGTCATCCAATGACTTGGCATTGTTGGTCGCACGGCGAATCTCTACATCTAATAGCAAACCGACCAAGCTTCCTTTGGTGTAGTAACTGACACGACTGTTCTTAGCGTTTTCATCCGGTCGATAGTATTTCGTCCACGCATCGAAACTGCTGTCAAAAAGAGACTGAACCTTGCGGCCAGGAGATTTTTGAACGTCAGCCACCGTCTTGTTTAACCGATCGAGGTATTCGACGGGGGTACACAGCCCCGCCCTCGGTAAAAAGAGATCGTCGTAGTAGCTCGTGATTCCTTCTGCAACCCAAAGCTCTTGGAAATACTGCTCTCGATCATAATCGTAGTTCACCAACGCCTTAGGCCGAAGTCGTCGTACATTCCAAGTATGAAAAAACTCATGGGACACCAGCCCGAGCCAATTCTGATACTTTGTCTTATCTTTGGTCGCAAATCGACTGGTCATCAAAACCGTACTGTTGTCATGCTCCAGTCCACCACCTTGTTCGGTCGCCAAGTTTAAAATCCAATAGGACTTGTAAGGCACTTCGCCCCAGAACTCTTGTTCTTTCTCTACGATCTTTTGGACATCTCCGAGCGCCTTTTCGGAATCCCAAAATTTATCGCCGCCGAGCGTGGCTAAGTAGTGAGGAACACCGCCACATTCAAACGAACGAATATCGAGTTCCCCCATAACGATAGGACTGTCGACTAAGTCATCAAAGCTCGTTGCAATGCGAGTCCATGAGTCGTTTTCTGAGGGTAAAAGACTAGTCGCAATCTGTTTCCATTGAGGAAGTGGATCGAGTTTGATGATATGAGACCGATCCTGACAGTCATCCCTGGTCAGGAATGTCGCTGCGCCCGTCAAGAACGCAAAATCCTTTTCCACCCAATTGGTTCGTACACTCATTTCGCGGCAGTAGACCGTATACCGCACGTTGACTTCGGGGGCGCCTGTTGTTTGCAGAGCCCATCGATTCTTAGATACACGCTCTAAGGGCATAGGTTCGTTGGTGAGACCATGATGGGCTGTCATCGTTTCTATTTGGCGTGAATACTCACGAACGAGATAACTGCCGGGAGTCCATACAGGTAAAAAGAGTTCGATCCGATCCTTGCCATCCGTGGGAATGTGCACTTCGATATCGATTCGATGCGTTTCCGCTTGGCGAAAGGAAACTCGATACTGAATGGGAGCTTGTGCTCCAGTATCGTTCGACAATCCAGGGGCAGACATAAGTGTCAAAACTAGAGAAGAGGCAGCGAGGAATAGACGGGTGACGACAGGTGCCATAGGTTACAAATCCAATACAAAGAAGCAATTCGAACTGACTCAAAGTATAGTTGCCACACCGATAATTCCGAACGGGAAATGATGGTGTAGCTCAAAGAGTCAACCGCCGGAGAACCAATCTTGGATAGGTTTCAGCGGCTTAACGGGGGAGTATCTAACACTCGGCCGGTTTTTTGGTGTATGCTAACGTCTTTCTCGCCCCGTCCCCCCCTACCTCTCAATCATCCAGGAATCGCTGACATGTCAAATCTGGCCCTATCTGGCAACCGCAAAGAAACCCGAG
>JBKCTT010000228.1:0-48571 GCA_046318795.1 Pirellula sp.
GGCGAGAAAGGCTCTACGGACGCATCGTTGGACGCAATGGACGATCGCGATTTCGTCATGTCGAAACTGTTCGGAACGCTTAGGTCGCACGATGATCGGTCTCCTGTGGAAGATTCGGGTATGGCAGCATGATACAGGATGAAGGAAAAAGTGGCAAAAAACAATGGATGGCACCATATGGGCTTAGTAAATCTGCCCAGGACTGAGTATGGCAAAAAACAATGGATGGCACCATATTGGAAGTCGTAAGTCTTGGTCTCAGGGTATCGAGTTTGAGAGGGCGACTAAACGGTGATCGCTGCTTTGTTTAGGCTGTCCGAGGATGTGACGGATGTCGAACTGGTCTCTGTACATGATGCGGCGAGTGATCCGAAATTCAATTCGAGTTGCTCGTACTCGCGTACAAATCCATGCTCCCTGTATAGCAGACTCGGCTGAACGTCATGATTGTGCTGATACTTTTCGCTGCAATATTCGCGAATGTCACCCGTGATCTCGTGGAAAAATATCTGGCAAATCCTTAGACCCGCATAAATGCGAACCGGCTGCACGGCGAACATTTCGATGGTCCAATGTCCACAAAATCCGACATCGCCAAACCCAGATGCGCAATGTACAAACAATCCTAAACGGGCTACGGAACTACGTCCCTCAATCATTGGCACCAAATTCCGAGTCTCTGTATATTCCATTGTTCGTCCTAAGTAAATCTGCCCAGGACTGAGTATGATTCCTTCCTCGGGTATCACAATTCTCCGGAATCGATTTGGTTGCTTGGCGTCCAAAACAACCTCTTCGTACACAAGCAATTCGTTATGCAGAGTTAGGTTGTAACTGTTCGGGTTCAAACAATCTTCTTGAAAAGGTGTGATGCTGATGTCAGAGCCTATGCGCTCTTTAATCTCGCTGCCGGAAAGAATCATGGCTGAATGCACTCCCGAAAATGAAGATCTACGTCGGCTGGAATGGCATGTCCAGCACCCTTTGCATCAGCATAACAAATTGTCACCAGAGATTGCACCGGGCTCAAACAAATTCCCGATGAATGATTCGAAGTCTAGCTAAGCTTCTATTCAAAAGCCTCAGAAAATGAATAGTCATCAGAGCGTTTCACCCAATTGAACGCTAAAACGTAATTGCATTTTCTCCGTATTTCCGACCGAGATTCTGGCTCGTCGCGAGATGTTGTCGGTTCTTTTCTCAGGTAAAGACCATACTACCGGTAACCGGCAAACAAGCGGGACCGTGGGCTAAATGCCTCGTTGGCCTGAAATGCCGACCTGCGATTCTAGCCTTAAACCTCGATTGGAGAATCCTTGGAATCCAAGCCACGCGGCATTAGAGCTGGTTGCTCTAATTGTGGTTTGGTTAATCTTGGCCGACTTCTACGCAATAAAACAGGCCGGAAATTCCTTATCTCGTTCGCTGAACATCCAATTTCGATTAAGGCAACAAATCTGGGATAGGGAACAGTGTCCCAGGGAATTCCGTTACTCATGCGTCGGATCTTAATCGATATCGTTTCCAAGTTGCAGCATTAGCCATTTGCGGCTGTCATCAATGCTGACCCCATGGTCAGTCCTGGCGCAGGCAAGGTGCTGGAGCCACGCAAATAAATATCGATTGCCCTGGCGGCACCACGTCCTTCGTTTATAGCCCAAACAACTAACGACTGGCCACGACGACAATCACCAGCGGCGAAAACGCCGGGTAAGTTCGTTGCGAATTTGCCATGCTCCGCCTTGTAATTGCTACGTGGATCGTACTCCAACCCAAGAACCTCGGTAACGTAGTTCTCTGGGCCCAAAAAGCCCATGGCGAGCAACACAAGGTCTGCACCAATCACTTCTTCGCTTCCTGCAACCTCTTCCATGCTCATTTTACCATCTTGCTTAACCCACTTTACACGGACCGTCTTGATTCCGGTAACGTTTCCGTTTCCATCATCAACAAATTCCTTACTGAGAATGCAATACTCTCGAGGGTCGTTTCCAAACTTAAAGATCGCTTCTTCATGTCCGTAGTCGCTTCGGAAGATCCGTGGCCATTGGGGCCATGGGTTGTCCGATGCCCGTGACTCAGGTGGCTTGTCGAGCAATTCAAAGTTCACGAGCTCCGTGCAACCGTGTCTAAGACTGGTTCCTATACAGTCACAGCCAGTATCACCACCACCAATAACGACAACCCGCTTACCTTTAGCGGAAATGAATTTGCCATCTCCATGTTGAGTGTCCAACAGGCTCTTCGTGTTTGCCGAGAGAAACTCCATAGCAAAATGAACCCCCTTAAGATGCCGACCAGGGATCGGCAAATCTCTAGGCTTCGTCGCACCGGTTGCCAGTAGAACCGCATGATTCTCTGTCATCAGTTGTTTTGGATCAACGGTTCGTCCCACGTCTGCATTGGTGACAAACTTGACCCCCTCCGCTTCCATGAGATCCAATCGACGCTTTACGACTTCCTTGTCCAGCTTCATGTTGGGTATACCGTACATAAGCAGTCCGCCGATCCTATCAGAACGCTCATAAACGGTAACACTATGGCCAACTTTGTTAAGTTGGTCTGCCGCGGCTAAGCCAGCAGGCCCGCTGCCGATAATTGCGACACTCTTGCCACTTCGAATGCTAGGGGGATTCGCTTTAACCCAGCCTTTCTTGAAACCATTATCGATGATAGCGTTTTCTATATTCTTGATGGTAACGGGAGGATTTGTAATCCCCAGTACGCATGCCCCCTCACAAGGAGCAGGACACACCCGCCCGGTAAACTCAGGGAAATTATTTGTCTTGTGAAGCCGATCCAACGCATCCTGCCACCGACCTTGATAAACCAGATCGTTCCATTCAGGAATCAAGTTATCAATCGGACAACCTGTAGTCGACTGACAGAAAGGAACACCACAATCCATACAGCGAGCGCCTTGCGTTCGTAGGTGTTCTTCCGTTGGCTCTGTATAGATTTCGCCGAAGTCTTCCAGTCGAACCACTGGCAATCTCCACTCGACTTTTTTTCGTTCAAACTCTTTGAATCCGGTTGGCTTTCCCATTGTCTTGATGTTGTTGGATTTGAGTTACGTTATGGGAGGCTTGCGCTCAAGTTTTGAGAACAAGCGTCAGTGCAATGCTTTGCAAAGAATCCGGTGGAGTCTTCTGCAATAATTAGGCTCTCAAACGGAGCCATAAATCTTCGGACTTCAAACATCGACGGTGTCTGTCGTGGTCGACTAGACATTCGCCATTTCTGATTTCGATTTATTCATTTCTTGAAGCACTCGTTTGTAATCGGTCGGCATAACCTTTACGAACTTTGCAACGCTGTTTGTCCAGTCTGCAATCAATTGATTTGCAACAACCGAACCCGTAAATTCCGCGTGATTCGAGATCAGCGAATGCAGCTCATCAACGTCAGCCTGATCCACAACAAGCTCCAGTTCGACAGTTCCGAGATTGCATTGAATACGTAGGCTGTCGATGTCCATCATGACATAGGCAACGCCACCGCTCATGCCTGCTGCGAAATTCCTTCCCGTCTCACCGAGGATTACCACTCGGCCACCCGTCATATACTCGCAACCGTGATCGCCTACTCCCTCAATCACGGCTGAACAGCCCGAGTTTCGAACGGCAAATCTCTCCGCGGCACGACCTCGGAGATAGATTTCTCCACTCGTGGCACCATACAAACAAACGTTTCCAACGATGATGTTATCTTCTGCTGGAAACGATGCTGCAGGGGACGGGTAAACAATGATTCGCCCACCGGACAGCCCTTTACCGACATAGTCGTTTGCATCACCCTCCAGTTCCAACGTGACGCCGTGGGCAAGGAATGCTCCAAAACTCTGGCCAGCAGAACCAGTAAACTTCACATGGATTGTGTCAGTAGGCAAACCCTCATGACCATGTCGTTTGGAAATCTCGTTGCTGAGAATGGTGCCAACTGTACGGTTAATGTTGATGATCGGAAGTTCCAGTTTGATTGGCGTCTTCGTTTCGACAGCGTTCATGCATTTGGGCAAAAGCATGGTAATGTCGAGGGATTTTTCCAATCCGTGATCTTGAACATCAACACAGCGTACTTGCACATTTGGGTTTGGCTTTTTGGCCGGCGCCAAAATAGGTGTTAAATCCAAACCATCAGCCTTCCAATGCTTGATTGCAGCGTCTACTTTGAGGCAATCTGTTCGTCCAACCATGTCATCGATGGATCGGAAACCAAGCTTAGCCATAATTTCACGAGCATCTTCGGCCACCATGAACAGATAATTTACGACATGCTCTGGCTTGCCTGCAAACTTTGCTCGCAACTCAGGATCTTGCGTCGCGATTCCAACTGGGCAAGTGTT
This sequence comes from Pirellula sp., assembly GCA_046318795.1. GTDB lineage: Bacteria > Planctomycetota > Planctomycetia > Pirellulales > Pirellulaceae > JBKCUI01. The sequence continues at coordinate 4,346 of JBKCTT010000228.1, forward strand.
CAAGTGGCACTTGCGCATCATGATACAGCCCAAGGTGATAAGAGGAGCGGTTGCAAAACCAAATTCCTCCGCACCGAGCAACGCTGCGATCACAACATCTTTGCCCGTCTTCAAACCACCGTCTGTTTGCAAACGAACGCGACTTCGCAGATTGTTAAGCACCAATGTTTGGTGAGTTTCTGCAATTCCCAATTCCCACGGAAGTCCTGCATGTTTAATACTGGTTAACGGAGACGCCCCTGTTCCCCCTGTATCACCAGAAATGAGGATATGATCCGCGTGGGCTTTGGCTACCCCAGACGCGACCACTCCTACCCCAACTTCACTTACCAGTTTTACGCTGACTCGAGCGGCACGATTTGCGTTTTTCAAATCATGAATTAGCTGTGCCAAATCTTCAATCGAATAAATATCGTGGTGAGGAGGAGGACTAATCAATCCTACACCGGGGGTGCTGTGACGTATTCTGGCGATATAGTTATCGACCTTCTTACCTGGCAACTCACCCCCTTCGCCCGGTTTTGCACCTTGCGAAATTTTGATTTGTAGTTCGTCTGCATTGGTAAGATAGTCAATCGTTACCCCAAATCGCCCCGATGCAACTTGCTTTATCGCCGATCGCTTGCTGTCACCATTTTGCAATGGCGTAAACCGTGCGGGATCCTCGCCACCTTCACCTGTATTGCTCTTGCCACCGAGGCGGTTCATTGCGATCGCCAGTGTTTCATGTGCTTCGGCACTAATGGAACCCAAGCTCATAGCGCCGGTACAAAATCGCTTGACGATTTCTTTTGCTGGCTCAACTTCCTCCAAAGGAATTGGCCCTGTGGATGCACCGAAGTTAAACTCCAGCAGCCCTCTTAGAGCACATCGAACCTTTGCATCGTTATTGATGTGGTCCGCAAATCGTTTGTATGCATTTTTGTCCCCTGCCCTCGCAGCGACTTGTATATCCGCTATCGCAGCTGGATCCCAACCGTGCCTCTCCCCTTCCGCTCGCCAGTGAAATTCACCCACATTGGGAAGCATTGGCGACGCATCCGAAACTTGAAGAGGATAACCCAATGCGTGCCGTCGTAGCGTCTCTTCGGCCAAAATCTCAAACGAGCACCCTTGGATTCTGCTATTGGTGCCCACAAAGCATCGTTCGATCACTTCATCCTTGAGTCCCAGGGCCTCGAAAATCTGTGCACCTTTGTAGCTGGCCAGAGTGCTGATACCCATCTTCGCCATTACCTTAAGCATGCCTTTGGCGACACCTTTACGGTAAGCAGCAACAATCTTCTCGTCGTCCATCGCGGCCAACTGATCTCGGCTTGCTTGCCAGAGGGCTTCGAAGGCCAAATAGGGATTAATTGCGTCAGCACCATACCCCACGAGCAAACAATGATGATGAACCTCACGAGCCTCACCGGTCTCAAGAACGATTCCGATTTGAGTTCGCTTCGCTACCTTGACCAAATGATGGTGAACGGCACCGCATGCTAGAAGAGAGCTCACCGCGACTCGGTCATGGCAGACTTCACGATCGCTCAATACTACGATGGTGTACTTCTCATCGATCGCTTGTTCTGCTTCTTGGCATATGCGATCTAATGTCTCGATCAAGCCCGCTTTGCCACGTTTTCGATCAAAGGTGATATCAATGGTCTTTGTCTTCCAACCCTTGTTATCCATATGTCGGATCGCAGCCAATTCCTCGTTGGTAAGAATTGGATGTGGAATGAGCAACCTATGACAATGCGAGGGAGTCGCGTCCAACAGGTTCTGTTCAGGACCAATGTAGCATTCGAGCGACATGATCACCTCTTCGCGAATCGAATCGATCGCAGGATTTGTGACCTGAGCAAACAGTTGTTTAAAGTAGTCGTAGACCAAGCGAGGCTTATCGCTCAAGCATGCCAGGGCAGAGTCGTTCCCCATAGACCCGAGCGGATCCGACTGCGTCTGAATGAGAGGAATAAGCATGAAGTGCAGTGTCTCAATCGTATATCCGAAGGCCTGCATACGAGACAAAAGCGTTTCTGGATAAAATCCGTGCGGCTCTTTATCCACTGAAAGATCAGCCAACGTGATCCGTTCGTTCTTTAACCATTCGCCATAGGGCTTGCTCTTGGCAAACTTTTCCTTTAGCTCCTCGTCTGGGATCAATCGACCTTCTTCGAAATCGATCAAGAACATACGCCCCGGCTGCAATCGACCTTTCTCTCTGACAATGGCTGGATCAACTGGTAGTACTCCCACTTCGGATGCCATGATGACACGGTCATCAGTCGTGAGGTAGTATCGGCTGGGGCGTAATCCATTTCGATCGAGAGTCGCTCCGATGTAGTGGCCATCAGTAAATACGATCGACGCAGGTCCATCCCACGGTTCCATCAAGCAGCTAAAGTATTCGTAGAACGCTCGCTTTTCCTGCGACATGGTTTCGTGCTTTTGCCACGCCTCTGGAACCATCATCATGATAGCCTCTTGAAGCGTGCGCCCGTTCAGCAACAAAAACTCGAGAACATTGTCAAAGTTGCCCGAATCGCTGCAATGAGGTTCAATAACAGGGAATAGTTTCTTTAGCTCTTCGCCATAAAGCGCACTGGCAGCGTTCCCCTGGCGAGCTCTCATCCAGTTCACATTGCCACGAAGTGTGTTAATTTCGCCGTTGTGGCTCATGAATCGCAGCGGTTGAGCACGATCCCAGCTTGGGAATGTATTGGTAGAAAATCTCGAGTGTACCATTGCGAGGTGAGTCTCGAAATCCGGATCTGTAAGGTCGGAATAGTACACGCCTACTTGAGCCGGCGTTAGCATTCCTTTGTAGATAAGTGTTTTGGTCGACAACGAGCATATATAAAAAAGCTTTCGCTGTTTGAGCTTTTCGTCACCTCGAAGAGCGTGGCTAGCTTGCTTTCGAATCAAGTACAGTTTGCGTTCGAATGCGTCTGGCGTGAGTCCAGGTGCTGCTGCAATAATGACCTGCTCAATTCGTGGTTCACCATCGCGAGCGGTAGGTCCGATGTCGGCTGCATCAGCAAGTTGTGGAACTGCTCGCCAGCCAACTAGCTTTTGGCCTTCTACTGCGATCAACCGGTTTAAGTACGATTTGCAATGCTCACGTTCGGCAGCGTCGCGAGGCAAAAACACGTTGCCGATAGAGTATTGACCGACTTTGGGAAGATCGATTCCGAATTCGGCTAACGCAATTCGGCGTACGAATTTGTCCGGCATGCCCACAAGGATACCAGCACCATCCCCCGTATTCGCTTCACATCCGCATGCTCCGCGGTGATCCATGTTGATGAGGATCGTTAGAGCATCGGAAACAATCTGGTGACTTGGTTTACCTTTTATGTGCGCAACAAAGCCAACGCCGCAAGAGTCTTTTTCAAGCTCGGGATCATAAAGACCATGCTTCTCGGGAAAGCCGATGGGTGCGTTCATGGGTTCGCCTGTGTATTCGTGTGTGGAATGAAGATATTTCGGACGCAACAAATGGAACTAGGCGTTTGCAAAATCTGGAGCTGCCGAAGAATCGCCCTCTTGGCCCATAGACTCCTGTGGATCAGCCTCGTCGTCCCAGACCCTGTTCTTCAAAACAAGATCCATGAAGTTTCTAGCTGCTCGACTAAGCGGTACATCACGTCTTTGAATAATGCCGAGCGGACGGGTTAACTCGAGCCCCTCGCATTGTATTTCAGTCAAAGAGCCGGAAGCCAACTCGTTTTGAACCGTTAACTTTGGCAAGAATGCAACACCACTATTCACGATCGCGGCGTGCTTTACGGAATCGATGTTGTCGAGCTCAACAACAACACGCATGGTCACGTCCAAGGCCTTGAGCTCCTTGTCAATCTCCTGCCGGATTCTTAGGTTAGACGCGAATGCCACCAAGCCAACTTGCGACAACGCTTGCGGAGAAATACGGCCCATCGATGCCAAACGATGCCTAGGAGACGCAACCAAAATCATCGGTTCATGACGCCACATTGTTGTTTGGAGCGAAGTTCTAGAGGGATCCGGATAACTAACCATCCCAAAATCTACTGTCCCCTGCTCTACCATCCGGTAGACTTCATGGGGGTGCGCCAATTGATAAGAAAAGGTAGCCGATGGAAACGCCTTCTCAAATTTTTCTGCAAGGACTGGGATGTAGCTCAAACCCATCGAGTAGATGGATGCTACCACAACGTGCCCAGTCACCTCTGTACCGTCACGTCCACCGAGCCGAACATCGTCCACCAAAGTGTCAAACTGGCGAAGAATACCGCCGAGCCCGTCGTAGAACTTTTGCCCCTCCGCAGTTAAGACAAATGGGCGCTTTGATCGGTCAATTAGTCTGACTGATAGGAACTCCTCTAGATGCTGAACGCTTTGACTGGCAGCGCTCTGTGTCATGCCATGCTCTTCCGCCGCCTGCGAGAAGCTCCGCTTGCGAACTACGTCATAAAAAACTTTGAGCGATCGGATGTGAACCGCTCCCTGCGTACTAGCCGCTCTTTTATTGCTCTTATTAATTTTGCAAGCCCTCCATTAAGCGTAAGAATGGAGAGTCTAGCCTACCTCCCGCCGAGGGTCAACCTCTTAAAGTAAATTTCTTGTTCCTGCGCCGGCTGAATCTTTCGGCCTAATACAAGAAATGTATCCTTTAAAAGTGGTTGTTCCTGTAGAAATCAACATTTTGTTCCGAAAGTCACTATTCTATGCTGCAGGCCGGGAACTTTTCTGTGGCGGAACCACTCCGAAAGTCAGCTAAATACCTTGCTTCGGTGTAACTATGGATTCACAAAAACCTGAGATAAATGAGCTAATCAGCGGATTGCTGGATGGCTATTTGTCTATTGAAGAGTCCAAAAAGCTCGCCGAAGAATCTTCGAAAAACCCCCAAGTCGAGCGAGATACTGAGTCGTTGGCGGCTCTACGGAGTTCTCTTTTGAGGGGACGACCGACCGGAAAATTGGGTGATAACTTTGCGGTGCGAGTCATGGAGGCGGCAAAATCCAGGGCCGCTGCGCTCGGTGAGGACGCTCCCGAATGGATTGAGACCGGTGATGTTGTCCACAAGCCGGTGCCCTTCGATCCGGCGGAGTTAAAATCCCGATGGGTCGTTCCTGCAATGTCCGTTCTCGCGACATGCGTGCTCGCCTTTTTATTCACGAAGCTGACATTGGTTTACAACGAAACGTTGGAGAGTCAGCGTCAGGAAGAAATTGCGGCGTTCAACAAGAAGCAGCTTGAACAAGATCTGCTTGCGGTTTTCGAAAACTCGACTAACGGTGGGCATAATTCACCGGAATCTGGGAGTTCGTCATCGATCGTAGGAAATTTGTTAGACGAATCGCAAAAGCGAACCAACCCCGGTGAGGGAGAGCAGCCTACCGAGTCCAAGGATAAGCGGAATGCTGTAGCAGCTGGGGGGCTCGATGGTGAAAAGATCGAAACAAAGAACGAGTCTCAAACTAAGGAAATGCCAGCTGCTGATGCCTTAGCGAATAATTCAGCGGAAGCTGGTGTCAAGTCTGCCGCTAATTTACCGGACTCGCCGAAGGTTGCTGATAGTCGTCCGACGTCCAATTCGTCAGACGCCTCAAACATGACAGTTGCGGCGAACAGCTCCAAAGAAAGTAAGCCTATCAATCCGCTCCAGAGAGCAACGGGTAAAATGATGGCCGTTTACGAAGTGACCGTGGACAGGGTTGCGAAAGACAACGACTTGATCAATGTTTATCTTCAAAAACACGGGCTTGGATCGGTAGAAGATTTAGTTCTCGGCGATTCAGAGATTGCAAGTGTTCTAAAATCTGGAATCGTTGGACCTGCTGATTCACAGGGAGATTCGCAGGTTTTGGTTCTCAAGGGAACAGCCAGCATGTTGTCTGAGTTCTATGACGACTTGTTGAGGAGCTATGAAGATTTTCCCGGGTTGAGAATGAATGCTGTTATGGATGATTCGGTCGGCATGATCGAACAGCAAATGAAGACAATGATGGTTACCGATACGAAAGGAGCGGTCGGACGATTGGGTTCTTCCGGTTCCAGTGGGTTGGTTTCCACATTCTCAACAGGCTCTTCAAAGTTTTTCGATATACCTTTGGAGCAGAGACGGTTGGAGAAAAGACGTGAGCCAGGCCGGGATCTTAACCCGATTTCTTATGTTATCTTGATCGTTCGCACGCCTGACTGATCGTCTGCAGGTTGCAAAACTAGCGTCTCGCACTTCTTAAATAGCTCATTTAGGATCGGTTTTCTTCTACGGATTAGCCGATATTTCTCTAGCGTTAGATCTGTCTTACTCGCGCCAATTGCTGACAAGCTAAGATATGAACAGAGGCCCGACTGAAACGCGAACCAAAATTGTTATCCTATGACAGCTTACCCCAACGAATTGCTCGATTACCCCTGGGCGACTTGGACTTCGAGATACTTGACCAACATCTCACCAAAGCGGATGGGGCATTTTTTCGTTGACGTGCTGATCATTGGTGGAGGCCTCTCTGGGCTACGTGCCGCTCATGAAGTTGACCCCATTTTGAGGGCATTGATTCTCACTAAAGATAAACTTGAAGAATCCAATAGCAGCTACGCACAAGGCGGGATAGCGAGCGTCTGGGATCCCGAGGATCGATTCGACAATCATGTTCAGGACACTCTAGTCGCTGGTGCTGGCCTTTGCGATCCAGATGTCGTAGCCCAAGTTGTCAAGGAAGCCCCCGAACGGGTTAATGAGCTCATCTCGTGGGGGACTCGTTTTGATACACATGATGGACAAATCATCCTGGGACGAGAAGGAGGACATTCACATCAGAGGATATTGCACGCATTGGGTGACGCAACGGGAAAAGAGATCATTCGAGCCATGATCGAACATGTCAAATCTCGTCCTAATGTCGAAATTGTAGAGGAGACGTTTACGATTGATTTGATCACCCATGAGGGGCGTTGCCATGGTGTCATCGCGTCGACTCGCGGGGGGAAACCATATTGTATATGGGCTAAAGAAACCATTTTGTGCACCGGAGGTTGTGGACAAGTATTTCGCGAGTCCACCAATCCGAGGGTGGCGACTGGTGATGGACATGCTATCGCATTTCGAGCGGGTGCGATGATGCGAGACATGGAATTTATGCAATTTCACCCAACAGTGCTGTATATAGCTGGCAGTTCTAGGACACTAATCACAGAAGCGATGCGTGGCGATGGAGCTTATCTACTCGATTCTCGTGGTCACAGGTTCATGGGAGATTATGATAACAGGTTGGAGTTAGCTCCTCGCGACGTGGTTAGCCAGTCGATTGTGAGCCAAATGGAAAAGACGCAATCTCCGTGTGTCTATCTATCGATGAAGCATTTGGATCCGACGCACGTCCGGAATAGATTTCCCGGAATTGCCAAAGTTTGCGCAGGGTTTGGGTTGGACATTGCGGTAGATGCCATTCCCGTTCGACCTGGGGCACATTACATGATAGGCGGTTGCACCGTAGATACTCAATCGCGAACCTCTTTGCCCGGTTTGTGGGCCGCGGGCGAGGTTACGAGTTCCGGGTTGCATGGTGCGAATCGATTGGCATCCAATAGTCTATTGGAGGGTTTGGTTTATGGTTCCATAGCCGGCAAAAATGCGTCGAATGCCGCATTGGCGAACAGCCAAGAGGAATTACGGGTATTGCCCGTATCCTCAGAGACACAAATCATGTTGAAAGAGCCAATCGATTTTGCAGACATTCGTAATAGTGTTCGATCTTTGATGTGGCGAAACGTAGGTGTGCGTCGTCAAGAGGAGCGATTAGCGGAGACGATCCAAACCATACAACACTATTGCTCTTATGTGTTATCCTTACAATTGGAGTCCGTTGACGGATGGGAACTGCAGAATATGTTGACAGTCAGCTTGCAAATGGCGACAGCCGCATTGAAGCGAAATGAATCGCGCGGCGTCCATTTCCGAACGGACTGTCCAGGGCAATCCCAAGAGTGGCAAAAGCATCTTGCTATGCGACGCGATTCGGCTTAGTAGCTCCGATGAAAAAAATTAGTATCCTCAAAAAACCAAAATCATCGGCGAATGAACTCCGTTCAAAACAGGTCGGCCAATGCTCACTTCCAATTTGAAAATACTCGGGATCGTCATCGTTGTTTGTGCATTTTGTTACGGGAATGCAGTTCGCTTTCGCAAGGTCGGGGATCTCGGGTTAGTGATGGATTTGATCGAGCATCAGTACGTTGACCAATCCAAAGCAGAGGATCTCTACAACGCTGCCATGAAGGGAATGATAGATTCCCTAGACCCTTACTCCGGCTATGTGCCCCCGAGTTCGATCGTCTCCTTTCGATCTGTATTGGAACAGGAGTTCGGTGGGTTGGGCGTAAGTCTCGATGGGCCACCGAGACGCGATCGATTTACCGTGGTGAGCGCATTGTTCGATTCTCCTGCGTACCGGGCAGGGGTCAAACCTGGTGATGTGATCCTCGAAGTGGACGGTCAGAAAGTCGATGGCATCGCATTTGAACAACTTACATCAAAGCTTCGTGGTAAAGAGGGCACGAAAGTTCAGCTACTTTTGAAGCGAGGGGATGACGCCGAGCCATTTGCTGTAGATGTGACACGGGGAATCATCGAGGTGGAATCAGTACTGGGGGATCAACGCAAAGAGGATGGCAGTTGGGATTACAGAATGTTGGCAGATTCGTCGATTGCATATCTGCGAATCGAGCTATTTGGCGAAAAGACTCACGAAGAGTTAAGGAAAGCTATCCAAAGTCTAGACGGCATCAGCGGGCTAATCATTGATCTTCGTGACAACTCGGGTGGATTGTTGGAGTCCGCGATTACGGTTTGCGACTACTTTCTGGACGAGGGGGTGATCGTGGAAACCAAAGGTCGACAAGCGTCCGACCGAGAAACATTCCATGCTAAACCAGGTGTGTTGGTCCCGAACGATATTCCGATTATTGTGCTCGTGAATCAATACTCCGCGAGCGCTAGCGAAATCATGGCGGCTTGTTTACAAGACAATGGTCGAGCGAAAGTCGTCGGCATGCGGACCTTTGGCAAGGGTAGTGTGCAAAATGTGATTCCCCTCGACGGGGGACGGGCAGCCTTGAGGCTGACGACAGCTTATTACTTTCCTCCATCTGGTAAAATGATACATCGTCGCAAGGGTGCACCCGAAGAGGAAGTTTGGGGTGTTGTTCCCGATTCGGGGTGCGAAATCGATATCGACACCACCCAATTTGAAGCCGTAATCGAGCGTTTCCGACAGAGATCAGATCCCATCAATTATTTGAAACCCGCAGAATCCGATGCACCTGCAGTCGAGCGAGATCCAACACTTTCAACCGATCCGCAACTCAAAAAAGCCTTAGAATTGTTACAGGCAGCAAAGGCATCCGCCTAGTTTCTTGGCTCCGATTTGGATTTTTGGGCTGAGATTGTGTAAGATAAAATTGTAGTGGCTTTGGTTTCGAATCAATCAGAAGTGAGTCGAGTATGTTCGTCCGGTCTCTTAGCTTGCGGTTGTTTACCTCTTCATTCGCTCTTTTCGGAGTCGCTACGCCAGGATCAAGTTTCGCCGACCAGATACTTCTCAAAACAGGTGGCAAGCTTTCAGGCAAGATCTTTCCATCAAAAGAAGATGGGATGGTCGTTATTAAAACCGACGATGGCACCGCGATACAAATTGCCAAAGACGATGTAGCCAAAGAAACGAAATCGACTGTTGTGAGCATCGATTATGCGGAACTGTTACGGCAAACACCAGACACAGCAGAAGGCCACAAGGAGCTTGCCTTGAAATGCCGCATGGGTGGAATGAGCGAGCTCGGAAAGTCGCACTACGAACGAGTGGTTGAGCTAGACCCCGAGGATAAAACGTCGTGGTCAGCAATCAACTATACCTACGAAGAACGCTACGGTGGTTGGATAAGAAAAGCGGAACAAAACTTTCGCGAAGAGATGGGTGTCTATGATCGACAGGTCATGACCCTTCACTCCAAAGCGATTATGACAAAAAAGGAAGAGGCCGATAAAGAGCGTGTGACTCTCGAGAAAAACATCAAAATTGAGATTGCCAAACTCAAGAAACGTGACAAAGACTCCGTGTCTGCGGCCGAGTTTTTGCAAGGTGTAAAAAATCCAATTGTTATCGATTTTTTAGAGAAGCAACTCATGGAGGAGTTAAAGCGGGGGGTAAACGGTACCCCCGAAATTTACATGCAGTTGCTTCTTCAGATGCCTGGTGTTTCCGCAACACAAGTGTTTATTAGACTGGCGATGAACACGAATGTTCCTAACTATATCGTCGATCAAAGTCTTGAAGCATTAAATCGTTACGATCTCAGTCGCGATATCGCGGCCAGTGATTTTATAGGGGCGCTTAGGTCCAATCCAAAGGCAGTTTACAAGTCACCGGCCGAGTTTGATGCTGTCGTACAGCGTATCGATCGAGCCGCCCGGAACCTACAATCACTCCCCAGTGAAGTCGCAATCGTTGCCTTGATCAATGCCCTAACCACGACGGGAAACCTCGTTCAACAAAGACAACAAGGCGCGGGTATTGACTCGTCGGGTGGGGCTGGGCTTACCACTCCGGGCAGCGTGGCCACTCCGGTGTCTTATAACCACGAGAGCGTACTATTTGCGCTACAAGAGATCACCAAGGTAAACCACTCTTACAACAAAGAAGCCTGGAGGATTTGGTTTGCTTCAACGTACGCAAAGACTAATCTCGATCTGCGTCGAATCGAATAACTGAGTCGAGTTCGGCTCATTCCCTTGAACGGCTTACATCACGGATGAAAATTACCATACTTGAGTATCTTTGTTGTGGCGGGCTCGTTGCTTTGCCTGAATCCACGGATACCCAGCGCTCTACGGACCTCCAAATGCAGGCCTTGCTTTGCGAGGGATTCGAGATGTGGAATGCGGTGGTTTTGGATCTAGTCACCTGTGGTTACGATGTATCATCCGTCATTGATCCAATGGTGCGACAGCGGATTAATAAGAATGACCAATCGCTGCCCCTAGACAAAGTAAATCTGATCGATTTCGACGCAGCGTTATCTCTTGAAGACAACTGGTCCAATGCTGCCTTAAATGCAGATCGTGTCGTTGTAATCGCTCCGGAAATCGATGGTGTCCTTGTCAACATGATCACGTATTTGAGGAGCAAAAAATATGTGGTCGTTGCTCCATCACTTTACTTTTTACGAGTCGCCAGCGACAAACGTCTGACCTATCAAACGTTAGGGGAGCATATCCAACAACCGAAAACGTGGTTAGCCACTGAAACAGACGAAATCAACAACATGGTCGAGCCACCGGAGTTAGGTTTCGTTCTTAAACCTCGAGACGGTTGCGGGGGAGGTGGATGTAAAAGGATCGAAAATGGCGAGCAGCTAAACGAGACCATCTTTTCTCTTGACAATCCGGAGCACTGGATTGTTCAGCAGTGGTGTGATGGTAAGCACTGTAGCGTAGCCATGTTGGTGGACGAATACGGAACGTGCCGAGTTCTAGGAGCAACGGAACAATTGCTAGGGTTCGATGAAACAGGGATTCAGTACTTGGGTGCCCGAGGACCTTTGGCAAAGCATGATGTAGAGGGGATTGAAAACTGGTGCCAGCAAGTTCTAGCTTTGATTCCCGGTGCTCTGGGATGGATCGGGATCGATTACGTTGATACCAAATATAGCTCTATCCCATGTCACGAAACCGCACCGGTGGATGTTGGACGTTCGGAGATGTATTGTTCGAATCGAACCCTGATCGAGATTAACCCGCGATTGACGACCAGTTATCTGCTCTACCGTCAAGTGTACGGGCCTAAGTTAGTTGAAGGATTGATCGGGCTCGGAGTGGATGGTGAGACAATGCGGGGGGCGGAGTCGGATAAGATTTTCGAGTACTTAGTCAATACGGTATAGGCACGCATATGACCGCTGCGCGAGGGCCTGCTCCTTGAGTCGTAGGTTGGTCATTCTAAACCGACGCGAACCCATTTAAACGGGCAAGAATGCCCATTCTATGGTATCTAAGCATCAGGGTTCGACTAAAGCAGTAGGCCCTTAAATTCCTTTTTTCAAGCGTTACTTTTGATAGACGGTCGCTTTCGGATCGCCTGCCGACATCAGATACGCCATGAGATCGCGAACCTCTTGTTCGTTTAACTGATCTAGAAGCCCAACAGGCATCTGGGAGACTTTCGATTCTTTCATCTCTTCGACATCTGCTTTGGCGATCACGACGGGCTTAGCGTCCGCATCGATCGTGTAGATGTAGATTTCCTCGCCGATTGTAACTGCTCTACCTACATAACTCTGGCCTTCCGTCGTCAGGACCTGTTGCGAACCATATTGATCCGAGATTGCCTTGCTCGGCTCTACAATGGCCTCCAACATGTCTTTCACGGAAAACTTCTTGCTAGCAGTAGAAAGATCCGGCCCCACCGCTCCCCCTTGGCCTGCAATTCGATGGCACTTTGAGCAGCTGGTCGCGTGATAGAGATTGCGCCCCGATTCATAGTTTGGTTTTTGATCTCCTTTTTCTATTGTGGCCAGCGCATCATTGACCGTCCAAACTCTACCAGGACCTTTAGGGGGAGTCGATGTGAACGGTGCGGATAGGAGTGATTGACCTGTCAAAGAGTCTAAGACTGTGGTTTCAGCAGGCGTGCATGTAGCGAGGGCATCATCGCGGAACTGCGTCAAGAATTTGCCATAACTGTTTCCGCCTGGCTTCTTGGCCGCATCAATAAAGAATTGAAAGTAACGACGGCGTTGCTCCATCGTCCATCCGTCTTTCACGTTGCGTAGAGTGAAAGCGAAATGAATTCCCCTTACCGGTGGCATGTTCGTTAACATTTCTCCAACTGTACCACCGTATCCGCTATTCCTTGAAACCAAATATCCCCAGTCGGGAATCGGTTCTGGTCCGAGCCGATCCATCATGTCTAGCGTTTTCTGAACAACGGAACCGGACTTCAGATAAACGAGCAGTTGCACCAACTCTGCATCCAGTTCATAGCTACCGGCTGGGTATTGGGCATCGAGCCTTTCGACTATTCTTCCTCGTTGTAGATCACTGGGATAGCCAAAGCGTGTCAATGCAACTTGCATGGTTCTAAGCCACATAAGCTTTCTTGACGTATCCATATTGTCATAACCGAGATTGAGGAGTGAGTCGATGATCGAAGCGAGATCATTCTTTTCGCCTTGCCGAGCCAGCGCCAAAAGGCCAGCAATCGCTGCTGTTGGATCCTTAAGAGTGAGCACTTTCGTTCTCCATGTTTCGGCCGGCTGATTCTCGATCGCAATTCTCGCAGCGTAACGAACAAATCGATCGGAATGACCGAGGTGTTTTAAAGCGAAGTCGATATCGCTTGCATCAACTGACGAAACGCCATGCATCGACTCTAATTTGCGGCGAAGTTGACGCGCCTCGGAACCTTTAGTATTCGGTGTGAATGCAGGAGCTGTGCTTTCTTTTCCTACATAAGTGACGCGATACAAATCCGATTGAGTCCCTCGTCCACCCGCAGCAAAATACAGAGCTCCATCGTTTCCAATGACTGCATCCGTGACAGGTAACGGGGTACCAGTAACGAAGTCCGACTTTTTCCCAACGTAGGATGCTCCGTCTGGTTCCATATCGATGGAGTAAATCGTGCTATAGGTCCAGTCGAGAATGAAGAGAGCCTTTTGGAATCGAGCCGGGAACTTGGCCCCCTCTCCGAATACGATTCCAGTAGGGGAACCAGGACCGATGTCAACTGTCGGCGGGAGCGAGTCTTCATAATAGGTCGGCCACTTTCCAGTTCCGCTCCTCCAGCCGAATTCGCTTCCACTTGTTGCATGGCAAACTCGTGTAGGGCGATACCATGGTGAGCCAAAGTCCCATTCCATGTCGGCATCGTAGGTGAACAATTCACCATCTTGATTAAGAGCGATATCGTATTGATTTCGATATCCCATGCTAACCACTATCCAGTTTTTCCCAGTCGGATCAACTTCGCAAATCCAACCGCCGGGAGCAAGAATCCCAGCCGCATGCCCGTTGGCATCCCAACGCCGAGGCAACAAATGATCTTCGTTCCAATTGGTCGGAATTTTGCTTCCAGCAATTTTGCTCGGAAGTTTCGTATGGTTACCTGATGCGACGAGAAGTGACTTCTTATCAGGGCTCAAGATAACAGCATGCGGGCCGTGTTCGCCGCCACCATCGAGCTGCATACAATGTTCAGCAGAGTCGACTAAACCATCCCCATCGGTATCACGAACGCGGTGAAGTCCAGACTTGGATCCGCCGTTAACGACGACGTAAAGGGAGTCAAACGCCCAGAGTAAACCTTGGGCTCCGCTCAAATCAACTGGTAGTTTTTCGACTCGAGTGGGGGTCGATTCGTTTCCTGGGGTGATCATAAACAGTCCCGCTCCGCCTTGATCGCTCGCAATCAATCGGCCTTTGTTATCGGTCGTAAGGGCTACCCAAGATCCCATTGGTTTTGGAACGCGAAAAATGCGTTCAATTTTGAAGCCTTCTGGCACCTTCGCATTCTTAGCGATTTCAGGCGTAAACTCGCCATTTTGCTCGCCACCTAACATCGAGGTTATCGCATCGCGGTTAACACTTTCGGACCAGGGCAGGTTCTCAGCGCCCAAAACTCCGATCTCGGTCGCATTTTCCCATTGGCTATCGTCATAACTAGCACCAGACCAACCTTTTGATTCACTTGTCGAGGTCTTCCATGACTTGTCGGTGACAACCTCAATCACAGAACCATCTTGCATTTTGAATAGGAGTACACCTAACGCGCCTGCCGGTCCGCCCTGATTACGTGCGACCATGGATATCTGATTGCGGCCCTCGCTGACGTGTTTCGTTATATCTGCCAAGTTTGGCTGAGACCACTCGTCGTTGCTTATCACCTTTTTCTCGTTGACATATAGCTCCAATTGATTGTCTGCACCACCAATCGCGATCGCCTGTGAAACCTTTCCTTTGATTTCTATCGACTTGCGAAAGTAAACTGGGGTTTTTTGATTGTCACTTGACCAGATCCATGTTGGATTTCCCTTCAGTGTCAGTTCCTTGCTGATAGTTGCGGCCTGTCCGGCCACGTTATCAACCGATATCTGAGTGACGACGCACGAAGCGAAAAGTGCGAAAAGGCAACGACACAGACTCATATAAACTCCATCAGACTGAGCGTCTGGCATTAACAATCGAGGTGGGGAAACAAAAAGGGTAGATAAAAAGGTTGGAACTCGGGTGGGAGCAACAATACGCAACAATCCTCAATCGCATGGGCTAAACAGACTGGAATTGTGTGGTAAAGAAACGCATTCAAAACGTTCCGTGTACCTATCTTAATCAAATAATAGAGCTAAAGGTACCTAGCACGCTGCAATTCTTCATTCGAAAGAGGGGACGAGTTTTGGGTGCCCCCGCGAAAGCTAAGAGGAAGTCAAGAACGGGAAGCATGTCGGCGGATTTCACGTTTCAAAGAGGTGCCGTTGCGAGCTAGAATGATTGACGCTCGATTACCCACCTATCCCCGCTTGGATTTCCTCGATGTGTCTCACTCTTTTTTGCAAACCTAGGATTTTCCTGCAATTCATCGCCATATCTCTTCTTCTTGCCGGCGCAATTCGTTCCGAGACGTCGGGGAGAATTCGAGTTTCGTTGAATGATTGGCGATTAAGTAAAGATCAGCAAACAGAGGTCGCCGCCACAACCGATGACTCATGGGAAACAGTCCTAGGAGGTGATTTCGATGGAACTGCTGTCTACCGAACAGAGCTTCCGGAGCTGAAAACGAATGGTGCTCGTGTGATCCTCCATTTTACGGCCGTAGCTACGCGCGCTCTCGTCAGAATCAATGGCAAAGACGTGGGCGAACACATCGGAGGATGGACCCCTTTTCGAGTGGACATTACCGATCATTACCACCCTAGGGCAACCGTAGAAGTCGAAGTGCATGAGCTTCCAGGTCACAATACCCAAGGATTTCTACCCGTTTTTATTCCGCACTTTGGAGGTATGTGGGGCAATGCTGAGATTCTTCTGGTGCCTAATTCGGCCTACATCGACGACCTAAGTCTGTTTGCTGCAGGCTGGACACAAGACCGAGTTCGGTTCGAGGTGCAGATTCAACGATCGAAAGAGTTTGCGACACCACTTTCTCTGGGGGTACGTAAGATCGGCACGGACAAATGGAAATGGATATCGGTTCAAGACTCCAAGCAATCCGTTGCACTGGATCTCGATGATTCCGCGGTTCAAGACTGGCCTATTTGGTCTCCTGAGAATCCAGTCGGAACGGATTGCGAAGTAGCATTGCGAGATGACTCGACAGATACCATTCTAGATCGTCAACAACGTCGAGTTTATCGCAGAACGGTTCAAGCGATCGGTCGAGATATCCATCTTAACGGCAAACCAATATCAGTAAGGGGTGTTTTAAACTGGGGTTATGCTCCACCCCGACTATGTCCCTCTCGCGATCCAGAATGGATGAAACGGGAACTGCAGTTTATCAAATCACGTGGCTTCAATACCATGAAGTTTTGTCTGTGGATCCCGCCACCCGAATATCTGGACCTTTGTGATCAGATGGGAATTTTAGCGTGGGTGGAATACCCAACTTGGCACCCAAAGCTTACCAAGGAATACTTGCCTCAACTTTTAAAGGAATATGAGGAGTTCTTTTTGTATGATCGCAATCACCCCTCTGTGATTCTTCGCAGCCTGACCTGCGAGACGGGCCATTCTGCGGAACTAGATGTTGTAAGGCAGATCTACGACAAAGCTCACGATATGATTCCTGGTGCATTGGTCGAGGACGATAGCAGCTGGATAAGTTGGCAACGGGTTCATGACTTTTACGATGACCATCCCTACGCCAACAATCATAAGTGGCAAAGCGTGTTGAAGGGACTCGATGATTTTATCCGACAGCGAGATCCCAAGCCTCTCGTGCTTGGTGAAGCAATTGCTGCGGATACGTGGACAGATGCTAATACCGATATGCCGAATCGACCTCACTCGTTATTGTCTTATCCTAAGACGGAAGCGGTCGAGCATCGAATCCGAGAATTGGCTGGCGACGATTGCAACTGGAAGGCGGCTTCGTTCCAGCATGCGTTACAAACGCGTAAATTCCAGATCGAAAGATATCGTCATCAATTGCCCAGACAGGGTTACACGGTTAGTGTGATTCGAGATTTCCCTTTCGCTTCTATGGGTTTGATCGACTTTGAAGATCGTCCCAAAACAACTCCGGAACAATGGAGCTGGCACGGCGAACAGATGATCTGTTTAGAGACATCGAACGACTCCCGAAGCTTTTTTGATGCAACATCTGAAGAGTTGATGTTTCATTTATTGGAACCCTCGGCGGGGACCCATCAACTGGAGTGGAGTGTAAACGGTGTTCAGCAATCTCCGATAAGACTAGTGTCATCTGCTGACAACAATCGTAAATTGACGGCAAAGGCCATTTGGAAAGTAAAGTCAGATTCATCGGTTCCGATCCCTGTGCGAGTAGAGGTGCGGTGGTTGACCAATAAGCAATTGGTTGCCAAAAATGATTGGACCCTTTGGATTGTTCCTGCTTTGAAACCGAAAAGCGATTCACTAGAACTCTTGCGTCATTCCTCGCTTGATGAAAAGACTATCAGTGCCAGCACATTACTCAGTCAAACGCGGCCGTGGTCCGACTCCGCCAGTCATTCGGCCGTTGTTGTGGCCCGAGCCTTTGATTCCTCGCTTTGGAATTGGCTCAATGCTGGTGGCAAAGTCTTGATGCTCCCCAATGGGAGTGCTGGTTCATTTCCTATCTCAGAGCACTGGTTCCTGCGTGGAGGACCGATCGTCAATCGCGCAAGCATGCAGAATGCGGGAGCATCGGAAATGGTCGAGCAATTGCAAGCTTTCGATTTGGGTGGTCCCGTTATGACCAGTTTTAGTATCATTGATGAGGTCGAGCCATTCGTTCTGCTCTGGGACAATCACGACATTAAGGAATACCGATTGCACGCTTGCAGTTGGGGGGCAAATGTTGGAAATGGACAGCTCTTGGTGAGCACTCTGCAAACGGACGACTCTCGAGGGGCAGCGACTCAATTCTTTTTAGCCCATGCTATAAATGTTCTCGAACAAAGGGAATTCGCGAAATCACTAGGCGAGGAAACTCGATTGCGAATCGAATCGGACTTGAGCAGCGAGTTAACGGAAGTGCCTCGCAACGACTGGCGATTTAAAGCAGATCCAAAGCGTTCGGGAGTCTCTGAGAAGTGGCACAGCCAGTCACCAGACTCAACCTGGAGTGACATTCGAATTGGGGAGCACTGGGACGGCCAAGGCCATCAAGGCTTGGATGGTTGGGCGTGGTACTTAAAGCAGTTGACGGTTCCGGAGGATGCCAACTACATGATTTTTACAGGAGTTGACGACTACTTTGAGGTCTATGTCGATGGCGAAATGTGTGGATCGGGGGGCGATTTAAAGAACCGAAAAACAGCCTTTGACATGGTTGTACCCATCCCGATACCAAAAGATAAACATGGCGACGTTCGCGTATCAATCTTGGTCGACGATTGGCAAGGTGCTGGAGGAATCTTTCGAAAAGTATACTTCTCGAGTGAGCTGCCCTCACCCAAGCCGGCGATACTTCAAAGAAGAACAACGCAATACGTGCCGTGAGCTACGAATTGGTTGGAGGCACAGGTTTATTGTCGGTCGCGAACCGAATCCCCAGTTCCTTGAGCTGCTTCGGAGTCACCGTTGATGGAGCGCCCATCATCAAGTCTTCTGCTTTTTGATTCATTGGGAAGAGAATGACTTCTCGAATGTTTGGCTCATCAGCCAGCAACATAACAATTCGATCCACTCCCGGAGCTGAACCACCGTGTGGAGGGGCACCATACTGGAACGCATTGATCATGCCGCTGAACTTCTCATCGACTACACTTCGATCGTAACCCGCGATCTCAAACGCTTTATACATGATCTCAGGTTTGTGGTTTCTTATGGCACCTGAGGATAGTTCTATCCCGTTGCAAACGATGTCGTATTGGTATGCCAAGATATCGAGAGGATTTTTTGTTTCGAGCGCTTCCATTTCTCCCTGAGGCATGGAAAACGGGTTGTGGCTAAAGATAACCTTTTGCTCCAACTCATCCCATTCGAACATTGGGAAATCGACGATCCAGCAAAATTTAAATTCGTTCTGCGCGATAAGGTTCAATTCCTGACCGACTCGAGTTCTGGCCATACCCGCTAACTTGGCAGCGATCGATTCTTTGGCACATGCAAAAAAGACCCCATCATCAGGTCCCAAACCCATCT
The DNA here is from genome assembly GCA_046318795.1 of Pirellula sp. GTDB lineage: Bacteria > Planctomycetota > Planctomycetia > Pirellulales > Pirellulaceae > JBKCUI01. The sequence goes on from JBKCTT010000228.1 coordinate 23,682, forward strand.
CGCTAACCAATTGCGCGACTCGTTCTGGACCTAGATTCTTGGCAACCCCTCCGCCACCTTCACCGCCTTTGAAATTAATATACCCAAGGCCAGCAAAGCCCTCCGTCTTCGCCCACGCGTTCGTTTGATCAAAGAAACTACGAGCCCGCACCCCTGCACCCGGCGCTGGAATCGCCCTGACAACAGCACCTTCTTCTATGGCAGTAGCAAAAACGCCAAAGCCACCGCCACGGAAAATGTGAGTGACGTCAACGATCTCTATGGGGTTTCTTAAATCCGGCTTATCTGAACCGTATTTGAGCATCGAATCCTTATAAGTGATTCTCGGAAACGGAGGGGGCGTTACTGCTTTACCCTTGGAGAACTCCTCAAATACGCCATGCAAAACTGGTTCAATAGCAGCAAAAACGTCGTCCTGGGTAACGAAACTCATTTCAAAATCGAGCTGATAAAACTCACCTGGGGAGCGATCGGCTCGCGCATCCTCGTCTCGGAAACAAGGTGCGATCTGAAAGTAGCGGTCGAACCCAGCAACCATTAACAGTTGCTTGAACATCTGTGGAGCTTGGGGCAAGGCATAGAATTTGCCCGGGTGTATACGGGAAGGAACCAGGAAATCGCGGGCTCCCTCGGGGCTGGATGCGGTCAAAATAGGAGTTTGAAACTCAGTGAATCCCTGTGCGATCATGCGTCGGCGAAGACTGGCGATCACATTGCTTCGCAGAACAATATTGGCGTGGAGCTTTTCTCGCCTCAGATCAAGAAATCGGTTGCGCAAACGGATTTCCTCTGGATATTCTGCGGTGGCAGCAATAGGAAGAGGCAATTCTGCAGCTGGCGACAACAATTCCACCGACACGGCACGCACCTCGATGTGTCCAGTTGGAAGGTTCGCATTAACTTGATCCCCGCTTCGGGCCAACACCTTTCCGTCGACTCGGATAACGGATTCCAAATTTAAGCCTTGAACGAGTTGAAAAGCGTCGCTGTCCTTGTCGACGACGATTTGAGTCACGCCGTAGTGATCTCTCAAATCGATAAACAAGAGTTTTCCATGGTCCCGAACGCGAAACACCCACCCGGACAAACGAACAGCCTCGCCCACGTTAGCGATGGTCAATTGATTGCAATTATGTGTTCGATATGTATGCATGAATTCGGTACTCGATCGATCTGATCTCGGTGACTCAAACACCTCAGGAGCCCGACTGGTCGGACCCGCTCAAGTGCTCGGCAAAATGCCAAAAAAATCTCGCAAAAACAAGACGTTCGGCAAAAAGTATACCCAAGCAGATCGATTCTCAAGGCCAGTTTATCAAGTTCCGTGTAACAACCGACAATTCCTTGGAAATGCTCCAGTGCTTCTCGGTAAAATCTTACCATTTTTATCTTGGTGCATTATCCCGACTGATGGTTTCCTGATCTGAAAAAATGTCTGGATCAGGCCCTTGGGGGAGCCGGCTTAGGACGCGTGAATTAATTCCTTGACGTTTTTTGGGCAGCCGCATGGGAATGAAAAGTGTTGCTTTAGTCGATATTCGTAGTTTGTCGAGATTAGAGTGGGCTAGCTGATGCCAGGTTAGGTGTGCTCAAGTCAGTAAAGAGTGACCAATTTAAATTGAAATCAACAAACCCCGCTCCACGACGGTGATGGTCGCCGTATCCAGTACTAGGGTGTACCCTTCCCCTCTCGATTTGGCGGCAATAACTTATACCCGCGAGGTTGGAGCTTCTAGTCCGGTGCACCTAGGTGTTCGTTGTCTTGGCGTATCGAGGCACAATCGAAAAATTCTTTGAGTTCATATGATGGCATGGTGTTTGCCGCGTTACTTTCCCATTTCTATCCAATCGAAGAAATCATAGGTTTCGGGTCCAAGCGACGCTACGAAACGAAACAAAAATGCCTTGTAAATTCCGACTTGCTTATCTCGTGAGGCATTGTAGTTGGGAGCCTGCTGATGAACTTCGCTACAATTCCGAAGTTCAAAGTTTTCGATTACTGACTGTTGCCATGATTACACAAAATTCCGGAGGAGATTGAACACATGTACAACTGAGTTTAGTAAGTGATTCTTCACTGTCACAAAAAGAAATGCCTTGTCTTGTCCCAATGCAGGTGCGGTCTTCGAAACATGTGTCATCTGAAAAACGGTCAACAAGCGACAGCAAGAACACGCCGTGCTCTGAACAAGTAGATGAGGTAAAGCAGGCCGAGATCACAAATATGCATTTCAAGTAGTGCATGATAAATCGTCCGTATGCAGTTTTGCAATCCGGACGGTCAGCAGCGATTTAGAAGAACTAGACGAAATGCTCTATAACCTCGACGTCCTCTCATGTGTAGGCGGCATGGGTGGTGTGGGTGGCATGGAGAGTAGGTAAGAGTGTTTCCGTAAGTTAATTCTGCATCTCTTTCCATTTCGACGCGAGCTTGTCAATCAACATTACAAGCTCCGTCTTGGCTTCGGTGTAATGACGACTGGAGTTCGGATGGGCTGTCGCTAGCTCCCTCTTCAAGTCGGAGTACTTCTCCGCCCAGGTTGGATGCTGGATCAAAAAATCACGAAACACTAAGTGACGCTCTATACTCGGGTCTCCCTTCGCAAAAACGTGAACATGGTAGAGTCTGTCTCCTGTATCGCTGTTTTTACGAAAATAACGTCTATTAGAAATGCCGTATTCGCCCATGATTTGATAACCCAGCTGCTGCATCATTGGATTGCATGCATCAACTAATGATAGATTGTCAGCCTCTATCAAGATATCGATGATCGGCTTAGCGAAGCAAATGGGAATTGCAGTGCTTCCGATATGATGAGCGATTGGTTGACCGGGTCGTAGCGCATCAAGAATGCATCTCGACTCATGCCGATACATCAATATCCACGAAGGGGCATGTGGCAGAACGATGACAGATTCTGATCTTTTATGGATCACGTTGCTACCTATGGAGCTTCCAGATCTTTCCCAGTTGGTAGCGGATATAATTTGTAAACGGTCGATTTTTCGAGTACAAAGAATCCGTTAGTTGTTTTCCCTTCTCGGCTTCCAGAGCACCATGAACATTCGTTCCATGTTCAAAAATAATGGCGGTCGGGGACACTATCACCTTAGGCTGCAGTCCTGAATGCAGTCCCGCAAGAATTAGATTGTGGTGATTAAAACCTATGACATGCGCAAAATGAAAGGCACCCATACCTTTACTGGGAGAGCCCTCACCCATGTTGGGAACCTCTATATAAACCAGGCCATCAGGGGCGGTCCATTCCGCAAACTTCCTGAGGGCGGCCAACGGGTCTCGCAAGTGTTCTAAGACGTGAAAGCAACTCACTAAGTCAAATCGATTTGAGTACGTTGCATCCTGCCAGCCTTGAACCTGAATACGATCGCCGTGGAGAGAACGAGCGAAATTACCGTAAGTGCTGCCAGGCTCCAAGCCAAAGGCGTCATGCCCCAATTGTAAAAGCCCCGTAACAAATTCACCGGAGCCGCACCCGACGTCCAACGTTTGCGCACCTGGCTTCAAGTAGTTTTCGATACAACTGATTCGGCCAGCAGCTTCCATTTGTCGCTTTTCTAGGTGCCTATCGCTCGGGGTGTCAACCGCTCCTTGGTAATCCAGTCTGTAGAAGTTCGTGTAGTAATTTGCTAACTCTTCATCCGTGGGCATTGGATTAGTGAAGAGCAGGCCGCAATTCCCGCACGCAAACGTTGGCAAGCGTTTGAATCGTCGGTCGAGTGAGGACACCCGCTTTCCTGAATGGTCTTGGCATACAGGACACTCAATGCACCCACCTCGGTAGGGGTACGGCGTGAATGGCAAGTAGTATGTTAATCGTTCAAGCTTCATGGAATGACGAATCCGTGTTCTGATAAGTCAAGTGTTCTACCGTTTTGCAAGGCCAGGATGAAGACCGATTTGGCCTATACTTGCGATTTATCGCGATTCTAACGAGCTCTGTACCACTGCCAAAACGGGTAGATAATGCCCCTAGCTCTCAGACATGTCACCTTGATGTGCCGCTTCCGGCTAGGACCCCTTTTGGTCGGGACATCGGAATCGCCCAAAGTAAAAGCCACGCTTACCCTCATGTTTCGTCGTTCGCCCCACGGTTCTTTCCCGCCACATTTTGAAGGAGCTCGGTTGCATTTCACGTCTCATTAATCGAATTACCTGATTTGGCGTCAACCCAAATTGGCGTTCAATAGCATCAAAGGAAGTTCTATCCTCCCATGCCATTTGAATAACTCTGCTGATTTCATCCGTTGATAGATTTTGAAATGGATCTCTTTTCATTTAGATTCGTCCGAAATCGCAAAGGGTGCCAAACAACAACCAAGTCCAATCGTAGATATCACCCAGGAACCAACGTCGAATTCAAACCGTCCCCGCCCCTGGACCGTGTGATGAATTGCGACTAGAAAAACGACGCCGTGTAGAAAGGCTACGGATCGAACGAGTGCTACGCTATGTTTTTTCACCAATCGCTCTGACACCCAGCCAATTAGTGCCAAGGATTGTATGGCATGGATTGCGACACCATGAGGAAATTTAAGCACACCCCGCTCTCCCCATATCCCTGGTGGTCTGCCCGATAACTGTTGAGCATGTCCCACGAAAGTAATCACGAATCCAATGCAACCTGAGATCACTAAATACTGCAATCCCCACCAAATCGCGTTCCTCATGCTGCGTGAAACATCATGGCGAAACTCTCCCAGCGATGATCGAATGGCTAACGTTAACACAATGGCCATGGCGATCACAATCAATACGAGCATGCCGAACTCGATAGAAGCGTTCAGAATCCCCGCACGATTGAAATGACTCGCTTCTCCCCGCCAGGTTTGCAGTGTGATGAGCCCCACTTCGAGAAGTAAGGAAACACCCAGTATCAATCTCATCACTTCCGACCAAGCGAATCTACGCAATTGGCCAAAACACCAATCACAGGACCACAGTGTGAGCCCCGTAGAAATGCCAAATAAAGCTGGCTTGCGGAAAGAGGTAGGAGCGTCCCATGGAGTCGCGTCAATGCTCACTAAAAACAAGTGAACTAATCCGCTACCGATTAGTATCGCCGCAATAAAAGTATTGCCAAGCGATAGACTCTTGCTCCTGTCGCTCCCTGTTGAAGAACTCGAATCGAAAACCAACACGCCCCCCTTCCAATGCCAACTTGCCTACCAAGAAATGATATCAGGCAGAACACCCCGTGACCTATTTAGGGGGCTTGCTTTCAGAAAGTAACGCAAACTCAGCGGCTGGGAGTTGATTTAGATGATACCTAACGAGTTTGCGAGGGAATTTCCCGGAGAATTGTCCCTCGCTAATGCTGCAGATTGGGATTTCGGGGATTCTCCAAGTAAGTTATCCGCAATCTACAGCACTAATTCTTTTCGTAGACAGGCAGAATTTTGTCGACAGGACGATCGTACACCAACTTTCCGTTAACGATTGCCTTTTCCACATAGCTTCGATAATCGAGTGGTGGACCATTAAGGATCAACAAGTCCGCATCTTTACCGACTTCGATCGAACCGATTCGATCTTGCAAGCCCATCATCGTGGCAGGCACGATAGTAATGCTGGCCAATGCTTTTGCCTCCGATGCTCCGCCGCGCACCGCGAATGCTGCCTCAAGCGGCAAGCTGGTCAAATCACGTCCTGCCAAGCCGTCCAGACTAATTGAGGTCCCTAGAGGTTGAATGGAAAAGGGAACGCCAGCTTCTTCGAGGACTCGTGGCAATTCAATCCAACTGCCTGAGGTTTCCTCTTCACCAAAACGGGGCTGCCGCCTCGTTCGTGGTGTAATAATAGCGGATGCTCCACTCTCGGCCAATTCCTTAGGAATCACCCACGCTTCGACGCCACCCGAAATTACCAGCTTGTAATCAAGTTCCTTTGACAACTGCAATAGTTCGCGAATTTCGCTAACACGACTAGCAGGAATGCGTAAAGCTATTTCCTTCTTTACTAAAGACAAAATCTCATCACTAACCGGCTTTCGTGGTGGATTGACCTTCTTTCCTTCCTTGATTGCTTGCTCGTGAGCAGCCTGCTCCTTGAGATACTCCTTTGCCTTTTTCAATTGGCTGCGCCAAGAATCTTGATTAGCTGGGCCTGTTAACGCTCCAGGTGTTAAATCTAAGAAACCATTCTCCTTGATCACCATGCCGTCAAGTGTTTTATAGGTCATCTTTATCACAGCGCTAACCTGCGGAACGATTGGCGATGGCTCCGTAGGGGTGATTGGTTCCGTTGGCAAAATGGGAAGATTGCAACACGGGCAAAGAGGAGTCGAATCTCCGAAAGCCTTGATCTCATCACTGATCCAATTCGCAACCTCGCGTTCATCCGGATCAAATCCTGGGAAGCGATCCGTCTCATCAAATCCACTTTCCGGAGAACGTCTTCGACCGAATCCGCCTCCGCGTGGTACCTGCACGCAACCCGACGTTATCCCAACCCCAAGTGCTAGTTGTATATTGCGGTCGAATGGATTCAATTGATCGGCTAATTTGCCGCTACTTTGACCACCCGCAGTCCCAACACCCGTCATCGATATCGAGACAAAGCCCGGGGTAATCGTCTTGCCTGTCGCATCGATGCGTTCCGCTCCCTCAGGAATCTCGAGGTTCTGGCCCAATCCAACAATTTTGCCGTCTTCTATAAGAATAGTGCCTTTACGGATGCGTTCCCGGGTCACCGTGATAATATCACCGCCGGAGATGGCAACCATTTCCTTTTTGGGCTTCGCTGGCTTGGCAGCGGTATCAGGATTGGTTGCCGTTTTAGCGGAATCAGCTCCCTCCTTTTTGTCGCTTTTATCGGAATCCGCGGCAGGCTTGGGCTCACCCGGACGAGGCGTTTGCGCCAACGCCAAAGAAGAACTAGCTACAACGATCGCTACCACAAGGAACTTGATAGCCGAGTATGAGCCGATAGAGCGACCGCAGGCTACTGCTTGTACGCCAATACCTGCCATGACATTCATATCCATATAGGTTGACCACAATTTCTGATTCCAAGCTTTAGTTGTCTTCATAGACGGCACTTCCCTCTACATAAACGGTATCAATCGAGGTTTCTGTTTCAAATGGGGAACCATCGAGGACAATCATATTCGCCAGTTTGCCAACCTCTAAAGAACCAATCTGAGACTGTAGCCCGAGCAACTCAGCAGGCCCCAGCGTTGCGGCCTTTAATGCTTCTTGTTGGGACAATCCGGTTTTAGAAATAATCGAAAACGCGAACAAAGGAGCGGCTTCGGTACGACTCAACTCCGCATTTCGTAAACCAATAGAAAACGCGAATGGAACCTTTGCGTTGACCGCTAATGCTGGCACATTCATTCGATTACGTGTGTTCGGTACAATGTCAATTTGAGGTGGCAGAATAACCGTGGAGCTGTCCTTGGGTAGCTTTTCTAACGCTTGAAACACGTCGGTGCCGTTTGCAATCCAAACGACTTTCGCCTTGGGATAATCCTTTAAAATCTGCAAAGCGTAAAGGATCGTGGCAGCGTTATTAACGTTTAGCCAGATAGACCGCTCGCCATCACGTACTTGTTTCCACAACTTTTGTTCTGGAGTTAGCTCGACGGCTGGCTTTGCACTGGCATCTGGCGGCGTTGGTGCTGGCGTTGACGGAGCTCCCGTGCCTGGAGGAGTACCTGAACCTCCCCGAGGGCCACGAACGCCTCCACCGGTTCTGGAAGGAAACGATGGTGCTCCGCGAGAGGGATTATTCGCAGTTCCATCAGCACTTGCAGTCGGATCTTTTAGATTATTCCTCAATAGATCTAAACTTTGTGGACTATTCGTCAACGTCACAACCAACTGCGATTTTTCGTCAACCCATCGACTCGCAAAACGATCCGAGCTGGGCTTAACAACAGCTGTTTGGCAATAACCTGGAGCGATCAGTTGCATCGTCGTGATACCGGCTCGAGTGGGCAATTGCCAATCCAACGAATCTAGACCGACGTTCTCCGAAACAACCGTAAATGAGGTGCTAACAGCAGGAGAAGCGCCACCAACGGTAAAGGTTCTTCCTCCTACTGTGATTGTTCTCGTTTCTCCAGCCGATGGTTCGCCGCTAGTTGCCACTGGATAAAAGAGTCCGACCAATCCAGGTATTACATGCTTTCCTTTACCATCAATTTTGCGGATGGAAATAGGCGCAACGAGATCGTTACCAATCGCTTTGATCTTTCCATCGGATACATGAATACTCGCCTTGTCGATCGTGCCTGCCTTGCCTACGGTGTGAACCGTTGCGTTTTCTAGCAACCAGTCTTCCGCACGGACAGTCGTTTCAACATCCCAAGAAGAAGCGGCAAAAAAAGTTACGACCAAGGCTTTGACATATATGGAAGCCGGCGCGAATCGAAATCTCACAGTTCCCATCATGTTAAAATCTCCGCCGGTCTTTTTTGATGTCATAAACGCTCGAACCGTTGATAAAAACCTGTTCGACGTAGTTTCTCGGATCGATGATCGAGCCTGTTAGAATCACGATGTCAGCATCTTTGCCAGGTTCTAGTGATCCAACGCGGTCATCAATCATAAGTGCCTTCGCGGCCTCGATCGTTACTCCGCGTATGGCGTTTTCCTCGTCCCAACCGTACCGAACTGCCATGGTTGCTTGGAACGATAGCTCTTCCTGAGGAATCACCGGTGCGTCTGTATTGACCCCCAACGACACCGTCCCCCGCTTCGCATACTCGGCAACAATACCTTTGACTTGTCCATCCGATCTCTCGTACCAGAATCCACGTGGACCAGCCATGACCGGGATATTTCGCTTGTTTACCTCCTCGGCCAATTTGTAGGCATCGAATGTGCCGTGGTCGATCACAATTTTAAGGTTCATTTCGTCGACCAACATCCTTAAAGTTGATTGAACAACTTGATACTGTTGGGTATGAACCACAACGGGTATCTCGCGATGAAACAAAGGTTTGAAGTACTCGAGTCGAAGATTAATTTCGGGCTTCTTGGAAATTCGTCCAGCCTCGTAAGCATCCCATTGCCGAACGTACATCTGGCCTTCCATAAGCTGCTGTCGGATCACGTGGTTCATTCCCACACGACCTGAACCGACCTCACCACCTTGCCTCTCCGGGTTACCCGCTTGTGCGATTTTCAAAACCCCTGGCGCTTTGATAACAACGTCAGATAGTTTTCCGGGCCCAGTTTTCATGAGAGTTCCCCAACCACCCATGTTGGTTCCACTACCAGGTATGAAGCATATCGTGGTGACCCCACCCGCAATGGCGACTTTCAAATCTTCGTTGTGCGGTATGATCTGATCCCAATTTCTGAGTTCAGGATTGGTTTGATAAACCATCTCGTTTAAGTCACTGGTTCCACCGACGTGCGAATGGGCCTCGACCAAACCTGGCATGGCGAACGAGTTTGGATGATGGACTACATCGCATCCTTCAGGAATGACAACCTCGCCAAACTTGCCGACGGCCAAAATCTTCTTGTCAGCAACGAGGATCACCCCATCAATAATAGGATCTCCTGCACTCGTTATCACCTTGCCCGCTCGAATGGCAACAGTTGGCTTCGGTGCACTGGGCGGCTCTGCTGATGCATCTTGGCCAATAACAATCGACGCTGGTAAACAGGTGGATAATATGACCGCAAACAGTTTCCAAACACTTACTCGATTCAACATTATTGCGAATCCTTTTCGTAAACAATTTGCCCATCAATGACAACGACTAGTACCTCAGAAGCCAGATCAAGAGGCGAACCGCTCAAAACTACAAAGTCGGCGTCTTTACCCACCTCCAATGCCCCGACGGATCCAAGCTGAAAAATCTGGCTGGGGCGTTCTGTTAAACCACCCAACGCTACTTGACGACCAAGTCCCTTGTATACGGAATAGGATACGGCATCTGGCAATCCACCAGCTTTCGCTGCGGCGTTCGATTGAAACAGAAACGGTACCGAATGCAATGAGAGCTCAACCGGTATATTCACCGTCTCCTCCCGCACCAGTTTCGTAAGAGAAGGCCCAACGACGATAGGCACGGAATGTTTAGAAGCCACGTCAACCATTTTCGACGCGACTTCTCCACCAACAATCACCAAGCTTAAGCCGAACTCGTCTTTGAATACTCGGATCGCGACTTCAAACAACGCGTCCTCTTTGACCTCAACCATCGCAACGATTTTTTTGGCAAACAAATCTCGGAATGGCTCCAGGTTTGGTTGCACCCTCGGTTTTTGCGGCTCTTTAGGCATTTCAGGTGCCTTTAACTCATCAGCATTGGGCACGGTAGACGCGTTATTCGAACCGTCCGATTTCCCTGCATCTCCGACCCCTGATTTGGGCGGATCACTGGGTTTGCTTTCCGCCGCAGGAGGCTGAGTCGGCGAAGGGGGCGTCTCTTTCTTGTCGCCAGGAGCTACCGTAGAACCATCAGTCTTTTTCGCTTCTTCAGCCTTTTTTGACTCTTCTGCCTTCTTGGCTTCCGCTGCCTTTACGGCTTCATCGTACTTCTTTTTCGCTTCTTCATACTCTTTTTTCTTGCGTTCATACTCCACGAATTCACCATCATATTTCGTCCAACTTTCGACGTATTGCTTCGCCGTGGACAACGTTCTCTTTATCGACGATTCGGCGGAGCTTACTGTGCCCGAAAGAGCAAATCGAAGTGCGACAGGGTCTTTAACCACTCGCGGTTTATCGCTCAGCTTAAAAGCGACGACAGGGCTTGGTAGTTGCGTCGAACTAAGAAAGGCTGTCGTTAACCCACCCTTTCGTGCTGCTTGAACCGCTTCGTCATCGATTGCCAATACATCCCCAAGTTTGGTTTCTAGTCCGACCGGCGAAGTGAGCGGTGCACCAAGACCTAACTGCGAACCAACGTCGATAAAACCTGGCACAATCACTCCGGATGGGAAATGTCTTCGTTGAGCTTTAGTAGGAATCGAAACCTCTTTGCCAACACCGATTAGCTTGCCGTTCGCGACCGCTACCATACCATCTGCGACAACCCCCGAAGGCGTGTAGATTTGTGATGCACTAAACAATGCACCTGTGGATTGGCCCGTCGATTGATATTCCTTTTTACCGTTGATGTATGTCTCAAGTATCTCGGTACCATCTCGCAACGGTTCGCCAGTTAACACTACAAAGTCTGCGTCAGCCCCGGCTTTCAACACGCCAATTTTGCCCTCTTGTCCCGACATCTTCGCGGGATTTGCTGTCAACATCTTGATTACCTGCTCAACCTTTATATCGGCTCGCAGGAAGGACTTGGCCAGAAACATGACCTCTTTGAGATCGTTGTCTGAACCTGGTTGGATCGCAATCTTCGAATCAAGTCCCATAGCCATTAACTTGGCCGCGTTCTTCCAACTCGGTGAAAATGCTTCTTCATCAGCGTCCGAAGTCGAAATGTTGGCAACTGCACCCGGGCTAGCGTCCGGTCTCAACACGACTCCAATAAAATCGCTAGTTCTCCACAAGGCTTCGTCTTCGAACGGAACTGCTGATGTCGGAAAAACCAACAACCACTTCAAACCATATCGGCTAGCGAGCTTCATCGTCGCTTCCACTTCGGATCGACTCTCAGCTAGAAATCTAAACGTAGATTTATTGGCAATCGCAGATGCAAGTGCTTCAAGTCGAACATCACTGACGGCATCGGCTCCACGGCTTGATTCGAGCAAGGCAGCTAAACCAGCGACTTGTTCGAGATAACTTACACCCAATTGCGGGCGGGTCGGTTCAAGCGGACGATCAATCGAAACGGCACCAACCGGCGGCTCGTAAACAGTTGGCGGATTTAGAGCGGACTTGGAAAGCACCACTTTCATTCCGCTCGAATCGCTTAGCTTTTTTGTGTCGGGCAACCCTTTGCCGAGCTTTACCAGACCGGACTGACCTGGTAGGAGTCGACGATTCGATGGAGCTATGTGCACACTCGTTATGCCCGAAGCTATGTACTGATCATATTCTCCGTAAAAATCGAATGCATCGATAGCTCGATACTCAGGTGTGACGTTTCGCTCGTCGTCCGTATTGCCGATGCCTATAGACGTTTCCATAGCAACAATGCCAGGCATAATAGTCCTGCCTGCCATGCTATGCCGCCGTGCTTGCGAGGGGATGGTCACCGTGGCGGCTGGTCCAACGCTTTGGATCTTACCTCCCTCGACAATAATAACTGCGTTCTTGATCGGTTCTCCATCACCAGGCCACAGGGTGTCGACAAAGTAAGCGTCGACATCACCCGATCGAGCAGTGGAAGCAATACATAACGTTGCTAGGGTGAAAAGATACTTAAAACTCATAGTAAGTCGCATGTCCTTACTCCGCAGATGGGGAAAGTAGGCGTGCTAGTTTTTCATCTGTGGAGCGGTCATAGACCACCTCGCCACGCACGATTGTTTTTTCTACCCATGTGTCCAGCTTAAGTGGTTCACCAGTCAAAATGACGAGGTCCGCATCCTTGCCTACCTCAATGGATCCCACGAACTCATCAATGCCTAACATCTTGGCAGGTGCGAGCGACAACGCCTTGAGTGCCTCCGCTTCAGTCATGCCATTCTTAACCGCAATAGCAGCTTGATACCAAAAATAACTACTAGCAGAGGTGGTTCGCGCGGAGCTTTCCGAGGTCTGGAAGACGAAAGGAACTCCCGCTTCTTGAAATACTTTAGTCAGCACGATCTTTGTATCTTTTTTCGTTCTAGGATCTGTTTCCCAAAAAATTAGGGTTGGATCCAAAACAACTGGCTGCTTCGAGCCTTTAAGTAACTCCGCTGCTTTGTAGGTAGCTCGCCCCAAAACAAGAGTTGCGTTCAACGAGTAATCCTTAACCAAAGACTGCGCCGTAGTTACATCCATCGCAGTATCACAGTAGAGAAACACTGGCAGTTTTCCTTGCACAACGGCCATCATGGCATCTTGTCCTCGGCTAACCTCAGCCGCAGAAGGTTGGGGTGCCCCCTCGGCAGGAGCATCACCTCGGTTTTCAGAAGGTTGTTCAGCTGGTTTTTGCTCTGTATTTGTCTCCCCCGAAGCTTCTGCAGGCTTTTCCGCTTTCTCAGCCTCTGGTTCGTTCTTCTTTTCAAGCGCCCTTTTGGCTTTGTCCAATTCACGTCTTAACTTCGAGATATGCGCCATACGACTTCCTGAGGTGGGACGAAGCGAAATTTTCATTCCGGCATCCCGCTTAACAATCATGTCGTTTACGTACTGACCTGCTGTTTTTAGGACGACACCTTGACCTCCAATAAGCGTGCTATTGCCAGGAACAATCGCAGCCGTAGTCACACCGCTACGTCTGCACTCCTCGAAGAACTCCATGACCGGATCGATTCCATCCACTACAGAGAGAAAGGGGACGTTCTCGTTTCGCTCATTGGCCTGCCCCATACCTTCCGATGTGTGAGGATCGATAAAGCCGGGCATTATGACATGACCAGATACATCGAGCACTTTCGCTTCGAGCGGGACCTTGACGTCAGACCCTACTGCCTCGATTTTTCCATCGCGAACGATTATCGTCCCTTTCGCGATCGGTTCCCCAGCCAAGGTTATAATCTTGGCGCCCACAATCGCTAGCGTGTCATTGCACACGCCCGTATTGCACGCTGCAAAAAGGGAAACCAAAGAATAAGCAGCTATCTTTATCGTCTTCATTTTTACTCCCCTGAAACCTAGGTTGGAGTTGATGGATCTAGTATGCAAACTCAAAGTCAATACTCCTAACCTACGAACCGCAGTTTGAATCGAATTCATTTTTTCTCCGATTCAGCTGAATGAATCTTTCCGTTGACCATAACCCACTGCATTGCCGATGTGAATTCGAGCGGATCGCCATTAAACGCGATCAAGTCAGCGTCTTTATCGTTTTCGATGGACCCAACCTGCTGGTCCACCCGCAAAATCTTGGCTGGACTCAATGTAATGCTCTTTAAAGCTTGATTCCGATCCAAACCAAACCGCGTTGCAAATCGCGCTTGATCTAGCAAGTCGCTGCCCGCTAAACAGAACTCGATTCCCTCCTTTGCAAATTGGCTAGCTACATTCCAGCGTCTCTCCGTCCCCTCCGGCCCTCGCAGTCCAGATGAACTCGATCGAGACGTCAAGTCCGTGTAGATGATCGTTGGTTTACGGTCTATTACTTCCGCAATGATTCGATAGGCTTCGTCTCCACCAACGATGATCGGTCGTACACCAAACTCGTCTTGCAATGTAAATGTACTGCGGATGTCTACATCCTTTCGACTTACTGAATACAGGGGGAGATCGCCTTTCATTGCCGATGCAATAATGACCCGATTTTCAGGTGTTAAAAACGAAGCGGGTTGTCCATTCTGTGTTTTATGTAGGGCACTCCTTAGAATCCAAACGACTCCCATGCGATTGGTTGGTTGTCGCATGAAGATAGAATCGGGGCGACCTCGCGCTTGGTTTCTAGATGTGGGATCACTGCTTAATGCGATGGTAAGACCGTGTTTCTCTATCAACAAAGATGGCTTAATTCCGTCACTACCTCCGCCGCTTACTTTTATGATCGAGGAACATCCAGCAATAACGCTTTGGGTTCCTGGCAATAAGTGAGCCGTTGTTATTCCCTCATCGATGGCTTCACGGAAATCCCTAGAATTTGGATTCAGAGAAAACGATGTGTAGAAATCTGGCGCCACCTCCGTGGAGATCTCCGATGTGCCTCCGGATACGCCGTATGATGCTGCGGCGTTAACTAATCCTGGCATTATCCAATCGGCCTCGACCGTTTGAATGTCTTTCGCTTCAATCTCACCTGCGATGAGCTTAAACTTGCCATTCTCGACCAGAATGGCACCTGGTGAAATTGTCTCGCCTGTACCTAGAACGACGTGCTTTGCCTTTACCAGAACTGTATTACCACCATCCGATGCAGTTGCAGGCGTAGGAAAAAACGGAGCCGTCCCGAGAACCAGGCTGCAAACAATCAACCCAAAAGCTTGACGTCTTCTCATTATTGATTTTCCTCACTGGCGACTACTTTACCACTTCGAACTCTCGCCAGAATCGTGCTCGACAGATTGAGCGGATCGCCTGACCATACTAGGAAGTCGGCTGGCTCCCCCTCCATGAATCCCAGTCTCCCATCGCATTCAGGGAATAGTTTTGTGTATCCATTAAAGATTGCGAATCGAGCCCAATTCGCATCCATCCCGTGACGAACGGCCAAGCCTGCAGTCGCCCGAATTTGAACCCCGGTTTCCCCACCAAAGTAAACATCAACGCCACTCTTATGACAAACAACTAGATCGTCAATATAAATAGGGAAATCCTCTTCTTTCACGGGTGAAGCGATAATGGCTATTCCCAGTTCCTTAAGCTCCGCCGAATACCCACCCCAAGAAGTTGATCCAACAAACGCAGCCCGCAATTTGTAATCACGAACCATCCGAATCGCCGCTTCAATTTCCGCCTCATCGCTGACCTGGAAAATAGCTAATTGTTTTCGTTCAAGTAGCTTATTGATTGCGTCGGTCTTTGACTTTTCCATTTCTGACAATGTGGCATCTGGGACGAACAAACGCGAAATGGTTCGTTTGCCTTCTAAAGCATCACGAACAAACTTGACCTGCCCCGCAAGACTTGATGGGAATCGATCCAAACTGCGTGCTTCCGACGATAACACTAGCTTTGCACCGATGGCACCTATTAACTTCGAATGATTGAGATCCGTTGAGAAGAGTGACAGTTGTCCTGCCAAAGTATTGGCGGAAGATGTCGTTAATGCAACTTTGAAAAGCCCCGTACCTTCCATTCGCTTATAGCTTCTCTGATCTGAGAGAGATAAATCACTTGCAATCAGGTTTGAGGAATCTGAATCGGTCCCTCTGGCATTGGCATCTAAACCAAATGATGAATAAACTGAAACCAAACCAGGAGTAACAAAAGCATCGTGTACATCTACAACTTTGTCGCTTGAGGCGGACGATCCCGGAGGCAATCGATTGATCTTTGCAATTTTCCCATCCTCAACGGACAACTCGCCTGTCAGCAACCCGTCCGGAAGCAGTAAATGTGCAGACTTGAGTACTGCGCTGCTTGCAATTTGGCCAAAAGCACTTGGCGATCCACTCTTAGATTGCGAACTTGGAATTGCTTCCGTATTCGCTGCTGTGGCTCCTGCCTGCTTATAAAGTTTTCCATTCGCAATAATCAAAGAAATCGGCGATGTTGTATCAAGCGGATTTCCCAAAAACCCCACCAAATCTGCTTTGTATCCAGGTGCAATCGCCCCAATCTGCTTTTCACAACCGATCAACCGAGCTGCGTCCAACGTAACAGATTTAAGAAGTGATTCCCGTCGTACTCCCACGGCCGCTGATGATGCCAGTTGCTCTCGCAACAATCGCGATCCATTTCGAATATTGGAATTGGATTGGACAACCACGACGCCTTGGTAATCACGAAGTAACTCTGATAATTGATCAATGCGGGCTGTTGTGGTTTTTGCCGGAATTCCCAAGCTTAAAAATGGCCCAACAACTATAGGAGCTCTCGAGTTCTTAACGTCTGGCAATGCTGAGCCAAGCTGATCGAGCCCCTCCCAAACCCACTGCACATCCGAAAAGCTCTTTTTCAGTTCTGATGCATATCGAACATCGTTCGCATTTCTCACCTCAAATCTAACAGGTATCTTACCAGTAATGACTCCGATTAAACGGTCCTTAACCAAATCTCTCTCCGGCTTAACTGGCTTTTTCGGGGCATCTTTCGGAGGAGTCGTCGACGCCCCAGTCGATGCATCTTTCGATGAAGCAACATTCTCAGGCGATCCCGTCGGTGATTGTGCTCCACCCGAACTAGGCGTACCTGATCCAGGTGGGCCATTTTCAGAGGGTTGCGGCGTAGCTGGCCGGCGCTCGTCACCAGGATTATCCCTTCCTCTACGCATTCTGTTCCCTCCCTCTCCGGAAGGTCTTTGAGCAGGCTGCCCCTGCGTCGGTGCATCGGCTGGTTTGCTAGGCTCTGAGGTTTTAGTCGATTCCTCTTTGACTGCTTTTTCGTAGTCGTCCCACTTCTTCTTATAGTCAATAACCGATTGAAGCGTCTTCTTGATGGAATCAAATCGTGCAGCTCGATCGCGATTCGAGGGAGCATTTCCAAGCGACATCTGTAGCCCTGCTGTCGGATTCAGAATTTCTAGAGAACCCGGCGTCGATGGGGCAACAGAAACGGCCGCACCGAGACCACTCATCGCGCCAACCGACGATGGCTGCACGTATACGGTCGTAACCCCCGAGTTAAGAACATCTGCCCAGTCTTCCGCAAAGGGATCCAACGAGTCCGTCGCTAACAAACTGCCATCGCTGGCCCCTGAATCTGCTGGAGAGTCCGACATCCAGAGTTGACTTTTTACATCAATCCAGCCAGGAGTTATCGACAGCCCGAGTGCATCAATGATTTGCGCATCCTCAGGGATAACTAAAGTTTCGTCTCCGACTGATTCAATGGACTTTCCCTTGACAACGATGCGTCCACGTTCGATGGCGGGCCCAACCATGGTGTGAACGGTTGCATTGACAATCGCAATCACAGGGCCAGAACTTTTCTCGTCATCAGTATTGGGCTTCTTCTCAGCATCGCTCTCAGCTGGATCGGAAGATATTGGTTTTGTGCTCTCGCCGGAACCCGCCTCAGCCTTCGCTTCAACCGATTGCACCTCTTGCCCGAATGCAGGATCCATTCTAAGCAGAAAAAGTGCAATGATGACGACAGACAGAATCGTATTGCCCAAGGTCAGTGCAGAGCGATCAACAAACGAGCGTGAAGAATATCTGGCAGTTTGAAACCAACTAGCAAGGTTGAGGGCATGCAACTGTTGTTTGGTATCGATCATGGTCACCGGTGCTTGCACTAAGTAAGTCGAACAGGTTGGACGACGTTGTTCCGTGTTGAAAACTCGTGAACAGACGAAAAAACAGTCCCTTCACGAATCATCCTGGAGCAAGGCGAAGAGAGAGGTGTCGCCTGAGCCGTTTGCACAGTTTAATCGCCAAATCTTAACGTTGACGCGAATATTTGCATCTCTTTAATTTCTAACCGTAAGAATTTCCGGATTTTGCGCTATTGCAATTTTTGCAAGATTTAGGTTTCGTTGGACCGATTTCAGAAGGTAGCGTTACCCACTATGCCATTAACTTAATGAAAAACCAGGTTTTTCCCGGTTTTCTCCCCGAACTTGTTGCCGTAGGCCGCGCTAAGCAATTGACTGAAGTATCGCTTTCAGATCCAGAGGTAGACTTATCGACGGTTGAAATCACCCCGCAACTTAAGCCAAAAGTTCCGGGATCACGGATGGGGACTCTACCCCGGTAAGCCGTTGGTCAAGCCCCTGGAACTTGAAGGAGAGTCTCGAATGGTCGATTCCCATGCAATGCAAGATGGTTGCGTTTAAATCATTGATCGAAACCGGATCACGCACAACGTTGTAACTGAAATCATCGGTTTCACCATGCACATAACCAGCCTTGACGCCTCCTCCCGCCATCCACATACAGAAGTTTCTGGGATGATGATCTCGACCATAATCATTTTTGGTAAGAGTCCCTTGCGAATATACCGTACGACCAAACTCACCACCCCAGATGACCAAGGTCTCGTCGAGAAGACCTCTGTTCTTAAGATCCATTACCAGTGCCGCAGACCCTTGGTCGGTATCTTTGCACTGATTACCCAACTGATGCGGCAATGCACCGTGCTGATCCCAACCTCGATGCGCAATCTGAACGACGCGCACTCCTCGCTCGACCAATCGCCGAGCTAAAAGTGCGCTGTGTGCAAACGTACCAGGCTTGGAGACATCTGGTCCGTACATGTCGAGTGTCTCTTTTGTTTCACCGCTTATGTCAACCAACTCGGGAATGCTGCTCTGCATGCGAAACGCCATCTCGTACTGCGCTATTCTTGATTGGATCTCGGGATCCGCAAACCTCTGAAATCCATCGCTATTGACTTGCCGTAAAGCGTCTAACATTGCACGACGATCTGCCATTTCAATACCAGGAGGATTCTTGAGATAAAGAACTGGATCGCCAGAACCCCTTAAAGCCACACCGCTGTAACGCGTGGGTAAAAATCCACTTCCCCACATTCGGTTATACAACGCTTGGCCATTACTATCGCTCGGAAACTGTGGCGTAAACACAACGAATGACGGCAGGTTATCATTCTCACTTCCCAGCCCGTAAGAAATCCATGATCCAATACTGGCTTTACCGGGTATCTCAGAGCCCGTCATAACAAAAGTACACGCTGGGTCGTGGTTAATCGCGTTGGTTGTGACGGTCTTAATTAGCGTTATTTCATCTACAATCTTTGACGTATGGGGCAGCAAGTCGGTGTTGACCCAAATGCCAGATTGCCCGCACTGTTCAAACTTGAATTTGCTGGGAGCGACCGGAAAACGCCCTTGCCCACTCGTCATCGTCGACAAACGTTGCTCCCCTCGAACGCTTGGTGGCAAATCTTTGTCAAAAAACTCCTGAAGCCCCGGCTTGTAATCCCACGTATCCAACTGGGAAGGGCCACCGTTCATATGCAAATAAATTATGGACTTGGCCTTGGGTGGAAAATGCGGCAAACCCGGCAAGGGCGGATGAACCCCGGATGCAAACGATTGGGAAGTCACGTCGTCACTAGCTATTCCGCACGTCGCAAACCGCATTCCGCTCATGGCTGCTAATGCCGCTGCCCCAAACTGCATACCAGTCCCAAAAAAATGCCTACGTTTCAAATTGGTTATTTCTGTTTGCCACGTTTCCACGATTCGAATTTCCTTTGTGTTGAAATCTGTCTTAGTTGGCTTGATTCGTCATGTTTGATATTAAAACGAACCACTAATTGCGATTGGTTGTTTCATCCATATTCAGAAGCACGTTGCAAACAAGGGTTAATGAAGCTAGTTCTTTCGAATTCCATTTTTCATTGGATCGCGTTTCACCAAAGGCAATTAACGAAGCTGCGGCTTCCGGAGAAGCATTAAATCGATCCAATTGATCGTAATACAGCTTAGAAAGTGTTTCCATTTCTCGTTCTGTTGGAACCCGACTGAGGACGAGTCGAAAACCTAGTTCAATTCGACCTCGAGTATCCTCAGCGTTCTCCATGATCCTCTCCGCACAGCATCGGGCTGCTTCGACATACTGAACATCGTTCATCAACTGGAGGGCTTGTAACGGAGTATTGCTTCGCTCCCGGAGGGAACAAGATTGCTCTCGGTTCGGGGCATCAAAATTCGTCATGAACGGCGGAGGGGCGGTTCGCTTGTAAAACGTGTAGATACTGCGACGATACAGGGCACTTCCACTTTCTTGAGTATAGAACCTCGTGTTCGAGCCTGCAAAACCAACTGGCTCCCAGATGTTGGCGGGTTGATATGGCTTGACGCCCTTGCCACCCATTTTCAAGTCCAGCAAACCCGCAACGAACAATGCATTATCGCGAATTTGCTCTGCATCGAGCCTATGTCGTGGGCCGCGAGCTAAAAATCGATTTGCAGGATCGATTTCCCAGTGCTGTGATTCCACTCTAGAGGATTGCTGAAACGCATGACTATTGACTATGAGCCGAACGAGCCGCTTGATATCCCAACCACTGTCCTGGAATTCAATCGCTAACCAATCCAGCAGATCGGGATTGACAGGCAATTCCCCCTGCGTTCCAAAGTCATAGCTACTCTTTACCAGACCGACGCCAAAGAACTGCTGCCACAAGCGATTTACTGTAACACGAGCCGTTAAGGGATGCTCCTTGGACACCAACCAACGAGCTAGATCGAGCCGATTCGCTTGTCTTTTTTCATCCTCAATCTTCAACGGCGGTAAAATGGATAGAACACCTGGTTGCACCGGCTCCCCAGGCTTGTTATATGCACCTCTCATCATGACAAAACTCTCGCGGGGAGTCGGTAGATCGCGATAAATGAACGTTCCGGGGATCGACTCTTCAACCTCTTTCCGTTTGTTCCTTAGTGCCGAAATCGCGTCCGTGTAATGCTGAAAGGCAGATTTCGTAAGGATGCAAATGCGTGTTAAGTAATACTTGCGCAATTGACCATCTAATTCCGTATCAGTTTGCTTTGAGTTAGTATTAGCACTTTCGATCGATACTTTATATCTCTGTACGGCGTCACGTATCTCAACGTCAAGCTGATCGGGTGGTGTTGCTATCTGTCGCGATTTCCACACGGCAAACGAATAGCGTAAATCAGTCGCCTTGGCTATTAGACCCGCTGCCCCTGCTTTGTCCCAATAAACCGTTCCTCCAAACTGAGTCAGCGCAAACCCTTGGATTTTGTCATCAGCGTTAAGACCTAACTTCTCGAAAGGAACGCTTAACTGCACCCAAGTCCCTGTTTCCGGAAGATTCCCCATCGCGACTCTTTCGAACGAGTCGATCTTACCCCAGTTGATTGCGTTGTAGTCTCCCCACACGGCACGATGATTCCAGCCTTCACGAAAGAATTGAACCATGATTGACTTGGGAACGTTTTGCGGATCAATCCACACACTGACTTGAAATTGCCCACTGCTAGGAACAACCATAGGATTTGACTTAGACTCCCAAACATCTTGCGCTAGCCCGCCGTCAGTGCGCTTGAGAACTTTCTTACCGCTAACGGGCATCGGGATCTGTGATTCGACAAACTCGATCGGTGCCCCGGCGGCTGTGAGATTTCCTCCAGCAGGGAATTCGTCATCCATCCACATAGTGAAGGTAGATTCTGGTTCGGGCTGCGGATTTACCATCGCAGGGTCTGAATACTCTATGTTGGTGGTGTCCGTTTCGAATTTTTCAAGCAGGGTTGTGAGTTGTCGATCTATATCCGCAAGCTTAACCCTGTCTTCTTCGCGATCGATCTTGGTTGTTGGAGAGGTAAGTAAAGAATTTCCATCCATGGCTGGGTCAGCTGCGGAATTGAAAAACGCATACATCGAGTAGAATTCTTTTTGAGATATGGGATCGAACTTATGGTCGTGACAAACCGCACAACCGCCAGTCAGTCCCATCCAGACCTGCATCGTCGTGCTAGTCCTATCAACTGCATATCGATAGATCAACTCTTCGTTAATGGATCCCCCTTCGCTACTGGTCACATTGCATCGATTGAAGCCAGTTGCTATCAATTGATCCACGTTGGGATTGGGCAGCAAGTCACCAGCTAGCTGTTCGATTGTGAACTGATCAAACGGCATATTGTTGTTAAATGAACGAATGACCCAATCTCGATATGCCCACATTTGGCGTTCGTTATCCAAATGCATTCCATGCGTGTCAGCGTAACGAGCCACGTCCAACCAGTGACGAGCCATTTCCTCTCCATAACGCTCTGACTGCAGATATCGATCCACCATAGACTGATATGCGGTATCGCTGTCGTCTGTGAAGAATTGCTCTTGCTCTTCGAGGGTTGGCGGAAGTCCGGTTAGGGCAAATGAGACTCGTCGTATCAATGTAGACTTGTCCGCGATGGGGGATGTAGCAAGGCCCTTTTCTTGGAGTTTGAACTGTATGAACAGATCGATTGGATTCTGAACATTATGAAATGGGACATTAGAGGACTGGTCAAGTTTTGGTGTTTCGACTTTCGCAGGACGTTCGAACGCCCAGTGGTTCTCGTACTTTGCACCCTGATCAATCCATTGTCGGAGGACCTCTACCTCTTCTGATGTCAGGGCTTTGTTGAGATGAGGCGGAGGCATTTTGAGGTCGGCGTCTTCCGAGAGAATTCGCTCGATCATTAAACTTTCGGCACTTCGCCCGGCAACGATTGCCGCTGAGCCAGTCGCGTTAGCGATCAAACTATCGGTGGTATCGAGACGCAAGCCTGCTTCTCGAGTTCCCGCATCGGCACCGTGACAAGCGAAACACTTGTCTGAGAGAATGGGCCGAACGTCTCGATTGAATTCCACCGATTCGGCCACTAATGACCCGACTGCGACCGTTGAAGGATCGGTTGCGAATAGCGATGATGAGCCAACCTCGCACGCCAAAAGTACGGCGGAAACCAGAATTAAACGGCTGAGAATTTTTACAAAGAAAAAACAATCAATGCAGTGAAGCTTGGACATACGAGAGTTTTATCCAAATGCGGGTTCGGAGGGACAGGGAGGGAAAGGAGAATGAACATCCCACAATCTGCATTAATGGGAAGCGCAACCTCGATTGTAGACAGTATACACGGAACGCAAAGATTTTACGAAGTCTGACTCATTGAAATACCGATTTGGCGAACCTTGAATCCGTCGGGCGCGTTAACGGGCGATTGGCCAATAACAATGTTAACCAAACAATACGATCAGTTCATTCTCGCTGCTTGGACCATTCCGAACGGACCGCTAAAGAGTCGAAAAACAGTGAGGATTGCGGCCATGTCAAACTTTGGTTTGTTTGAATTCACTTCGATATACTGGGGGTCGAAACCTTCTGTTTGGATCCTAGAGAAATTCAGTAGGTCTCTTGGCGGGTTGTCTAACACTTTCCGCAGGTTCAAGCCGTCTTTAGAATCGTATTTTGGGTTCAGAAAAACCAGAATAGAGCCATCGATTAGTCTTTCCCCTGTTAGCAAACCTTCGATTTGATCCATCATTCCCAACCATGCGTCGATTTGTTGGTTTGTTACGGGCATCCCCAATTGATCTGTTTGCCCTGGGTGACTGAGCCATTCAAAATCGTCATCTGTTTCTAGCCGGATATGTTTCCAAGATTCATGATTCAGCTGGCAGACTGCGATTAAATGCTCCCGCATCAATCGCAAGCGAGATGGATCTTTGACACTCAACATAAAGATCCATTCCTTGTCAGTTTTGGGTTTTGATTCGCTGGGTTTCAATTTCGGAAAAACGCCCTTGAATCTTTGTTCGAATCCAACGTTCTCGTCGATGGAGCGATAAAGTTCAACCAGTGCGCAGAGTGCGTGACAATAAGCACGGATCCAAGGTACATCGCCGCGATCAAAATGGACTTCGAGTTCGGGATTGCGAATTGCAAACTTAGTCACATCGATTCGAATCTCTTGCATCCAATTATTGAGTGTTATCTTCTCATCTGTCTCCGGCGAGATTCGCAAAGCGACGCGTGCTAACTTTATAGAAATTTTAACTCGATCATCATGGACCCCTGCAAGTGTTTGCTCTGCCACAATCAAATCATGGCGAAACGTGTCGAGAACGCGTCCGAATTCGTCTGGACTCAATTCTGAAGGATTTTCATTCTGGGGAACGCCGAGTCGAAGTATGGGTTCATTTAGACGATTCGAGAGAGCGCCGTATTCGTAGAGTGCTTGGCCCAGATTTTCAATCGCACGGAAGAATTGAATGACACCTAGGCTGAATCGTATGTTGTCGTCTTGTGGTTGTTTATCGAGTTCTAGTTTTAGGGCGGTTTCACCATCCGACAGCTTAGCCTGATAGAGATAGGTCTCTAGGGTCGACGAACCCTTTGAAGGTTCAACGGATGATTGAGGAGATTGAGGTGATTGAATGTAGAGGAAAAAGAATGCGTTACATGGGGCGTTACAAAGGAACAAGCCAACGAGAAACTGCGTCACAAAGTAGATTGAGGTCTTGATAGTACACCCCCAAAGGCAAAGTCGCGTTGAAAAGCTTCTCGCATGAAAAACTACCCTATGGTACCCGAAAAGCCCCACCCTTCACAGCCACTTAAATTCAAGAGCCACCTGTAACCAACCTTTCCCCCTGTATTCCAAAATAGTGCCATCCATGTAATATGGGTCTTCACTGCCGCGTGCGGATTAACCGAACTGATTTCTCGCAGATAAGGAGAAGCTACACTCCTAATCAATTGCCGTTTGGCATGCGAAGATAGCGGGACGTAATACCGAATG
>JBKCTT010000229.1:0-2583 GCA_046318795.1 Pirellula sp.
GCCCTACCGTAGGGCTTGCGCCCTGACGCTACTATTTTGGGACCCTCGCTTGCGATTTGTGCTAGGGGGATTCGCGTTCGATTTGCTAATACTTCGAGAACGTGAACCGGCACGCATACGCCTCTCGGAGAGGGGCTACTACGGTAATAGCCTCTTTCTAAGAGGCGTCTTCAACCAATACCGCTTTAGTCCTCATTCATAGCGGAGCGGGCGCGAGCCCACCGGTGCCGAGCAATGCGCTAGCGAGCTGGCTTCTTTGCGGTTAGCATGAGTCACGAGTAGTTGATAGGCGGTCGCGAGTTTACGCCCTACCGTAGGGCTTGCGCCCTGACGCTACTATTTTGGGACCCTCGCTTGCGATTTGTGCTAGAGGGATTCGCGTTCGATTTGCTAATGCTTCGAGAACGTGAACCGGCACGCATACGCCTCTCGGAAAGAGGCGTGTGCTCGCACTATTAAACGGTGCATTGTCGTACGGCGTCCGTTAAACCCTCGATCGGGTCTCGCTTGGGGAGGAACTCGTGTGCGAAGTAACCATCAAAGCCAGTCTCGGCGATCGCTCGCGCAATCGGGGGATACAGCAACTCTTGGTTGTCATCCAGCTCGTGGCGACCTGGATTACCTGCCGTGTGATAATGACCAAAATATTGATGGTTCTTCTGAATCGTGCGTATCAAATCCCCTTCCATGATCTGCATATGATAGATATCAAACAACAGCTTGAAATGATCCGACCCGACCTCTTTCACTAACTCCACTCCCCAATCGGAGCGATCGCACATGTAGTCTGCGTGATCAACGCGACTGTTGAGCAACTCCATATTCAATATGACGTTCTTAGCCTTGGCAACATCGACAATCTGCCGAAGCGCTTTGGCGCAATTCTTTAGACCAGTCTTTCGATCGATACCTCTCGCATTACCCGAAAAACAGATCACATTGCGATAACCGGCCGCCGATGCTGCCTCAATCATCTCATTGATCTTCTTTAAAGACGATTCGTGGTACTTTTCATCGCACAATCCATCCGTAAGCGGGTGCGAGGATACCATCGTGCAGACCAAGTTGTATTTCTTTAACGTCGCAAAATCATCTGGCCCCAGCAAATCAATCCCAACGAGCCCCAATTTAACCGCCGCTTGGCATAGCTCGTCCAATGACATTTTCCCGAAACACCATCGGCAAACCGATTGATTCAATCGGCCTTTCTTCCTTTCCGGCTGCTCACTAGAAGCGACCACGAACTCGGAAACAGCACCTGACACGGCCAACGCCGAAGCAGCCACGCCAGTGGCCAAACCAAAATTTCTACGGTTAAGTTGTTCTTTAGGATTCGACATCGAAGTATCTTTCTCGAGAGATTTAAACTTTGCTGGATGGAAAAAATTAATCATAACCCGATGCGTAAGTTTTGAAGTTGCGTAATTCTGGATTTGGGGGCAAAGCCCTGTTCGTGTAACTAGCCAAGCCTCTAGGGCCGGGACCGAGCCGAAAAACCTGTTACTGCGTAACTTCAAAAGGCGGAAGCAAGGGATTGCCCGAGGTTATTTTCCCTCGCGAATGCATTGAGTTGGGGTGGTTATTTTCCCTCGCTGACCGGCTTGTTGCGTTAATCGTATGTTGGTCACTCTTGACCAACTTGAGAACCATCGTACGGGTAGGAGTGCCCATACTACATTTGATGAACACAACGGGCGGGAGTGCCCATTTCATGTTCGACATTCATGAACTATGGACCAAAGCAACAAGCCCTTTCGAATAGGTTTTCGAGGAAACATTATCTCCGTGCAACGAGGCTCGTTACGATTTTTTAACGAGCTTGGAAACGCGGCCCGTATTCACCCACTCGGCGACGTAGATGTTCCCCTTTAGATCGAAACAAGCATCGTGTGGATGAACGAATCGGCCGTCTTGCCATGATTTTTCGTCTTGCCGAATCTTGAAGCCGGAGTCAGCTGAAATCCGATCAACGTCGGAGCCTAAGGTCGCCACCGTCTTATAGTTCTTGTCCAGCAACGATACTCTCGCCTTGAGTTCTGGAACCAATAGCAAATCCCCTTGCGAATCAACATTGGCAGGCAATCCAAATCCATCGATGGTTTGTTGATAGTTCCCCTTTAGATCAAAGATCTGCAGTGTATTGTGGGCGCGGTCGGTCACCACGATCTTTAGATTGCTGCTATCCCGATCGTCGATCCAAAGTCCGTGCGGCGTATTGAATTTACCCTTACCGTCCCCTGCGCCACCGAATGCACTGAGCCACTTTCCATCTTTATCGAAGTGATGAATATAGAATGAACCGTAACCGTCGGCCAAAAAGAACTCACCGTTTGGCAAGAATGCAAAGTTGGTCGGCATAAATCGATCTCGTCCCCAAACTTGGGCCGGGTTGGTTGCCTCGTCCGGATGATAAATCTTCGCTTGTTCCGGTGCTCTCTTTTCCCAAACAATGTCCCCCGTTAGCGTTAATTTCGAAAACGATTTCACTTGTTGGTATGCAGCGACATACAGAAATTGCTCTTTGCCCTCGGTACGGACCTCAATCCCGTGTCCGCCACCTTGGAACTGATTTCCAAAGGCTCG
>JBKCTT010000230.1:0-11913 GCA_046318795.1 Pirellula sp.
CGTTTTTGTGTTAGACATAAGGGAATCATCCTTCCTGAATGTTCGTTACCAAGTTGACGAAGGGTCGCCAAATTAGCTCGCTCGGTCTATCCTTTGAGGCTCGCCGCTCCTGCGGAGTTTACCGAACCTGCCGTAGCTGGGCCGGAGAATAGCCAAGCTAACGAAATCAGGTCAAGATGGATTTCAAAAAGAGTAAACCTGGTAAATTTGCTGCTTTGCGTAGCTCAGGCCTTTCGTGACAAGTACAGTGATTGAGGAATTAGCGTGAATTCAGGATCAGTTTCGTGCCGTTGGGGAATTTTGTCCGCTGCCACCATCGCCAAAAAGAATTGGCGTGCCATCTCGCAAACACAGGGTGGCTCGGTCGTCGCTGTCGCCAGCCGCCGACGCGAAGCCGCGGAGCAATTCGTCAAAGAATGCAGCGCTCATACCCCACAACGCACCAGCGTCGATGCTCTCGGGTCCTACGATGAGCTTCTCTCACGCAAAGATATCGACGCGGTCTATATCCCTCTCCCTACCGGCGTTCGAAAAGAATGGATCATTGCCGCAGCGAAAAAAGGAAAACACGTCCTGGCTGAAAAACCTGCCGCACTTAACGCGGCCGACCTCGAGGAAATCCTCGATGTCTGCAATAAAAACGGTGTCCAATTTATGGACGGTGTCATGTTTATGCACTCCGCCCGACTCGACCGTCTTCGCGAAGTCCTCTTGAGCCCCTCTCAAATTGGCACTCTTCGACGAATCGCTTGCCAGTTCTCGTTCGCAGGAAACGATGACTTCGCGAAAGGGAACATCCGTGTCAACAGTCATTTGGAACCCTTCGGCTGTCTAGGGGATCTAGGTTGGTACTGCATCCGATTTATCCTCTGGGTTAACGACATGGAAATGCCAACCCGTATCGCTGGCCGAACGATCTCGAAGCTTAAGGGGGATGGCAGCGATAACGAAGTTCCCGGCGAGTTCAGCGCGGACCTCGATTTTGCCAATGGATCAACCGCCAGCTTCTACTGCTCTTTTGTGACCCGCGATCAACAGTGGGCCCACATTAGTGGTACCACCGGCTCCGCCAAACTTGATGACTTTGTGCTACCGTTTTTCGGAAGCGAGGTATCGTTTGAAACCAGCCAACCTCAATTTGATGTTAACGGCTGCTCCTTTCACATGAAGAATCGCGTCGAAAAGCACCGTGTCTACGAATACGATTCCGGTTTCGCTCCCGCCCAAGAAATCAACATGTTCGAGCGTTTCCAGAAAATCGTAGAATCGAAAACCCTCGAACCAAGCTGGGGCGAAATATGCCTCAAAACCCAACGAGTCATGGATGCGTTGTTCTACACCTAACGAGCATCTGCGTATGATAGCGACAGTTCATATAACCCAAGCCCGCTAGTTTTGAAGTTGCGCAGTAACTGGTTTTTCGGGCCAAGCCATATGTCTGCCTAGTGCCAGGAACGGTAGTTGACCTTTGATGGGAGGGAATGCTTTCCCTTCTTGCCTATCTGCACAGTAGGCTCCCGTCGCATGTCCATCGGTAAGGCTTTGCCATGGTCGCATTATAGTGGTCGATAAATCGAATGATTTTATCTTTAAGGTCGTCAAGGGAGAAAAACGAACCAAATCGCGTTAGCTTTCGTCGTAGTGTTCCGAACCAAATCTCAATCTGATTGAGCCAACTACAGTGCTTTGGGGTGTAGGCGAATCGAATTCGATGACTCTTGTCGGACAGAAACTCTCGCCGTGAGGT
Organism: Pirellula sp.; assembly: GCA_046318795.1. Classification (GTDB taxonomy): domain Bacteria; phylum Planctomycetota; class Planctomycetia; order Pirellulales; family Pirellulaceae; genus JBKCUI01. The sequence continues at coordinate 1,748 of JBKCTT010000230.1, forward strand.
CATTGATTCCAAGACTCCCCTGCGGCCTTTCACGCCAAGGTCTGTTTCGATTCCGCATTGTTCCGCAACATAGAACACCAATGACTTGCTTACGTGCGTATTCAAGGTGTCCGTCACAGATCGCCACTGAGCCTCTGGGTCGGTACAAACCAAGGAATCAACGTTCTCAAGAAAGTCTTCTTCCGTTCGCGTCTCTCGAAGCATTGGCGAGAGAATCTGACCTGTTGCCACATGAAAGTTTCCAAAGAGCCCGAGTGTCCCATGGCGAATGTACTCGTATTCACGACGCGCTATGCTGCCACTTCGAGGAAGCAAATCGGCGGCAACCCGCTCAATCGCTTGAATGCCGGTTTGTTCGTCGATCGAGACAGTATGAATTCCGTGGATCCGATAAAGCTCTATCGCGTTTCGATAGGTCTCGCAGATCTCTAGAACCTGCGCGTTCCAAGCGATGGGGTCATCAATCTCCGGGAACAGCCAGTACTTGCTTCGATGTGGTTGGATATCGGCCCGATTTTAAAAAAGACCTTACTTTCGATTCTGAGATGCTCGAAACAACTTCCCGTTTAACCGCTTCATCCGCGATTTCTCTGGCTGTAAACTGTGAGATGGGGCGTTCTGATTCCTCATCGGGGTTCTCGCAAGCGATAGCCCCGATGGCGGCTTGCTGTTCTGGGGTAAACTCGGACGCATGGCCCTTTCGAGGTTGATCCGCAAACAAGGACTCGATCTGATTCTTCAAGACCGAGCGAGATTCATTACATTCAATAGAGATCATTCGCTTTCAATCATCTCGCCAGCGTTTTCGCCAGACACTTGCTTGCTGGGGATTGAGTCCAACAATCGCACCAACTTCTTCGTTGTTGAGTTTCGCAAAGGCAAGAAGAACGATGTTTGCCCTCTAACCGAGCCGAACCGCAGCAGTTCGACTTGCCACAATCTCTTGGAGAATCTCTAACTGCTTCTCGGAAACCCGAATCTTCGCTGCCTTCCCTGGCATAATGCTACTCCTAGAACAAACGGCAAACTGGCGAATTTGCGAAGACTACATGCGAGGAACGTTTACAATCAAGGCCAACTCGAAATCCTGGCACTAGGTAAACGAACTGGGCTGTGGCCGTAAATCCGGATACTGCGCAACTTCAACGCCAACAATGCGGACTTGGGATTTCGGCGGTTCTCCTATCAAGGTTGTTTCCGACGATCTCACATGTTACTTGTTCGAGTTGTCGCATTGATTGAAACTGCTGATGTCCCCCGGCTTTCGGTTTCTGGTACGTCCCAACCAATAACTAATTCTATCGCTTCTTTTTTGGCGATGCTTTCTTTTTGGTCGGACTCTTCTTTACCGTTCCTTTTCTTGCGGTAGGTGCCTTATCGAGACTCTTTGAAGCCTTCGCCGCCGAAATGGGCATAAGAGATGGCTCGCTGATGAACTTGGCAAGCGCTTCGCCGGTATGACTACGGTGCAACTGGATGTTCGCAGGAAACGGAACGATTACGGATTCCTGAGAAGAACTCTTCTTCCTGGATTTAGGCTTTCCGGTCACTTTTGGCTCTGCCACCTTGAGCCCAGGATCAATAGTCGCGATGTACGGATAATTCTTGGCATAATCGATTAGATTGTCGGGCGGACCAGCAAAAACGACATGGCCTCCCAAATGTCCCGCTTCTGGCCCCATGTCGATGATCCAGTCCGCCGTTTTGATAACATCGAGATTGTGCTCGATGACCACGACTGAATTACCACGATCAACCAACGATTGAAATACATTCAGGAGTTTCTGAATGTCGTCGAAATGAAGGCCGGTTGTGGGCTCATCAAATAAATAGATCGTGTTGCCCGTCGCCGGTCGACAAAGTTCAGCCGCCAACTTCACTCGCTGTGCTTCACCGCCACTCAGCGTTGGTGCGCTTTGACCTAGCGATACGTAGTCCAGCCCGACATCACATAACACGCTCAACATTTTCTCAACTCGAGGAATCTCGCTGAGTAACTCCCGCACTTCCCGTATCGACATCGAAAGGATGTCGCTTATATTTTTGCCTCGGTACTTGACCGCCAAAACCTCCTCCGTAAATCGTTTGCCACGGCACGCATCACACTCGATCCATACATCCGGGAGAAAGTGCATCGGTATACAAATCTGACCCATCCCCTCGCATTTTTCACATCGTCCGTTGGGAACGTTAAAGCTAAAGTGGCTAGGCCGCATACCACGAGATTGGGCTTCCGGGAGCTTCGCAAACCAATCGCGTATGTGATCGAACACCCCAATGTAGGTTGCTGGATTGCTGGATGGTGACATCCCCAAAGGTGATTGATCCACTCTCAGCACTTTGTTGACTAATGGCATGCCCTCGACACGGTCATGTGCCCCAGGAGTCCCAATGTTGCGATAGGTATATTTGCACAAGGCTTTGTAGAGAATATTGTTGATGAGCGTGCTCTTGCCACTGCCACTCGGCCCGGTCACGACACAAAAACAACCGAGCGGAATCGAAACGTCGATATTCTTAAGCGAGTTCGCTCTGGCCCCTATAATCTTTAGCCACCCCTTAGGAGGCGTTGCTACCGTGGACCAATCACTTCGTCCCTTGTCCGCGACCAGATCGTTTTGCAAGGCAACCCGATGTTTACGTTCGGTGTTGATCTCGCGCACACCACTTAAGAATGGGCCCGTAACAGAATCTGGGTCGCTGGCGATTTGTGCCGGAGTTCCCTGAGCAACCACCTCGCCTCCGAGCGACCCGGAACCTGGTCCAAAATCGCACAGCATATCACTACTTTGAATAACCTCGCGATCATGCTCGACTACTACGAGCGTGTTCCCTAGATTACGAAGAGATTTAATCGCATTGATAAGCCTTTGATTGTCGCGAGGATGCAATCCAATGGTCGGTTCATCCAGAACGTACAAAACGCCACTTAGTCCACTCCCTAGCTGACTAGCAAGCCGTATTCGCTGCGACTCTCCACCACTTAAGGTGTTGGCCGCTCTGTCTAAATTCAAGTACTCTAGCCCGACATCAACCAAAAACTTAAGTCGTTCGGTAATCTCACGAAGCAACTCTCCCGCGATTTTCTTCTCGCGCACCGAAAGCTTCCACGACCGAACTGACTCTAACAACTCGCCAATCGGAAGATGAACAATGTCTCGAATCGATTGATCCCGTAATCGAGTGAACGCTGCTTCGGGACGGACTCGGGCACCGGAACATGCTGGACATGGGCCCTCGGCCTGCCAATCGATATCCATACCCCTTTGAATACCGACCAGCGCCGATTGATTTCGATCTATTGCACCGAAACATCCCTTGTATTCAAAGGAAAAATAGACGGAGCGATCATTCTCTAAGCCGCGAAGCTCTCTCTCATCGGCTCCTGCTGATTCCAAATCGAGCCGCAATACGTTGATCATTCGGTTCTGAAGGCCATTCAAAAGAATGGAGCGTTTGCTGACGGGCAAACTACCCAGTGGCACGCTAGGATCGATTGTTGTCTCTCGGCAAAACGCCCTGAGCATGGCTCGCGAAATGGGCAGTTTCAAATCGGGCCAAAGCAATAGGCCACCGTCGTTAGCCGATCGATTCATGTCAAGCACGACCGACGGATCTGTACCTGTTTGAGTACCGATTCCCTTGCAGTCTTCACACCATCCAATCGATGTATTAAAAGAAAAGCTGTGCGGCGAAATGGGCTGAAAAGAAATGCCACATTTATTACACGCCAATAACAGCGAATGGGTCTCGACATCCCAAAATACCTCGGGCCGAGATTCATCGACATCGACGATCTGCAACACGCCATTACCAACGGTCAATGCCGTCGATACGCTATCGGTCAGTCGCTTTCTCTCTACCTTCTCCCATTGGAGACGATCAACAACAATTTGTACTTCATTTCGAGACTTCGACTGCATCGGAGGAGCCGCATCGATCTCGTAAGTCTTGCCATTGATTCGGACGCGAACGAATCCCTGCTGCTGGAACTGTTGTAAAAAATGTTCCTGAGTTACGCTTCCGTTCATGGTTACCGGCGCCACTAAAAGGGCCCGACCATTCTTATGCTTGGCATGCTCGAGTATTCGTTCGATGATTTCGTCACTCGTCTGCGTCCCAACCGGAGAATCGCATTGAGTGCAATGCATTTGTCCCAATCGTGCAAACAGAACCCGAAAATAATCGTAAATCTCGGTAACGGTGCCTACTGTACTTCGCGGAGTATGAGAGAGATTTCTTTGTTCTATGGCGATCGACGGACTGAGGCCGTCAACCCGCTCAACAGCAGCCTTGGGCATCTGACCCACAAACTGACGCACGTATGGGCTCAAACTTTCTACGAATCGTCGCTGTCCCTCGGCATAAATTGTATCCATGGCCATCGAGGATTTACCACTGCCACTATGACCGCAAAACACGGTCATTTGATTGCGTGGTAATGTGACTTCCACATTTTTTAAGTTGTGTTGCCGTGCCCCGAGCACATGAATGTCTTGCATCAGCTCGAACGGTTGCGCCGCGCGTGATTCCGTTTCCGCATCATCCTTTGCCTTAGCGCTTTTCTTCTTTGGTGTTCCCTTTTTAACTTTCGAGGCGGTCTTATGCTTTGCAAAATACTTGGCTAACGCAATGCCAGTGTACGAATCACGATTTCCCGCTACCTCTTCTGGTGTGCCTGTGCACACGACTCGACCTCCATCCGCACCTCCCTCCGGCCCCAGATCGATCACCCAATCTGCTGCCTGTATCAAATCCAAATTGTGCTCGACAACAATGACCGTATTGCCGAGATCGACCAAGCTCTGGAGGACCCCCAGCAGCAAATCTATGTCGTGAAAGTGCAAGCCTGTCGTTGGCTCGTCTAGAACATAAATCGTCTTGCCAGTCGACCGTCGGCTGAGCTCTTTCGACAACTTGATTCTCTGGGCTTCTCCCCCTGACAGAGTTGGAGATGGTTGTCCGAGTTTCAAATAATCTAACCCAACGCCACTGAGTGTTTGTAACTTATCAACTATTTTGGGAAACGCCTCAAAATGGACTAACGCTTGCTGCACGTCGAGATCCAAGCAGTCTGCAATCGACTTGCCCTTGAACTCCACCTGAAGAACAGGCCGCGAATAACGTTTCCCTTCGCATGCTGCACAGGGGACCCAAAGATCGGCCAACACTTCCATGTCGATGCGATTGGCACCATGCCCCTCGCAAGCGGAACAACGTCCTGCATCGGTATTAAAACTAAACGTACTCGACGTGAACCCACGTCGTTTGGCTTCCGGCAACTCTGCAAACAAGTCGCGAATGGCGTCGAAAACTTTGACGTAGGTCGCTGGATTGCTTCGTGGCGTACGCCCAATCGGGCTTTGATCAATGTCGATGATCTTATCAATGAATTCAATTCCCTCGATCGATTCGTGCTCTCCCGGTTTCTGCTCTGCTTGATGAAGCTGCATTCGAAGCGCCGGAGATAGAATGTCGGTCACGAGAGAACTCTTGCCACTGCCACTAACACCTGTGACGGCAACAAAACAACCGAGCGGAAACTCTACGTCTATCCCCTTTAAGTTGTTGTGTCTAGCATTGCGAATCACGAGCCGCTTACCGTTGGTAGGACGTCGAACTTCGGGGGAACGAATTGTTCGGGTCCCGTTCAAGAAACCGCCTGTGATGCTCTTGGGATTACTAGCGATGTCCGCGACTGTTCCGGATGCGATCAACTGACCACCCTTGACGCCGGGGCCAGGACCAAAATCGACGACCGTATCTGCTAGACGAATGGTATCTTCGTCATGCTCGACCACGATCAGCGTATTACCCAAATTCCGTAGACGTGTTAACGACGACAGGAGTCGGTCATTGTCGCGTGGGTGTAACCCAATGCTCGGTTCGTCGAGGACATACATCACCCCAACCAACCCAGACCCAATTTGACTAGCCAGCCGGATTCGTTGTGATTCACCACCGGACAATGTCGGAGCTGTTCGATTGAGGGACAAATAACCGAGCCCAACATCCTCGAGGAACTGCAGTCTCGCTCGGACCTCTTTAATGGCTTCGCGACCGATGGTCCACTGTAGCTCGCTAAGTTCGAGAGCCGACATGAATTCGCGACATTCGGAAACTGTCAAACTAGAAAACCTATCAATCGACAGCCACGCCTCCGCTGCAAATCGAGGTGATTGAGTTCGAAGGCGAATCGATCTTGCTTGACTATTTAGTTTCGCTCCTTGGCAACTGGAGCACGAGGTGATCTGCATGTACTTTTCATACTGCTTCCGCATAATCGGATTTTTGGCAGAACGATAAGCATTCATCAATTCGGGAATGATGCCATCATAATCTTCGCCATGGCTAGCTCGCCCCTTGGCCTTGACCGACATGCCGTGGTACCCATAAAGCACCCAGCGCTGTTCATTGGGCTGCAGCTCTTCCCATGGTGTGGTTATCAGCCGGCCGATAGGTAGCTCCTCTCGCGCTTCGATAACACCAGCAAAAAGACTGATGGAACGACGATACCATCTCGTCATTTCGGTCTGTTTGCCTATCAACTCGATGGCACCGTTTTTTATCGACTTGTTAGGCTTCGTGACGAGCAACGAGGGATCAAACGTGAACGACTCACCTAGACCTTCGCAGGTTGGGCATGCCCCTTGAGGGGAGTTAAAGCTCAAAAGCTGCGGAGAAGGAGGTTGATAAGAACAGCCGCACTTAGCACACGCATAACTCGAGGAAAAAATAATGTCGGCTCGCGGGTCAAAAACGACTCGGCCCTGAGACGCTGCGTTGGATGCAGGTTCAATCGATTGCGCCGGGATCTCGCCTCGATCGATATCCAATTCGTTGGATTTCGATTTCTTCCTGCCTGGCTTTTTCTTAGGAGCTGTCCCTGTGATCGGCTCGCTCGGCGACTCTTGTGCGGCCTGCTTTGCCGTGGCAGTTAGGTCGGAGAATGCGAGTAGTAGTGTTCCCTCGCCATATCGCAATCCCGTATCAACTGCTTCGGCGATCCTTTGCCGATTTACATCCTTTAATACAATACGATCGACAACCAGTTCGATGTTGTGCTTGGAATAACGGTCTAGAGTAGGGACTGAGTCTAAAGTAAAAACCTCGCCGTCAACCCGAGCCCGATTGAATCCCTGCTTTCGCAAATCCTCGAAAAACTCTCGGTATTCTCCTTTTTGCCCTCGGATGACCGGCGCCAGAAAATAGTAAACACGCCCCGCTGGCAAAGTGGAAATACGCTCCACAATTTGGTCGCGAGTTTGCGACGCTATCTCAACGTCACACGTCGGGCAAAACCCAGTACCAACCCTCGAAAAGAGAACTCGAAGAAAATCATGGAGCTCCGTGATCGTGCCAACAGTCGAGCGAGGATTATTGCCTGTTGATTTTTGGCTGATGGAGATCGCGGGACTCAAGCCCGACAAATAGTCCACATCGGGCTTGGGAAGCTGCCCAACAAACTGGCGGGCGTAAGTAGACAGACTTTCGAGGTAACGACGTTGCCCCTCGGCGTACAACGTGTCGAAAGCGAGCGAGCTTTTGCCACTGCCAGAAACACCCGTAAAGCAAATCAGCTGATTACGCTGAAGTGTAAGATCAACATTCTGAAGGTTATGCTCCCGAGCGCCGCGTACGACGATCGGGAGTTCTTTGGTTCCCTCCATGGTCGAAATTTAGTGTACTCCAGCAGCTCCGAGATAACGCTCGGCATCTAATGCTGCCATACATCCTGTTCCAGCTGACGTGATGGCCTGACGATAGTAATCATCTGCAACATCCCCAGCAGCGAAAACCCCGGGAACACTCGTGATCGTCCGGTACGCTTGCTGCCATTTGATATAACCGCTGGAATGCGTCTCGACTTGCCCACCCAGAAACTTGGTATTTGGGGTGTGCCCAATGGCTAGAAACAGTCCCGAAGTCTCAAGAACCGAAGATTCGCCCGTGTCTACATTCTTGATCCGAACACCCGTGACACCGACTCGGATGTCGTCTGGTACACCAAGAACTTCTTCCACAACCGAGAATTTGACCAACTCAATTTTCGGATTGGTCAACGCACGCTCCTGCATAATCTTGGATGCACGCATTTCACCACGTCTCAGAATCATGTAAACCTTGGAAGCATACTTCGTGAGATAACTCGCTTCCTCGACGGCTGAGTCACCACCCCCCACAACCACGAGAGGCTTGTTACGAAACCGGGGCAATGCTCCATCGCAAACAGCGCACGCACTGACCCCTTTGTTCCGGAATACTTCTTCGCTAGGAAGTCCCAGATAATTAGCACTCGCTCCTGTCGCGAGAATAACGGTGTGAGTTTGAAAATCTCCGTTGTCTGCTGTTTTCAAGACCAGCGGCTTACCGCTAAAGTCAACACTGACTACGTCATCCGTAATCACCCGCGTACCAAAATTCGTAGCTTGCTGACGCATCAGTTCCATCAACTCTGGACCTGTTACCGCATGAGGATGCTCCTCAATCGGTGGCAACATATACTGGCGATCCGGCGAAATCGCTGTTTCTAAAAACTCTTTGAGCCTGCCCGATGGGAAGCCCGCGTAATTTTCAACTTCGGTCGTCTGTGCAAGCTGCCCCATAGGGTATCGCCCCATCACCCGATTTTCCTCCGTCGCAGCACCCTCGAACAAAAGTGGCTCTAAATTGGCACGAGCAGCATAAATAGCGGCCGACCAGCCCGCTGGTCCGCTTCCGATGATGATGCACTTTTCGACTTTACTCATTTAAAAACTCAAGAAAAACGGGGATCACTCACGCAGCTTCCCTGAAATCATAGGCGTCATTAGCCACTGCAAACAGCCATTCCAGTACCAGCCTAAATCTGCGATGCCATGTTGTAGCCGAATTGAGCATCGACGAACAGTGTTAGCGCAACTTTCCGATGCAACAAGCCAACCGGAGAATTGGTTTCCGCCCGAGTCGTTTCTCCCCTTTTGCTAACAACCAACATCTACCTTCGGTCCCCAGCTCGTTCTAAAAATCGTCCCGCAGCAAAATAGAAGAATCTTCCTGGGTGCAGCGACTTGGAGTTGATGTGGAACTTAACCCGCCGCGTAAGTGCCTGTTTTTTTAATCGAAATTCGATGGTGTGCGAACGTAAAATGGTCACTCCAGACCTTTTGTTCGCGGGCCAAGTCGGTCTCAAGAGCGACCAACATACCGTTAATGCAACACGCTCGTAAGCAAGGGTATTCGTTGGGCGAACTGTCACTAGCGCATTTGGGGGCGACTCTCAAATGAAGATTAACTCCAATGTGCGGCACTCGGTGCTCTCTGGATCTGTTGACAGGAAAATGGTTTACATGTAAACTACTTGGAAAAGAAACTTACCTAGGAGAGGCTTTATGGCGCGTACGTTACAGGATGAGCTTAAGAAGCGAAAGCCGTTCGATTCGCTCGAGCAAGAGGCGACGTTGGCAATTCTACGTACCAGCGATTTACTCGAAAATCGGATCGCTCGCTTGCTTCGCGAGTCGAATTTAACTCTTAGTCAGTATAACGTGCTTCGCATCTTGCGCGGTGAAGGAAAACCGATGCCGTGCCTCGAGGTTGCGGCCCGAATGATTCAGGTGGCACCGGCTATTACACGGGTTATAGACCAATTGTTAGCACTGGGCCTGATTACAAAAACCCAGTCTAACCACGACCGTCGGGTTTTCGAAATCGAGCTTACTCAGGATGCTGTTCGTCTCCTGAAAAAAATCGATCAACCGATCCTTGATTTGCATGCCTCTCTACTGTCCAACGTTTCCAAGGCCGATTTGACCGCTCTAGTTCGATTGCTGGAAGCAGTTCGGGCGGGTGTGTCTGATTAGTGCTGTTATCGTTACCCACTCAATTCACCACACCTTCTCGGTGTTCCCGCCTTTACATTTTTGCCCCTATGTTCCTCCTGTAGCCGATCTCGCCAGAGATTGGATCGTCCCCGAAGCATTGACGCCCTTTATCTCAATCCGTTTTTATTACCACGAATAAAACGAATACCACGAATGAAAGCAACTGTGAACTCTCTTCAGCAAACGACAAGTGCGTCGCAAGACGATTCCAAGACATGAAATCTCTCAGCCACAAGCAACACAAAAGCCCACAAAAAAGTATCCCAATAATCAACACCGTGTTTCGGCATGCGCAACTCTCAA
>JBKCTT010000231.1:0-41669 GCA_046318795.1 Pirellula sp.
TGAATCAGATTTTTGGAAACAGTTGACGGACAGACCACCAAGCGTTAAATTTCCAACACAGATGGTGGATGTAGCTCAGTTGGTTAGAGCGTCGGATTGTGGTTCCGAAAGTCGCGGGTTCGAGTCCCGTCTTCCACCCTAAGCGGTTTCACCAATGTTTTTCCTAGTCGGACGCTACTTTTAGCGTACCGGTCAGAGTGACCGAGCGACCCTGCAAAATTGAAGTTCATACCGGAAAACTGTTCTAGCAGAGCAGTACACCGGCATGGGCGACAGCGAGGAGTTGCTATCTATGCCACGACCAAAAGCACTTGTTCCGGCTTTACGTTTCCACATCTCTGGTCAGTCTATTTGCGAGATAAACGGCACGACCTACTACCTAGGGCCAGCCGACAGCCCCGAATCACTCGCAAGATACGCGGTTCTCATTCGGGAGTATCAGACCAATGGGTTGAAAGTCCCGTCCTACATCACGAGTCAGACCCTAGCAGGTATGGCGGGTGCATTCTTGGCTGCACCGGAAAAGGTGGACAAGTCCCAGGAGCCGATCTCAGTCAGGCACATCACAGCCGGGTATCGAGAATACGCCAAAGCAAGGTACGCCAAGAGTAAGAAGGAAATCTACCGGATGACGGCGGTTTGCGATGCACTTGAAAAACATACTGGTTCTGTACTCGCATCAGAGTTCGGTCCTAAGCTACTCAAAGCACAGCGTCAGCGTTGGATTGACGAAGGTACCAAGTGTAGGAAATACATTAATCTCCTAACCAACAGCATCATGCGAATCTTTCGTTGGGCTGTTGAGGAGGAATTGGTGGACGAAGGCATATGGCAGCGACTCAAATCTATCGAGCCTTTGCACGAAGGGCAGACCACGGCCAAAGACAATGCACCTGTTCGTCCCGTCGATCTGGAGGTTGTGCGTAAAACGGTTGCCGAACTGTCACCAATTGTCCGCGATATGGTCAGGGTGCAGGTTGCGACGGGAATGCGACCTAGCGAATTGTGCTCAATGAGACCCGCTGACATCGACCGTAGCGGTCCCGAATGGATTTATCGACCACGGACCCACAAGAACGCTAAGCGTGGGAAATCGCGTTCTATACCATTGGTAGGCGATGCTCGGTCAGTTGTGGAGAATTACCTAAATCGCGATCCCGATGCGTTTCTGTTTTCACCCATTGAAGCCGATCAGTGGTTCCGCGCCAAACAGCGATCAGAACGAAAAGGATATGGCAGCTACAAGCCCGTTAAGGGCACGTTGAAAATCGGAGAGTGTTATACACCAAACTCGTATCGACAAGCGATTGTGAGAGCCGCTGATCGGGCTAAGGTCAAAGCGTGGTTTCCCTATCAGTTACGTCACCTAAATCTAACGGCGGTTCGTAAAGCGTTGGGCGTAGAAGCTGCCCAAGCAATGGCAGGACATTCACGCGTTGATATGACGGAAACCTATGCCCAGGTTGCGTTAGAAAAAGCGATCGAGGCCGCAAAGGCAGCACCAAAACTTTAACAGATACACAGGCCGGGGTGGTGGCGAGGATGATACTTTCCCACCCACCCCGGCACGTTTCTTGTAACGGAATTTACAGCATGAATGACACGAAAACGATATTGAGCAATCTTGCGACCGTGGCTGAAATCGACCCACGCGGGTTGCGACAGGCGTTGAAATCACTCGCTCCGTCGTGGATTCCCAAAGCGGGAAACCCAGGGATACCAAACATTGAGTACACCAAGACAAAGTCACCGAAATGGCGATCTCTGTCTTTACTGGTTGCGAAGATTCTGACTGGTAAAGCGGTCAGTTCTGCATTGATTCGCGAGCTTGCAGAGATGCACGAAACCGACAGTCCAGCCAGCACAAAGTCGACACGAAAAACGACATCGACCAAAAAAACACCGAAAAAAAGAACGATGAACTACAAGGCTGAACAATGTGCGAAACGCTACAAGTCAGACAAAGGAAAAACGCCAATGAAAACCATCGTCGAGGAGTACGTTGACGAATTCGGCGGTAGCGTCCATTCGATTCTGAAAGTTCTTACCGACAATCCAACTACGTGGAAAACGACAGTCAAGACGACACGAAAGACGACATAAAAAAACAAGTGCAACAAAAGCACGATTTACCATGATTGCTTCACTTTCTACTTTAAGGGAGCAATCCGAAAATGGCAGCAGCCGATTGTGTACATCGTATTTTGACTGAGGACGTTGTCTCACTAAAAGAGGCACAGCGAGAAATCGAAAAGGTCATGCAGACTCGCCTAGACCGTAGCACCATACATCGGTGGGCATTGCGTGGGGTCAAGAATGTGAAACTTGATTCCGTTCGTCTAGGCGGAAAAACGCTAACTTCAAAACAGGCGATCAATCGCTTTCTTGTTGAGCTCACCGAAAAAAGCAACAGCTAGATTTTCACATCTATCTCACAATGTATCTCACATATCATCGAGGAAAGATAATGTCTATTGCAGAGCAATTACGCAAATCAGAAACAATGTCGTTGGAGTCAGTCAAAAAACGAGCGAGGGAAATAGCCAATGGCGCGAAACTGAATCAGGAAAAGGATCTCGCCATGTTACGCATGGCCGGCGTCAGTATTGAGCAATTCGAGCAGATGGTCGAAATGGCGAGGCAGATACCAGCCATGCGAGCTGCATCGCACGAATGGATGAAACACGAGGCAGCCTATACCGTTAAGGCAACAGAGAGAAACGAATACGTTGTCGAAACAAAACGAATCCTAAAAGAACGTGAAGATGGCGAGCGTCGGTTGCGTTCCGAATGCGGTCAGTTGCAAGCGTTGGCTAGAGAATCACGTGAAGCAATGGCATGGCTGGAAAAGCACTTTCCAGACGATGAGATCATTGGTCTACATGCCAAAAGAAAAGATGTGATTCAACGAATAGTCCAGCACGAGACATCGATGGCAAGTTCTCGCCGTGAGCTAAATCACATCGACCAGAGTCTAAGCCGAGGAATTAATTTCGCGGGTGGCGGTAGCACTCTTTCAAGAAACGATATCAAGTCGATGAATGAGCGTAGACCGGTTGTTTGCGATCAGATCAACAAGCACCGTGAAGCGATCGAGCACTTGCAAAAAGAACAGGCCGACATCGATCGAGCCATTGAGCAGCACCTATGTGGTGCGAGTCAAACTGACATCTAGCAACTATCAAACGAAAAAAGGGGGAGCCCCAGAAGCCCCCCCCTTTTTTATCTGTCTCGACAAGACCGCGTCTACAAAGGATTGTATGAATGATCTCGCAAGAGTCAACGAGCTATCACAGCCGGATGGCAGCCGTGAGCTATGGCAAATCGGACCAAGTCCTACATCATTTTGGCGTACCTACCGACATCTTAGACAAGAAACACCACGATTGCCCAAGGTGTGGAGCCAAGAAACTACGCATATCAGACCCTTACCACTGCGAGGGTGGTTGCGACTCGTGCGGTAATACGTGGGGTACAGATCTAGGGGTTGTGGGTTGCATCGAGCATTATTTCCCAAGCCGAAGCAGATACGACATATGCCAGGACATCGAGCACTATTGGCGAGATCAACAGAGCACAAGCCGGGAGGGGTGCGAGGAGTCAAATCGATCACTCAGCACGTCGATCACTCCCACCCCCCCGGCGCGTGAACAAGTTGATGCAGACAAAGAGTTTTTGTTATTGTCGATCGACAGTGAACGAAACCGAAAAATGCACGACAAGTGCGTTGGCCAGTTCTGCGAAAAGAAACGACCGATCCAGCCCAACGCGTTCGAGCTGTCCGGCGGTTCAATGGGATACCGCAAAGGTGATGATCTCGTTTTGTCTGTACCGGTCTATGGTCCAGATCTCCAGATTATCAATCACGTTTGCCTACCGTTTACCGGTGGTAAGATGTGGCCAGATGGTCCCTCCAGCGTCGTTGGATGGAGTGGAGAGGGTAAGTCTGGATTACTCACCACACTTGAAGGCCGCGAGCTGCTGGAGCGTGGCGAGCCGATCGAGGGGTTGGTCGTTATTCGCGTTGAGGGTGTATCTGATTTTCTTGCACTCAGCACACTACAAACCGATGGCCAAAATCGATTCCTAATCGTGAGCAATTCCGATGGTTGCAGAGCCACCAAGAACCACACATGGATGGCCGACAGGATCACCAAGCTACAGCCGCAAGCGATATGGTCTATTGGCGATTGTGACGAGCCGGGTCAGGTGGGGTCGAATGATTTTCTCGCCATCTTCGAGGGGTACGAATGCGCGAAGAAAAATATCGTGTTACCGTTTGCGATCGAGCCAAAAAGGGGTCGAGACGTTCGAGACTTCCTGCTGGATCACTCTATCGCGGATCTCGTGGAGCGTGGGCATTTAGCACCGCGTTGGTCAGCCGGCGCAATGGTCGATCACATGGCAGCACTCAGCACCGTTGAGACTACACCGACATCAACTGCACCAGGAACGTCACGAGCAGCGATACAACCGATTGGCGTAGTCGATGTTCTCCAGCAATACAGCACACTCCGACCGGTCCTGATCGAAGGATTGCTGCGTGAGACTGAGGTTTGCAACATCATTGCCAGCCCCAAGATTGGTAAGTCTTATCTCGTGCTGAACATGGCGTTGTCGATTGCGACTGGATGCGATTGGTTGGGGCGAGAAGTGAAACAAGGGAATGTTTTACTGGTCGATAATGAGCTGCACCTACAGACCCTTTCCGACCGAGTCCACAAAGTTCGGTCAGCTATGGGTCTCAGTGAACCAGATATCGAGGGGAGAGTCGACATCCTCTCATTGCGTGGGCAGATGGTCGATATCGAGGGATTGGGGCCATTACTGGCAAACATGCAGGACCGATACCGTCTCATTGTCTTGGATGCGTTGTACCGGTTCATTCCAGCCGGGGTATCCGAGAATGACAATGCAGCGATCACCCAGATCTATAACCGACTAGATTCCTACGCCACGATGACAGGATCCGCGATTGCACTCGTACACCATAGCAGCAAGGGGGACCAGTCCACCAAAGGTGTCACAGACGTGGGGGCCGGTGCAGGGTCGATCTCCAGGGCCGCAGATACTCACATAATCCTCCGACAGCACGAGACTCCCGAGATGGCGGTCATGGAATGCGTTACCAGATCGTTTCGTCAGCCCGAGCCGTTAAGTATACGAATGGACTATCCGTTATGGGTGGCAACTACAGCGGTCCCTGTTCTAAAGCAAAAGAGCAATGACCAGTCCAACCAAGACAGTGTGTCCGACCAGGCCGTTTTGGAGCTGCTGGAGTCACTTGCCAAAGATAAGCCGGACGCGTGGTTATCCATCTCTCAGGTTAAATCTAGGTTGGGGTATGGTGCACAACGGGCGGCACGATCACTTAGCAGATTGGAGCGAGCCGGGAAAATCACGAGCCGGGAGGAGGTGAGAAAAGGACATGATGACGTTCTCGTTTTTCGATCGATCGAGTCTGAAATCAATGTGCCGGTCAATGTGCCGGTCAATGTGCCGGACTAATTTTCAACACATGCCGCGTCACATCCGAATGTGCCGGACAATATGACGCCGACCCTTTAAGGGGCGGCAGCATATAGTCAGCATTCAGGATGTGGTTGAGTGACGTTGAGAGACGTTGAGACGAAAACGAAAAAAGCGACAACGAAAAAACGCAATTCAAAATCGAATTTTGAAAATTGAAAAATTGAGATCTAGGAGCCGAGGCGAATAGTTTTCACTCACCACCCCCGGCACGTTCCGATCACAGCCCAATAAATCACATCACGCCACAGTAGAACCAATAAGGATTTTTCCATGAGTCAAAATCAAATCCCCCTGTTCCCACTCGAAACCACACATCCGATTCCGTATCAAGCACTCTGGCAGGGAGTGTGGTCGATCGAGGAGAATAGTTTTCGGGCTTTGCGTCAGGCGTTTGAGTCGCTTGACATGGAGAGACATCTAGCCACGGTCCAGCCGAGGATTATCGAGGAGCTGCAACAGCCCCTCTCACATCACCTGCGCATACTCGATGGCGTGGCACTTATCGACATCGTAGGTGTACTGACAAAGCATGTGGCGAGTTTTGGGGGTGGCACATCAACTATCCTCGTGCGTCGTTTGCTGTCGTTGGTCCGGACCATGCCAGAAGTCCGAGGAGTTCTACTTCGCATCGACTCACCCGGCGGGACCGTTTCCGGAACCAGGGAGTTGGCGCGAGATGTTGCGAGACTCGCCGAGACCATGCCAGTGTGGGCGTTTTGCGATGACCTAACAGCTAGTGCGGCGTACTGGGTTGCGTCCCAATGCACAGAGATTCACGCGTCCCCCACATCGATGGTGGGATCAATCGGAACCTATACGGTTGTGGCAGACTCCAGCGAGGCAGCAAGAAAAGAGGGTGTGTCGGTGCATGTTATAAAATCAGGTCCCTATAAGGGCATGGGGACGCCAGGAAGCGAACTAACAGACGATCACCTCCAGGACATTCAATTCACAGTCAACGCGTTTAACCGGTTCTTTTTGAATGCGGTGGAGTCAGGCCGCGGATTGTCTGGGGATCGACTAGCAGCCGTTTCAGATGGCCGCGTATTCATGGCCGACCAAGCAAAGGATCTCGGATTAGTCGATCAAGTGCGAGACCTAGAAGATTCTTTCGCATTAATGCAAAGCAAACTTCCACCACCACCTCCGCGAGTCTTATCAGAGAGTGAGCGACCAGCCACCTACGTGGAAGTGATGCGATTATGTCTGGATGAGAAGTTCACATCCGAAGCCATGAGACACAATTGGACGATGCCACAAGCCACAGCCGAATGGCAAAAGCGATTGGCTGATGCACCGATCAAAAGACCGGGTAAGTATTGCCCATGAGCACTTCAATACAGAATCAGAATGTGATTGTGAGCCGGTTTAGTGCTGCTTTCCATGCGTCAGGCCGGGTGGTTGCGATGGTATCTGTCAGACAGCAAGGCATCATGGTATTTATCGATGACCTCGGAAGCGATCGTTTCCGGGTCGATGTGGAATGTATAGTTGAGCCGAGCCACCAGAGTCTCGCCGATCACCGAGTCACATCGTTGGCCGGGTGGGTTGCGTGCGAGTTGGCGCATTCGATGAGCGACGGAGTGTCGTGTCACGAGCGAGATCTATTGGTTCACTTCGTCCCCCCGGCATGGTCACCGATTCAGCCGAGTGTCTACGATTGGACCAGGACAGCGAGCATTGAGCACATCGACCAAGCACTCCAGATTAGTTGCATGTTGGTACGTCAGCGATGGCGTTACGTGATGCGATTGGCAGGAGAGCTGATGCACCGTGATTCACTAGGTTGGCGAGACATTCAAGCCGTGATGGAGCCGAGCCCCTAAAATCGCGTTGGACGCGTCAGCCGTTTACTACAGCCGAGACGACCAGGAGAGAGAAACGTGAAGCGAGAGGGTCAAAAACGGACGCCTACGCTTGCGAGTCTTTGGGTCCCTACTGCGTTTTGCTTTCAGGGGTGCGGTCAGGAAATCGCAAACGTTGTCGAAAAAGTTAGGGCTACTAAAATCTCAGTTAGCATCGAGAACAAATTCGGCGCACTGCGTGGTTTAATATAGTCGGTGCACTTCGTTGTTAATACATACCGGAAAATACCGGAAAACCCCTTTCATACCTGCAAACAGATCCAACATTGCGAAAAGTGCAACAATGTTGTATCCTTGGAAATTGCAATATTTTCAGGGTTTTTCAGCAAAATGAAGATTAGCGAAAAACTTTTTGTGGTTCCGAAAGTCGCGGGTTCGAGTCCCGTCTTCCACCCTAGAGTTTTCATACGCTCGTGTTCATATGACGCAGCAGCTGCAGGGTTTCTTGAGTGCCTGATGGGTTGTTCGAGGTTCGTTAAACGCGTAGGTCTCGCGGTTCCTTCGCAGGGTGGCACGATCTAAAATCTTTATTTTTAGATCATAAAACGGTCTTCGCGCCATGCTCGGGGTACCATCTTTCGTCAGGTACTTGTCCCAATAGTTAAGCAATATAGCCCTAGGTTTCGTAGCTTACCTTGCCGTGTTTGCTAGCTCGACTGATTTTGTCCATGCTGTATAACCCTGCCAGCACAAACTCAATACATGACGCCCTTATCGCAGGGTGAGAGCTTGCATTCACTTCAAACGCGGTTTCCCATACGGGGGGCACGTGTTTGAGTTTCTCAGCGTAGTAGCTGCTTGGAAGCAAGTCTCCGACCTCGATTCTTACACCCTTGTTGAAAATCTCCGCGATTGGTTGCGCGCCGTGCAGGTCGACATACTGTTCAAACACTGCCTTGATCGCATTGGCTATTAATGCATCGAGTATCTTCTTTTCACTCATTTGGTGTGCTCCCATTAGATCGACTTCGAGTTTGCCTAATGAGGAGGTGTAGAGATGTCCCAGATCGCTAATGCGAGGGGCTGCGATATCTTCTTTGAGGATAACAGCTCGCTGTCTCGCAGATGCGACCATCGTCCTATAGTTGGATAAGGAAAACCGGGCTGACACACCTGACGCCTGGTCTACATACTTGCTCCTGCGTGCCTGGGAAGTGATTTCCTCTATCAATTCCATCATGAAATAGGGAACTTGAACGGGGTACGGGGGGCCTGAATCAAAGCCAGCCTCTTGTTGCAGGATCTCAATGCCGTGAGATCGTTCCAGCGGATAGTGGGTTTGAATGATAGAGCCGATCCGGTCCTTAAGCTGTGGGATAACTTTGCCACTCCGATTGTAGGTACTCGGGTTCGCCGAAAACATGATAAAGATGTCCAAGTCGAATCGGATTGGATAGCCACGAATCTGCACATCTCGTTCTTCCAAGATGTTAAACAAGCCAACTTGCACTAGCTCGTCTAATTCCGGTAGTTCGTTCATTGCGAAGATGCCACGATGCATGCGGGGAATAAGTCCAAAGTGCAGTGCCTCTTCCGAGCTCATGCTTACTCCCGACGTTAACTTAGACGGATCGATTTCTCCAATAACATCGGCGAACTTTGTACCTGGAGCCAAACGCTCGACATAGCGATCTTCGCGATGCCACCATTTAATAGGCACGTCGGAAGGAAGAGTTTCGCGCAAGATCTTTTTGCCGAGGGTTGTAATGGGACGCTCCGGGTCTTCGTGAACCATGAGATCGGGGTGGTCGATATACGGAACGTATTCATCTAGAAACCGGACCAAGGTTCTCATAAGTCGGCTTTTGGCTTGCCCTTTTTCGCCCAAGAACAAAAGATCATGTCCTGCAAGCAAAGCGATATTGAGTTCGGGCACCACGGTATCATCATACCCAACGATGCCTGGATAAAGCGGTTCACCGAGCGCAAGCTTATCGATGAAATTTTTGTAGATCTCTTGTTTGACCGTGCGGCTTGTCCATCCTGAGGCACGAAGTTCTTCGAGATTTTTTGGCAAGCTTGCTGGAGAAGTCGTCATAAGTCTTTTGGCTTCAATGGTTAAAGTGTTAGTTCGAACGAATTGTAGCCAATCGGCAAGGATGGCTGGAACAACGGTGCGTTCGAGTAGATAATTGCCTTTCAGCAGGAAACGCACAACTCGAGGAGGCAGTCATGGTTCAATCTTCGTCCAATGTCCTAGATGCACTGAACGAATCGCAGAGAAAAGCCGTCACCCATGTAGACGGCCCGCTCCTCATTTTGGCAGGTCCAGGTTCTGGAAAAACGAGAGTTGTTACGCATCGAATTGCCCATTTGCTCGAACAGGGAGTATCGCCTTACTCGATTTTAGCCCTGACGTTTACCAATAAAGCCGCGAGCGAGATGAAAAAACGCGTTGCCCACATGGTGGGGGACGCCCCCGTATGGATGGGGACGTTTCATGGTTATTGCGTCCGGTTTTTGAGACGGTTCGGCGAGACAGTGAGCCTGACTCCTAACTTCTCGATTTTTGATGCTGATGACGCGTCCAAGGCCTTCAAAAAGGCGATTGATATTGCCAATGTTTCGACTACTCATCTCAATGTGGGGGATTTGGCGAGGCGAATTGGAGCTCTCAAAAATCGCGCCATTACTCACGAGATGTTTGAAGGCATGTCGGGTGGTGCTCAAGACAAGGTTATCAGTAAAATCTACCCTGCCTATCAGAAGGTTCTTCAACAAAACAACGCTGTTGATTTTGACGATCTCCTGATGCACACCGCATGCATCCTGCGAAACAATCCGGACTTGCGAGCGGAACTCGATGAAAAGCATAAGTATGTGCTAGTCGACGAGTATCAAGATACCAATATCGCCCAATATCTGATTGTGCGTGGGCTCTCGCTTGATTATCCAAATATAAATGTAACGGGTGACCCGGATCAATCGATCTACAGTTGGCGAGGGGCCGACATAAGTAACATTCTGAATTTTGAACGCGACTATCCTCATGCCGTAACAGTTCGCTTGGAAGATAACTATCGGAGCACTCCACAGATATTGTCGGTCGCTGACAGTTTGATCGCATGCAATACGAGGCGTAAAGCGAAGATCCTAAAACCTCAGCGCGAAGACGGGGCGGCGGTTCGCCTTTGTACATACGTTTCAGATCGAGACGAAGCAGACGAAATTGCTCAGTCGATCGCTCTGGAGATTTTAGAAAACGGCGCCAAGGGTAAGGACTTTGCAATTCTTTATCGTACCAACGCACAGTCGCGGCTCTTAGAGCAAGCGTTACTGAAACGGAAGCTCGGCTATCAGTTGATCGGTGGCTTCCGCTTTTATCAGCGAGAAGAAATTAAAGACCTCTTGGCCTATTTGAGATTGGTTAATAATCCAACCGATGATGTTTCGTTTGATCGCATCGTCAATGTACCCACACGTGGGCTTGGTGACAAAACGTTGGCCAAGGTCGCGGATCTATCTAAACAGCGAGAAATTCCGATGCTTGTTGCTTTACGAGCTGCGGTCGATGGCAAGCTGCTGAGCAAGAAGGCGACTGAGGGTGCCAAGCAATTTTTGAAGATATATCATGACTTGGTAGAGATGCAGCGAGATGGCTTGCTGGCCATGATTGAGTTCATCCTTTCAGCGACCAATTACATCGAGTATATATCGGCTCGAAAATCGGAGTCACCTGATGACAGCATCATCGGTAACATAAACGAACTAAAATCGGATGCCAACCATGTCGATTCCGATCCAGATAATGAAGGTAATGGCTTGGAGCGATTTCTCGAGCAGATCTCTCTTTCGAGCGATGTCGATAACATGACCGACGCGGAAAATAAAGTGACCTTGATGACGTTGCATGCAGCGAAGGGTCTTGAATACGACAATGTCTTTATAATCGCACTCGAAGACGGCGTCTTGCCTCACATTAGAACCAAAGATGATCCGAATCAGTTGGAGGAGGAGCGTCGCTTGTTTTTTGTTGGTATTACGCGAGCAAAAAATCGCTTGCAGCTTAGCATGGCCAAACAGCGTGGGTTTGCCAGCCACCGTCTGTCACCAGCAAGTCCGTTTCTACTGGAATTGCCTCGCGGAGAAATGGAGAAGATTGACAAGAGCGATTTCCATTTTGCAGCGGACGACTTCAATACGGACCAATTTGACTCGTCGGACAATGAGTTCGATTCGGAGTTTCAACCTTTTGAGGATGAGGCTCGCTTCTCGTCGACCGGTTTGGGTGGGAGCAAAAGAAGAAAAACGGTTTTGTTGTCCAATCCTGACAAAGAGGATCACGAATCCTCGGACTCCTCTCGCCCTAGGAATATCGGAGAGGAGAACGATTTCGGGGGAGTCCCTGCGGGCCGTGGGGTGGCGGACAAATTGAACGAACTCAAGCGAAAGCTTCCCGCGATTGGTCTCCGTTCTGCAGCCGTGATCCCATCGACTACGACCAAGGAAGGGGTCGAAGTGGAGCTATTTGAGATTGGCTCTATAGTGAGGCACCCCGAATACGGGATTGGCCAAGTAGAAATGATCGATGGAAAAGGTGCTCGAAAAATGGCCAGAGTCTCGTTCGAGAATGGCAAAGAAGCGTCATTTCAGCTCAATAAGTCATCGCTACAGTTGATCGAATCCTAGAACCAATGGGTTGTCAATAACTGAGCCTTCGATTCCAATTCTGGGTTTTCTCATTCCCGTTCGAATCTGCAAATCATGCAACATAACACACCAAACCATCAGCAGTTCTTCATGGCTGCCATGTTCGAACTGGGGATTGGATTGTTGGCAGTAGTATTGGCTTCGTTCGCGGGGGTGCATCCGCATGAGACGATGCCAAAAATTACGGAGTATAAGCGTATTGGCTTTGGCTTAATCGCGGGATTCGCTGTTGGTTTGGGAATGGTCATCATGGTTCACGGGTTGGAGATTTTCCGATTCCGTTGGATCGAAGACGCGTCGGAAATCGCCGAGAAGCATCTTCGTGTTTTACTACGAGGGTGTAACGTTTGGCACTTGGTCGCATTAAGTCTCTCAGCTGGTGTTGGCGAGGAGCTCTTATTCCGTGGGTGGTTACAAGGAACATTAGTGCGTGAGCTAGAGCCATTTGGTACGGGAGGTATCGCATTCGCGATATTTCTCGCTTCCCTTATGTTTGGAATCATTCACCCGCTCAGTCGTGGGTATGTGGCCGTAACGACCATTCTCGGCATTATTTTGGGAATAACAGCCTATTGGAGTCAAAACATCTTCATGGCGATAATCGGTCATACTGTTTACGACGCAATCCTCATGATTCTTTTCGTACGCAAAATGAGGCACCGCGAACAATCAACATGACGACCAAAAACATTCTCGCCGATGCTGCTTATTTATTCGACTTTGGTTTTTCCATCCGTCGATTTGACGTGACGTCTAGTAAATCAGGCCGAATCGACGACCTGAGTTGGTCGCTTTCAAATATCTATTCCCTGCCTCGACTCGAGCAATTGTCGACGGACAAAGTGCGAGATTGGACCATGCGCGGTGCGTGGCATGAGAGGGGACTTATGTTCGAAATGGAGGTGGAAAGGATCTCGGCTGCTAGAATCGTTGAGGGGCAGCCTTATCACCGTGCTCTGCAGTTGTACATTGACACTCGGGCTAGCTTGGGAATCAAAAGGGGCAACCATTTTTGTTACAGGCTAAACTTTCCGACCCAACAACCACCTGAGAAAATAGCTGATCGAATTCTCATGGGACGCAATACGTCAATTCACAAATGCACCGAAGATCCACCCAAAGTTCCCGATGAAGATCTACTTTTCCAGGTTGTACCTCAGCATGATACTTCCGAACTATGGAGAGTTTTTATCCGTGGTAACAAACTTCACGGATACAACCCTGCAGAGTTCCCAGAGATCGGATTTTTCTTCTGTATGTACGATACCCAGAGCTCGTCCATTCATCTCGCTCGTACCGCTTCATCTCGATTTCAAGAAGATCCCTCTAATTGGTGTCGAGTCAAGCTAATATAGAAGAGAAGCCTTCCCACCGTAACTCGCATGAGCAAGTCGATGTTTCTTGATACCATTCGAAGAATTTTTTTACTAAACGTACTGTTTCTGACCCAGATCGCGTTCTCGCAGGAGATTACTCGCGATTGGCCGCAATGGGGTGGCAGCAGCTATCGTAACAACGCTCCTAAATCTGGGCCCCTCGTCAGCCAGTTTGATATTGAGTCTGGCGAAAACATACGTTGGTCAGTTCCACTGGGCACGGAGACTTATGGAAACCCCGTGGTGGCCGATGGAAAAATATTTGTAGGTACCAACAATGGTTCGGGCTTTGTCGAGAGACTACCTCCCGATATCGACTTGGGGGTATTGGTTTGTTTAAAGCAAAGCGATGGTTCGTTTTTGTGGCAACATGGCAGCGAAAAGCTGGCAAGTGGTAGAGCTCAGGATTGGCCCAATATTGGAATTTGCTGTTCGCCACTCGTAGAGAACAATCGATTGTGGTATGTCACAAGCCGCGGTGAAGTCGTCTGTCTAGATACCGAAGGATTTTGGGATGATAAGAATGACGGCTCGATCCAAAGCGAAGAACACACGAACAAAAATGATGCAGATGTCATCTGGCGATTCGACATGATGAAGGAGCTTGGCATATCACAACACAACATGTGCAGCAGTTCTGTCACCGCATCTGGTAATCGACTGTTTGTTTTAACTGGCAATGGTATCGACGGAGATCACAAACAAATACCTGCTCCGAATGCTCCCAGTTTTATTTGCTTGGATCGGAATTCAGGAGATCTGTTATGGGCGGATTCAACGCCGGGGGAGAACATCCTTCATGGCCAATGGTCCTCACCCGCTTGCGGAGTGATCGGCGGAGTGGAGCAAGTTGTTTTTGCTGGCGGAGATGGTTGGATTTACAGTTTTGACCCCGTGGGAGAGCTGGGACCTGACGGGAACGGTAGAGGGAAGCTCCTTTGGAGGTTCGATGCTAACCCCAAAGACTCTGTTTTCAGCATGCGAAATGCGACCCGATTGCATCCCATTGGCACTCCGGTAATTTACAAAGATCAAGTCCTTATCGCGTTAGGAGAAGATCCCGAGCATGGTGAAGGGCCTGGTGTATTATGGTCGATCGATGGAACCAAACGGGGAGATGTCAGCCCTACGATGGTCGTCAACGCCTCAGGGCAAGAAATCGTTCCACGACGGCGAGTTCAAGCTATGGATCGAGACGCCGGCGAGCGGGAAATACCAAATCCTAATTCCGCTGCGATATGGAAATACGAGGGAGCTGACAATTCGGAACGCGAGACAACATTGCATCGCTCGTGTGCCACGGTTGCGATTGCGGACGGATTTTTGGTTGCTTTGGATTCTAGTGGTATGGCACACTGTGTGGATTTTGAGACCGGAAAACCGTGGTGGACTCATGATTTGGAAGCCGCGTCGTGGAGCTCCCCATTGATTGCGGACAGGAAAATATATCTGGGTGATGAAGACGGAGACGTCCTCGTATTAGCCCTGGATTCCAACAAAAAAATCATAGCAGAATCGAATGTTGGATCCACGATGTACACCACTCCCATAGTGGCCGATGGTATACTTTATGTAGCGAGCCGAAAAAGATTGTTTGCAATCGGCGAAAAGAAATAAACCTGCCACGAATAAGTCCCTCCTCAACCCCTCACTGGAATATTGCTTCATGAAGACCATCCTCTCTTGTTTAACTGCCTTCGGTTTAGGTTTGAGCCTAGTTTGTTGTCCGGCGGTGGCAACGGAACCGAAAATCACCGACGGTTCGCTTTGGTTAACGGTTCCAGGTAATCAGAACGGTGACTTGCCCGGCAAGGGCAAAAAGATTGTCTTGGTTTCGGGCGATGAAGAGTACCGCAGTGAAGAATCTCTGCCGATGCTGGCAAAGATTCTGGCAGACAAGCACGGTTTTGATTGCGTTGTATTGTTCTCGATTAATCCTGAGACCAAGACCGTTGACCCGAATTATACATCCAACACACCTGGGTTAGAGCAACTCGAGGATGCCGATGGATTGATCCTCTTTATACGGATGAGATCACTGCCCGATGACCAGATGGAGCATTTCGAAAAGTTCTTTCGATCAGGAAAGCCATTTATTGCTTTACGAACTTCGACACACCCCTTTGCCTATCCTGGAAATTCTAAATCCAAATACAAAGATTGGAATTGGAATAACGGTGGAGACAAATGGAAGGGTGGGTTTGGGCTTCAGGTGATCGGTGAGACATGGCACAGTCACCACGGGGTTCACAACGGCCAAGCGACGCGGGGAGTTATTCCTGACGCTGCGAAGAGTTCACCGATTTTGAAGGGCGTAAGCGATGTGTTTGGACCGACCGATGTTTATGGAGTTGTCCATTTACCTGAGACCGCTAACGTTCTTATGTTGGGACAAGTCGTAGATGGTATGAAACCAACCGATCCGCCCCTCGCAGGTTCTAAGAATGAACCAATGATGCCATTGGTCTGGACCAAGGATTATCAGCTAGACGGAGGCAAACAAGGTAAGTTGCTGTGCTCAACGATTGGTTCAGCCGTTGACTTTGAGTGTGAAGATTTGCGACGTCTGGTGATCAACGCTACCTATTGGATGGTTGATCTAGAGTCAAAGATTCCTGAGAAAGCAGACGTTGAATTACCAACAGGTTACAAACCGAGTTACTTCGGCTTCAAAAACGAGCCTGGTTACTTCAGCAAGAAAATGATCAAGCCTACCGATCTTCTTCCTCAGTAATTACTGATTCGATCTTGGCTGTTTCGACGCATGGTAGATGGAGTCGATCGACTCCATCTACTGCCTATATCCGACAGACGGAACGCCCGGAGGGGCGTTTGATTAAGCCTCGCATCTCCAAGACACTTATGGTGGAAAGCACTCGCGGGATAGGCAAACCTGAGGATCGGACGACAGCATCAATATCCATGGGCTCTGAGTCGATGGCTTGAAGCACTTGTTGTTCAATTTCGTTGAGTTGCAATTCTGCTGGGTGCTTAATCTTAACCCCTTCGCTAATGTCTACACCCTCTACCAAAGGCCCGAGGTGCTCCAGAATTTCTTCAGCGTCGCATACCAGAGTCGCCCCATCTCTGATCAGTTGGTGACAACCCTTTGACATTCTCGACGTGACAGGGCCCGGTATGGCGAATACATCGCGGCCTTGTTCTCCTGCGTGACGAGCAGTAATGAGAGAACCCGACCGATCTGCCGCTTCAACAACGAGAACACCTAAGCTTAAACCACTAATAATTCGATTCCGTTGAGGGAATACACCTGCTTTAGGTTTAGCAAAGGGATGGGTCTCACTTATAAGTGCTCCATTGCAGGCAATCCGGTCGGCTAGCTCATCGTGTTCTGGAGGATAGATATCGGTGACACTGCTGCCTAGGACTGCAATGGTTCGTCCACCGACACTCAAAGTGCTTTCGTGGCAAATCCCGTCAATACCTCTGGCCAATCCACTTATCACCGTGATCCCACGCATCGCGAGTCCCTTTGCGAATCGCTCGGCCATCGTTCGTCCATAGTGTGTGCAGTGACGAGTACCCACCATACCGATTGCGATCGCATCGCGTTTCTCAAGCTTTCCGCGAATGAATAACATCAGTGGCGGATCATCGATTTCGGCCAACAGACGTGGAAAGAATTGGTCACCGGGAACAACAATTTGCACCTGATTCGCAGCACAATGCTCATAAACTTTTTCCAGAAGATCGCTGCGAGAAGCGTCCCGTACAAGTGTTGCGAGTTTTGGGCCAATCCGTTTAACTTTACCTAGTTGGGCTTGAGAAGCTGTTAGTACGTCAGAGGCACTGCCAAAATAGTCAACCAGGGACGCCAGAGTCCGTGGTCCAATCCCGTTTACCAAAGATAGCTTGATGTACGCATCGCGATCTTCCATCGAAACGGAACGAAGCGGATTTATGGGGATTTCGAATTCACCGTGGTCTTCAAAACAGGGGCCATCTGTGCCCTCGAATTCATCTACTGGTGCCCCTATATTAGATGAATCAAAATCGAGCGGAAGTTGTGGAGTAAATTCGTTTTCGGGCATTGCACTAACCTATGCTCGGCAACTAGGAAACGGAAATCAAGAATCGAAATTCCTATTGTAACCGTTTTGATTTCGTGGGAGTCAATCTCTCGGAGAGGTTTACTCGAAAATGGATTTAATCATCATGCAACTTAATTGGGCTTTGCGCGGTAAGCTGGATAGTCGAATCCACTCTTGATCACTGTGGAGTAAATCTCCTTCTGGGCCAAAAGTATCGATGTTTGGCAATCCCAAGGCCGAAAGCTTGTTGCCATCGCTGGCTCCCCCCGATGGTTTCCAGATAGATGTTTCTCCGAGGCTGCGCAGGACCGATTCCGTTCGCTTTATCCAGGGCATAACCGAGTCATCTAGCGTCTTAGGTTGAGCAAAGATTCCCCCCTCGAATTCGACGCGGAACCCTTGATCTCGCCTATCCCATTCTTTTTGAATGCGTACCATTTCCGATTCGACCCAGGCTTGTTCCTCCGCATTTGTGACACGTACATTGACTCGCATCACACACAAATCGGGTACTACATTCACAGCATCGCCTCCTCGAATTCGCCCGATGTTAACTGTGACTCCTTTATGAACTCCATTCAGTGAGTCGATGGCTGTTGCGATTTTCGCCGCATGCAGAATGGCGTTTCGACCTGCATCAAAGTTTCGACCGGAGTGCGCCGCTTTGCCGTGAACGATAACTGTAAATGTTCCAGTCCCCTTGCGTTCTGAAACAAATGATCCGTCGGGTAGGGTTGGTTCATACAACATGGCAAAGTGGAACTCGGGTGCAATTTGCTGCCAAAGTGATTTTGTTGCTGGAGAACCTATTTCTTCGTCCGGAGTCAAGACTACAGAGATCCGGACTCGGTTCATATCCAGAAACTTGATTGCCCCTAACAACGCCCACTTTATGACAACGATACCACCTTTCGCATCAATCACCCCTGGTCCCTGCATTCGTTCGTCGGAGTCCACGTTGAATCGAGTGCACTTTTGAAATGGAGAGTTCGTTCCGTATACCGTGTCGTAGTGAATACTCAGCAATAATCGTGGAGTGTCGATATTTGTCTGTTGGCCATCCCAGTCCCATCGCAATGCTTTATGTGTCCGTTGCTCCGTGCGTTTGCCTAGATCATCAACAATAGTCCAATGCGGAAGGCTATATTCTTTGGCCTGCCAATGGAGTTCGGAAAAATACTGTGCTAGCCACTGGGCTACGCTAGAAAGCCCCGGTAAATAATCTGAACCGGAACAGATATTACACAGCGTCTCAAGATCGCTGGACATTTGTGGTTGTTGCGACTGAAACCATGCCTTCATTTCGTTCATACATCACCGTGGGTGCGAGTAAAGTGATTTGCCTGATTCGTCGAAATCGAAGTATGCCAGCGAGCCCAAGCAGACAAAGCGTGTACCTGCTGGATGTTGAAAGACGAAATTTTTATGGTGATGACCGAAGAACCACCATTGTGGCGAATGCGCATCCAACATACGCTGCAGTATTAGGTTGGTTCGGCTCAACGGAATGTTTTCTTTAAGCGATCCAACTAGTGGTAATAATTCCTGAGGGCAGTCGTGACTGATTACGATGCGTGGCTTTTCTCGAATGTACATCTGCAAAGCGAGTTCTTGTTGACGTTCATCGAGTTCCTCTTCATACCACCAATTTAGCCCTTCGATTCTCGTCGAACGATCAATGCTGGCGGCACCTCGCACGTAAAAGAAGGAAAATGATTCACGTTCTAATGGAAATTGATGCGAACCGTAGTCGCCTAGGAAATGAGCCGTGCGTTTGGGAAGGTTGTCGTGATTTCCTGCGATAACGCGGTGGCGATCCCATTCGACGAGCGACATGTCGGTGTAGTCTTGGCTCAAGTCACCGACTTGGATGCTATACCGAGCAGCTTTAGCAAGGCCTAGATAGCTACGACCACGGACGTTTGCATCTCGCCAAATGAGTGGCATAAATCGACGGTCTCTGTCTCTGTCTGGACGTCGAGTGCGTGGACGCATTCGACCATGAACGTCGCCGATGATGCGAATGTGAACAGTCGGTTCAGGGAAAATCAATATTTAAGAAAACCTCCAACTGGCACCGAGAGCGTGTTTCTGAATCTCCGTTAGCTTTTTGATTCCGAGCTTCGCCAAGGAAAGAAGGGTTGTTAGTTCCTGATCGTCAAAAGTAGCTTCTTCGCCGGTACCCTGGATTTCGATAAATCGACCGTGGCCAGTCATAACGACATTCATATCAACATCCGCTGTGACATCTCGCGCGTAGTCCAAATCCAACGACGCCGCCCCCTCCACGATTCCAACGCTTATCGCCGCAAGGCTTGATGTAAGGGGGTATTCTTCGATCGGACAATGTGCGAATGCCGAATTGACGGCGTCGACCAACGCAATAAATCCACCTGTGATGGCAGCTGTTCGGGTTCCCCCGTCGGCCTGTAATACGTCGCAGTCGATCGTAAGCGAACGTTCACCCAGCTTATTCAAATCCGCTACAGCTCGGAACGATCTACCAATCAATCGCTGAATTTCTGTAGTTCTACCATCAACCTTACCCGCTCGCTCCCTAGATTTTCTTGGGGCTGTACTGCCAGGGAGCATATTGTATTCTGCGGTTATCCACCCTTTTCCCCGCCCAGCCATCCACTCAGGAACACGATCCTCTAGTGATGCGGTACACAGCACGACAGTGTCGCCGCATTGGTAAAGTACGCTGCCGGCTGTTTTATTGGTAAAGTTTCTTTGAACGGTTACTGGTCGAATGTCCTGCATAGGAATCTTTTGTTCTGGTTAGAGTGGGCCGTGTTATACATTCATTCCAACTGATCGGTGAAGTTTAGATCTCCAATTCTACCCGTTTCCTTCTGTTTCAAAACCGACCCCATGCGTCCAACGACGAAAAACCGTCTTATTCAGCGTTTGGACAATCAACAAAAGAACCAACCCTAGGAATGTGCAGGTCAAAACTGCTGCGATCATGGAAGCGGTTCGTAGGTTTGCTTGGCGGGCTGTGATAATGGTGCCGAGCCCCTCGTAAGCTCCCCGATCCCCAACAAAAAACTCTCCGATGATCGCCCCGATCACAGCTAAGCCACAACTGATCCGTAGGCCCAAAATGAGTTGTGGAATGGCGGCAGGGATACGCAGTTTAAATAGCATTTGCAGCGTTGAAGCAGATTGCAATCGGAAAAGGTCCCGAAAGTTCTCGTGGACCGAAAGAAGGCCACTCGTGACGTTGCTGATCACTGGAAAAACACTGATGATAGAAGCGACTAAAACGACAGTTCGAAATTCGTTGCCAAACCAAAGAATCAATAGCGGCGCAATCGCAACAATCGGGACCGTTTGAAGAAAGATAACATAAGGATAAAACGAGTTTCGAATCCAATGGGAGAGACTAAAAATCACGGCAATCGAAAAGCCAATTAGACCGCTTGCCAACAAACCAGCAGTTGCCGCCTGTAATGTAATCCATGCCCCTTGGATCAGTGCCCATCTTTCTTCAACGAACGCTCTCCAAACATCGCGAGGTGGCGGCAAAACAACTTTGTGAATCTCAAACCAACGTACGGCTAAATCCCATAATAGCAGTACAACGAAGAAGACAATTGCTGGCGATATCAACCGTAAGAGCTTACTCATCGATCTGTATCTCTTTCCGAAACAGAATCGAATAGCGTTCGAGAAACCTCGCCGTAAACATCGATAAACACTTGGCTGGACCGAAGTGCTGCATCTCTCGGTGCCATAAAATCTACACCAATAGTCGATGAATTCCGTCCGTTGGCCATTATGGTTATGGAGTTGCTTAGATAAACTGCTTCAGCAATATTGTGTGTCACGAAAAGTACGGTGCATTTTTCATTCTTTGCAATCTTTAAAAGCAGATCGTTGAGACGAGATCTGAGAACATCATCGAGTGCAGCAAATGGTTCATCCATTAACAGTATCTCGGGAGCCGTCGTCATAGCCCGAGCGATGGAAACCCGCATCTTCATGCCTCCCGATAGTTGCGACGGTCTCTTTTGCCAATCATTTGGGGCCAATCCGACTTGGTTTAGCCAGTGCTGGCAAACATCAGCAATCTCGGACTTTGGTTTATCCGCTCGCAACTCTAATGGCAATCGAACATTTTCCAAAACGGACCGCCATGGTAACAATGCGGATTCTTGAAAGACGAAGGACATCTTGGAGCGGTAAGAAGCATCGGTGTTTAACGACTCTCGGCCACCCACAATTACGACTCCGGAGTCAGGGACCAATAGTCCAGCTACGATCCTAAGAACAGTACTTTTGCCACAACCACTTGGGCCGAGTAATGTCGTGATGGAGGCTTTCTGTATGTCGAGATTGAACGACGTTAGGACCGGTTGTTTTTTCCCGTTCTTGGAACGAAAGGCAACGGAGATTTCACGGCATTTCAGAAACGACTCGTGTTCCGATTCTGACTTCATTCGTGGTTTTTAGCGTCCGGGAACGACGCGGCGAGGAGTGAATCGATTTTGGCGGCGAGAATAAAGTCGTTTTCGCTCAGACCACCGATCGCATGGGTCGTAAGCTCAATGGTCAAAATACGATAACCTGTTATGTGCAAGTCAGGGTGGTGAGCTTCTGCTTCCGCTAATTCGGCAATCTTATTGACTGCCTCTATGGTACGGACAAAATTCTTGAACCGAACGGAGCGACGAATCCATTTCCCCTCCGCAACGACATGCCAACCGACCAAGAGTCCTGCCTGTTCGACGGCGAAATCTAAAGAACAGACCTCAACTCCCCCCTCGCAGGGGACGCATTTTCTCGATCCTAGAGCTTCCGTCGACTGAATTTGCATTCTTTTCCCTTAGCTTTTGTTCTGATTCGTTTGTTTTTCGCGGGACATGCGGGTATTTTTGGGTGTAAATACTCACTCCTCGACCACCATTCTTCCCTTACTGATGCCGTTTATGCAAGGATTTCCTGCGACAAGACATTGGAGAATCACGTTTCCGGCGGTCTATTTTCTTGCCTTGTCAACCAGCTTGTCGTTCGGCACGGACTGGATACAGAAGGATAAGGAGTTTTCCTCCACAATCCAGCCAATTTTAAAGGCGGCTTGTTTTGACTGTCACAGCGGCTCTGAAGCCAACGCGAACCTCGCATTGAACCATTTTTCGGACACGAAATCCATCTTCAAAAAGCGGAAAACCTGGGAAACAGTCATCCAGCGTCTGGAGATTGGCGATATGCCCCCGGCCGATGCGGAACCGTTGTCCAAAGAAGATCGCCGAAAGGTGATCGATTGGTTGCGTTCCGCTATCAATGATATTGAGTGTGGTCTGACGCCAAATCCAGGCAGCATTACTCTTCGTCGACTGAATAAGCTGGAGTATCGGAATACCATTCGCGATCTGCTCGGCATCGATTACGTACCAGCTGCCTCTTTTCCTGGTGACGATGTTGGATACGGTTTTGATAATATTGGTGATGTTCTAAGTTTACCTCCACTACTCATGGAAAAGTATCTCATTGCAGCGGAAGAAATCTCCCAGCAGTGTATTGCCGCTCCCCAACCTGGACCGGTCTTCGATTCCCCAATTAAATTAGCAAAGTTAAAAGCTGATAACGGTGGTAGTTGGCAGGGTGATCGGTTTGTGTTCTCTTCCAATGGGAAAATCTCTTTCGAAGAAACATTTCCGTGGGCTGGTAGCTTTCAGCTAGTAATGAAATTGAGCGGCACTCCAGGTGGCAATGAATTTCCTCAGGTGCAGGTGTCGGTTAATGGCAAGAAGGTTAAAGTGGTCGACGTGGAGCCGCTCGCCGACAAAGCAGATAAAGCGTACAAAGTTACTATTCGTGCTGGAGCTAAGAAACCAGTTGCGATCGAATTGGCGTTTATCAACGATTACTACGTCGAGGGTAAAAACGGTCAGAGCAACATCGACAGGAATTTGTACATTTATGATGTAAAGCTAACTGGGCAACAACCATCCAAAGCGATCCCAGAAGAAGAGCTGCCACCATCTCATAAATTGATCATCCGCGAATCTCCAAACACAGGAATACCGCTGAAAGAAGCGGCCGCTAATTGTTTGCGTCCTCTAGTTAGCAGAGCCTTTCGCCGGCCTGTTAAACCGGAGGAATTGGATCGTTTGGTAAGCCTAGTCCAATCAGCTGTTGATGAAGGAGATAGTTTTGAATCGGCGATGCAGTTAGCTTTGCAAGCCGTTTTGGTTTCTCCTCACTTTTTATTCAAAGTTGAATCCCCCGCAGAAAAAACTCTGCAAGAGTACCCTCTCATCACCGAATATGAGCTGGCGGCGCGTCTCAGCTATTTTCTTTGGAGCACGTCTCCCGATTCGGAACTCCTGCAACTGGCAACAAAAAATGAACTTCGCAAGCCGGGAGTCCTTGACGCTCAAGTCAAACGAATGCTTGTTCATAAAAATTCCTCGCGATTTGTGGAGAGCTTTGCCGGGCAATGGCTCACTTTGCGCAAGCTGGACGATTTTAAACCAAACCAGGACCGCTTCCCGCAATGGAGTGATGAACTTAGAGGGCTGCTCAAACAAGAGACCTTTCGGTTGTTTCAGCACGTTATGCAAAAAGATTTGAGCATCATGCGATTGCTCGATGCAAACTACACCTTTGTGAACGAAAAGCTGGCCAAGTACTACGGTATTCCCGGTGTTGAGGGGAAAGAATTTCGTATAGTATCCACTAACGGTCATAAACGGATGGGGATTCTCACTCAAGGATCTATTCTAGCGGTGACCAGCAATCCCACTCGAACCAGTCCAGTCAAACGAGGGAAATGGATACTCGAGAACTTGCTCGGCACCCCTCCTCCGCCAGCACCTCCAGGGGTTCCAGAGCTTGAAAAAACTGAACTGACTGGGACACTGCGGCAACAGATGGAACAGCACCGATTGAATCCTGCCTGCGCGAGCTGCCACAAATTGATGGATCCTCTCGGTATGGCATTGGAAAACTATGATGCTATTGGACGTTGGCGAACGGAGGATCGTGGCCAACCGATTGATACTCAAGGGGAATTGCCGAATGGTGATACCGTAGCCGGCCCGGGTGACTTAATCCGAAACCTGCGCGAGAAGAATGCGGAACTGTTCGCTCGGTGCTTGATCGAAAAGTTAATGACCTATGGATTGGGACGCGGTTTAGAGTACTACGACAAATGTGCCGTGGACAAGATTATGGTCAACGTGGCCAAAGACGACTACCGATTTTCGAGTTTGATCCTTCAAATCGTGTTGAGCGATCCGTTTCAACGCAAAGGTGTACGAGAGATAGAGTTATGAAAAGACAACCACTTGATCGTCGAACTGTTCTGAAAGGCATTGGTACCGCTATCAGTTTGCCATTGTTGGAAGCGATGCTTCCCACCTCGCGAGCAATGGCTGCGAATGCAAAAGCGCCGGCCCGCATGCTGTTCCTGATGGTGCCTAACGGGGCTCATATGTCTGCGTGGACACCAAATAGCACCGGCGCTAACTATGAACTTTCGTCCATTCTCGAACCACTGGCAAAGCACCGAGACTATGTGTCGGTTTTGTCGGGACTAACACTCGATGGGGCTCGCCCACACGAAGATGGAGCGGGTGATCACGCTCGTAGTGGAGCCTCCTTTCTCACTGGTTGCCACCCGAAAAAGACGGACGGTGCGGACATCAAGAACGACATATCGGTTGATCAGGTTGCGGCGGAGTTCCTGGGCAAAGAAACGAAATTCGCTTCCTTGCAACTAGGCTTGCAGGGATCGGCTCAATCAGGGAATTGCGATTCTGGATACTCATGCGCTTATTCAAGCAATGTATCGTGGCGTTCGGAGTCGAGCCCACTGCCCAACGAGACAGACCCAGGGTCAGTGTTTGATCGCCTGTTTGGAACGCCTGAGAAGGTGAGCAATAACCCTATAGCCTCTCGACAATCACAGAAACGAAAGAGCGTACTGGATCTCGCGCTAGAGGATGCGAAATCACTTCAGTCAAAACTAGGTGCAGCTGACAAAAGAAAACTGGATGAGTACTTATATGCGATCCGTGATGTTGAAAATCGAATTGTGAATGGCAATCGTTTACGCATTGGTGAAAACGGAGTTCCGAACGTATCCCGACCCTCTGGTATCCCCAAAGACTGGAGTGAGCACTGCAAGCTTATGATGGATATGGCCGCACTCGCAATACGAGCCGATGCGACTCGCATTCTGACTTTTATGATAGCGCGCGAGGGAGATAATGACCCCTATCCGCAAATCGGGGTTCCCGAAGGCCATCATGATTTATCGCACCATGGAAAGAGTGCGGAGAAACAAGAGAAGATTCAAAAAATAAACACCTATCATGTCCAACACCTGGCTTACTTACTGGACAATTTGGCGGAGGTTGATGAAGCCGGGCAATCATTCCTGGATACAAGCATGATTGTGTACGGTAGTGGAATCTCCGATGGAGATCGACACAACCACGAAGATCTCCCCATTTTGTTGATGGGAAAAGCTGGCGGAGCAATCAAAAAAGCCGGTCATTGGTCTTATCCTACCAACACCCCACTCTGCAATCTCTATCTCTGGATGCTAAATCAAGCTGGAGTACACACAAACCGATTCGGGGATAGCACAGGGGTTCTTGAAATAAGCTAAAAAAAGTTGCGATCGTTTTACGATCGCAACTCGTCAATTTTTTTCAGGACTCCAGAAAGGTTATCGAATCCTACACAATAGGGCTGTCGTTAACCGACCAACGATTGGTGATGATTGGGCGAAGCGAGAACAGGTTAGCAATTGAGTTGCCCGTCAAATTAATGCCGCTGACTTGGGACGAACCCGCCGTACCCGATGTGACTCCGTTAATCGTTCCTGCTTGAGTCGTGTTGGAAGTCCGCAAGAACAGATAGGAACCGTTTTCTATCGAAGTGATTCCTGTCGATGGTGCGACTGAGTACGTTCCTAACGGGAGCGAAGTAAAGGTGAACAACCCTTGTGCATTCGTTGTTACCGTCTGCACGACCGCATTACTGGTGTTTGATACCACCATCGGGATATTGGATACACCTAGCTCGCCAGAGTCCTGGACTCCGTTCCCGTTAACATCGTTGAACACCGTACCGGAGATATTTGCCGTCGACAGAACTGTCGCGCTTGCAGTGGCCGTGTTGTTATTAGTCGTGGTTTCTCCTGCAGCGGTAACGGTTGCCGTATTGGTAAGGTTCGCGCCGTTTGGTGCGTCATTGTTCACACTAGCCGTTATGGTGACAGTCGCTGATTGCCCTGAGGCTATCGAGGCAATATTGCCCGTAACAGTGCCAGCGTTATTGGTGAATCCTGTCGATGCAGATTGGAACGTCATGCCGGTGGGCAGTATATCTGTCACCGTCACGTTTGTCGCCGCGGAGGGGCCAGAGTTAGTGACAACGATTGTATAAACCACCGACTGACCACGGTCGACGTTATCGACGTTATCCGTCTTGCTCACTGTCAAATCGAAGGAACGAGTTACTTGTGTAGTCTCGCTTTCCGATACTCCAACGGTGTTGTCTGGCGACGTGAGGGTCGCTGTGTTGGTAACAATTCCTGCTCCTGCTCCCGCATCCGCACGAACAACTAGCGTGATCAAAGCGCGATTGGTCGTCGATGTGCCGCCGGCGAGAAGAGTACCTAGGTTTGCTTCCAGCCGATTCGTGGTGGAATTGAATGTTACAGTACCAGTTCGAGGAGTCGATTCGTTGATTTCGAACGTGCCGCTAACAAAGGTTACTCCTGTGGGCAGCGGGTCGCTGAAGAGCACGTTGGGTGCATCTGCACTGCCTGAGTTAAAGGCTGTGATGATGTATTGGAAGTTAGCACCACCTGCAGTGACCGTATCGGTCGAATCTGTCTTGTTGATATTGAGAGTCACGACTCGATTTAGTGTATCCGTATCAGTTGCCGAGTTGGCTCGTCCTGGCGTTTCAAAGGTGGGGTTGTCGGCAGCAACATTAATTGTATTGGCAACGTTTCCAGTCGCACTGGCACGGACTGTTGCCACCAAAAGAATCGTTGTTGTCGCACCCGATGCCAATGTTGGGATCGTCGCGGAGTAATTTTGGCCAGTTGCAGATCCGATTGCCGTGCCGCCACTCGTTGCGGAAACAAACTGCAACTGACTAGGTAAAGTATCGGTTATCTGAACGTTTGTTGCTGCATTTGGGCCACTGTTGTTGACGGTAATTGTGTAAGTAACGTTTTGGCCTGTCGTTACGGAGGTCGCAGAGTTATCTTTCGTAACCAACAGGTTGTATCGTGGCTGAACCGTTACATCGACGAACGAAGAGTTGTTGCTAGTATCTGTATCATTAAAACCGGTGAGTCCAGCAATATTAATCGTTGCGGTGTTTCGTTGCCCAGCAGCGATTGTGGCGGAAGTGGAAACCGTCACTGGGATATCGACAGTTAGGGTCGCTCCAGCCGCAATAGACGCGACGGTCCAGATTAGATCATTCGGGGCAGTTCCGGTCGCTACACCTGTTGGCAACGTGCCTGGATTAAATCCGGTAGGCAAATCGT
Organism: Pirellula sp.; assembly: GCA_046318795.1. GTDB lineage: Bacteria > Planctomycetota > Planctomycetia > Pirellulales > Pirellulaceae > JBKCUI01. The sequence continues at coordinate 28,004 of JBKCTT010000231.1, forward strand.
CAAAGACTTGTACGTTGGTAACTGCTATAGAACTGTCGTTGGTTAAACTGAGTCTGTAGGTCAGGGTTTCGCCTATGCCGATTATTGTGGCACCCCCGACGATCGTCTTCAGTAGCTCTAGATCCACGTTAGGTGTCACAGTGGTCGTCGTTTGCGATGTCACAGCATCTGTCTGGTCACTATCAACAGATCCCGTGTTTGTCGTTCCTGAGCTAAATGTTGCACCGACTGTTGCAATGATGGTTAGAACTGCCGCTTGTCCTTGGTTAAGACTAAAACCTGCAGTCGAAACTGTCCCAGCTGTATTAGTAGCCGTCTGCGATGCTCCTCCATTAACCGTATAGCTAGCGGATACGAAGGTCAGGCCGGTAGGCAGGACGTCTGAGAACACGGTATTCGTTGTTGTCGATGGCCCGTTGTTCGTTGCTGTAAGAGTGTAGGTGATGTTCTGCCCAGTAATAACTGGGTCGGGACTATCTACTTTCGTTAGCGATAAAGTTGTATTGGTAAAACCAAAATCAAGTGCCAAGTTGGTATTCGCATTCGTATCGCCGTCGTTTATGGGTTCGGTACCCACCGCTAAAACCGCCGCTGCAACTACGATACCTCCTGTAGCCGCTACGCCTTGATTGTTGTTGTTCGTATCGACAGGTCCAGTTTGCGTTGCAACGCGATGGCCAGCCAGAGCCTGACCCGTGCCGAATTGTGACGCAGGAATAACAACTAGGTAGTTTCCTGCAGAGAGCCCTTCAAACAGGTAGTTACCAGTCGCGTCGGTACTGATGGATGAACGAAGAGTGTCTGTTCCAGCCTGGAATGTTCCATTGCCGTTAACATCGTTGTACAATTCTACGAGAACATTTTGAATTCCAGTGTCAGAACCATTAAACGTTCCGTCGCTATTTCGGTCCAGGAATACTAAATTTCCGATAGAGAGAGCAGGAGTGTTTATAATGTTCCGAGATATCGTAGCGGGCCCAGCGCTCCTCACTACGGAAACCGTTGTATTCTGATCAATGATGCCATTAATGGACAACTCGATCGCACCGACGCTATTGAAGTTCGCTCCAGTTCCCCCTCCAAGCGTGAATGCCGAAAACGGAACAAAGATTGGCTCCGGGGTGACCTGATTCGGTGGAATAACTGTGGCTGTCGAGAAATTCGTCGCACTCGAGTAAACGCGAATTACGATCGCCTGTCCAGCGGAATCTCCTCGAGTGGAAACTTGAAATCCTGCTAATGCGTTGTTTGAATTGAGACTAATCCCACCCAATCCTGTGGCATTCAAAGCCGTCGCATTCCCGTCCACGCCGTCATACTGAACTAACGCTGTTCCTATGACGTTTGCACCAGAAGAAAACGTAAAAAGACTAGATCCTGGAACAACAGAAATGTCTAAATTGGCAAGTCCACTCGTGAACGTTGCGCGAATATCACGCTCCCCTCCAACCACCTCACTCGCCGCAAGTGAACTCGAGGCGGTTGGCGTTCCGGCATTAGCCTGAACTGTTTGAGCCGTGACATTAAATGGATCAATCGACTGGATGGTTGTACCTAGCCGGTCATTTGAGGTTATTGTTACCAAACTAGGTGTTGAGGGAGGTAGAAAAGACGGAGTAACTAATTGCCTTACGAAGTAGCCACCAGCAGTCAACGTGTTTGCAGCCAGCGTACCACCAGCATTCGTGCTCGCAAAACTGTAAACGCCAGTTGTCGCATTCGTTGTTGTCGTACCTACTAAGGTATCTGTACCAGTCTCAAACGTTCCGTTGGAGTTTACGTCTCGGAATAACTCCACGGTGGCGCCGCCAACCACAGTGTCGGTCCCAGAATCGAACGTGGAATTGCTGTTCACATCGACAAAGGCTGTTCCCGAAACAACGGCCAAGTCCATGGCCATCAACGACCTTCCTTCGAGGGCCTCGACGCGAAGCATGCGGCGAGTACGGTTTCGAGCAGATTGCTTAGATCTAGCTTTAGCAGAAAAGCTGTTTAGGATGCGTCGCAGAAAGCCGCTCATCGTTCCAACCCCCAATAGTCCCTTAGCCAAAGATTATATTCCTATTAGGGTTTAATCGGTTATTCGGTCTACGATTCTTGGACCAAGTCTCTCGCTTCTTCCTATTTCACCCACGAGTGCAGGTTAAATTGGGTAATCTTTGATGGGTAAGCCTCAAAACGAAACCTGACCGTCAAGCAAAAAGAGGTCGCGAATTCTGTTCGCGACCTCAAATTCTTGACTTCGAATCAAGGTGAAATGCTTACCAGCGGTACTCTCCACCGAGCGTTAGGCCGTGGATGTAGTAACCTGTGTCGTTGAAGGCAAAGGTGGGACTGTTTCGTCTTGCCGGACCAGTATATGGAACACTCTGTGGAAACCAGTTCGGATCGACATCGAAATCAATTTGCTCTCCCGGTCTCACAACATTGCTCAAGTACATGAAACTGTATCCAACTTTCAACTCCAGCCTTTGAGTCAATTGATACTTCAGTGCCGCTCCCAGTTCAGGGCTAATTCCCAGCTCGTCGCGGATGTACGGTGATCCGCTGGCGTTAGGCTCCACTGCTAGCACTCCTCCAGGGTTGCCGCCTGCGAAGTTACCTAAAACTGCCCCGTCAACAAGTGTTTGACCCATGATATCAACACGCTGCCTTATGTTACCAATAGATACTCTCATCAATGTATCCAATGTCCAATAGCCGCGTCGTCCTTGCCAATTGACTCCCAATTCAACCCCGTTGAATTGATTGAGCGTTTCGAAGGAATCGGTGATGTTAAAGTTTCGAGCGGCACCTACTTGCTGCGTCTTATTTTCATTTATACGAAGTGCTTCATCCAACTGATAGTATCTCCATCCAAGTGTCGCTTCTAGGCGGCTTTGTACGGGAACCTCTCCCCCCCTTAGGATGGAACAGGCGGATGAACTGCTACAGCAGAGAAACCGCTTGAATCGAACCGCTACGCCTTGGAATTGCGAGGAGGCATCCACTCTCACTGATCCGCTTGGTGTATTGGTACCTTGCTCTGCTATTACGCTGATGTCATTCGCACCCGTCACTACGTTGAAAAAAGGTCTGTACAGGAAGTTTCCTGCGCTCCCGTTCGAGACGCGATTGAATGTTTCGGTGTTGTCACCGCTGGTAAGATACTCCCCTTCGATCCCGAGATTCGGGCGGTTGACAAACCACCAGCCGAAACGAGTTCGAATGCCATCTAAACGGTCCGAGAGAATATCGTTATCACCTCCATACAGCACATTAGCAGCGGTGAAGCCAGGCCTGCTATTCGTCACCAAAGCAGGAGTTTCCATGCCGGGTTGGTGGAACATCATGTAGTCTACACTGACCCATCCGTGAGATGGCAACGCTAGACACAGGATCCGGCTATCTAGACAGTATGGATCACAAAGATCATTTCCGAATGGTGAACCGTAAGTCACACCGCAGGTATCGCAGCCCGAGGTTCCACACGAACCATCGCTGCATCCGCCGATAGCGGCCAGTCCTTGATTCGGGTCATAGACCTCATCCGAGTAGACGGGTTCTGGTTCGTCGGCGTAAACGACTTCACCTTGTTCGATCGGTTCTTGAAGCAGGCTTCGTTCTGATACCATGCGAGCAGATGTCCGCCCAGATGGTGAACTAGGCCTTGGCACCGCACTCATGCGTGCAGGCGAACCAATTTCAGTTGTTCGAGTGGCTGGGCTAGCAACCACCCTCCGCGTCCCTTGGCTCTGGCCAAATGCAGTCCCCCCTGCAATCGTCATTACGATCAAGAGTGCGAGTAAGCGATTCACGACTTTCACTTCCCTATTTGGAGTTAGTCTGCCTCTTCAACAAGTAATCAAATGGCAGAACTGTAGGTGTCATTCGCTGGATCAGGCCAGCGGTCCATCTCTCGTATCGACAACCTCACCGGCAAACTTAACCATTTCGTTAAATATTCTGTAAAAAGAAAAGTCAGCTCGGGCGACGCACCCTCTGCAAACTCTGTAAATTGCCAGGTTGCTAAAAAAAACGAATCGCACGACGGATCCCTCATGCAATTCAAAAGGCATAGCTAGCAAAATAACTTTAGGCTAAGACGCTCGCTTTTACGCAGCCTCGTCATCCGCATTCAACCAATAGTCCCGCAGTGCTCCCGCTTGCCACTCACACTTAACCCGCTTGTGCCTGACAATCGCGCCGACTGGCAGCTTCACCATTTCATCAGGCTTCAGATCCAATCCCGGAAAGCTAATCGCTACCAGCTTATTCCGACGTCGTTTGATCCACGGTAGACTGGATCTCAATCTTCCCAAACGTAAACTTGGAGACATGAACTCCTGAGAAAATTTTGTTATCAAATGGGAAGGGAAAACGCGAAGTGTTTCTCGGCAGTGATAGCTAGTAAACCGATCATCGACTCGCAAAGTTTTCGGGAGCGACTCCATCGGTTGGCCTGTTACCTCATTATTAAAGCGATCGAACAGCCAATAATAATCTTCGGGGAAAAAGCCAATCGCAGACCCGTTCGCATGATAATAAGGTGAAATGTTGAGCGGGCTTACATACTTCTGGATCGGCCACCATGGCAGCCAATGGCTCTTCAGCATGTGGATCCCTCGGTATCTGGAGATATGCCGCTCCACCCTTGCCACGTCACCCAGGAAGCTGGAATCGAGGTCCAAAAATAATGCTGGCATTCCCTCCTGCAGTATTCCCTGTTTGAACATGGCCATCTTGAGACGGCACCCTTGTTTCAGATAATCCAAGGGGGCACGAAACTCGGGAAAGGGAACCACGCGCACATCGTTATCAAAGCTCTCCGAATCAGTTTCGTCTGTGATGCAGCAAAAGCTAACTTTGCACGAAGCATGCTTTTTGACGGCTCGAACATGCCGATTGACCCAGCTAGCGGGATATCTCGTACCCCATTTCACAAAGACGATTTGGATCGACAATCTACTCGTCCTTAATTCCGTGGGTGATCGAATGGTCTGGGGCTCGCCGAGTTGAGCCCTCGGACCAGTTTTGGGACGTTCGCCAGAACAGGAATACCGATTTGGCGAGCAAACTGTCAAGGCATATCGCCTCAGTTCTTAGTTGCCTGCCGTTGATAGATAGCTTGAATCATCGCTTCGCAGTCCTTGAACTTTTGGCCGGTCGCAATGGCGGTTTCGATAAGGCGTCGCGCATCGGCCTCATTGTGCCCCAATACTAAGAGTGCCTGATAGGTTTCGTCGACCACTCCCGGTTTTTGCGGTTCTAGTCCGGGGGCTTCGCGTCTTACGAGCAATGCGAAACGGGGCATTTTGCGTCGCAATGTGGCGATGATCTTCTCTGCCGTGGCTGCGCCGATGCCTGGCAAGGTCGATAATCCCTTGGCATCTTGCTGCTCAATCATGATCGCGATGTCTTGAACCGGTCGGACCATAGCCCGCAACGCCTTTTTGGCTCCTACTCCATCGGTAGAACAAAAGAGCTCAAAGAAATCTCGTTCAATCGTGGAAAGAAACCCCACCAATTTAGGTGTCAATCGACTCCCCTGTGCGGCATTTCCATCGATGTAATGGATGGTATGTAGAGATATAGAGTTCCCGAGCTCCGATTGCAAATGGCGACGTGTATATTCCGGAATGGAAATCTCGTATTCGAACGGAGGTATATTCAATGTTGCCGTATCATCGGTTAGCTGTAGTAGCTGACCGGTTATCTTGGTGATCACTTAGGTTTCTCGGATTTCGATTGGAGTAGCAATTTGGCCATAGGCCCAGAAGAAAAATGATGGCATAACGCAATAGCCAAAGCATCCGCAACGTCAGGCGGATCGGGCGGCTCTTTTAGTTTTAATTGCATTTGGATCGCTCTCTGCATTTGATCTTTTGGCGCTCGCCCATTTCCAGTCAACATTTTTTTGACTTGGGTAGCCGCGTACGAGTGCACCTCTAATGAGGCATGGGCGCCGGCCAAAAAAAGGACTCCGCGCGCATGCCCCATCAAAATGGCCGTTCGAGGTCGTTCGTAATGGGAGTACAGTTGCTCTATGGCGATTGCATTAAGCGAGTAAGCGCTGATAACTTCGCTGATCCCATCGTACAGTTCGTTTAAACGAGCTGGCAAAGTTTGAGTGCGCGAAACTCGAATGACCCCAGCCTCCATCAAGGTGACGTTTGACCCGGAGCTCTTGATAATGCCGTAACCTGTCAACTGTAATCCTGGATCGACCCCCAATATCAATTGTTCCTTGAGCTGCAATTGTTTCATTCTGCGGTGCTCGGGGATGTAGGGGTGTCCAGTGTGGAGTTGGTACCAACTCTCGGACTGTAAAGACAAGCGATCTGTTCGCCATTTCGAACAATCAGAAAGGGCCCCGCGACGGTCGGAATGTTCCAGGTGATCCCTTCGATCACCGGCATTTCATGAATCAAATCACCTCGTTCAGGATGCACCAAAACAACACGACCGTCTTCCGTGGAAACCAACAGCGTATCGTTAACGACTAATAACTGTCCTTGACCATATCGGCCTTTTTTCCAAACTCGCTTACCGGTATTGGGATCCACACATTCGAGAACGCCGTCACTAAGGCCATACAGTTTCTCTTGATGATAGATTGCGCTCGTGAATTTCGTCTTTAGCAAACTGGTATGATCCCAGATGGTCTTCGCTGGCCATGTTGATGAGGTTGCTTCACCACCATTTGGGCTTTCAGGCACGTTAGCTTCGAGTTCGATCAACTTGCTTCCTAGCGCATAACCTTTGCCCAGTAGAATACGATTCGCTCCAACCTGAACGGGTTGCGATGCACAGGCGTCCCCTCCAGATTTACTTGGCCAAGGGGCTCTCCACATTTCGCTACCATCCTCAATCGAATAACCAACGGCGTAGTTTTCCTGGATGATTGCAATATGATCACGACCGTGAATGTTCAGTACAACAGGTGAGCTATAAGCGATCTGATCGCGCCCTGAACGCCAAACCAAGTCGCCGTTTTCCAGATCAAACGCAGCCATGGAAATTGGCTCGGTATGGTCTTTCGATCCCCCCAAGGGAACAACCACCGTCGGTTTGCCATCCCTGTTGACTACAAGTGGTGAACCACTCCGTCCCCAGGTGATTGCGTTCTCCGACTCGGAAAGTGTCCAGCCTCCCAGTTCAATCAGATCTTTCTTCCAAACCACAGAGCCATTATCTAGTCTGCAAACTACAAGCTGCCCCGAAGCGGTTTGCGACACAAGAAGTTCATTGAATATGGTAGGTGTGGCTCTCGGCCCTGTGCCCCCGAGGGGATGGGTGTGATATCCTAGCAGCTTCGTCTCCCAAATGGTCTCACCACTTAGAAGATCGATAGCGGCGATTGTTTCCTCTTGATCCGATTGGTAGAGTGTAAAGATCTTTTGGTCGCGGATTGCAGTCCCTGACCATCCCAAACCGATGGAGCGATTCCATAAGACTTTAGGTGGATGCTGTTCCCAATCAGTAGCAAACTCAGGAGAGGAGACCACGCCGTTGCGTTGGTTTCCCAACAGTTGGGTTGAGCTACTCCTAGCTGCCTCTATGGCTAGGCGTGCATCGGAGCTTGGCTTAACCGCAATATCGGACGAGATTGTCTGGGACGGTTTGTTGCCTTTCTTGAGGGCCAAGATGGGGATGAGTTCGCCGGTAAAGCCTTTGAATTCTACCAACTGCATGGCTCCGAAAATGCCGGCGGCAACTAACAGAAACAACGCGACAGTCCACCGCCATGAGACCCATGAGAGAATGGCCCCAGAGATCAATAGCCCTGCGAGAAGCAGGAAACTGACGGCTGTCAGGTTACCAAATTGGTGATCAACCTCGGATACTAACCAAAACACCAGTGGAGCGAGTGCTGCGAGAACAACGCCAGCGATCAGGAAGCGTCTCCTCGTTTTCCCGAACTTGCGTGGCTCCTTAGTTTCTCCCATGTTCATGTGTGCCTCTCAAATACTCTAATCCCTTAAAAACTCCACGCCTGATATCGACCATGGCGATAAGACTGAGTACGAGGAGCGACCGATTGTGATGGGTTTTCTATTTCTCTGAACCTGTATCGAGCACTGCCATGAAGGCCTTTTGCGGGATGTCGACCGAGCCGATCGACTTCATTCGCTTTTTACCCTCGCGTTGTTTGGCCCACAGTTTTCGTTTACGCGTAATATCCCCACCGTAACATTTAGCGGTAACATTCTTTCTCAATGCGGGTACCGTTTCTCGGGCGATGACTCGCGCGCCAATTGCTGCTTGAACTGCGACCTCAAACATGTGACGGTCAATTTCTTCCTTGAGTTTTTTGACCACAGCTCGGCCTCTACGATCGGCATCTTTGCGATCGCAAATGATGCTCAGCGCGTCCACTCGCTTTCCATTGACCAAAATATCCATTCGAATCAAATCCGCTTGTTCGTAGCCGATGATTTCGTAATCCATCGTACCATAACCGCGCGTCGCACTCTTGAGCTTATCATGTAGATCATAGATGACTTCCGCGAGGGGTAGGTCATAGGTGACGAGTGAGCGAGTCGCTGATAGATACTCATTTCCTCTCAAGACCCCTCGACGGTCTTGGCAGAGTTTCATAGTGATACCGATGTATTCCTGCGGAAGAACAAAATTGACTCGCACGATCGGTTGCCGAAACTCTTCGATTTCTCCCGAGTCAGGCACCTCTTGAGGTCGATGGATGTCCATCTTGGTTCCATCTCGTTTTATGATTTCATAGGTGACATTGGGAGCTGTTTGAACGAGGTCGATATCGCATTCATTCTCCAATCGCTGCTGCACGATTTCCATGTGCAATAGTCCTAAGAACCCGCACCGGAAACCGAACCCGAGCGCATCGCTCGTCTCAGGTGCAAACTCAAAGGATGGATCGTTTATGGAAAGCTTCTCAAGAGCATCTCTCAGCTCGGTGAATTCCTGACCATCACTCGGATACAGTCCGCAATAGACCATTCGCTTGGGGGGCTGATAACCGGGTAATGCCTCTGCTCCCTCATCACTTGCGTAGGCGACGGTATCGCCAATGCGGACATCCTTGAGAGACTTAATATTGCAAATTAGATAACCGACTTGCCCGGCCGCAAGCCGATCGCAGGCTCGGCGTTCGGGAACAAACTGGCCTAATTCGAGCACTTCATAGTTTGAGCCCACACCAAGAAATCGAACTTTGTCACCTCGCTTGACTTCCCCCTCCATGATTCGCACATACGTTATGGCTCCCCGATAGTCGTCGTAGTGCGAATCAAACACCATCGCCTTGAGCTTTGATGTGTTATTGCCCACCGGTGCAGGTATTCGTTCAATGATGGCAGCAAGTAATTCGTCGATACCGATACCTGCCTTACCGGAACATTTTACAATTTCATCTGGATCGATCCCCAGCACCTGCTCCATTTCGGCTGTGACGTCATCAATCCGCGCGTGAACCAAGTCGACCTTGTTGATCACAGGGATGATTTTCAGATCGTGATCCATGGCAGAATACGCATTTGCCACCGTTTGAGCTTCAACTCCCTGAAAAGAGTCTACGAGTAGTAATGCACCCTCACAGCACGTCAGTGATCTAGATACTTCGTATTGAAAATCGACGTGGCCCGGCGTGTCGATCAAATTGATTTCGTACCATTCACCCTTGTATTGATAGTGCAGACAGACAGCTTTTGCCTTGATCGTGATTCCCCGTTCTCGCTCCAGATCCATTGCATCAAGCAATTGCTCACGCATCTTTCGGACTTCGACTGTTCCGGTCCTTTCCAGTAATCGGTCCGCAAGAGTGCTTTTGCCGTGATCGATATGGGCGATAATGCAGAAGTTGCGAATGTGAGACTGCGGGATCTCTTTAGGTTTATCACTGCCCTTAACTGAACTCATGTATAGTTTCCAAATACCGTTTTATTGTTTCTTATGTTCCATCCGGGCGATGCCCGCAGCGCCTAAATAGCCCGCGTCTCCTCCCAAGGAAGCAAAATCAATCGTCGTACCATTCGCGACGTATTCGAAAGATCGTTCCCGGAACGACTTTTTGATACGATTTATAAACCGCTGGCCGATAGGTGATTCTCTTCCACCGAAATTCATCGCCCCACCCAAGACAACCAACCCAGGATCCAATGTGTGGACCAGTGTTGTGATACCAATGGCTAAATAGTCTGCTGTCTCATCTATGATTCTTAAGCTAAACGCATCTCCTTTTTCTGCAGCTTCATAAATCATTCGACTGGTAACTTGTTCCACCCTATCTCGCAGACAACTGTCTGCACCCAAACGCAATTCTTCTCGTGCGCGAGCCGCCACAGCGCTCGCACTTGCGTAGGCCTCCAAGTGTCCTCGACCACCCCCCCAAACACAAAGTCTGGCATCTTTGTGGGAGTCCACGATCAAATGACCACACTCGCCCCCAAAACTGTTGCGTCCCACTACCAACTGATTGTCAACGATTATCCCCCCGCCCACTCCTGTTCCTAGCGTTAGAAGAACCATAGAACTGTAAATGGCACCAGTGCCCACCCAGAATTCGCCAAACGCTGCTGCATTGGCGTCATTTGCAAATGATACGGGACGACCAAGCTCACGTTCTAAACACGCAACGATCGGGAAATTGTGCCAATGCGGATGATTCGGAGGGGCAATGAGCAACCCACGTGGAATGTCCTGGCTCCCGGGCGTACCGAGTCCCACTCTCGGAACCGAATTCCAATCCAGACCCAACTCATGCAGCAGTGAGGAGCATGCCTTCGCCACCCGCTGCATCGCATCTGTTGGCCCCTTGGGCTCCTCCGTCGGGATCGAGGTAAAACCGATGGTTTTTCCCGCGTCGTCAACGAGTCCAATTTTCATTCCCGTCCCCCCCACATCGACCCCGAAGTAGAGTGGCAACGATGCTTGTGAGACGTCGGTGATAGGCTGGGAAGTCATAACTCTCTTTAAACCAGTACTTTACGAACGATTTTGAGGGACAATCTGCAAGTATACGGTAACGAAAGAATTGCTAATAGACGCATTTTCCAGCTTACAAATCGCAATCCCATGCGAAGGCTCTTCTCCCAAGAAGATCAGCGAATGCTAGCAATTGCCAAAGACGTTCAATTCCCCGACGGGTTAAATATTGGCGGCGACGAACCACGGTACCTGTTGCGAGCTATTTTACTCGCCACCACTCCGATTTAGGGGGCCCGTGTTCGGCCTCCAACTCCTTAACATCTCCCGCAAAACGCATGGCATCTACGTAGTATCCGGCGGTTGGTTTTGGAATGGGCTTTCCGTGCTTGTTGGCATGCTCCGCCCAAAAATTATTCAAAACCTTCATCGCCATTTCGCGCGTCCATTTGGCTAGTATTGATGCGGCCGCCGACGGAACGAGCGAGTCTCCTTCGACTCGAAATTGAATCATGAGTGGACGATTCTCCCAGTTCGACGAATAGCGCGACAATTTGCTAGACTCGGCATGAGTGTCGAACCATAGGTCCTGAAATGCGTTCATCAAGAGTGCTTGATAGCGATTGCGACCTCCATGTTTGTCACAATAAATCTCGATGGTTTCGTTCTCCAACGCGAGTTCCTGAGCCAATTCCCTAGCCAAACCCAATGTCAACTCGCTCAAAACCGAGCTCTTGTTTTGAAAATGCTCCACCAAGCGATTCCATTCCCTCTCGTCGATGAGTCGACCTCGTGAGCTCAAGAGTTGGATTTCCATTGATCGCAGTTTGGCTCTTGCTGCTTCGTTTGCCTGTTGGGCGTGAACGAGAGAACAATCCAAAAGGCTATGATTGCCTGGATCCCAGAGTTGCAAATCTCGAAACCAGGGAACTTGCTTTGCCCGAGCCCAATCATGGGGGTATAGCATTTCACCCAAGTCCTGGAAATCTGCTAGAAATTCTCGCTGGAAGAACTCCATGGACTCTAGTAGGAATTGGGCTCCGTGACACAGCCCTTCCCAAGCCGATTTTCCTGAGTAAACCCGTTTGGAGTCTCCCAGGGGCACATGGCACTTCGAGGAACGGAAGTCGATGGGGTGAGGTTGAATTTCGGGGGCTAGAAGTTCTGTTAGTTCCTCAACCCCCAATTCTTTTGGAATGCGCCAAGCCGTGGCAACAACAACAAACGGACCCATATTGGGACCGTAGCCAGCTTCATCGATCCCCAAGACCAGCTTGTGAGCCATCTTTTCTCGCTAGATAGGTTCAGGCTGTCGAACCAACTCGCCCGCTGGAGTGCTTTGCCAGACGTCGCCACTATCCAAATCGAGAGCCGTCAACCAGCGTCCACCATAACAATAAGTGTCGATGCATACTAAGTGCGGCAACTCAAAGATGCGACCGTCTCGGTCGTGAGTGTGGCCCACAACAGCTTTTTTTCCCGAGATGTGAGGGCCAGGTAACCGCTGAGAAATCTTTGTCCAACGCAAGAGATCCAGCGGCTGCTCCTCCAAACTCAACTCCTCATCGTAGTTCGCGTGAACACAAAAGTGGGTCTCGTTTTCGAAGTAACTCGGCAGTCGATCAAAGAAATCCAAATGCTCTTTCGGGATACAGTTCAAGTCCCCGACAAAACCGTACGAGTCCATAGTGTCTACCCCGCCGTGGTTGAGCCACGAATAGGGAGGGATGGTACCAGAGAGCACCTCTAGCAACATATCTTCATGATTGCCTCTCAAGGCCACAAGCTTGACCTTTTGCTCCAGGTCTAACAAGCGATCGATGACCCCCTTTGAATTAGGGCCGCGATCTACATAATCTCCCAAAGTAACAATCGTATCGTCTGGCGTAGGATCGATGGCAGCGAGCAAAGAATCGAATGCTGCCAAGCACCCATGAATGTCACCAATTGCGATTGTTCGAGCCATATTCAAAAAAATAAGTCGGGAGGAAATCAGTCTCGTGCTCTTTTAGCATAGGCGTCCTAATCCGTCTGTAACATGCCAAAATTGAGCATCATCGCCATGAACATCGATTATCTAGCGGATCACGTCACCAGCCTCAAGGTTAGGTATTGCGAGATCGACGGACAAGGTCGAGTCCACAACTCGCAATATTTAAACTACTTCGAACGAGGGCGCGTCGAAATGCTACGGTCTTTCGGCATTTCCTACAAAGAACTCGAAACGACCGGTATTATGCTTGTGGTGAAAACGATGCAGGTTGAATTTCACTCCCCGGCCGAGTTCGACGAAGACCTGAAGCTGATTACGAAGCTGACCCACTGCTATGGAGCTAGAATCCACCACGAATATCGAATTTGCCGCGACATCGGGTCCCATACCGCGCTCCCGGAACTGGTCGTCTCCGGCCGAAGTAGTATCGCTTGTGTCGATCGATCGGGAAAAGTGAAAAAACTTCCCAAGGCTTTGCAGCTATTTCGAGGGGAAAAGGAACTGGACACCTAGTTTTTGTTCAATCTGGCCAGAATTGCCTTCGTACTTCCGTAGGAATACAAAGATGCGTCTTCGCCGCGATGGATAGTTGTGGCTCATTGGGAGCTGATCCGGTGCACGGGCCTTGAGCGTTTCCCGAGTGGGCACCTCATAGTAGAACAATTGTCCTCAATTAACCCTGTAAAGCCAGCAAAAGTGTGATGCGTATAATAGGAAAAACGCTTCACTTTTTGACTACAGGAGGTATCGGAATGGCTAGCAAATTGATCGAGCAACTCGCTTCGAAGGCTCCCG